>DAOUDE010000070.1:0-15363 GCA_034431475.1 Thermomicrobiales bacterium | reverse complement strand
CGTCCATCCCATGGTGCGCTTCTGCTGTGCTGATCACCGACGCCGAGTCACTCTACGGAGCGGCGGATCGAGATGCATCCGTAGGGATTACCTAATACCTACCGTATGCCATGCGGGTGCTACGATGCGCAGCACCGTCAATTTGATCTCACGTCGGGTGCGTGCCATGGTCAGGCGTTCACCGCTGGCGCATGATCCATCCCTGCCTCGCCCTCGGACCCCGCTCATTGGGCGATCGGGTGAGTTGGCGGCCGCGCGCCAGTTGTTGCTCGACGAAGCCGTTCCTCTGCTGACACTGAACGGTCCCGGCGGGGCCGGCAAGACCCGCCTGGCCTTGGCTCTCGCGCTGGACGTCTCCCCCGTCTTTGCCGACGGCGCCGCGTTTGTCGACCTCTCGCGCGTGACGGACCTGTCCCTGGTCCTCCCGGCAACGGCGGCGGCGCTCGGCGTGACCGAGGCTGGGCCCCGGTCGCTCGACGAGCGGGTACGGGCCTTTTTGCGGCCGCGGCAGTTCCTGCTCATCCTCGACAACTGCGAGCATGTCATCACACCCGCTGCTGCTCTGGTGGCAGATCTCATGACCGCCTGCCCTGCGCTCCAGGTGCTCGCGACCAGCCGTGCGCCCCTGCGGGTGCACGGCGAGCACATCCTGCCAGTGCCGCCATTGCCCCTGCCGGTGCGGTCGGCGGGAAGAAGCCTGTCACCGAGTGGGGTAGAGGACCTGGAGCAGATTGCGTCTGTCGCCCTCTTCGTCCAGGGCGCGCGCGCTGTCGATCCGCACTTTATCCTCACCACCGCGAGTGCCGAGACCGTCGCGGAGATCTGCCGCCAGTTGGATGGGCTGCCGCTGGGAATCGAGTTGGCGGCGGCCCGGACGCGGCTCCTGTCGCCCCAGGCGTTGCTGGCGTTGCTGAACAACCGCCTCCGCGTGCTGACCGGCGGACCCCGCGATGCACCACCGCGGCTGCGGACGATGGGTGACGCACTCAGCTGGAGCCACGATCTCCTCGATCCTGACGCCCAGGAACTCTTCCGACGGTTGGGGGCCTTCGCTGGTGGTTGGGACCTGGACGCCGCGGTCGTCGTCGTCGGCAGGGATCGTTTTGCAATGCTGGAGGGACTCGAGGCGCTCTGTGACCAGAGTCTGTTGGTGCGCCTGGATAGACGGGCTGGGTCCGCCAGCGCCACGCCACGCTACGGCATGCTGGAGACGGTGCGCGAATTCGCCATCACCAAGCTCGAGGCGAGCGGCGAGGCCGACCTGATGCGTGCGACGCACGCTTACCACTTTCTCGCGCTCGCGGAAGAGGCGGACACGCACCTGCGCCAGTCCGATCAAGCTGCCTGGTTCGACCGACTGGAACAGGACTACCCGAACCTGCTCGCGGCGCTGGTGTGGTACCGATCACGAGGTGAGACCGAGCCAGCCCTGCGGCTGGCGGTCGCGCTCGGGCATTTCTGGGAGGCACGGTGCTTTCTGGCTGAGGGGCGGCGTTGGCTCGAGGATTTGCTGTCCGCGTCGGACGTGGCAGCGTTGCCACCGTCCCTCGTCGCCGCGGGGCTCATCAAACTTGGCCTCCTCGTCTGGACGCAAGGCGACTTTGCCCATGCGGTGGGACCGTTCGAGGAAGCCCTGGTTCGCTTTCAAGAGGCAGGCAACCAACGGGGCATTGCCGTGGCACTGCGGCGCGTCGGCATGGCCGTGAAGATGTGCGGTGATTTTGACCGCGCAGCCCTGCTGTACGAAGAGAGCCTCGCGCTGTTTCAACGACTCGGGGACGACACCAAGGTCGCAACCCTCTGTCATGACCTCGGGGCGCTGCAGCTCGCCTGGGGAAATCTGGCGGATGCCGAACAGCGTCTGACCGAAGCCATGGAGCCTGCGCGCCGTACCGGGGATCGCTGGCTCCTCGCCTCGACGTTGTGCCATGGTGCGGAGGCGATTGCCCGGCAGAGTCACGACGCACGGGCGGAACCGTTACTCTCAGAAGCCGTGGCTCACTTCCGGGCCATCGGCGAGCCGCGATGGATCGCCTACGTGGAGTCACTCCAGGGGCTTCGGGCGGCGGCGCGAGGAGATCATGAGCGCGCAGTTCGGTTGATTGCCGACGCCCTCGCCGTGCATGACGAACTTGGGGTCCAGTTCAAAGTCGCGGAGGACCTGGAACGCCTGGCTGCGGTCGCCGCAGGCACGAGGAGCGAGACGGCCGTGCGACTGCTCGGCGCGGCCGAGGCGCTGCGGGAGGCGATTGGCGCCCCGATGTTCCCGGTCGACCGGGTCGAGTGCGACAGGGCTATGGCGACGACGCGTGCCCGGCTCGGGGCCGAACAGTTTGAGGCAGCGTGGGCGGCGGGTCGCCGGCTGACGGTGGAGGCCGCCGTCACCGAAGCGCTAGCCCTCGCCGGGGCATTCCCGAGCCGTGCCGACGCCGAGGCGTCGCCGTTCGCGCTCCCGGATGAGGCGTTTGGGCTGTCCCGTCGAGAGTTGCAGGTGTTGCGGTTGCTCACGCGGGGGCAAACGGACAAGGAGATCGCCGCTGCACTCTTCCTCAGCCCCCGCACCATTAACGCCCATGTCGCGCGACTCTTCGCCAAGCTTGGTGTCAACAACCGGCGTTCCGCCGCAGCGCTCGCAGCGCGTGAAGGACTGATCTAGGCGGTGCACCAACGCTGGCAGGCGATCGCCCGATCCTCTGGCGGACGTCATAGTCTTGTGGGATTGCCCACGAACGGTCTCGCCTGTACCTGTAGAAGAAGGTGCTCACGAAGTGAGTGATGGCTAAGTCCTGTTGTCCGTTAGCCACCTCGCAACGGCCAACGACAAGTTCACCTCACCTGGCTGGGCGGTCTGAATGCGTATGCGGATAGGGACGGCTATCTGCAATCGCGCTCGACAGCCAAGCCAGGGTCTCTCCGGAGCGCAACCACACGTGACAGGGGCTTGTCTGCTCGCCCCCGCGCCACGCGTTCCCGCCAGTCCACCCGGTCCAGCCGCGCCGCCAGCGCCGCGCTCACCAGCAGGTCTTTGCGGTGCTACGAACTGCGAGCGCAGGCTCTGAACACGACGCGCACACACGTGGTTACACCTGATGCCAATACCAGCGTGGCTCAAGACGGTCACGAACGCCTCGCCAGGTCCGTGGCCACGATCGTCTGCTGGCTTTGATCTTTCACCGAGTTGGGCTGATAGCACCGTCCGTTGGATCGATAACCCCGCCAGGCGCGGGTCTCATGATGACGACGACAGCACATTGACTTGAAGGCGCCATACGGCTGTATCCCTGGACAACCGGATCGTGAGCCAGGGCATCATGCCACGCACGTGCCGGGCGGCAAGCAGGGGAGGGTGCCGATCTCGTATGGGGTGGACTGGATGACTGGGAAGCGGTGGCGAGAGGGTGAGAAATCAACGAGGGGGCTGGCTGCCCGGCCCCCTCATGGTGTGCGTCCATTCGGACTCGTCGTGGCTGGTCGCTGCCAGAGGAGCATGGCTGGAACTCGCGGCCCCGAGGCCCTTCGATCCGCTGCCACCACGCGGTCCAACACGCTGGCGGCCTCTGGCACGACGCTGCAGCTCCTGTCGCAACGCATCACCGTGAAACACGGGGCCCGCTCCGTCCGCCACCGTGAGCTCGTCAAGCACATCGTCGGTATTGACGGCAAGCAGCGCTTCCACATATGCCAGCGCTTCGTCCTGGGATGCAAACCGCGCCAGAATGCTCAGGCTCGGTTCGTCAATCACTTTGTAGCGGTCGTTCATATCATCACCTTCTAGAGGTCGAACTGATCCGCTGTGAGATGGTGTTTCAGTTCCTCGAAATCTCCACGAATGTCGTCGTGGCCGTCAGGTCCGGATGGCTCGTAGGTCACCCCGCAGTCATCCGGAATGTCATAGCTCACGATGCAGCGTGCTGAGATCACATCGACGGCGGCGGCCCTTGCGCCCTCAACCGTTGACCAGGCTGACAGGGCATCCCAGGACCGGCGTTGTTCGTCCGTCGCGTTTTCCGGGAGCGCTCTCCCACGGGCCGCGAACGTCCGATACTCGCGATCATCATGGGGATAGCCTGATCTCTGCTACTGACGTCTCCTCACGCTTCAGCGATGACCGCGACCGAGAGCTTCATCCCCTTCGGCGTGATCGGCAGCTTGGCGCCTTGCCGCGCCGGCGGGTCCGTGGGAAACCACCGCAGCCACTCCTCGCTGAAGCCCGCGTAGTCGCGCTCGTCGGCGAGGATGAACGTGGCACTCACCACCTGATGGAGCGAACTCCCGGCGGCCTTGAGAATGGCCTCCACGTTCCGCAGACACTGGCGGGTCTGCTCCTGAATCGTCTCGCCCGCCACGTCGCCGGTTGCGGGATCGAACGGTCCCTGGCCGGAGACGAAGACCAGCCCGGCGGCTTTCACCGCCTGGCTGTACGCGGGTGGCGCCTTTGGCGCGTCGTCGGTGTGGATGATCTGCTTGGGCATGTGCACCTCCTTCGCTATTGCGTCACCACAGGGAATCCCAACCTGACGCCGCCCAGCCCGCGGGAGCGCACCATCGCCCCGGGCGTGACGTGACGTGAGTCGGAACGACCGCGTGCCAGGCATGCTCCCGCGCGAGCCTTCCCGTACGGGGCATGAATGGTGCCGCAGAATGGGCAGTTGGCGCCGTGGCGCGCTGCCTACCCGTTCTGGTCGTCGTCCACAAGGACCAGGTCTTCTGGATACCGCGCAATCTCGGCGAAGGCGCGGAGTTGCTGCGCAACGATACGGTCGGCCTGCATGCCGGCTGACGGTCCGAACGTGGCCATGTCCTGCATCAGCGACACCAGGATCCGGCGATGTCCATCAAGGAAGCGGGGCGTGATGAGCAGGTGGGATTCCAGCTCCAGGGGAGCGGTCTGGCGCTCGATCACGACCTGATCCCGGCCCGCGAGCGCCAACAGGTGTTCCCACAATGCGTGATCCATGACGACTTTCGCCAGAAACCGCTGGCGGCTTTCCAGATACGTCCCTGGATCAAGATCCGTGAACGGCAGGGAATCATCCGCGCTCATGACATCCATCGACCCGCATCCGGTCGCACAGCGGCTCTGTCCACCTGGGAACTCATCCGGACAGCACGCATTGGTGCAGCAGAGGATTCAATCCGCGGTGGCCACCCCCAGCGGCAGACACCCGTGGTTGTCGGGACCCTCCCACCCTCTCCTCCTCGTTCCAGACAACCCGAGGCTGCCGGCATGTCGATTGGGCCGTGCCAGCAGTCTAGAAGGCGCATTTGCCCGGCCGCGTCTATCGAAAGTCGTATTTGATGGGACGACGCACGACGTATACCTGTCAGGCAAGATGGTGGCGGTGCGCGACGTCGGTCGCGGCCGCGCGCGACTTGACGTCCAGCTTGGCCAGAATGCGGGTCACATGAACCTTGACGGTTCCCACACTCACAAAGAGTTCATCGGCAATGTCGTGGTTTGACTTCCCGGCGGCCATCTTCCGCAAGACGTCGTGCTCACGCGGCGTCAGCCCGAAGGCGACCGGCGCCGGCGTTCTCGGCGGCGTCTCACGCCTGGTCAGGGCCAGCGCAGCCTGAATCTCCACCGCCGGATCGGCGCCTTTGACCAACGCTCCAATCTGGGCGAAGCGCTCCGCGTCGACACGTTCCTCGATCATGCCCAGGGCATCTCCGAGCAGGCGGCGAATATGGGGCGTCAACGAGCTCCTGGGCGCCCACTCGAAGCGGTCGGCCAGGGCAGCCAGGCGCACCGCCTGTTCCACCTGGCCATCGGTGGCGGCGATGAGCGCCAGTCCAGCCAGGCTCCAGGTGACATCCTCCAGATACTGTCGCTCCCAGTTGAACTTCAGGCACTCCTGGTACAGGCTCATCGCGTCGGTGAGGTTGCCCTCGATCCGGGCCACGTCCGCAAGATGCCCAGGAATACACTGCGCCAGCTCCCAGGTGAAGCCGAGCGCCTGCCACATCGCCCATGATTCATGCAGGGCCGTTTTGGCGCGAGCAAAGTCACCCTCTTCGAAGGCAACCAGGCCCTCGTAGTGCAGGCAGAACGCCAAGCCAACCCGGTCATCACAGCTCTCGAAGCTCCGCCTGGCGGCAGCGAACCAGGCGCGGCCTTCTCGGGCTACATCCGGGTCCTCATTCGCCCACGTCAGGCGCCCCAGGGCCAGTTCGACCCGCCCGGTCATGTGCGGGTCGCCCGCCTCCTGGTAGCGTTGCAGGGCGCCGGCAAACAGGGCCGCAGCCTCGTCGCGGTCACCTGCCACATACGCCAGCGTGCCGGCGCTGTAGAGCGCCTTCCGCATCGCCGGAGCCGACACGGCCTTGTCGAGCGCCAGCGCCCGCCGCACCCATTCCCGCCCGAGGTTGGCGTAGTAGCGAAACTGCCACAAGGGCAGGAGCGATCCGCAGAGACTGACGGCGGTCTCCGCATCCTCCTGCTCGAGCGCCCATTCGAGGGCGCTGTGGAGATTGCCGTGGTCGGCTTCGAGACGATCCAGCCAGAGATCCCGTTCAATCGTGTCCTGCTGCGCCTCGGCTCGCTCGGCAAGCGCCAGAAACCAGGCCGCGTGCCGTTGCGAGATGCGGCTCGCCTCGTCGCTCAGTTGCAGGAGCTCGACACTGAATTCGCGCACTGTTTCCAGCATGGTGTAGCGAGAATCGCCAGCGGGGGTGTCAGCCCGCCGGATGAGGCTGTTCGCGATCAGGGCGCGGAGTTCCTGCAGGACATCGAGCGAGTCATCTCCACAAATCTCCAGCATGGTTTCGAGTGACCACCCGCCATTGAAGACCGCCAGTCGCCGGAAAAGCGTCTGCGATGCTGGGCTGAGCAGCCCGTAACTCCAAGTGATGGTGTCCCGCAGGCTCCGCTGTCGCTGAGGAGCGTTGAGTGAACCACCACGAGGCAGAGCCAGCCGATGGTCGAGCTGCGCCAGCACGGCACGCGGCGAAAGGACCGACACCCAGGCGGCGGCCAGCTCGATGGCGAGGGGCAATCCTTCCAGCCTCCGGCAGATGCTCGCGATGATTTCGGCATCGGCAGGGGTGAGCGAGAAGTCCTGGTCAAGTGCCGTGGCACGGTCCACGAAGAGGCGACAGGCGTCGAAGTCAACCGCAGATATCTGGGCTGCAGGAGGGTCGATGGGTGGTACCGGAAAAGGCCGGATATCGACGACGTGCTCGCCGGCAATCTGGAGCGTCGCGCGGCTGGTGACCAACAGCTTGACGCCTGGACAGACATCCAGGAGATCAGCGACGGCAGACGCGGCCGGCAGGACCTGTTCGAAGTTGTCGAGCACGAGCAGATACTGACCGTCCCGCAGCATGACCTTGAGAATGTCCAGCACCGAACGGCCATCGGGGCGGACGCCGAGCGCGGCGGCAACGGTTGGCAAGACGAGCGCTGGCTGCTGCACGTCCGCAAGATCGACAAAGTGGGCAGCGTGGTGCGCCGAGGACACCGCCCGGAGGGCCATGCGTGTTTTGCCAACGCCGCCAGGTCCCGTCAGGGTGATGAGCCGCACGTCATCGCGGCGCAGGAGCGCCTGGACGCGCTCGATCTCGTGTTCTCTCCCGACAAACGACGTGCGCGGCCGCGGGAAGGCCCGGGGTTCGCTGTGGCGCTCGAGCGCCAGGTGGATGATCTCGGGCGGTCCTTCCCGCGATGATTCCGGAGACACACTGCGCGACATCGCCCGGCACCTCGCTCGATGATGAACCCGTGGCGCGTGGGAGGCAAGCCCAGGCGTCCAGGAAAGGGATACCGAGTCTGAACTGCGGAGATCACTATAACGAACCAGAGCGCCACAGCATCAGGTCCGCATCGACAATTGCATTGTCGCCAATCTGGATCCGTGGATCTCCACCTGAGCTACGTAGGACACTGGCTTGACAAGGTTCTGCGCACAGTACCGATAGTCCGCCTGACGGGTCCCCGCTCACTCCCCCCGCGCCACCCGCTCCCGCCAATCCACCCGCTCCAGCCGCGCCGTCAGCGCCGCGCTCACCGGCAGGTCATCGTGCCCTCGGCTCACCGGCACGCTCCAGCGTGAGACGCAGCCAGGGCAAGGAGGCCCTGGAAGGTGCGGCCCGCCATTTGGCGCAAGGCGACTCTCGTTCGCTCGTCGCGACACACCCTCAATCGATGATCTTGTGACGGGCCGCGTGGTGGAGCGTGCTAGCGGGGCACCCCTTCCCAGGTGCCACTGCCGCCGGTATCCGTGAAGTAGTTGCCGAACCAGCGGTTCTTGCTGGTCAGGGTGATACTGAACCCGCCAGATGTGCCATCGCTGTCCTGCTCGTACTCACAGCGCAGGGATTCCCCCTGCTCCCCGGTAACGAAACAGTTGAAGCGGCCTGACCCTACGCTATTGGTGTAGACGCCATTGATCGCGCCAAACAAGGGATCGGGCTCGGAGAACGTGGCAACGCCCTTGACGCCGTTGCTGAGCGTCGTATTCCAGCGCCCTTCCCACAGGGCATACCCCGGAACCTGCTCTTCCTGCTTCTTGTGTTTTTGCTTCTTCTTTTTCCGGTTCCCGGCCTGTGTCGCGTGGGGCGCATTGCCGCCAAGCACCATCGCGGTCAGGGCAGACACCATCAGGTACCGCCGGGATCCTGACGGACGAACAAGACGGTTGAAGACGTCTGTATCGTGGGCACGGTCCATGGTGGCGATCTCCCTGGCTGCAAGGCGGCATTGTGAGGAATCGGCGGTCTACCGTGAGATGTGACGTGACCGGAATCTAGCGAGGCGCCACCTTGCTGTCAATTTGGCTCGCGGCTGGCCGCCACAGTGTTCACACTGATCACGGCAATACGCTCGCCCCGCTGTTACCCAACGCTGCACCGACGACGTGTGCTGGTAATCCAAGGCGACGATCGTCGGTGAGATAGAGCTCGGGCCGGTGCTTAGGGTTGCCAATCAATACGCTGGTCGAGGGCTGCTCAGGCAATGGCGACGGAAGTCGCAGCCGTTCTCCGCTCCGCTTTTCCAGGACTTCTTTGAGTTCGTCTTCCATTAAGGGGGGCTCTTCCAGCGCTTGTAAGGCGCCTGCGACCACCAAACCCCAATTGCGGCGCGATACCGAAAGGCATTGCCTAGGAATCTAGTCTCAGGACGCGCGTCATCCGGTTATCAATTCTGACCTTAGCGCGCGCTCCGATGCTTTGGATTCGCGGCATTCCACTTTCGGGAAATCTGCATGCCCCCGTTTTCGATTGAATGCCTATCGGCGAATTTGCAACCGCACTCCAGCCATACACCTGCATCCACGCCACCTCTAGATTGCGCATCCACCGGTAATTGAGAGATGCGTGAATGAGGAGCACGACCACGATGAGGAGAATTACATAGGTTCGGCCGGAGGTCCAAACATCAACTTGCGTTGAGGCAATCCATAGACCGATGAGTATCGCAACGAGGGAAGTGCTCGACGTGAAGAATTGAGTTCGACGCATATCGCGATACTTGATGACTGCTTCGTTTTCCTTGTTCAGAAAGAACAGTCGAAAGAATGAACGGTCATCTAGGTCCAAGTAAGGATTGCCAGGGTCAGCAATGGCATCTTCCGCATACAAAAGGAAGCTGGTGGGGTCAGTACCAAAGACCCGCGACCCACGTGGGATCCTTCGAATAAATCTGAGTAGACGAGCCCCGTAGGTCGCGCAGACTGAAACGGTGCGCTCGATCAGAAAGCCAATCGCTGGAGGGCCAGTAAGTCCAACAACGACACCTAGCACTGCAATAGCTGCAGTCGATGCATCGGGTGCCATGAGATCACTGATCAGCGTTTCCAGCCGATTCCAGTAGGGACTGCTTGATCCCCAGATTGACCAAAGAATGGTGGCGGCCAGCAGCCATCCAGCCATCGACATGCGTGTCAAGAGGAGTGAATCCATCGCCGTCTTTCCAACAGATTGAAATAGGCTGTATTCCCTCATTATCGCACATTGGGCAGTGAACCAATGTCAGAACCGACTGATACGAAAGCCCACTCCAAGTTCACGTAGAATGATCAACATCCAAATTGAACGCGCGTAGCGTAATCGTGCTCTCACCGCCCGGAGACAACGTTGTCGACGAAAGAAGCCACCGCTCGCATCAAGATCAACAAGCTGCTGGAGGATGCGGGCTGGCGATTCTTCCTCAAGGGTGGGAAGCCGGCCAATATTCAGCTAGAACCCAGCGTTAACCTCACCAGCCAACAGCTTGACGATCTGGGGAACGACTTCGAGAAAGCGGGCAAGGGCTTCGTGGATTTCCTGCTGCTCGATGCCCGGGGCTTCCCGCTCGTGGTGCTGGAAGCGAAATCCGAGGACAAGCACCCGCTTGCCGGCAAGGAGCAGGCTCGCAAGTACGCCAAATCCCTGAACGCACGCTTCGTGATTCTCTCCAATGGGAACCTGCACTACCTCTGGGACCTGGAGCGGGGCGACCCACACGTCATCACGGCGTTTCTGACGCCTGACTCGATCACGACGTATCACAAGGCCAAACCCAATCCCCGCCGCCTGGTCGAAGAGGACGTTGAGGCCGACTACATCGTGCTCACCCAGCGGCCGACCTACCGGACCGAGGCCGCCTGGATGAACGAGGCCGAGCGGCCCGGTTTCATCCAGGCGAACAAGCTCCGCTTTCTGCGCCCTTACCAACTCAAGGCGGTCCATGCGCTGCAGGAAGCTGTCGCCGAGGGGAGGGATCGCTTCCTGTTCGAGATGGCGACCGGGACCGGCAAGACGCTGACGGCCGCCGCCGTCATCAAGCTCTTCCTGCGGACGAACAATGCGCAGCGCGTGCTCTTCCTGGTGGATCGCCTGGAACTGGAGGAGCAGGCACGCAAGGACTTCGTCGCGTACCTGTCGAACGACTTCACGACCGTGATCTACAAGGAACAGCGCGACGACTGGACGAAGGCGGAGATCGTCGTCACGACGGTGCAATCGCTCCTCTTCGACAACAAGTACCAGCGCCTCTTCTCGCCAACTGACTTCGACCTGGTGATCTCCGATGAGGCGCACCGCTCCATCGGCGGCAACGCGCGGGCAGTCTTCGACTACTTCGTGGGCTACAAGCTGGGGCTGACCGCCACCCCGCGCGACTACCTGAAGCAGTACAACGCCGCGAATCCCACCACCCGTGATCCGCGCGAGATGGAACGCCGCCTGCTGCTGGACACCTACCGCACCTTTGGCTGCGAGCAGGGGCAGCCTACCTTCCGCTACTCGCTGCTGGACGGCGTGCGCGATGGCCACCTGATCAACCCGACGGTGGTGGATGCCCGCACGGAGGTCACCGCTGAACTCCTCTCCGACGAGGGTTTTGTCGTCTCGTATGAGGAGGAAGGAGAGGAGAAGGAGGGTATCTTCGGACACCGGGAATTCGAGAAAAGCTTCTTCTCCGACCCCACGAACGAACTGCTCTGCAAGACCTTTCTGGAGCACGCCCTGCGCGACCCGGTCAGCGGCGAGATCGGCAAGTCGATCGTGTTCGCGGTCAGCCAGAACCACGCGGCGAAGCTGACCAATATCCTGAACCAGATGGCCGACCGTATGTTCCCCGGCAAGTATCAGTCGGACTTCGCGGTGCAGGTGACCTCGCAGGTGGCCGACGCCCAGCAGTTCACGATCAACTTCCGGAACAACAACCTGCTTGGTTCGGCAAACTTCCTGCCGGAGTACCGCACCAGCAAGGCGCGAGTCTGCGTCACGGTCGGGATGATGACCACCGGCTACGACTGCCCGGACATCCTCAACCTCGGCCTCTTTCGCCCGATCTTTTCGCCGACCGAGTTCATCCAGATCAAGGGGCGGGGCACGCGGAAGCACAGCTTCCTGACCGAGTTGCTCGATGGCAGCCTGCGGGAGGTCGTCACTGAGCCGGAGAAGAGCACCTTCAAGCTCTTCGACTTCTTCGCGAACTGCGAATTCTTCGAGGAAGAGTTCAACTACGACGAGGTGCTGAAGCTTCCCCGCTTGCCCAAGCCAGAGAAGATCGACCCTGTCGAGCCGCGTCCGGTGGTGTACATCGACCAGTACGACCACACTGGGACGGACCTCATCTCATCCATCAAGGAAGCGAAGATCGGCTTCGACGGTATGCGCATCGACCGCATGTTCTTCGAGAAGTTCGAGGACACGGTGCGGGAGAACACGAATGTCGCGGCTGCCGTGGAGGCGGGCGACTGGGAACGGGCGGTCGATATCGTGCAGCGCGAGGTGCTGGACAAGCCAAGCGAGTTCTTCACCCTGCCGAAGCTGCGCAAGGCCGTGGGCGCCGACCGCCGCATCTCCCTGCGCGAACTGCTGGAGAAGAGCTTTGGCCTCATTCCAGGCTTCAAGTCCCGCGATCAGCTCCTGGACGAGGAGTTCGCCAAGTTCCTGGCCGACCACACGCCAACGGAGCCGAAGGACATCCCCGCTATCCGCCAGTTCTTCAAGGCGTACGTGACGAGTGACCGCCTGCGCCACACCATCGAGAGCCGCCACCTGACGGAGCTGGCGACGAACGCCGCCTTCTCCACCCGCGACTACAAAGCCGTGCCCGCGCCGTACCGCGCGCTGGTGCCGGAGTATGTGAAGGACTACGTGTCCCTCAACCAGTTCGCCCGCTAGAGGAGTTCGTTCAGCCCATGCTCGACGCAGATACGAAGCGCCGGATCGATACGGCCCGCGACATTCTGGTCGGCAAGCTGCCCGATCCGAAGTCGCAGGTCGAGCAGATCACCATCGCCCTGATCTACAAGTTCATGGACGACCTGGACGCGGAATCAGAAGAACTTGGGGGAGAGCGGCGGTTCTTCAGCGGCGACTTCGCGAAGTACGGCTGGGCGAGGCTGATGCGCTCCGGCCTGGGCGGGCATGAGACGCTGAACCTCTACGCCGAGGCGATCCAGCGGATGCCGGAGAACCCGAACATCCCGACGCTCTTCCGCGAGATTTTCAAGAACGCGTACCTGCCCTACCGCGACCCCGAGACGCTGCGTCTCTTCCTGAAGACAATCGACGAGTTCAGCTACGACCACAGCGAGCGCCTGGGCGACGCCTTCGAGTACCTGCTCTCGGTGATGGGATCGCAGGGGGATGCCGGGCAGTTCCGCACGCCCCGCCACATCATCGACTTCATCGTGGAGATCATCGACCCGCAGAAGGGCGAGAAGATCCTCGATCCCGCCTGCGGTACGGCGGGCTTCCTGATCTCGGCCTACAAGCACATCCTGGCGGCCAACCAGGATGCGGACGGGAACAGCACCCTGACGCCGGATGACCGCGAGCGCATAGCCCGGAGCTTCGTCGGCTACGACATCTCGCCCGACATGGTGCGGCTGTCGCTGGTGAACCTCTACCTGCACCACTTCCCCGACCCACAGATCCACGAGTACGACACGCTGACTAGCGAGGAGCGCTGGAGCGAGTACGCCGGCGTGATCCTGGCCAACCCACCCTTCATGTCGCCGAAGGGCGGCATCATCCCGCACACGCGCTTTACCGTGCAGTCGAAGCGCAGCGAAGTGCTCTTCGTGGACTACATCCACGAGCACCTGACCGCACAGGGGCGGGCCGGGATCATCGTGCCCGAGGGGATCATCTTCCAGAGCCAGACTGCCTACAAGCAGTTGCGCAAGTTGCTGGTCGAGGAGTCGCTGGTGGCGGTGATCTCGCTGCCGGCGGGGGTGTTCAACCCCTACTCCGGGGTCAAGACCTCAATCCTCATTCTCGACAAGGGGTTGGCGAAGCATTCCAGCAGTGTCGCGTTCTTCAAGGTGGAGAATGACGGCTTCGGCCTCGGCGCGCAGAGACGAGAGATCGCGAAGAACGATCTGCCACAGATGCAGACAGAGATTGCGGCCTATCTGGGCGCACTCCGAATCAGTGCGCCAGTGGACGACCTGATGCTTACCACCGGTCAGATCGTTCCCAAAGAAAAGATCGCGGCAATCGGTGATTACAACCTGAGTGGAGAGCGGTACACACACACTGACGCGAGATCATCGAGCTATCCATTCGTGGCAATTTCTGATGTGGCCGAAGTGGTGAGTGGTTTTGGCTTCCCATTGGTGGAGCAGGGCAAGCTTGACGAAGAGATTCCATTCTTAAAGGTCAGCGACATGAATTTGCCGGGGAATGAGACATTCATTGTGACCTGGAACAATACGGTGTCACGAACCGTGCTGAAGAAATTGGGTGCGAAAGCCTTCCCTGCGGGAACAATTATCTTCCCCAAGATTGGGGCGGCTATTGCAACGAACAAGAAGCGCGTACTCACAACCGAATCTACGTTTGACAACAACGTAATGGGTATTGTGCCTAGTGAACAGATTCTGTCAGCATTTCTTCTTGAGCTAGTTCGGACAATCGACATCTCACAATGGGCCAGTAGTTCCAGTCCACCGTCAATGCGAAAAACAACGGTGGAGGCTCATCACATCCCCCTCCCGCCGCTGGACGTGCAGCGGGAGATCGTGGCGGAGATCGAGGGCTACCAGCGCGTCATCGACGGCGCCCGCGCGGTGGTCGAGAACTACCGGCCGCATATTCCTATTGGGCCAGATTGGCCTTCAGTTGCACTCAAAGATGTGGCTGACCTAACCAACGGTTATGCCTTCAAGAGTGCAGACATGATTTCAAGTCCAGTTGATAGCAACTACCGTCCAGTCGTCAAGATTGGCAATATTGGTAGGGACTCACGTTTGCATTTAGCCGATGCGCAATTCCATATCTACACGGAAGATCTGAGCCGGTTTGATTTGCACGTCGGTGACATAGTGATTGCGATGACAGGCGCCACAGTTGGCAAAGTTGCTGTTGTAGAAGAGCCAGGGCTGCTCCTTAATCAGCGAGTAGGAGCCTTAAGAGCTAAGCCATGTGCTTACCAGCCCTATCTGTTTCTCCAGCTTAGCAGCGAAGCCTTCTACAAGTATTGTCAGAGAACGGCAGGAGGTGGAGCCCAAGGAAACATCGCCCCTAGAGAAATTCTTGAGTACCGCATCTTCCTGCCCCAATTTGAGGAACAGCAAGAGATTGCGGGGGAAATCGGGACTGAGCAGGTAATTGTCGAAGCTAACCGAAAGTTGATCAGCCGCTTCGAGGAGAAAATTCAGGCCACTCTTGACCGCGTCTGGGGGAATGAACCAGCTTCCACACCGAGTCCTGCCCAGAAAGACCTCGAGCAATTCGTCAGTGCTTGACCTGGACTCGATGCTCGGCCTCCAGCGTTCCTATTGAGCGGCGCAACGGAGGACTGATAGCGTCATAGATCAATAGGCCACCGCTCTGGATATGCTTTCGCCCCGTCTGATCAGGTCAAAGCTGGAGGGTTATTGCATTGGCCCTTGATGGGATAGGAGTTTTGGTTTAGCGTGCGTC
>DAOUDE010000069.1:0-110544 GCA_034431475.1 Thermomicrobiales bacterium | reverse complement strand
CCTCCCCTGTCCCGGCTACAACACCTTGCCTGAGGTGTGGGTGGGGCACGTGCAGGAACAGGACACGGTGTGGCTGATTTGGAGGTGGCGGTGATTGGCGGCGGCATCGGCGTGCTATCGACGGCGATGCCGTTGACCGAGCGGTACCCCGGCATGAGCGTGGCGGTGCTGGAGAAGGAGCCGGAGCTGGCCTGCCACCAGACCGGGCGCAACAGTGGGGTGATCCACGCCGGGGTCTATTACGCGCCGGGCAGCCTGAAGGCGCGCTTCTGCCGGGAGGGCGTGGTCGCCACCGAGCGATTCTGCGACGAGCACGGCATCCCCTACGAGCAGTGCGGCAAGCTGCTAGTGGCCACCGACCGCGATGAATTGCCGCGTATGGACGCCCTCTTCGAGCGCGCGAAGCAGAACGGCATCGTCATCGAGAAGCTGGACCAGATGGAAGTGGCCCGGCGCGAGCCGCGCATCCGCAGCCTGGGCGGGCTGTGGTCCCCCACCACCGGCATCGTCGATTACGGGCGCGTTGCCCGCGCCATGGCCGATGTGGTGCGGGAGCGAGGCGGCGCGATCCTGACCAACACCGAAGTGCTGCACATCGAGGAAGCGCCCTCCGGGGTCGTGCTGGAGACCGCGCGCGAGCGCGTGCGGGCGCGGCAGGTGATCAGCGCGGCGGGCCTGCAGGCCGACCGCCTGGCGCGCATGGCCGGGGTAGAGACCGACTTCCGCATCGTGCCCTTCCGGGGCGAGTACTACCGCCTGGGTGCGGACAAGAACGACATCGTACAGGCGCTGATCTATCCCATTCCGGACCCGGAGCTGCCCTTCCTGGGGGTTCACCTGACGCGAATGATCGGCGGCTATGTCACTGTTGGCCCGAATGCCGTGCTGGCCTTTGCGCGCGAGGGGTACACCTTCGGCGATGTTAATGTGACCGACCTGCTGGAAATGGCGCGCTACTCCGGCTTCCGCAAGGTGATCGCGGCGAACCTGAAGTCGGGTGTGCAAGAGATGGCCGGGGCGCTGGTGAAGGCGCGCTACCTGGCGCTCTGCCAGCGCTACTGCCCGGAACTGGAGCTGGATGACCTGCAGCCGTACCGCGCGGGCGTGCGGGCGCAGGCGGTGCTGCCGGACGGCACGATGGTCCACGATTTCCTGATCGGGGAGACGGCGCGCACGATCCACGTCCTGAACGCGCCCTCGCCCGCGGCCACCTCGGCGATCCCCATCGGCAAGCACATCATCGGGCTGGCGGAGGAGAAGTTCGGGCTGCGGGCGGCATAGCGCCCTCATGGCCAATCCCTCTCCCACACACTGGGACATTGGAGATCGACAGCGTCAAGCGATGGAGCGGGACGAACTCACATGCGCAAGCCGATCCTCAGCGCGGTTGAAGCGGCGGAGCTCATTCCGGAGCACGGTACGCTGGTGGTGGAGGGCTCCGGCGGTGGACTGCTGGAGCCGGATCTGCTGCTGCGCGGCCTGCGCGAGCGCTTCCTGGATACCGGCCGTCCGCGTGACCTGACCCTGATTCATTGCACCGGGATCGGCAACAAGGCCGATGGCGGCCTCGGCATGATCGCCCTGGAGGGGTTGATCAAGCGGGTAGTGGCGGGCAACTGGGCCATGGCGCCGGAGATGGGACGCATGGCCCAGGAGAGCCGCTTCGAGGCCTACAACTTCCCGCAGGGCGTCATGTCCCAGCTCTTCCGGGAAATTGCCTCCGGCCGGCCGGGGCTGATCACGCACGTCGGGCTGCACACCTTCATCGACCCCCGCAACCAGGGTGGCCGCCTCAACGACGTCACGCACGAGGACCTGGTCGAGGTGATCACGATCCACGACCGCGAGTGGTTGCTCTACAAGCCCTTTCCGATCGATGTCGCCTTCATTCGCGGCACCACCATAGACGAGGCGGGGAATCTCAGCATCGAGGAGGAGGGCGCGCGGCTGGAGGTGCTGGCGGTGGCGCAGGCCGCCCACAACGTGGGCGGCAAGGTGATCGCGCAGGCCAAGCGGCTGGCGGCGGCAGGCAGCCTGCCCGCGCAACAGGTCGTGGTGCCCGGCTTCCTGGTCGATGCCATCGTCATCCACCCTGGGCAATGGCAGACGGTGGAGGAGGAATACAACCCCTCCTTCAGTGGCCGCCTGCACACCCCCCTGCACCGCGTGGAGCCGATGCCGCTGAACGAGCGCAAGATCGTGGCGCGCCGCGCCTACCAGGAGCTCTTCGCGGGCGCCGTCGTCAACCTTGGCGTCGGCATGGCCGACGGCGTGGCGGCGGTGGCGGTGGAGGAGGGGTTTGTCGATCAGATCACGCTCACCGTCGAACAGGGGGTGATCGGCGGCATGCCCGCCAAGGGCGTCATTTTCGGCGTCTCGTACAACCCCACGGCGTTTGTCGATCAGCCGTACCAGTTCGATTTCTACGATGGCGGCGGGCTGGATGTGAGTTGCCTCGGCTGCGGCGAAGTCGATGCCAGCGGCAACGTCAACGTCAGCAAGCTGGGCGACAAGCTGATTGGCACGGGAGGCTTCGTCAACATCTCGCAGAATGCGAAGAAGCTCGTATTCTGCTCCACGTTCACCGCCGGTGGCCTGCAGGTGGACGTCGTTGACGGCAAGCTGCGCATCCTGCGCGAGGGGAAGCACCACAAGTTCCGCGAGCGCATCGAGCAGGTCACCTACAACGCGCAGTACGGCCTCAGCCGGGGCCAGGATATCCAGTACGTCACCGAGCGGGCGGTCTTCCGGGCCACGCCGGAGGGCCTGCTGCTGACCGAGATTGCGCCGGGCGTCGAGATCGCGCGGGACATCCTGGCCCACATGGCCTTTGCGCCGCTCATCCCCGAGGCCGGGCCGAAGCTGATGGACGCCCGGCTGTTCCGGCCGGAGCTATTGAGCACTGCCGAGGTGGGGTAGCGGTCAAGCGCACGTCCCCGGTGCGCCGGATGACCGGGGGCGGTATCCGGGTCGAGGCTGGGCTCGCGGCTGGAAGCCCTCACCCCCAACCCCTCTCCCGATGCGCGGGAGAGGGGAGCCGCTGGGCGACGCGTTGGTGGAAGCCTGGCGTAAATGCGCCAGGTCTGGCCTGACATCCAGGGGCAACACACCCCTCTCCCGCGCAAGTGCTTCGGCTGACTGGGGTAGGCATTGGAGAATGCTGGCGATTCAGAGCCCCGCAGCGGCTCTCAGGTCGACGATAAGCCCCTCGCCCTGCGCACAGGGCGAGGGGTTGGGGTGAGGGTCAAACCGTCTCCACCAACGCTCCGTGAATCACCTACCCCAGTCAGCCGCGCATCGGGAGAGGGGTTGGGGGTGAGGACCTTTTGCGGGAAACCCCCGGCATTCGCCCAGTTCCGCCCCCTGCCAGCGGTGCGCAGGGCGAGGGGCAGGGCGCGGCCTCGCTACGGCCGGATACCGGGCAGCGCGTAGCCGCCCGGGTCCACCCTCTCGCGGAGATACTGGTCGAAGAACACGCGCAGGTCGTGGGTGACCTGGGCCAGCCCGGCGCGGGGCTCGAACCCGGCGGGCGGCAACAGTGGCGAGAGCAGTTCCATGTCGGTGAAGGAGAGATGGCTGCTGCCAGGGAGCGCCAGCCAGCGCGCCGGGGCCTCCGCGCGTGCCAGTAACCCGTCCCAGCCCGCCATCGCCTCCGGGTTGTCGGCGCTGCTGGTGGAGGTCATGAGCAGCGCGGGGCGCACAGCGGGCTCGTGCCGCAGCGCGCCGTAGAGGCCGCCATCCAGGTCGGCGGCGGCCTGGCAGCGGGCATCCACGCGGCACACCTCCAGCGCGGTCGCCCCGCCGAAAGAGTGACCAAACGCGCCGAGCTGCGCGAGGTCGAGTTTCCCCGCAAAGACGGGATCGCGCTCAGCCCAGTCTTCCAGCGTGTCGAATGCGAAGCGCTGGTCCGCGACCCAGACCGGGAACATGTCGGTTTCAACGGACGCCTTGCTGGGCGCGTCATCCGTGGCGAGGCCGAAGCGGGCGGGATCGTAGAAGCGCGTCTCGCCGTCCGGGAACACCGTCACCGCCGCCGCGTCGGTGTGATCGAGCGCCAGCACCACGTAGCCCCAACTGGCCAACTCCTGCAGCATGGAGGCGTTCTGCAGCCGCGTCCCGACGAGGCCGTGGGAGAAGACGAGCACGGGGAAGGGCTGCGCGCCGGCCAGGATCGGCGCGCCGTCGCTCGCCGTCACGTCGATGTAGCGCAGGTGCTGGAACACGAGACCCGGCAACCCGGTCAGGTGCGCCAGGCCCGCCATGAGCTGATCGGGGTGGTGGGTCAGTGGCGCTGGCGCGCCCGGCGCGGCGGCCGGGTACCAGACGGTGGCCATGAGGCGGCGGCCGCGCGCCGGATCCACCAGTTCGCGGTCCACCACGCCGACGGCGTGGGGCCCCGTTGGCGTGGGCAAGGAGATCACCGGCAGGGCGTACCCCGCCACGAAGACCGACCCGGCCACGATGCCCAGGATCGTCAGGCCGCCGACCCAGCGCAGCCAGCGCGCTGGCTGGTAGTTGCGGGCCAGAAGGGCAATGGCCGGCAGCACGAGAGCCAACAGGTAGAGTGGGACAAGCTGCCAGCGCCATCCCTCCCGCACGACCTGGAGGAGGGCGACCAGAGCGGGGATGACACTCAGCGGACGCCAATACCTGCGCCACGCGGGTGGACCAAATGCGAGCAGAATCAGCGGGAGAAACGCGAGAACGAGGCACCATTCGAGGGGACGCATGACACTCCTTGCCGGGAAGCCGGTGTGATGCCGATGTGGAGCGTGCGTACCTGGTCGCGGTCAGTCTAAGCGCAGGCGCAACCTGCTGGCGAGCGGGACCGTGCCGGAGCCGCCTGGGCCGTTGCTACTCATCCGGATCTCGCCAGCAGGGGTGACCACTTTCCCGCGTCGCCTTGAGTGGCATCGAGGGCTCTCGCCTCCGACCGCGTTGGTGTGAGGTGTCAATTCCCTCCCGGTGTCGTCCCGAGCGGAGTCGAGGGACCTCGCGTCCCCAACCAACGCGGGACGAGATGGCGCGCTCCTCCAGGTGTCGTCCTGAGCGAAGTCGAAGGACCTCCCGCCACACGCCAGCGCAGAACGCTGCCCGCCCCGAGCGTGGGTGGCGACCTCGTACCGTCGCGGCCAGGGAACGAGATCCTTCGGCTTCGCTCAGGATGACACCTGAGGGTGGGCGGGGGAAGGGTAACCGGTGGGTAACCGAGATGACACCTGAGGGTGGGCTGTGACAGCGTGACGGGCTGGGTGCGATGGGCTGCCCTACGTGTGCGGTCAGGGCAAGATCCTGCGCCCGCAGGCGCAGGATGGCACATGTGATCAGGCAGACGTGGTCGGCCTATGATGCAGCAGCGGCTCTTCTGTGTCGGCTGCATGGTCTTGAAGGGGTGGGGCGCAAACACCCAGCCATGGCGGCCCACGCCGCGCCCGCTCCTGCTTGACACACCGCGCCAAGCTGGATAGGCTTGCGCTATATCCGACTACTCAAGTCGGAATTACCGCCCCACAGCTTCCCCCCTGCGGGGAAAGGACACCCCAGCCCATGCCTGACCTCAGCGTGCACGCGGTGCAGTGGTGCTCCCAGCATGGTCACCCGGTGCTCGCGTTGCGTACCGATGATGGCCGCGCCTTCATCGTGGCCATGACCACGGACGACGCCACCGCCTTTGCCGCAACACCCCACACCAGCGATGCCAGCCGCGCCCCGCGCCGCCTGCATCGCCTGGTCGAGACGCTGGTGGCCGCGCTCTCTGCGCAGCTCGTCGCCGTTCACCTCCACGTTGGTCCGGACGACGTGCTGCGCGCGTCGCTGCAGATCGCTGGCCCGCAGGGGGAGGTCATGCTGCCCGCGCACTTCGCCGACGGCGTGGCGCTGGCCAGCCGCAACCACCTGCCGCTGCGCATGTCGGCGGAGGATCTGGCGCGGGTGCCGCTGATGCGGCTGGGCGACGCCGAGGTGGAGACTCCGCTGGCAACCCCGGCGCTGCCACCTGTGGCCGCGGCGCGGCCCGAGCCACCAGCCGCGTTCCGGGCGCTCATCGAATCGCTGGAACTGGACGACTTCGGGCCTGCGCCCGGGAGCACCTGAGCGCGATTGGCGCTGTACGGCCTCTCCCTGATTGGTTATCGTGGGCGCTATCTGACCGGGGCAGCGGCTCCCCACTGCCTGCTCACGAGGGAGAGAACGCCACGTGCGACGCCTGCGATTCGGCTTCAAGACCCCCCAGCAGCACACCAGCTACGCAGATCTGCTCGCCGTCTGGCAGGAGGCGGACACCATCCCCGCCTTCGAGCACGGCTGGCTCTTTGACCACCTGAACCCGGTCGATACCCAGGCCGCCGCCGGCCCGGCGATGGTCGGCCCCTGCTTCGAAGCCTGGACACTGCTGACGGCGCTGGCCACGCAGACCACGCGGCTGCGCCTGGGCCTGATGACCGGCTGCAACACCTACCGCGATCCCGCGATGCACGCCCAGATCGCGGCCCACGCCGATGTCATCTCCGGGGGCCGCGTGGACTACGGCATGGGCGCGGGCTGGACGGTCTATGAGCACGAGAGCCGCAACATCCCCTTGCCTCCGCCGGGCGAGCGCATCCGGCGCATGGAGGAGGGGATCATCATCGCGCGGCGGCTCTGGACAGAGGAGGCGGTCACCTTCGAGGGCCGCTACTACCAGGTGCGCGAGGCGCGCGTGGACCCCAGGCCGGTGCAGCAGCCGCACCCGCCCATCCTCATCGGCGGCGGGGGCGAGCAACTGACGCTGCGCGTGGTGGCACGGCAGGCGGATCTGTGGAACTTTGCCGGGGGTGATCTGGAGACGTTCCGGCACAAGGTCAACGTGCTGCACCGGCACTGCGCCGAGGTGGGGCGCAACCCGGACGAAATCGAACTTTCCACCCAGTACCGCATCGACTTCAACGATCTCCCGCGCGCCGTGCGCGAGGTGCAGGGCTTTGTCGATGCCGGGGCTACCCACGTCGTGCTGATCATGCAGCGCCCCTTCGTGCCCGGCATGCCTACGCGGTTGGCCGACGAGGTGATCGCGCAGATTCGCCCGGCTTGATGCCGTTGGTGGGCGTCACTCGCCCCGGGTGGCCCGGATGAAGGCGCTCACCAGCCGGCCACCTGATGCGGCGAACCGGCCGTATGCGGAGTGGTCCCACTCCTCCGGGGTGCCGCAGCAGGCTGCGCCGCTGCCGGTGCTTTCCGCAAGATCGCGCGGGTCATAGACGCGCGTGACCTCCACGGTCACGTCCCGGAAGCCTGCCTCCGTCAGCAGGTCCCGGTACTCCCGCTCCTCCAGGGCGCCGGCCACGCACCCGACCCAGGCTTCCATATCCGCCCGCAGGTCGGCGGGTAGTGCGCCCTGGGCCACCACGTCGGAGACAGCGAAGCGGCCACCGGGGCGCAGCACGCGGTACGCCTCGCGCAGGACCTGGCGTTTGTCGGCAGCGAGGTTGATGACGCAGTTCGAGATGATGACATCCACGGCGGCATCCGGTAGCGGGATCGCCTCGATCTGCCCCTTCAGGAACTGCACGTTCTGCGCGCCGGCCTGCTGCCGGTTCTGCTCGGCCAGGGCCAGCATCTCGTCGGTCATGTCCAACCCGTAGGCAAAGCCGGTAGGGCCGACCCGCCGTGCGGAGAGCAGGACATCGATGCCGCCGCCGCTGCCGAGATCGAGCACGGTTTCGCCGGGCTTGAGTTCGGCCAAAGCTGTGGGGTTGCCGCATCCCAGCGACGCCTGCAGCGCCTGGAGCGGGATCGTGGCTGCTTCACCTGGAGAGTAAAGATCGCCCGTGATGGGATCGCTGGCGGAGGCCCTGCCGCAACAGCCTGGCTCGCAACAGCCGCTGGCCTGCTCCGTCACCTGCTGGGCGCGGGCCGCATATTTCACCCGTACGGTCTCACGAAGATCATCTGGGACAACGGTGCGTTCGCTCATCTGGCATGCTCCTGCATTGATCATTGACGATATTCGATAAATGCGTCGATGTGATCCCGATTTTGGCCAGACCTCCTTTCAGGTACTTCGTTGATCAGACGTTGAGAATGCGGCGAGCCGCCTCGGGGAAGGCAGCCAGGCAGGCGTAGTTCACCCGGTAGTGCATGAAGGTGCCGCGCCGCTCGGCGACAACGAAGCGCACCTCGCGCAGCACCTTGAGATGGTGAGAAACCGTGGGTTGCCCAAGCGGGAAGTGCGTCACGATATCGCAGACGCAAACGGGCTCATCGCTCTGGGCAAGCAGGTTCAGGATGCGGATGCGGGTCGGGTCGGCCAGCGCCTTGAACCACGTGGCGTAGGTCGCGGCGTCGGCCTGATCGACCGTGGGTGGCCCAGGTGCAACGCAGCATGGCTCCGCAGTGATGGTGATCTCGGGATGTTCCTGGGTGACCGGCACGGCATACTCCTCGTGACGCCGTCAGCATAGCCCCTATATCGAAAGTCGTCAATATCCTTTTTGCGCCCGAGCCGATGCTGCGCGCTGGAAATACGTCATTGGATAGATGCGCGATGCTGCCCTCGGGAGCAAACTACGGTGAAGCGCCGGGTGTCGATCAGGTGACGGTGGGGCTGGCGCCAATGCGGAAGGTGAAGACCCGATGAGCGAACACGAAGGGTTCCCGAGAGCTGCCGCAGACCTGGCGACACGCCGGTCCTTGCTGAAGGCAGCGGGCGGAGGGTTCCTGCTGGTGACGGCCGCGCTGGGCAACCAGCGGCTGGCCGCTGCGCAGGAGGCCAGCCCGGCGGCATCGCCCGGCGCAGGGGCCGGGCTGATGGGGCAGCAGGTGGTCATCCGGATCAGGACAGTGAAGGAAGGCCACGAGACCGATGCCGTGCTGGCCCAGATCCAGGAGGGGTTTGTGCCCCTGGTCGCGGCGCTCTCGGGGCAGGCGCTGTACGTTGCCGCAGCCAACCCCGAGACGCGCGCACTCTTCTCCATCGGCGTCTTCGCGGACGAAGCCGGGGTGGCGGAATCGAACCGCATTGCCGGCGAATGGGTGAAAGCGAATATCCCGGATGTCTTCGAGGGGGACCCAGCCGTCCACAACGGTGTCATTGGGGTCGCGACCGCGGCGCCTGCTGGCGACCTGCTGGGCAAGCACGTCCTCATCCGCCTGCGGCAACCAAGCCCGGATTGGGAGGTGGATGAGGTGATGCGCCTGATCGCGGAGGGCTACGTGCCGCTGGTGGAGGCGATCCCCGGGTTTGTCGCCTACTTCGGCAGTGCTGACGCCGCAACCGGCGGCCAGGCGTACATCACCATCTTCGACGACGAGGCGGGCACGGCAGAATCAACCCGCGTGGCGGGCGAGTGGCTGAAAGCCAACGACTACACCTTCTTCATCGGCGATCCCACGCTGGCGGAAGGGGAGATCGGCGCGGCCGCAGGCTGACACTGGCGCGGCGGATCTCGCCAGGTGGCACTCACCTTGCGCGCACAACCTTGAGCGCGGCGGCCCAGCAACGCCGCCGTGCGAAAGGACACGCCGCATGGAGAGCGAAGGCACGAGCGCTTCGGCGCGCACTGGCGACCGCCGCGACACGCGGGCAACAGACACTGCCCCTGCACCGCCTCTGGCGGCGCCCCCACCGCCATTACGCAAACCGGGCCGCGCAATGGCGCTCAGCGACGGCGTTTTCGCCATCATCAGCACGCTGCTCGTGCTCGATCTCATGCTGCCGGATTGGCGGCCCGGAGAACTGCGCCAGCAGCTCGCCGGCCACTGGCCGGCGTACGTCGCCTACCTGGCGTCCTACCTGCTCATCGGCGTGGTCTGGCTGTCGCATGTCTCCGTGTTTGACCACATCAAGCGCATGGATGACGGCCTGCAGTGGTGCAACCTGGCGATCCTCATCACCACCGGTTTGCTGCCCTTCCCCACGGCCGTCCTGGCGCAGGCCATTGGCTCTGGCAGCCTGGCGGATGAGCGGGTTGCGGTCGCGTTGTACGGGGCGTTGGGCGTACTGACGACGCTGAGCTGGCTGCTGTTCTTTCAGTACCTGAGCCGCCACCCGGCGTTGCTCGCGAGCGCCCCAGGCTACGCCCGGTTTCCTGGGGAGCGCGCCGTGATTGGCGGCATCCTCTACGTTGCCGGCGCGCTCCTCGGGGTGATGGTTTCTCCGCTGGTGGCGCTGGTGTTCTTCGTCGGGTTGCCGATTTTCTACGCCCTCACCACGGAAGGACTGCACATCGGACGCGGCCCCGGTGACCGCGCCGGACGCGGGTGACGCGCTGGGTGCGGCATAACGCCGCACCCAGCGACCTGGCCCTGATCAGCCGCAGCCTCCCGCGCAGACCCGCATTCCCTCGGAGGCGGAGCAACAGTCTCCGCTGCAGCAGGGGGCGCAACTGCCTTCGTACGGGAACTCCACTCCGTCGGCCAGACAGCCGCACACGTTGGGTGTTCCACCACCGCCGCAGGTCTGACGAGTCCCGGTGCACTCTCCGCACTCGAGCGTTTTGCCGCAGCCATCCGGGATCTCGCCACAGTCCTTCCCCTCGGCCGCGCAGGTCGTGGGCGTGCAGCCGCAGACCCCTGGTGTGCCGCCGCCACCGCAGGTCTGCGGCTGGGTGCAGACGTTGCCGCACGCCCCACAGTTGGCGTCGGTCTGCCCATCGACGCAGAACTTCTTCTTCTTCTTTCCTTTCCTGACCTTGCAGGTGAGTTGCCCGTCTGGGCACTTCTTCTTTTGCTTTGCGTCGGTTCCGGCATTGGGCAGTAACGGCACGAGCAATGCTCCCAGCAGGCCAGTCAGCGTGCCACGCCGGGTATTACCCCCGGAGAGTGTGCGGGCCAGGGCATCGAACCGTGCGTCGTCCATCGTGAGTCCCCTTGCTGAACGCGAATCGCGATCTCCGAGCGGCTGACCTGGCCTAGCAGGTCCCCCAGCAGTAGAGGTTGCCATTGCACGCCATGCCGGTTGGGCACACGCCGGTTGGGCACGCCGGGCCCCAGGCGTCGTCATTGGTGCACAGGTAGTTGTCGCTGCCGGTCATGGAACCCGCGCAGGTGCAGTTGCCGAAGCGGCGGCAGATGACCCCGCTGCCACTGCTGCAAATCCGGAAGCACGCGCCATTCACTTCTTCGGACCCGCTGGGGCAGGAACATGTGCAATCCGCCTGCTGCACATAGGTGTCTGGGCAGGTAGTTGGGCAAACGCAGGCGCCGGCATCACAGGAGCGTACCGGATTGCAGACCTGCCCGCACGCGCCGCAATTGGCCTCGTCGGAGGCGGTGTTCACGCACCCGCCACCGCAGCACGTCTCCTCCGCCTGGCAGGCGATGCAGGCCCCGCCGTCATGGCCACAAAACGCCTTGCCGGTTCCAGGCTTGCATAGGTCGCCCTCGCAGCACCCGCTGGCACAGCTCTCCGGCGTGCAGGTGCAGGCCCCGCCGACGCACACCTGGTTTGCGGCGCAGGCACGCCCGCACGCCCCGCAGTTGGCCTCGTCGCTGCCGGTGTCGACGCAATCGCCGTTGCAGCAGGTGTCGCCGGGGTCGCAGATGGCGCAGGTCTCGCCGTTGCGGCCGCAGAGGGTTTCGTGGGTTCCGGGCTCACAGGTGTTCCCTGAGCAGCAGCCATTCGGGCAACTTTCCGGGTTACAGGTGCACGTTCCGGCGACACACTCCTGGTTTGCGGCACACGCATGGCCGCACGCCCCACAGTTCCCGTGTTCGCTGGACGTGTCCACGCAGGCAGCGGCGCAGCAGGTATCGGCGTTCGGTGGGCAACTGCGGCATGCGCTGCCGCCGCTGCCACACGCCGTGCTGGCCGTGCCCGGCTGGCAGGTATCGCCGTCGCAGCACCCATCGGCACAGCTTGCGGCGGTACATCGGCATGCGCCGTCGACGCAGGCGGTGCCGGCTGGGCAGGCAGCGCACGCCGCGCCGTGGACGCCACACTGCGCCGGGTTCGTGCCGGCGCGGCAGGTCGCGCCATCACAACAGCCGTTGCAGCGGCTGCCGTCACAGGTGCAGACACCGCCGATGCAGGACTGGCCAGCAACGCAGGCGTTTTGGCAGCGGCCGCAATTCGTGATGTCGCTCTGGGTGTCCTTGCAGGTCTTGCCGCAGCGTGTCTTGCCGCCGGAACACTTCTTCTTCCTGGGCCGCTTTCGCTTCTCTGCGCTCGGGTGGTCGCGTTCTGATTCATGCCGTTGCCCCCGCCGCCGATGGTGGGCTCGCTTCGGCTTTGCCTCGGCAGCGTCGTCGTCCGGCAGCAGCGGGACGAGGACCCCGCTGAGAAGCCCCGCGAGCGTGCCGCGACGTGACAGCGCACGGGCGAGATGATCGAAACGCCTGTCGTCCATGGCCCTGACCCCATCTGGCGCACGTCGCCGATGGGAGCGTCATGAGGACGGCCCAACCGGCACGGAAATCCTGCTTGCCAGTTTGCTCAGGGCGGCGGGCGTGTGCGTCTATCGAAAGTCGTATTTGCGGGTCATATTCGGCGATGCCCAGGTGACTGACGTACCTGCGGGCGCCTCAGGAGCGGCGCTGGAACACCCCCGCCATGCGGAGCAACTGGCGGGCGTCGGGCGCCAGGGATCAGGCCAACTGGTGGCGGTGGGCGTAGTCGGTGGCGGCGGCGCGCGACTTGACGCCCAGCTTGGCCAGGATGCGCGTGACGTGGACCTTGACCGTGCCCACACTCAGGAAGAGCGTTTCGGCAATCTCCTGGTTGGATTTCCCGGACGCCATCATGCGCAGCACTTCCCTCTCCCGGTGCGTCAGGCCGGCATCGGAGGCCTTCGGCGCTGGCGCATGCTGGAAGGGGCGGCTCAACGCCAGGGCGGCGGCAACCTCGGTTTCGAGGTCGGCGCTGCGGGCGGCCTCCAGCGCATCGGCGAAGGCTCCCGGGCCAGCGTGGTCGATCAGCGCGTGTTCGGCATGCTCATGGTCCCGGTGAATGTGGGGCGTGAGGGGCGCA
Organism: Thermomicrobiales bacterium; assembly: GCA_034431475.1. GTDB lineage: Bacteria > Chloroflexota > Chloroflexia > Thermomicrobiales > UBA6265 > JACCXM01. Next base: position 97,601 of record DAOUDE010000069.1, on the reverse strand, counting down.
CCCGTCAGGTCTTCGAAGCGGTCGGCCATCGCCATCAGGTGCGCCGCTTGCTTCCAGGCGCCGTCGGCAATGGCGATGTGCGCCAGGCCCATGAAGCTCCAGGAGATGTTCTCCAGGTCCTGCGCCGCCCAGTTGAGGGAGAGGCACTCTTGATAGAGCACCAGCGCCTGGGGCCAGTTCCCGGCGTCGCGCGCCACATCGGCCAGATGGCCGGGGATGCACCGGGCCAGTTCCCAGGTGAAGCCCAGTTCGTGCCACTTCCGCAGGGCTTCCCGCAGGTAGGTCTCCGCCCCGGCCATGTCCCCAGCCTTGTGGGCGACTAGGCCCAGGCCGTGCAGGCTGTGCGCCAGACCCACCTCATCCCCGCAATTTGCGAACAACTCCCAGGATGAGGCAAACCGGCTTCTGGCGGCGTCCAGGTTGCCCGCGTCCCACGAGAGCCGGCCCAGGGCGACTTCGACCCGTCCCGCCATCACCGGGTCGTCCGCCTCCCGGAACTCCTCCAGCAGGTTCGTGAAGATGGCGGTGGCCTCGGCGTGCTCGCCGTGCATGTAAGCCAGGGTACCCGCGCAGTAGCGCGCCTTACGCCGGGTGTAGGCCGGCGCCGGCTGGTCGAGCCTCAGGGCGCGCCGCACCCAGCCCAGCCCAACCGTGGAGTAGAAGCGGAATTGCCAGAACGTGAGCAGGCAGCCGCAGATGCCGAGGGCGGTTTCGGCATCACCCTGCGCCAGCGCCCAGCCGAGCGCGCTGTTCAGGTTGCCCTGTTCAATCTCCAGCCGGTCCAGCCACGCTTTCCGCTCCAGGGTGTTCTGGTGGGCGTCGGCCTGTTGCGCGAGCGCCAGGAAGTGCGCGGCGTGCCGCCGCCGAATCTCCTGGGCTTCGCCGCTCTCCTCCAGGCACGCCACGCCAAATTCACGCACCGTTTCGAGCATGGTGTACTGCGACTCGCCGTGCGCCCCGTTGACGCGGCGGACCAGGCTGTTGGCGACGAGGGCGCGCAACTCATGCAGCACGTCCAGCGAGGCATCGCCGCAGATTTCCTGTACGGCGGGGAGGGAACACCCACCGTTGCAGACGGCTGCGCGCCGGAAGAGCAGTTGCGAGGCATCGCTGAGCAGCCCGTAGCTCCAGGCAATGGTGTCGCGCAGGCTGCGCTGGCGCGAGGGGGCGCCGATGGGGCTGGCGCTTGGAAGCGCCAGGCGCTGGTCGAGTTGGGCCAGCAGCGCTGACGGCGAGAGGACCGAGGTCCAGGCAGCCGCCAATTCGATGGCCAGGGGCAGGCCATCCAGCCGCTGGCAGATGGACATGATGGTGGCGGCGTTCTCGGCTGTCAGGGTGAACTCGGGGTCGAGCGCCTGCGCCCGATCCGCAAAAAGCCGGCTCGCTTCCAGGGACAGGGGATCCGCGGCCGTTCCGCGCGGCTCCGCCGGGGGGAGCGGGAAGGGCCGGATGTCCACCACGTGCTCGCCCACGATGTCCAGCACGACACGGCTGGTGACGAGCAGCCGCAGCGGCGGGCAGGCATCCAGCAAGTCGGCCAGGTACGCCGCCGCCGGGAGCACCTGTTCGAAGTTGTCCAGCACCAACAGGGCCTCGCTATCGCGCAGCGCGAACGTGAGGCTATCCAGGACGGGGCGGCCATCGGTGCGGATGTTGAGTGCGCCCGCGATGGTGGGCAGCACGAGGGCGGGGTGGCGGACATCTGCAAGGTCGACGAAACTGGCCGGGTGGTCGCTCGTGGCAACGGCCTGAACGGCGACGCGGGTCTTGCCGACCCCACCGGGGCCGGTCAGCGTGACCAGTCGCACGTCCTCGCGCGCCAGGAGGGTCTGCACCTGGCAGATCTCGCGCGCACGCCCTACGAACGACGTGCGCGGCGCCGGCAGCGCGCCAGTGTCGAGGTGGCGCGGCGTGGGAAAGGGGAGCAGCATGCCGCCCGCGCTCCAGGAGGTCTCAGCCGCCGTGCTGTCGGACATCGTCTGGTATCGCCAGGCTGCATATGGCAACGCGGATGACGCCGGGGAGCCTGCCCGCGCGCGGAGACACCGACCGTTGCATACGATGCTCACTCCTGGTCGCGCCCCATGCGGGCAGGAAGGCGTTACGGGCGCGGCCCGCACGGATCATGGAAGGACACGCGGGTGCCTGCTGAGTATTGGCAGTGTGCACATTATCGGCAAGTCGCGCCGGCGATGTCCATAGTCAGTACTGCGCGCGGGGGCAGGTTCCCTGCGCCGGGGCCCTGGCCGATGGTCAGGGGTGTCACCGCGCGTGCTGCCTGGTCCTGACTGCGACGCCCTGCTGTGTCGCACGTATTGCCAATGAATGCGACGCATGGTGCTACTGTTCGCCTGCATGATCCATCTCCCGCACCATGGTGGAGAGGCTGGTGACTAACTCGTCAACTGAGATTGCACAGCGCGACCGCTCATCACGCCTGCTCGCTGGGCAGAACCGGGTCTTGCGTCTCCTCGTCGAGGGGAAGCCCCTGATGGTCATCCTCGAGGCGCTCTGCCATGCGCTGGAGGAGGTCATGCCGGGCTCTGCCTGCTCCATTCTGCTCCTCGACGCGCCGAATGGTCAGTTGCGACACATTGCCTCACCGAGTCTCCCCGCAAGCTATGCCGCCGCAATCGATGGGGTGCGCATTGGGCCGATGGTGGGTTCGTGCGGTACCTCCGCCTACGTCAAGCAGCCGGTCGTCGTCTGCGATATCGCCACCGACCCCCTCTGGATTGACTATCGGGACCTGGCCGCGGCGCACGGCCTCCGGGCGTGCTGGTCGGTTCCGATTTTCAACCGGGAATCTGGCGAGGTGCTCGGCACGTTCGCGGTCTACTACCAGGAGCCGCGGTCGCCCGCTGCCGGTGACCTGGACCAGGTAGAGCAGATCAGCGACCTGGCCGGGGTTGCCATCCTGCATGACCGTGAACACGCCGCGCTGCTGCGGGCCAAGGAGGCAGCAGAGGCCGCCAATCAGGCCAAGAGCGCTTTCCTGGCCATGGCGAACCATGAGTTGCGGACGCCCCTGCAGGCCATTCTGGGGTACACCGAGTTCCTGCTCAACGACACGCACGCCAGCCTGAGCGAGGATCAGCGGGTGGATCTTGGCTACATCCAGTTGGGCGGGCGCCGGATGCTCAACATCATCAACGACCTGCTCGACCTGGCCCGCATGGAAGCGGACGGGCTCACGTTGCGGCGTGACACGGTCGACATGACCCAGGTGGTGGAACAGGTGCGCCAGGACGTGCAGCCGCAGGCCGTCCAGCGCGGGATCGACCTGCAGGTGCACATGCCGGAGAGCTTGCCGCCATTGCACGGGGACGGCGAGCGGCTGCGGCAGATCCTGCTCAACCTGGCGGGGAACGCCGTGAAGTTCACCGATACTGGCACGGTCGAGATTGCCGTCGCGGTGGACGGAGAGCGCATCGTCGTCCGCGTGCGGGATACTGGCTATGGCATCGCGCCCGAGGCGCTGGCCCGCATCTTTGATGCCTACCACCAGGCCGAGCATGGCCGCACGCGTCGTCACGGCGCGGGGCTGGGGCTGGCGATTGCCCAGCGGCTGGCCGCGCTCATGGAGGGCCAGATCAGCGTCGAAAGCACGCCGGGCGTGGGATCGATCTTCACCCTCTGGGTGCCCCTGGCCTCGCCTGCCGCCTGAGCCAGATGTGTCCTACGCGAGCACGGCCCCGTTCGCGGCGTTGGTCACCAGGCGCCGGTAGCGGCCCAGCCAGCCACGCCGGGCGGCGACGACGGGTGGCGCCTACCCCGTGCGGCGGGTCGCCAGTTCGGCCTCGGAACACGCCACGTGCAGTTGCCGCGCCGCGAGGTCGATGGTGACCAGGTCGCCATCTCGCAGGAGCGAGATCGGCCCCCCCTCGGCGGCCTCCGGCGAAACATGGCCAATGGAGAGGCCGCGCGTTCCGCCACTGAAGCGGCCGTCCGTGATGAGGGCGGTGCTGCCGCTCAGCTCCGGAATGCCCTTGACCATGCTGGTCAGCGCAAGCATCTCGCGCATGCCGGGGCCGCCGCGCGGCCCCTCGTAGCGCACCACGATCACCGTGCCGGGCGCCACCCGCCGGTTGATGACGGCGTTCGTGGCGTCTTCCTCGCTGTCGAAGACCCGGGCCGGGCCCTGAAAGCGAAGCTGGTGCTGCTCCACCGCGCCGACTTTGACCACCGCACCCTCCGGGGCGAGGTTGCCGAAGAGCACACAGAGCGCCCCACGCGGCGAGTGCGGCCGGGAAATGGGACGCAGGCAGGCCGGGTTGCGGTTCTCCGCCGGCGCGATCACCTCCCCCAGGGGTTGCCCTGACACCGTCTGCGCCTCGAGGTGGAGCGCGCCCGGGTGCTGCGCCAGTTCGCGCAGCAGGGCGGAGACGCCGCCCGCCTCATCGACATCCTGGATGTGCCACTGCCGGTCGCCATCCCAGGCGGGGGAAACCTTCGCCAGGTGCGGTACGCGGTCCGAGACCTCGTTGAAACGGGCGAGAGGGTAGGCGAGGCCCGCCTCATGAGCGAGGGCCAGCACGTGCAGGACCGTGTTGGTGGAGCCGCCCATAGCGACATCGAGCGCCATGGCGTTGTCGATCGCCTCCGGGGTCACGATGTCGCGGAAGGTGACGCCGCGCCGCCACAACGCCATGATCTGCGCGGCAGCCTGGCGCGCCAGGTCATGCCGCCGCGGTGAGACGGCCGGGATGGTGCCGTTGCCGGGCAGGGCGATGCCCAGCGCCTCGCACAGACAGTTCATGGAGTTGGCGGTAAACATCCCGGAGCAACTGCCGCAGGTGGGGCAACTGAGTTGCTCGATCTGCAGGAGCTGCGCGTCGTCGATCTCGCCAGCGGCGCGCTTGCCCACTGCCTCGAAAATGGTCACCAGGTCGGCGCTGTTCCCGGCGCCGTCGTGGCCCGCCAGCATCGGCCCGCCGGAGACGAAGATAGTCGGGATATCCACGCGCGCCGCGCCCATCAACATCCCTGGCGTAATCTTGTCGCAGTTGGGGATGCAGATCATGGCGTCGAAACAGTGGGCCAGCGCCATCGTCTCGACGCTGTCGGCGATCAGTTCGCGCGAGGGCAGGGAGTAGCGCATGCCCTCGTGCCCCATGGCGATGCCGTCGTCGACGCCGATGGTGTTGAACTCGAAGGGGATGCCGCCAGCGGCGCGCACCGCCTCTTTCACGACGCGGCCGAACTCCTGCAGGTGGACATGACCAGGGACGATATCAACGTATGAGTTGCAGATGGCGATGAAGGGCCTGGCGAAGTCGCTTTCGCTGCGAATCTGGCCGGTGGCCCGCAGCAGGCCGCGATGCGGCGCGCGCGTAATACCCTGCTTGATCATGTCGGAACGCATGGCTGGCTCCCTGGTGACGGCGATGGCTGGCCCGGGCTTCGTCTGTGACTACCTGCCAGCACGGTTCCAATATACTGGAGAATTCTAGGATATGCACGATGCGCCTGACGCAGCACCTGGCTCGGGCGGCGGCTCGGCCTCCGCACGCTTTGGCGCGCGGGTGCGGGAAGCGCGGAGCCAGCAGGGGCTGACGCTGGAGGAACTGGCCGCCTCGGCGGGGATCAGCCGCGCCACGCTCTCAAACATGGAGCGCGGCGAGCACAGCCCGTCACTGAACGCGGCCACGGATGTTGCCCGCGCACTTGGGGTCAGCCTGGCGCAGCTCCTGGGCGAGGAGGAGCGCCGCCCGACGGTCACAATCCCGGCGGGGGAGCGGCTGGTGTTTCACGATGCGCGCACGGGGATCGACCGGCAACTGCTCTCACCGGCCTTCGCCGGGCGTGGCATCGAGTGGATTCGCGTGAGCTTGCCGCCCGGCGCGGCCACCGACGACCTGCAGCCGTACCACCCGGCCATCGACAAGTACGTGCTGGTGGAGGCCGGGGCCCTGCGCATGGTGGTCGGCGCGTCGGCGCACCTGCTGGGGGTGGGGGATGCCTTCTACTTCCGCGCCGATGTACTGCATCGCTTTGAGAACGCCGGGGCGAGGGAGTGCGTCTACCTGGCCGTGCTGGACTACGCGCCGCGCGGGTAAGGTCGGTGTCGCGAGAAACCCTCACCCCCAGCTCCTCGCCCTGCGCAGGGCGAGGGGAGCCGATGGGCGCAGGCGGGGCCAGGAACAGGTATGCCGAGGCCAGTTCGGACCAACGAGGTCGCCGCCAAAAGCCCCTCGCCCTGTGCGCAGGGCGAGGGGTTTGGGGTGAGGGTCATCTGGCGTCAGTCCAGGCAGTGCGGGCAGTTCATACCAGCCGTGAAGGACCTCGTCTTCAGCCGCGATGCTGCGAAGCCGCCGCCCACCCTCGCGTGTCATCCTGAGCGAAGTCGAAGGATTTCGTTGCCAGGCGCCACGGTGCGATGTCATCGCCCACCCGCCGCGACCCAGCAGTCCGGCCTCGGCCCCGCCGCTCTCGCCCGCATGGTCGGCTGGAGCACGCCATCCTGCCGGCGTCAGGATGAGCAGGACGCGGCGTGGCGCAGCGGACCGTAGGGAGCGGCAGACGAGATCCTTCGGCTCCGCTCAGGATGACACAGGAAGGCGGGCACCTCCGATCTGCGCGGTTGGGGACGAGATCCTTCGACTTCGCTCAGGATGACACCTGGAGGTAGCGGCAACCGCGAGTTTGGGAACTGGGAAAGGGTCCGGTGGCACGCCTCCGTACCGACACCCGTGCGCGGGGGCAGAGCCGTCGTCCACACCGCCTCCACGCCGCAGCCACCTGCCCGCCACGCATCGGGAGTTGGATTGGGGGTGAGGGCCGGTCGACGCGGAACCACTCCCGTTCCTCAACCCCTCTCCTTGCCAGCCGCGCATCCGGAGACGGGCAGGGGGGTGAGGGCTCCGCGCCAGAGAGAGTCCTGCCGGTCTCTTTCGCACCACGCGTTCTCGACTTCGCGCGAGACACAAACGGACAGCCTGGGGCGGTCGTTTCCTCTGCAATCCGCTGAAGTTCGACCGCAGGGGAGGCAACATCGACCATGCGTGTCATCGACGACTGCACGGCGGACGAGGATGCCGCTCTGGCGGAAGGCGGGGTCTCCCCGGCGCCAACTTGAAAGGTCTTGCGTGGCCATGCGGCAGATGCAGATTCATTTGTTCAGACAAAACGCGAGACCGAGCGCGTAGCAAAGTAGAAACAGCGGAGCGGCCCGGAGGAATTGACCTCCGCGCCGCTCCGGGTTTGGAACAATGGGCTTTCCTACCCGAACGCAATCGTGAGCGGGTTCTCCAGGTAGCGGCGGACGACCTGCAGGAAGCGCGCGACTTCTGCGCCGTCGGTGACGCGGTGGTCGGCGGAGAGCGTGATGTTCATGCGCTTGCCGGGCACGATCTCGCCGTCCTGCACGACGGGCACGTCCTTGATGGAGCCCACGGCCAGGATCGCCGCCTGCGGCGGGTTGATGATGGCGATGAACTCCTCGACATCGAACATGCCGAGATTGGAGATGGTGAAGGTGCCGCCCTGGTACTCGTCCGGGGTGAGGCCGCCCTTGCGGGCGCGGCCAATGCGGTCCTTCGTCATGCGCGCGATGGAAATGAGCCCCATCTTGTCGGCATCCGGGATGAACGGCGCGATCAGCCCACCCTCAATGGCGACCGCCACGTTGATGTCGATGTTGGGGTGCTCGATCAACTGGTCGTTTTCCAGCGATGCGTTCAGGTTCGGGAACTCGCGCAGGGCGAGTGCCGCCGCCTTCACGATCAGGTCGTTGAAGGAGACCTTGCCATCCTCCGGCGCCTGCTCGTTGATCATCTCACGCAACTCGCCCGCCTTGACCATGTCCACTTCCACGGTGACGTAGAAGTGGGGCTGGTTCGTCTTCGACTCCAGCATGCGGCGGCCGGTGGTGCGGCGGATCTTGCTCAGGTCGTGCGGGATGCCCGCCGGGCGGCCGGAGGGCCCAGGCACGGTCGCGGCCACAGCAGCGGCAGCGGCTGGAGCAGGAGCGGCCACCGGAGCGGGTGCTGCTTCCGGCGCAGGAGTTGGAGCGGCCGCCGGGCGCGGCGCGCCGGTCAGCAGCGCCGAGATGTCATCGCGCACGATGCGGCCACCGGGTCCGGTGCCCGCGATGCCGGAGAGATCGATGCCGTGCTCGGCGGCGAGGCGCTTGACCAGCGGGGAGGCGCGCAGGCGCTCGCCGGAGGCCGCCACCAGCGGTTCGCTCGGGACGACGACCGGCGCGGCTTCGGTGCGACCATTGGACGCAGCCGCAACGGGTTCCGGGGCAGGCTCGGCCCGTGCCGCTGGCTCCGCCTGGGCGGCAGGCGCTGGCGCAGCTTCCGGCGCGGGCGCGGCGACATTCGCGCTCTCTTCGCCAATGGCGGCGATGGCGGACCCAATGGGGACCGTTGCGCCTTCCTCGACATAGAGTTTGGAGAGGACGCCGGCCTCCTGGGACTCAATTTCGAGCGAAACCTTGTCGGTCTCGATTTCCGCCAGCGGATCACCGACGTTGACCTCGTCGCCGACCTGCTTCAGCCAGCGCAGGAGGGTACCCTCCTCCATGGCGTCACCCATCTTGGGCATGATGACGGTCGGCATCGACTTATCCCTTTCGGTAGAGTGCGCGGTGCGCCGCGTCGATAATCTGCTGTTCGTTCGGGAAGGCGGCGATTTCCAGGTTGCGGGCGTAGGGGGCCGGGGCCTCTGCGCCGCTGACCCGCTCCACCGGCGCATCGAGGTCGTCGAAGGCTTGCTCCTGGATGATGGCGGCGACTTCGGATGCGACGCTGAACCAGCGCCACTGCTCCTGCACCACCACGCAGCGGTGCGTCTTGCGCACCGATTCCACGAGCGTCTGCTCGTCGAACGGGCGGATGGAGCGCAGGTCTACCACTTCGGCGGAGATGTTCTCCTCGGCGAGCTTGTCCGCTACGCGCAGCAGCATGTTCACCTGGCGGCCATAGCCGACCAGGGTCACATCCGTACCCTCGCGGGCGATGCGCGCCTTGCCGAAGGGAACCACGATGTCGCCCTCGGGCACTTCGCCCTTGGTGCCGTAGAGCGCGCCCGCCTCCAGGAAGATGACCGGGTCTGGCTCGCGGATTGCCTCCAGCATCATCCCCTTGGCGTCGGCCGGGGTGACGGGGGAGACAACCTTGAGCCCCGGGAAGTGCCCGTAGAACCCTTCCAGGCTGTGCGTGTGCTGGGCGGAAAGCTGCACGCCGCCGCCGTTGGGGCCGCGAATCACCAGGGGCACGGAAACCTGGCCGCCCGAGAAATAGCGCAGCTTGGCGGCGTTCTGGATGATCTGATCGGCAGCCTGGAACGAGAAGTTCCAGGTCATCATCTCCACGATGGGGCGCATACCCATCATGGCCATGCCAATCGCCGCGCCGGTGAAGCCGCCCTCGGCGATCGGCGTGTCGATCACCCGCTTCGGGCCGAAGCGCTCGAGCAGCGTGTCCGTGACGAGGTGGGTGCCGCCGTAGACCCCGATATCTTCACCCAGGACGACGACCGAGTCGTCCCGTTCCATTTCATCTGCCATCGCGGAGCGGAGCGCCTCGCGATAGGTCATGACCGTCATGCGTCCTCCGAGCTGAGTGACTCAGGCATGCCTAACCGTGCGCGCCGTCCGCAGCCACGGAGTCGGCGTAGACATCGGTGTAGAGCTCATCGAGCGGCGGGTCCGGGCTCTCCTCGGCGAAGCGCACCGCTTCGTCGACAAGTTCCCTGGCCCCGGCCTTGATCTCGTCCAGCTTCTCATCGTCCACCCCCATCTCCAGCAGCCGCGCCTCGGCGATGCCGATGGGGTCCCGCTTGCGCCACTCGGCGATCTCTTCCTTGGTGCGGTAGCGCTCCAGGAAGTCGGCGGCGCCGTGCGGAGCGAGGCGGTAGGTGTGGACTTCCAGCGCGTAGGGCTTGCCGGTTTCGCGCACCATCTTCGTCACGCGCTCGGCGACTTCCAGCACGGCGAAGAGGTCCATGCCGTCCACATCCTCGTGCTCGATGCCGTAGGAATCGAACTTGGCGGAAAGGTCGGTCATGGCCGTGGCGCGTTCGACGCTGGTGCCCATGCCGTAGTTGTTGTTTTCCAGGATGAAGAGGGTGGGGTTCATGCCCTCGCGGCCCCAGAGCCCGGCCAGGTTGGCGGCCTCATGGAACGCGCCGTTGTGGATGGCGCCATCACCCAGGTAGAGCTGGACGATGCCGTCCTCACCCTTGTAGCGAAGCGCGTAGGCCATGCCGACGCCGAGCGGGATGTGCCCGCCGACGATGCCGTAGCCGCCCCACAACCCGTTCTCGACGTCGAACAGGTGCATCGAGCCGCCCTTGCCCTTCACCAGGCCGGTGCCCTTGCCGTAAATCTCGGCCATCACCGCGTTCGGGTGGCTGCCGAGCAACAGGGCGTGGGCGTGGTCCCGGTAGGCGGTAATGACCTTGTCCATGTCCTGGTAGTAGTGCAGAAGGCCGGTGGCCACGGCCTCCTGGCCGCTGTACAGGTGGAGGTATCCGCCAACCTTCCCCGTGCGGAAGCCGCGTTGCGCGGCGTCCTCGAAGAGGCGGATTTCGTTCATCTTGCGGTAGAGGTCCAGGTAGACCTCGGTGCCCAGCTCAGGGGCGGTTCCGTTGCTCGATGCAACTGCTACGGGCCCGTCGTCAGTGGACGACGCCTTTCTTCTCCGGCTCTGGCCCTTCGTCGTTGACATGCCCTCGCCTCTCGCGCCTCCGGCGGGTTTCGCCCGTGGTCGCATCCTGGATAGCGATACTCGTGTCCGGGGACACACCAAACTGGGCGGTCTGGCGACCGGCCTTTCGGCGAATTGTACCGTACCGCCTTTGCCCCGCTGGACGCCGCGTATCGCGCGGATACGCAAGGCTGAACGCTGCGCACATGGTCCCGGCGCGCAGCCAGGCGATGCCAGGCGGGGCCGAAGACTCACCCGGACGGGTCCGTGTCGTGCGACTGGGCACGCTGACGGCGAGAGCCCAGATTTGGCAGGCGGCCCGCGGCGGCAAGATCGCCAGCGTCGGCGTCGCGGGGGAGCGGCGGGGCGCGGAAAAGTACCGCAAGGATCGGCGGTACGATCAGCGTTGTGACCAGGCTCATCACCACCACAGGGGAGACGACCTGCTCCGGAAGCACGCCCAATGAGCGGCCCATGGCCACGACGACGAAGCCAATCTCCCCCCGCGGCACCATCCCCACGCTGATAATGAGCGCGGAGCGCGCGCCAAGGCCCAGGGTACCCATCAGCCCGCCCACGAGCTTGCTCGCGATCGCCACCGCCGTGATGACGGCGGCCAGCCCGGCCACCGCGGGGTCCCTCAGCACACCCGGGTCGACGTGCATCCCGGTGATGACGAAGAAGAAAGGCACCAGCAGGCGGTAGGCCGGTAGGGCGCTGGCGGTGAGCCGGCGTGCATCGATCGACTCGCCAAGGACCAACCCTGCCAGAAAGGCGCCGATGAGCGGCGCGAGGCCAATGCTGGATGCCAGTGCCGCCAGCCCCAGGCAGAGCACGACCGCGAGCGCGAAGAGACCCGGCGCATCGGCGTCACCGAGCCGGCTGGCGTAGCCCCGCAGCACACGGGTGCCGACGAGGGCGACGAAGAGCACGAAGGCCACTACCTCGGCGACCAGGAAGAGCATGCCGGCCGGTGAGACCGCGCCCTGGCGTCCCCAGGCGCCGATAACGGCGATCAGCATCATGCTCAGGATGTCGTCGATGACCGCGGCCGCCAGGATGATGCGCGCCTCGGTACTCCCGATGACGCTGAGGTCGCGCAGCGTGCGCGCGGTGATCCCGGTGCTGGTTGCCACCAGGGCCGCAGCGAGGAAGAGCGCCTCGGTCTGCGTCCAGTCGAGGAAGATCATCAGGGTGTAGCCCGCGACGAAGGGGAGGACCACCCCGCCCAGGCCGACAAGCGCAGCGCGACGGCCGACCGCCAGCAGCTCGGCCATCCGCAACTCAAGTCCGACGAAGAAGAGGAGGAGAATCAAGCCCAACTCGGCCAGGACGGCGAACGCTGCCTCAAGCGCGACCCGGGCGTGTTCCGGCGAACCGAGTGCCGCGACCAGGGCCGGGTTTGGCATGCCCGCCAGACCGAGACCATGCGGGCCGATGATCACGCCGGCAAGCAGTTCGCCAATGACGGGTGGCTGTCGCAGGCGAGCAGCGGCCGCACCGCCGATCAGCGCAGCGGTAGAAATGACAAACAGGTCGAGAAGAATTCGTGTCCCCAGGTCCATAGGCCGTGCGTGGTGTGATGACGCGTCGCGGGGCCGCACTCTGCGGCGCTCGCGGAACCCCCGCGGGACAGCGCCCAGTGCAACCCGCCAGGTGTCGGTTCAACGAGGAATTCGCCGCCGATGTAGACCGTCGGGTGGTGCGCCTGGTCACCAGTCAACCAGCGCAACTGGCGGGACGCCTCCGGAGGCAGCTCAAGATCGACGTAGTCATAGGGAACGCCAAGCCGCTCCAGGGAGCGTCGCACGAGCTGGGTAGCCGCAGGCCAGCGCGGCGTGGCGACGATACGACCCGCGCGGTACGGTCGATCGTGCGGCGCGTGATCTTTGGTATCGCCTCGTGATGGTTCCAAAGTGGCCCTTGGCGGAGTTGTGATATTGATCCCGCTCTCCGCCGAGGGCCAGCATGCGCAATTGTCACGGCGGAATGCGCGTCGCGCTCCTTGCGGACCCTGCCCGGGGCTCACGGGCGTGCCGACGCCCGCACCCCGGGTAGCAGGTCCCCAACTGTAGTCCGATCAGGCGCTGAGGTAACGATTCATGCCGAACCAGAACGCGATGACCGCCATAAGCGCGACGCCGTACACAAGCGCTACGTCCATCGCTGCACCCTCACGTCACCATCACCCGGGGGACAAAAGCGCCGCCGCTCCGGCGCGCTCCGTCGCGGTCAGGATCGCAGCGAGGGCGAGACCGCGACAGGAGCACGCCGGACGTACGACGCGGTTACCGGGACGTCTCGCGGCTGCCAGCCGCAATCGCCTCATGGGCGCCGCTCGCCGCGGTGATGGCGATCTTCTGCGGCTTGGTCCATTCCGCCTTCGGCAGGGTGATACGCACGAGTCCGTGGTCGAAGGTGGCTTCCGCCCTGTTGGCGTCAACATCGAAGGGCAGCGTCAGGCGGCGCTGGAACTGCCCAGACCACAACTCATGCATGTACCACGTCGCATCCTTCCCCTGTTCACTCTCTGTGGCGGTCGGTATCGACCCACTGAGGGTGAGGGTGTTCTGCGTGTAGGTGATTTCCAGATCCTGCGGGTTCATCCCCGGCACAGCGGCGATGATGACCACGTCATCCGGAGTGGCGTACACATCGAGCGGTAACGGTCGCGCCAGAGAGCGGGAGCCATTGCCCGCTCCCGGCCAGCGCCGGCCACCCGAGGGAACGAAGCTGTCTTCCAGGAGCTGGCTCATCGCATCGCGCAGGAAGACAAATTCCGAACCAAGAGGAAACTGACTGACCATGATGCGTACCTCCATCGCGCAATCCAAGAGCGCGTTACGCGAACCTGAACCGAGCGACGGCGGCCTTGTAGCTGGCCGATCCGTCTGCAGAATTTTTTATCACGGATCATTTTTGGTGTCAAGAAGATTGCATGTTCTGTATCAAGTGTCACCGCCTGGCTCCCCGAAAGCTTCGTCAGGCGGGCCGCGGCACCGTGCCTGGCGACCCGCTTCGGCATCAGTTCGCCGGGGCCAGAATCCGCTCCAGGACCGGGCGCGTGTGCTGTTCCAAAAAGAGGCGGTGGCCGGCTTCCGCCACTTGCTGCGCCAGGGCTGGGCTGTGCAGCAGGCGCAATGTGGCGGTCGCGAAGGGAGCCGGGTCATCGGCCAGGAGGGCGTGGACGCCATGCTCGAGGTTCAGCCCTTCCGCGCCGATGGTGGAGGCGACGAGGGGGCGTCCCATTGCCAGCGCCTCCAGCGATGCGAGATAGGGACCTGCGCCCGCGCGCAAGGGAGCGATGGCCAGGTGGGCGTCGCGATACCAGGGTTCCAGATCCTCCACCGGCTCGATCAGTTCCACGCCGGCCTGCCCGGCCAGGCGCTGCAGGGCAGGCCCGGCATCCTCGCCGATGATGCGCAGGCGCACCGGGCGATGCGCACCGGCCTGGATGCGCGGCAGGATGGTGCTGCAGAAATGCAGCATGGCATCGGCGTTTTCCACTTTGCTGAGATCACCTGTGAAGAGCAGGGTGTAGTCGCCGCGCGCGGGAGCGGGAAAGAGCGTGAAATCGGGAACGGGCAGGGTGGCCGGCAGCACCGTGATGCTGGCCTGCGCTGGCGCACGCTCCCGGAGAGCGTCCATATCCTCGGCCGACGCCACGAAGATGCGGGCGTAGTGAGCCGGGGCCTCATCCTCCGCCTGCCGGGCCGCCGTTTCCACTCCGAGCCAGTGCTCCGCCTCCTCCGGGTGGCCCTGGGCACGGGCCAGGCGAGCCAGGCTGTGGGCGCGGCGCGAGGTGAGTGGGCCAAGATCGAGTTGGCGCAGGCCGGCGGTTGCCAGCCAGGGGGCGGCGGCGGGTGCGGATTCCAGCCGGGCGATGTGAACGACGTCGAACCGCTCGTCTGACGAGAGGGGCGCACCACCGCGGGGCCAGACGATGCGCTCGAGCGGGGCCGCGAGTTCCGGAGCAAGCGGCTGCACGGCCTCGCCGGCATGTGGGGCCGGCAACAGGGTAACCCGGTAGGGCGCGGCCAACGCCGCCAGGGCGGCTGCGGCGCGCGCGGCAGCGTCACTGCCGGCCAGCGCGGGCGTGACCTGGCTGACAAAGAGCAAGCTCGGCTGCTGGGTGTCATCTGTTGACATGGTGCGCCTGTGGCCGAAGGGTGAGATGGGCGCATCGTCCCGTCAGGGAACATGCAGGAGTCAGGACAGAGATCTCCCACGTAAGCGGGTCAGGGCACGGTGCTGGGTGGGTAGCCGGGCGTGATCAGCGCAGCATGCCGGGCTCCAGCTTACACCTTGCGCACAACGACGGTGCAACGCGGGGGTACGTGTCAGGAGACCGGCGGTGCGTTTGTCGCCCCGGTGCGCAGACGCTGGTAGTGCGCGACGGCCCAGTCGGGCAGCAGGTTCTCGGGCGCACGAGGGTCCTGTTCCAGCGTGCTGGTGTACTCCTCCAGGCGGGAGCCGGACATCTGGTGGGTCCAGGTGTGTGCGCGGTCTGCCGGGATGGTGGCGTGGCGCACCGCCAGGTAGGTATCCCGCGCGGCGCACGTCAGCCGTGCCGCGCCGCGCCGCTGGTGATCGAGCAGGAACCAGGTGTCCTCATCGCCAAAGAGGGGGCGAAAGGGGTGCTCGTCCCAGAGCGCGCGGGGAAAGTGCAGGGTAGCGCCGGGTAGGTGATTAGGCTGGCTGCGGCGTAACTCCCAGGCAGCCAGATCGAAGAAGAGAAAGGGCGAGAGAAAGAGCAGCGTGGGCCGGCAGCGGTCGTTCCAGGCAGCCGCCAGCGTGGCCTGCATCTCGGCGAGGAAGGCAGGCGCATACCAATCGTCATCATCCATTTTCTGGATGAAGCGGCCACCGGCTGCGGCAATGCCCGCGTTCAGTTTGCTCCCGAGCGGGGTGCCGGGCGGCATGCGCAGCAGGCGGCCGCCCGCCGCCTGGACCACGGCTTCCGCCACCGGGTACTGATCCCCATCATCGACGACGATCAGCTCCCGATCTGGGCTGGGCCAAGTCTGGTGCTGGTAGCAGGCCAGGGCCAGGGGCAGGAAGCGCGGCCGGTCCCGCGTGGCCAGGATGACCGAGATGTGCGGGCGAATGGCGGGCATGGACCTCACCCATTTGCGGGCGGCGGATCGATGGTGACAGTTATACAGTTCGCCCGGGAGGGAAGCGGCGTGAAGCTCATGTACCTGGACGAATCAGGTGATCATAACCTGGAGAAAAGCGATCCCATCCAACCCGTGTTCGTGCTTGGCGGGGTCATCGTGGACAGAGCGTATGCTCGGACTGCATTACGAGATCGTGTTCGCGAACTCAAATACGACTTTTTCGGTACAACTGAAATTGTTCTCCATACGAACGATATTATTCGCTCACGGAATGGCTTTGAGCCCCTGGCGGACTCCGCGTTTAGGGAGGATTTCTACGAAGGCATCAACGCGATGATGGCCGAACTGGACTATCAGGTCGTTGCCTGTGTCATTGACAAACCCAAGCTGGTGGCCAAGTACGGAAGGAATGCAGAAGACCCCTACCACTACGGATTGCATGTCCTTATTGAGCGGTTTTGCAACGAGCTGGGAGAGTGCGTAGATGGCGGCATTATCTATGCCGAGAAGCGAGGTGATCCCCTGGACTTCCAGTTGAGCGTCGCGTGGGAGAAATTGAGGGGCGGGACGACTGGAACCGGATTTGCCAACTCCAGGATGATCGACGACCGCATCTGCGAACTCGTCATGAAAGAGAAGAAACTGAATAACGAGGGTCTGCAACTGGCGGACCTCGTCATTTCTCCCGTCGCACGGAGAGCAATGCGGCGTACAGTTGGCAAGGACTGGGACATCGTGAAGAGCAAGTTTCGCAGAAGTGCGGCAGGGCAATTCCGGGGCTACGGACTGATCACATTGCCATAAAAAGGGAGAGGCCAAGCCCCGCTACGCAGTGCTTGAACCTCTCTACGAGCCCCGCTACGCAGTGCTCACCTGATCACAAGTATAGATGTACGCACGAAAACTTGTCAATAATGAACCGCCCACCACACGGGCAAACGGATCACGCTCATATCTTCCGCCGGCCTCATGATCGAACGTCCACTGAGTTTCCACGTTCGATGCTAGCAGCGGAAGCTACGTATTGCAGATCAACGTGCTGTTCAGCGAGAGGCTGCATTCCGTCGTGCAGCAGTCAATGAACCCGACCTTGCCCGTGTTCAGCAGCGAGGGGCAGCAGAACTGGTCCTTGGGGCACTGCGCCAGGCACGCTGCGCCAGATGCATCGGTGGCGAAGCACGGACCCTTGCCCTCTTTGGCGGCCTTGATGCACTGCGCAAGATCGACCGTGGCGTCGGGGAGTTGGGCGTTGGTTGTGCACCAGTCCCGGCATACCTGCTGATAGGGCGCGAACTTCTGGCGCAGCTTGCGCTTGCGCTTGTTCTTGCTCTTCCGGCCCTCGGCGGTGAAGGGGAGGGCACTGACCGAGCCGGCCACGAGCACACCGAGGGCGCGGCGGCGTGAGGCTCCGGACGCGAGCGATTTCGAGAATTGATCGAGCAACTCGCTCATGGCAAGGGTTCCTTTCAATGATGACGGGCAGCCTGTGAAACCCGAGTGTGATGGTGTCATGCGCAAGGTGGGGTGTCAAGCATGTTCGCGACTGCGTCGGGTGTCTGGCGAGGGTGCGGGTCACAGGGCTGACGTCCCGGGAGGCGCGTGCCGGCAGATGCCATCGGCCAGGTAGCGTGTGATGTGCTGCAGGCCCACGATGGGACCGGCGCTGATGTTGCCACTGGTATCCACCTCGTAGATGGCGGGCGTCTCGAGCAGGTGGAAGGCTCGCGCGGCCTCGCGCCCCTGCTGCAGGAGGAGCGTCACCCCGGGGAGAGCCGCCACCGTGGCGTTGAGGAAGTCACCCGGCGCTCCCTGGCTGATGACAATGAGGCCAGGGCAAGGAGAGGCGGCGACCAACGCCAATGTCTCCCGGCAGGGCGGGCAATCGGGATCGATGAACAGGAGCGTCAGGGGAAGGCCCCGGTGCGCCACCAGGGTCCAGGGCTCGCCGGCGACGGTGGTGAGGTGGAGGTCCGGGGTCGCGTCAGAGACGGTGAGGGGCGGCAGATCCTGGTGGGTATCACGCGGAATGGGCGTGACAGGGAGCGGGAAGCGCGGCGGGTCTTGGGGAGCGCCGCCCCGGGCCGCGTGCAGGAGCGCGGCTGGCCCAACCTGCACCGGGCTGATGGTGTGGCGCGTGGGCGCCACCAGGTACCCCGCCGGGGTGAACGCCACGCCGTAGATCGGCGCGGCCTGCCGCTGGGTGTCCAGCAGCAGGGTGCCGGGGAAGAGCGGAAAGTCCGGTGCGCCGGGTGGGTCGCCGCCGATGACCGCAATGAGGCCGGGGCTTCCCGGTTGGGGCAAGCCGGCACTTAGCTCCCGGGCCAGAGCGCGGGAATAGAGACAAGCGCTATCCAGAAATATGAGCATCTGCGGTTCCGCCCGTGAACTGATCAGGTGCGAGATTGCCACCTCGGTGCGGGGTTCGCCGTGCGGGTCTGGCGCGACGAGTGGCAGCGAGACATCGGAGAGATACGCGCCTGCCTGTATGCCGCCGATGCGCGAGCCGGGCGGCTGGGGAGGGACCTGTTCGAGCCGCAGCAGCAGCCGCCCCCGGTCCACGAGGAGCCGGTAGGAGAAGATGGCGAGCCCAAGGCAGCCAACGAGGGAAAGCACCCAGATCCCGAGCAGGATGGAGAAGATGAAGGCCGGGGTGAACAGCATGGCGGTTCCTGAATCCGTCGCCGCGTTGAATGATGGCCGGGCGCTCTGTACCCGTGGAGACGCACGGTACTGGCACGATGCGTGCATTGGCTACCGTGTTCCCGGGGCATCGTGCCCTATTGCAAGACAGGAGCAATGACACATGACTGACGGCACCGGAGACAAGATCCGCGGCACGATCGAGGAGAAGAAGGGCGAGGTCAAGCAGGCGGTCGGTGACGCGACCGGTGATGACCGCCTGAAGGGTGAGGGTATGCTCGACGAGGCCAAGGGCAAGGCCGAGCAGTTCCTGGGCGACATCAAGGACAAGGTCGAGGACATGGGGAACGACCTGGAGCGCAGAACCCGGGCGTAACCGGCACGGGTTGCCCATTGGCTTCAGGTGAAGGGCAGGCCGCCCCAGCAGGTCTCACCGGAAGCCCTCTTTCGCATCCGCGAAAGAGGGCTTCCTTGCTGCTGACGAGGATACGAGGTGAATCAGCGATTGACTGATGCCCTGACCGCCATCTCCGCGGCCCGCAGGGTCGGGTAAATCCTCCGCTATCGCGCACATGTGGCCTCAGGACCGCGTGCGAATCTCCGCGTAGAGGCGGTTCGTCTCCGGGGAGGGGCTCATGCCGGCACGGCTCTGGAGCTCCTGGCAGCAGGCCGCATAGACCTGCGCGGCCTGGGCGGCGTTACCCCCGGACATGAGCGCGCGCATGAGCCAGCGGTAGCTCGCTTCCCGGAGCGGATCCAGGGCAAGCAACTGCCGCGCTTCCGTCTCTGCGATGGCGGCGTTGCCGCGAGCCAACTCGGCTTCAACGGTTCGCTCGCAGGCGCGGAGATGTATGTCGCGCAGGATGTCGCGCTGGCCAAGGATCCAGGCGCCGTGCTCGCCCGGAAGGAAGCCCCGGGCGGCAATCTCCATCGCGACGCGCGCTTCGGCCAGCGCGGCTCCCGGGTTCCCCAGGAACACCTGACGATCCGCCTCATGGATGGCTTCACGTGCCCGCTCCCAATCAATGAACGTGGCGGCGGGCAGCTGGAGCGCGTAGCGGCCTTGCTCGCCCCGGATCGAGATCGCCTGCTCACGGGATCCCGGCGGCGCAAGCGTGCGGCGCAGGCGGCTGGCCAGGGCGCTCAACGAGGTATCCCAGGCATCTGGCATGGCGTCGCCCCAGATCGCCTCGGCCAGATCCAGGCGGCCGACCGGCCCCCGGCGGTGCAGGACCAGGTAGGCCCAGAGCAGGCGACCCTGCCGCCCGGGGAGATCCTCTTCGCGTACCAGGAGATCGCCTGCTTCAACGGCGAGCCGCCCGCAGACGTAAATGCGAGGCAGTGCTGGCAAGCATGGTGCGGGAGCCGCACCGTGTGATGGGGAAGACAGCGCTGCAACCTTTTTGCAAGATCACGGCAATATCGCCTCATGATACTGGTTGGGCAACCACAGGTGCGGTGAGCAGGTGCACGCAAGGTTGCAGATCGCCAGGTGGCCGGTAGCCGGAAGGGAGATCCAGATGACCAGGATTGTGCGGTGCTCGTGTGGCCTCGATCTTCGGGACCGCGACGAACGGCAGTTGATCGCGCAGGTGCAGCAGCATGCCAGAGAGGCGCATGACCTTGACCTCACCGAGGAACAGGTGCGCGCCATGATGGAAATCGAGCAGGAGTAACCTCGGTCAGGCCGGAGGCAGGCCCCGTTCATCCCAGCCGCGCACCATGTAGTAGGCGCTGATCTGGCGGTCGAGCCAGGCAGGGTCGATGGCTGGGCCTTCGCCTGCGTCCTGCAGGAGGCGCAGGGGCAGGGTGTCGTCGTGGCGAGTCCAGCCGTGGGCCAGGTTGACTCGCTTCTTGACCTGGGTGATGTGGGCGGCGGCATGGCGCAGGGCGTCTGGTGTGGTGGAGAGCCCGGTGACGGCGCCATGCAGCGCAGCGCTTTCTTCAAAGACATCGTGCAGCGCGTGGCGCAGAAACTTGCAGAGCGTGAGGGAGTCAAAGAGGGCAGCCTGATCTTCGGCGGCCGCTGCCGCCTGGGCGCGGGCCAGGGCATCCGCCTCGGGGCTGAGTTGATCGGAGAGATCGACCTGGTAGGCAGACGAGCGGTTGTGGCACGCGCCCCGGGCGGCCACAGCCAGCCCCAGGGCCAGGGTGGGCAGTTTGCGCGGGTCGTAGCCCGGAAGCTCCAGGCCCTTGACGTGCATGGCCCACTGGTCGCTGCCCTGTCCCGCGCGAGCCGAGGCGGCGCGGGTGCCCTCGGCCAGCAGGTCACCCAGGCCGACCCGGCGGTGGCCAATGGCGTCCAGCGTGGCGAGGATCGCGGCGCCATCGCCCCAGGCCGGAATCTCGGTGGGGGCCACCCCGAGATCGACGCCTCGATCCCGGCATTCCATAGCCCAGGCAATTGCTGCCCCGGCTGAGATCGCATCCATCCCCAGGTCATCGCAGAGCACGGATGCGCGCAGGACGGCGTTCGGATCGCTGACCCCGCAGAGGGAGCCGAGGGCAAAGAGGGTTTCGTACTCCAGGCGCGCGGAGAGGCCGTCCCCGTCGTCGCGGGTGTGGAAGTGGTGCTCGCAACCGACGGTGCAGGCGGCACAGGCGTGCTTGCTGGTGAAGTGCTCCAGGTGCAGGGTTTCGCCGGAGATGGCCCCGGCCCCGGCAAAGCTGCCATGCTGGAAATTCCGCGTCGGCAGGAGACCCATGCGGTCGAAGAACCCGAGGTTCGCGACCGTGCCGATGTCACGGTACTTGGCCGTGCCTGCGCCCTGGCTGCGGTGAGCCAGATCGCGGGCCAGGGACGCAACGGTGCGCGGGTCGGCTGACAGGGGCAGGCGGCTGCCGCGCACGGCAAGCGCCTTCAGGCGTTTGCTGCCCATCACCGCGCCGTTCCCGGTGCGCCCGGCGAGGCGGCCGTCGTTGGCCAGCGCGGCGTAGCGGACGCCAGCTTCCCCGGCCGCGCCAATGGCGGCGACGCGGTATTCCTGGCCCAGCGCCGCGCGCAGGCGTTCGCTGGTTGCCCTGGGGGAGGTTCCCAGCAGGTCGGCGGCGGGTTGGAGCGAGACGGCGTCGTCGTCGATGACGAGGGTGCTCCAGGCGGGGGCCTGCCCGGTGATGACCAGGGCGTCGAAGCCCGTGCGCTTCAGGGCCAGGGCGAGGTAGGACGACGAGAGCGATTCCCCGATCAGCCCCGTCTGCGGTGAGCGGGCCGCGATGGCGAGCTTGCTGGCCGTCGTGATGCCGGTCCCGGCAAAGGGCGAGGTGGCGAAGATGAGTGGGTTCTGTGGCCCGAGCGGATCGACACCGGGCGGCGCGTGCTCCAGCAGGAGCGCGCTGGCCAGGCCGATGCCGCCGATCACGTCCCGAAACCAGGTCTCTGGAATGGGCTCCGGCCACGCCTCACAGCCGTGTTCCCCAAGGTGAACGCGCAGCAGGTGACCATGCACGCCGCCGATGCGGGAGGGGCGCACCTCAGCCCCCGGCGGCACTGGCGACCAGCAGGATCGCGGCGTCAGCGGATACCGGCTGTGATGGATCGCGCGTGAAGCGCTCATCGACGACGAAGCTGTACCCGGGAAGGAGCCAACCCGTGTCCGCCTGGAGCACCGGCCCGGCGAGCTGCGGCGCGCAGCGGGCGAGATCGGCGGCCACCTCCGCGAGTGTCGTTCCGCAGACCGTGATACGGGCGCGCCCGGCCAGCAGGCGGGGCACCCCGAACAGTTCGACCTCGTGCCGGGGGCCGGGGGTGGGAGGCTGTGCCTGCGGGGCGGTAGTGACGCCCCTGGTGGTGGGTGATTGCGGCTGTGCCATGGGGAGATGATAGCCGCCTGATGCACCCGGCCCGGTAGCGTCAGTTCGTCAGCCGGACGTACCGCGAGCCCGGCGCGCGGCACGCCATTGCACCAGGCCGCTCCGCAGGTAGAAGTAGCGGGCGGCGCGCACGGCCAGGGCCAGCATCAGGATGAGCATGACGAAGCCGAGGACGAGATCGATGAGGGTGACATCCGGCAGGGGGGATTGCACCACGACGGAGCGAACGCCCCAGATGCCGAGGATGATGCCGCCGATGCCGAGCACCAACTCGTGCAGGGAGCGCAGGCCAAGGGCGAAGATGCCTGAGGCGGAGATGAGCAGCACCAGCAGCGCGGTGAGGATGCGCAGATAGCGCGGTCGCTGCCACTGCAGTTCATCGACCAGCATGAATTCCGTCGGGTCGTTGGGCGAGCGCACGGCGGCGGGATCCACCGTCCTTGGCGGCGCCATGTCCAGCCGGGTCACGAGATCCTCCAGCGTGAACGAGACCGTGCGCGCCGCGACCTCCGTGCGGGTGACTGGCAGCGTGATGCCCCCGGCGAAGGTGTTTTCCACGACCACGCCCAGGAGAAGGGTGTAGTCATCGAACGGATAGCGCTGGGGCTTGCCGCGAATGGGCAGTTGCACCTGGTAGGTGTAGCTGCCCTCATCGGGCGGCACGGTCACGGTCGCGGAAGGGGGCAATCCGCGCCTGCGGGCTGCGTCATTGCCGAGGGAGTAGAGCGTGGCGGTGGTTTCTGGACAGGTGATGGCGCACTCGCGGTGCCCGGAGAGCGTCAGCGACGCCATCATCGTTGCTTCGTCAATGTTCGTTACGGTCACGTTGATGAAGGTCTGGTGAGGGGCCATCGCGGCGTTCGCCGGTACCTGCTCGCCGGTGAACAGGTCGAAAAGCTGCCCTTCGGCCTGGGTACGCAGCTCCTGCACCATGCTGATCGCGGTGCTGGGCAACATGCCCAGCACCAGGATGACGACCAGTAACGTCAGGATGAACGAGAGCAGGTATCTGCGGTGCAGTCCCTCCGGCGGCGACGGATGCTTCGGCAGGGCGAACGGTGGCGCGGCCGGATCATCGGTCACCGGCTCGGGGAGCGGTAATTCCTCGGCCACGCGAAATCTCCCGCAAGCGCCAGGACTACGCGCCCGGCGTTGCCTGCGGCGCCAGATCAGTCGTCCAGGCGGCCGCGACATCCAGTTCCGCCGGGATCAATCCATTGTCGGCCATCCAGGTGGCGTAGTCTTGCCACTGGCGCGCGGTCTGGGTCCCAAATTCGCCGTTGGCATCGGTCCAGACCGGGATCAGGAGCTGCAGCCCCTCGGTTTCCACGGCAACATCAATCTCGGGGCTGGCGGCCTGGAGCGCCGCCAGTGCCGCCGCCGGGTCGGCAATGGCATCCTGGTAGCCATGGCGGGTGGCGCGCAGGAAGCCCTCGATGCGCTCGCGCCGGGAATCCAGATCCGCCTCATTCGCGACGAGGATCAGTTCGTAGTAAGGGGGCACGCCCCAGTCATCGACCTTGAGCATCTCCGTGGCGAAGCCCTCCTGGGCGGCCAGGATGGGCTCGTGAGTCCAGAATGCCCCGAGAGAGGCTGCGACGCGGCCGGAGACGAGGCCGGGGACGAGATCGAAGCCAATGTTGACCAGGTCCACCTCCGCCATGCTGGCGCCGTCGCTGGCGAGCATGGTGGTGAGAAATGCTTCCTGGCTGGGTATGCCGGGGTAGCCGACCGTCTTGCCGGCCAGATCCGCCGGGCGGGTGATGCCGCTGTCGGCGAGGACCATGATGCCCTGCAGTGGGCGCTGGGTGAGGGCGAGGATCGAGGTCACGGGCACCCCGGCGGCGCGCGCTAGCAGGAGGTCGGTCTGGTACGAGATGCCGAAGGCGTCTCGTCCCGCACCCACTGTTTGCAGCACGGTCGTTGGATCTGAGGGGGTGTAAAACTCGGGTTGCAGGCCTTCCTTCTCGTAGTAGCCGCGCTCCTGGGCCAGGAAGAGACCAGCGTGGTTAGCGTTGGGGTACCAGTCCAGGGGGACGGTGAAGACATCCAGCTCCTGGGCGCGGACGGGATTGGGCCGGGGCGTGGCCGCTGCGAGCGCGAGCAAGGCGGCGCCAGCCAGGGCGTGGCGGCGAGAGAAGGGATGGAACAGCACGGGGCCTCCGGTTGCGTGACGATGACCTTGGTGGGCGGTGGCCAGCCAGGGGGCCACGCCCAGGCCGACACGATATCACGCCCGGTCTGCGGCCACGGTGGCGCGGCGCGCTAGTGCAGCCAGGTTACCGTGCCATCGACCGAATTGGCGATTTCGGCGAGGGTGCGGCATTCCAGGGCGTCCTGGAAGCGCGCTTCCGCATCGGCAACGATGGCGTTGATCGCGGGGCCCACAGCGGCGCTGATTGGACAATGCGGTGAGATGGGCCGGTGGCACGGGAGCAGCGGCTCATGAGCAATGGCGCAGTAGATGTCTTTCAGCGTGATCATGTCCGGCGGCTGGGCCAGGCGGTACCCGCCGTCCCGCCCCTCCACCGCATCGACCAGCCCGGCCTGCCCGAGGGTGGCGAGCATACGGCGCACCCCGGAAGAGTGCGCGTTCACGCTCCCAGCCAGTGATTGGCTGGTGGTGCTCCCTGGCGTACGCGCGAGGAGGATAAGCGTATGCAGGGCCAACGCAAACTGTCGCCGCGCCATCCCAGACTCCAGATATGCTGTCGTGCTGTCTCATAGCGTACGTGGCACAACGCGGATGCGCAACAGCCCGCGCGACACAAAAAACCCCAGCGCTCCGGGCACGACAGCGTGCCTGGAGCGCTGGAGGGAAGAAGGGGGAGGGAAAGGAGGGGAGGGAACCCTCCGGATTGGGTAGGAAGTCGTCGAGGTTAGTGCGCGGCCTGCGGCGCATGCGTCGGGAGGCGCTGCGGCAGGGCGGGGAATTGCGCCCGGTTGCGAATGGCGAGCATGGTGCCGCCGGCGATCAGGCCGAGCGCAGCCATCAGTGCGACAGCACCCGGAACACGAATGGCGAGCTGGCTGGCTGCCGGGGTGGCGTGCAGGCGCAGGACCTGGCCGGAGCTACCGTCAATCGTCATGCGGATGGAGTCACCGACGCGCAGGGCTTCCAGCGGGACGTTCTGGCCGTCGCGGACCAGGTTGGCGGCAGCGCTGACAGGAAACGCAACTGGCTGGGTGGAGTTGTCTTCGGTCAGGGCGAGCAGGCCGTCGCTCGCGCCGACGACCGTGCCCTCGATGGCGACCGGAATGCCGGTCACTTCCGCGTCGTTCGGCAGGAGGAACGCCGGGGCATTGGTGGCGGTCGCCTCATTCCAGTGGGCGAAGAGCGCCACCGCCAGGACGGCGGTCAACGTGAAGGCGGCGATGGTGCGCGCAGAACCAAGGAGATGGTGCGACCAGGAGCGGTGTGGGCGAGAAACGTACATCGGTGAACCCCTTTCCACGGAACCTGCGGAGCCGGCGCTCATTGGCCTGGCTGCGGTTGCTCGTGACGACAATCCTCAGGCCGCCCGGAGGACGCTACGCCAGCGACCGGAAGGGTCGGGGCGGGGATGGGAACAGTGTCCCGGCCGCCTGGCGTGCGTCCTGCAAAGGGCGGGGGTGAGATGGCCTGCGGGGGCGCATCTCAACGGGTGTTTTGTGCGGGGTTTGGGTTCCTCCGCGGGGGAGGAGCGGGAGTGGGCGATGTGCGGATCGGATGACGGTGGCTGGGTCGTCTGCCAGGTCCATCGGGGCTCGCCTCACCTAGAACGAATGTACTACCTCCGTGCCTCTCTGTCAAGAGGGTTTAGAACGGATTTTCGAAATTGCCGTCCGCCAGGTCGGGGAGCGGACTGGCTGCGGTAGCCATTCGTGCCTCCCTGAACGCAAGCCCCGTGCCAGCGTGTCAGGGAAAACCGGCTTCTGGTCGTACAACGCGGGATGTTGCTGCCGTGTGAGCCGATCTACAAAGGAATACGCACAAAAACGGCCATTGGTTTGCTTTGTGTGCCGGGTAGGCACAATCGTGCCGATTGCCGGGACCAGTTGAGGGGTGGCGGCGATGCGTTCACCAGGCTGTCGTGATGGAGCGTGGCCCACGGGCAGCGCCCGACCGGCTCCGGCACAGGGCAAATTTGCGCGTGAGTCAATGTGAGTCCAGAACCGGTGCGCGAACGCGAACGTGATCAGGTCCCTCGTATCCGCGTGACAGGCTCGCGTGCCTGGACGGGGCGGGATGGCCGATGGGCATGACCGTGCACCAGGAGGCGTTGCTGCGTGTGCTCCTCACTCGGCAAATCGTGATGGGTGTGAACGTCGTCAGCCTGTTGGCGCCGTGCCACGCATCAGCATGATGCTGCCGGGGCCGCTGCCCGCTGGGCAGCGGTGCGTCATGCGCGGCCCGAGAGATGTGGACCGGCTGCCGGGTGGCCGGGCACGGGTGGTGTCACCCTCGATGCGCCGCAGGACCCGCGCCCGGAGGAGCCGGACACGGTGATCCGGCGCCAGGTCGAGGGGCGCTGGGATGCGGACGGGATATCCGAGGGCGTAGACGTCGGCCAGTGATCACCGGCCGGCGTGGTGCTGGCGAAACCGTACCTCCGGTCGTCACTGATCGGGCAAGCCCTGTTGCTGGTTCGCGATCTCGCACACCACGAGGCGGTGGCCGATATCCAGCGCCTCCAGGGTCAGGAGGTCCCGGTAGCGGGCTGCCCACTGCCCGCTGGCGAGGTCGGCGCGGAGCCGGGTCAGCCCGGCCTCGGCATCGATGTGGGCGAACGCGGACATCGCGCCCCGAATGTCCGGGTCGAGATAGGCCGCCGGCCTGCGCCAATGTGCGCCATAGGTGTCAGTGCAATCGTGCGGGAGGGGCACCGGGGTCATCCGCACCGGCGCCACGAGCCGTTCCAGCATCGTCGTGAGTTCCGCGGTGCTCGGGAAGCTCCGCCGGTCCTGCACCGCAATTGCAGGGAAGTAGTCATCGACGAGCCAGAAGGGTGCCGCGTCAGGCACCCAGGTCAGGAGCAGGACACGCTTGCGGGCAACCCGCGCCATTTCACGGAAGCCCTGCTCGAGGTCGGTCCAGTGATGCGCGCTGAGGATCGCCATCGCCGCATCGACCGACTTCGTCGCCAGCGGCAGGGCCTCGGCTGAACCCTGGAGGCAGGGTGCTGCATCCACCGGCCGTTGCCGGATCATGACCTGGGATGGTTCCACGGCAATGACCCGGCGATCAGGCGGCTCGTAGGCCCCGGTCCCGGCGCCGATATTCACCACGCTGGTGGCGTCGCCGAGCGCCGCCTCGATCATGGCGGCAAGGCGCGGGTCTGGGCGGCGCACACGCGCGTACGTGCCGCCAATGGCGTCGTAGAGCGGGGTGCTGGCCGCCATTGCAGCGGTCATTGACTCACGTTCCTGGTCCTCGTTCGGGAAGAACACCATGCGCCTTGCCCCTGCGTCTTTCGCGCGAACAGGCAGGTGGCGCTGCCGGAACCCCGGCGATACCTGCCATTGATCCCGAGCGTATACCGGGCGCGGGCGCGGGGCATCGGGCAGACGACGCATCTTTCCGCGTGGGCAGGCTGAGCTTTGCCGTTACCGGCAGCGGGAAGAGGCGGCCACCCCAGGAGTCCCTCGGGATTTCCCGCGGCGGCAACGGGCAGCGCGTCTCTATAGAAGCGCCGGTATCACGCAGAGGTCCTGGCAGCGGGCGCGGCAGTGTCCCTCCCGATCTCGGCGGCGACGATGAGCATGACGGCCATCAGCATGAAGGCCCCGGCACTGGTCATGACCAGCGTATCGGCGTCGAAATCGCGGCCGGCTATGAGCAGCGCGGCCGAAAAGTTGCGCATCCCGGTGCCCAGCGCCGCCACCTGGCGATCGCCTGGAGGGGCGCCCCAGGCCAGGAGCCAGCCAATGGCGAGACCGCCGAGACCGAGCAGCAGCGAGCTGACCAGCATCCAGCTCCCGAGCGTGCCGACCAGATCGTGCCAGGCGGCGACGATCCCTGCCGTCATGCCAATGGCCATGCAGGGGCGCGCGATGTGCGCCAGCGTTTCCGAGACCTGGGCAAGTTGGGGGTAGCGGCCCCGGGCCACGAGGCCGCAGGCGAGCGGCAGCAGCATGACCACGCTCAGCGAGCTTGCGATCTCCCGGGAGGTTACGGAAACGGGGCGCAGGATGAGGGGAATGACCAGCGGCGCGTAGATGACGGTACAGATCATGAGCAGGATCATGATCCCGATGGAGAAGGGGCGCTCGCCACGCGACAGGATGGTCAGGCGCGTCATCATCGGGACTCCGGCACAGACCCCGAGCAGGATCAGGGCGTTCTGGGCGGGCTCCGTGACGGGGATGATGCGGGTGAGGAGTACAGCGAAGAGCGGCACCAGCACCAGGTTGCCGAGCAGGGCCATGAGGACGAGGCGGCGCTGCTTCAGGTCGTTGAGCACCGCGCCGATGGGCACGCTGGTGCCCGCGGCCATCATGGCGGTGAAGACTCCGGCCGTAATGGCGACTTCGGAGATGCTGTGCAGCGATTCGGTCATCATGACGCTGAGATCGTAAAGCAAGTTGGACCGGCGCGCGTGGCGCTTGCGCGCCCAGCACACAACTCTTGGTGACTATCGGTGTTTTGGCGGGATGGCAGACCCGTCTCACTGGCGTTTTCGCTGCACCTTTGCCCGACTGAGCCGGGTAGCCGGGTCTGTGGCGCAGGAAAATCAAAACCGCTGCATCTGTAAGTCCTGATCCGTTGATTGTGATACGGCCAACCAGACACTGAAACTGGGTAACGCTGTGTACGCAGAGGCAGTTGGTCGGGCGTCTCAGTTGCGGTCGCTTGAGAGATTCACGCGTCGCGGGTCAAGGCGACGCCTCAGTTCCAGCACCGCGCCGGTCACCAGCCGTTGCCCGTGACGTTGAGGCTTCCATGATGTTTACACTACCCGCGCGACTGCCTCATACCCACTCTGAGACCTGCTATGTCCGACTCGACATTGCCCATCCGGTCCACCAACGCACCGCGCCAGGATTCCCTGGTGGGACGAGCGCGTGAACTCGGCCAGTTGACTGCCGAACTGGAGCGGGCGTTATCGGGCGAGGCTCGCCTGCTCTTGGTGGCGGGAGAGCCCGGAATTGGCAAGACCCGTACCGCCGAAGAGGTGGCATCTCAGGCGGCGGCGAAAGACATGGCCGTGCTCTGGGGGCGCTGCCCTGAGGCAGAGGGGACCCCGCCGTATTGGTCCTGGGTGCAGATCCTCCGCACCTATGCCCAACTTCAGTCGCCAGAGGCATTACGTGACCAACTTGAGCATGGTGCCGCTGATGTGGTCCAGATCGTGCCGGAAATTGGTCTGCGGTTGCGGGACCTGCCGCCACTTCCCGTGTTGCCTCCCGAGCAAGCACGGTTCCGCGCCTTCGATCACATCACGGCCTTCCTGCGCCGGGCTGCCGAAGCGCACCCGCTCCTCCTGGTCATCGACGACCTGCACTGGGCTGATGTTCCCTCTCTGCTCTTGCTGGAGTTCGTGGCACGTGAAGCTGCGGGGGTGCCTCTCGTCATTCTCGGGACCTACCGTGACACCGAGTTAGGTCGGCAACATCCTCTGTCGCGGACCATCTCCGAGTTCGTGCGCACCAACCGCTGTGCGCGCGTCACGCTGCGGGGGCTGCAGCAAGCCGACGTGGGGTCCCTGGTGGCAGCGGCTGGCGTTGCGGCCAGGCCGGCCCTCGTCGCCGCTGTTTTCGACGAGACCGCAGGCAATCCGTTCTTCGTCCAGGAAGTTGTGCGGCTGCTGGCGAGCGACGCTGTCGATATTGCTCCCGCTGAAGACGAGCGGGTGGACTGGCACCTGCCACTCCCGCAGAGCGTGCGTGACGTCATTGGGCGGCGGCTTGATCGGCTCTCTACCGCCGGCAACAAACTCCTCTCTGTCGCCTCGGTCATCGGCCGCGAGTTCGCCCTGCCCGTCCTCGCCCGGGTCCGAGACGAGACACCTGAGCAGACGCTGGAAGTGTTGGATGAGGCAGTGCGTGCGCAAATCGTTGAACCTATGTCCCGGCGGGTGGGCCGGTATCGATTCGGGCATGCCCTCATCCGGGAGACGCTCTACGACGAATTGAGCACTATCCAGAAGATGCGCCTGCATCGCCAGGTCGGACTGGCGCTTGAAGCACACTACCGGCACGACCTTGCGTCCCATCTTGCGGAACTGGCGCATCACTTTGTCGAGGCTGCGCCCGCGGGAGACGTGTCGCGCGCGGCGTCGTATGCCCAGCGTGCCGGTCAGCAGGCGATGGCGCTGCTGGCCTTCGAGGACGCGGCACATCATTTCGAGATGGCGCTCCAGGTGCTCGACCTTCATGACGCACCTGATGACGCCCTGCGCTGCGATCTCTGCCTGTTGCTCGCGGGTGCACACATCAGCGCCGGCGACGCTGCGATGGGGCGCCAAACCTACCTGCGCGCGGCGCATCTGGCCAGGGCCTCAGGCCTGCCCGAAGCGTTGGCTCGGGCTGCGCTCGGGTACGGTGGAGAGCCAATCGCGGCGTGGGGATTCGACGCGGACTTGGTCCGTCTGCTCGAAGATGCACTGACACTACTGGGCCCACAGGACCACCCGCTACGTGCGCAACTCCTGAACCGGCTGAGTATCGAACTCGTGAATTTCGATCCTGAACGCATGACGGTGCTGCACCGAGACGCCGAAGCGATGGCCCGTCGAATTGGGGATCCGCGAACCCTCGCGTTCACGCTCATCGGTCGCATCCATTACCATCTCGAGCACTACGATGGCTGGGAAGCGTTCCTGGCGACCTCGCAAGAGATGGCGGAGCTCAGTGCGGCTGTCGGTGACCGCGGCCTGATGTGGTCTGCGGCCTGCGGTCGTCTCTGTGGTCTCCTGCTAGCCGGTGATCGGACAGCAATTGACCGGCAAATTGACGTCTGTGCGCGTATCGCCGATGAGTCCCACCATCCGTTCTACCTGTTCTGGACACCAACTTTGCGAGTCCTGCAGGCCCTGCTGGACGGTCGATTTGCCGAGACCGAACGACATCTTGCCGATGCGGTCGCGTTGGTGCCACGAGCACACCTGGCCCACTGGGAGTTGTGGTACGCGCCGAACCTCTTTGCCCTCCGGAGAGAACAAGGCCGACCTGGTGACGCC
The DNA here is from genome assembly GCA_034431475.1 of Thermomicrobiales bacterium. Taxonomy (GTDB): domain Bacteria; phylum Chloroflexota; class Chloroflexia; order Thermomicrobiales; family UBA6265; genus JACCXM01. Next base: position 66,215 of record DAOUDE010000069.1, on the reverse strand, counting down.
GAGCAGGCGCTGCGGGAAGCCATCGCTGATGTTCCTGATCCGGACCGCGACCTTACGTACCAGGCGATGCTGGCGCTCGCACTGATTGAGACGGGGCGGAGCGAGGAGGCGCGGCGGGAGTTCGAGGCATTGACGGACGATGTCTGTGCCTTCGCACAGGGGCGGGATGTCTGGAGCACGAACCTGCCCCACGCACTTGGCTACCTCGCGGAAGTCTGCGTTGCGCTGGGCGATGCTCCCCGCGCGGCGATCCTCCATGACTTGCTCATGCCGTACGCCGGACAGAACCTCGTGTACGGCGGGGCCTGGCACGTCGCAGGATCGGCATCGCACTTCCTGGGATTACTGGCGACGACTCTGGAGCGGTGGAACGAGGCGGTCCGCCAATTTGAAGACGCCCTCACCATGCATGGTCACCTGGAGGCGGCGCCACTCGTTGCCCATACGCAGGTGGCCTACGCGACGATGCTCTTGCAGCGAAATGGTGCTGGGGACCGCGAGCACGCGTTTGCGCTTGCCGAGGCAGCGCTGGACACGGCGAGCCAACTGGGCATGGTGCATCTCGCGAATCAGGCAACGGCCTTGCGAGCAACCCTGGCCGCGCGGCGGGCCAGCGAAGCGGTGATGGCGATTGAGCGTACGGGGCTGACCGAGCGAGAACTGGATGTGCTCCGGCTCGTTGCTGCTGGCCAGTCCAACCCGCAGATCGCCGAGGCGCTGTTCATCAGCCGGGCGACCGTGCGCACGCATGTCAGCAACATCCTCGCCAAGCTCGACGTCCGTTCCCGGGCTGAGGCGGTTGACTCCGCGCACCGGCACGGCCTGCTCATCCCGGATGACCTGCCCACTACGTAAGGCATCGGGCTCTCTCCACCCTCGGTCAATCTCGTTTCCACATAGTGGAGCGCATCCGAATCCGTCACCTGACTGATGTGCGGCACTCCCCCTACACGCATGCTGGAACTACGGTCAACGTGATCGTGCCCCAAGGCCAGACGGAGCCAACGAGGAGGCATGGTGATGAACGCCTACACCACGGTGGGACCAGCCAGGATGCACCAGCGTGATATCTCGAATGTTGTACAAGCCCACGGCTACCGGGCCGGTGCGCACCTGATGGCGCTGGAGCGACAGCGCAGTTGGCAGGCCGAGGCCGAGCTGTCCTGGCAGCTTAAGTACGGACAGGCACGGTCCGCCCCGACGCTCCCCATCGTCATGCAGCTGCGGAACGAGATCGGGATGGCGCTCATCCGTGCGGGCCGGTGGTTGGCGCATTCCACGGCATATCTGATTGCTCCCGCCACGACCGTGACCGTTGGCAGCGGTGATCCGGCCACGTGATCGCGGCCGCGAGACGGAGGCAGCCATTTCTGTGATCAGGGATCAATCAGACAGACGACATGGTGAAAGGAACACGCTGATGCGATCGTCTCGGAGCGAACTTCCCATCCTGTTCGGTGAAGATCCGGCTTCGATCCGCGGTGTCGACTGGGCCAACCTGCGGTCCATGATCGTCTCGTTGCCGGCGGGGGCTGATGTGGCCTCCCTGCTCAAAGGCCTCCCGCACGACCAGTGCACGTGTCCACACTGGGGATACGTGCTGCGCGGACGGATGCGGGTCATTTACGCTGATGGGGAGGAACTGATGCAGGCAGGAGATCTCTTCTACATACCGCCAGGCCATGTCCCGATTGTTGAAGAGGACATCGAATTCCTGGAGTTCAGCCCACCAGGTGACCATGAGATCGTCCTTGAAACGGTCAAGAAGAATGCGGCGGGAGCGTCATGACTCGGTCGCCTGGTGCATGATCCGCCAGCGAGAGCGGGCCAAAAGCGCACGCAACTGCTCCCGCTCCGCTGGCTCCACGGCCGACCGCGTCACCTGACCCCTGGCGTACGGCGGACGCAAGCGCTGGACGATCGGCATCCCTGGCTCATGCAACGGGCTGGTGCAACATCGGAACCAGTAGTCTTCCAAACCATGTCTATCTCACTCCTGGGATAGGTGGTCCCCGTGGTTGCTACTTGAACCACCGTCGCCGAATTCGAGGCCATCTGTGGCGATGACCGCGTCGAGCTTGTGGATGGCGTCGTGGTCCAGATGCCAATGGGTGCGCTGGAGTCGGCCGGTGTCAGCGCGACGATCGCGGTGCTACTGGGCATGCACGTGCGCCCACGCAAACTGGGGCGCGTCTACGGCGTCAATGCCGGGTTCGTGCTCTTACCTGATCACGAGACAGTCCTCGCCCCGGATGCGGCCTTCGTCTGCGCCGGGCGGGAGCCGCAGGGCAAAGTGCGGTGGCATTTTGCGCGACTTGCGCCCGGTCTGGTGGTGGAGGTGTGCTCTCCCTTCGATCTTGCCCACGACATGCAGGCGAAGATAGCGATGTACCAGGAAGCCACAGTGCCCCTGATCTGGATCGTAGACCCGCAGGTCCGAACCGTGACGGTGCTGGCGCTGGGGCAAGAGCCAGTCACCCTGACCGTCGCGGATACGCTCGATGGCGGCGACGTGCTGCCGAATCTCCGGATCGAGGTCGCCGAGATCTTCGCGTAACGCAGGCGCGTGACCTCCATATCCGTCCAGTCACCCCTGGTTGCCTGACCCCCCATTTCTCCCCAATGCCGCCTCTTGCACGATACCGGGTGCGATGGTCTGATACCTCGCAGACCAATGTCGCCCAGAACCGTGAACAGGGGAGCAACGTCATGACTCGCAAGCGCATCGATGCGTCGCATGTCATCGCCTACCAGGATGGCGGGCATCGCCATCTCCAGGACGGCGTGGTGGTGATCGAGGGGCACGAGATCATCCACGTGGGACCGCAGGGAAGCTGGGAGCACCCGGTGGACGAGGTGATTGATGGGCAGGGGATGGTGGTGACCCCTGGCTTCATCAACACGCACACGCACCTCTACGAATCCCCGCTGGACAAGAGCTTCGTCGAGGACAAGGGCAGAAGGCAGTTCTACCTCTCCGGACTCTTCGAGTATCTGCCCGTGCGCTCCGCCGCCATGGATGACGAGGCGGCGCACGCCTGCCTGGCCTACTCCATGACCGAGTTGCTGCGCACCGGCACGACCACGGTGATGGAGATTGGCTCCTACCCGGAGGAGGCGGTGCGGCAGGCCGGGAAGGTGGGGATGCGCCTGTACATGGGGCCGGGCTACCGCTCTGGCCGCTGGTACACCGATGACGGCAAGGAAGTGAAGTACGCCTGGGATGAGGCGGCGGGCCTGCGCGGGATGGAGCGCGCGGTGCGCTTCATCGAGGAGTACGACGGCCAGCAGAATGGCCGCATCAAGGGCTTCCTCTCGCCGTCGCAGGTGGATACCTGCACCGAGGACCTGCTGCGCCGCTCCCGCGAGGCGGCGACCAGTCTCGGCGTGCCGATGGCGCTGCACACTTCACAGTCGGGCAATGAGTTCCTGGAGATGACGCGCCGCCACGGCGTTACGCCCATCGAGTGGCTGCGTGACATTGGCTTCCTGGGGCCGGATGTCATCCTGGGCCACTGCATCATCCTGGCGCCGGGAACGTGGACCAACTGGGCCGGTGACGACATCGGCATCCTGGCGGATACGGGAACGAACGTGGCGCACTGTGTCTGGGTCTTTGCGCGACGCGGCATTGCCATGGAAAGTTTCGCCCGCTACCTGGAGCGGGGCGTGAACATGACCCTGGGCACGGATACCTGCCCCCAGAGCATGATCGATGGCCTGCGCTACACGGCGGTGGTGAGCAAGATCGTGGACCGGCAGACGGAGGTGGCCACGGCGGGGGATGTCTTCAACGCCGCCACGCTGGCAGGCGCCAAGGCGCTGAATCGTGACGACCTGGGCCGGATTGCGCCCGGCGCCAAGGCGGACCTGCTCCTCTGGCGCGGGGACTCCATCTTCATGGCCCCACTGCGCGATCCCATTCGCAATATCGTCTACTCCGCCTCCGCCGAAGACCTGGACACGGTCCTCATCGACGGCGAGGTGCGCATGCAGAACCGTGAGGTGCTGGGCGTGGACGTGGCCGTGCTGACCCGCGACCTGCAGGCCGCCGGGGAGCGGATGTGGGCGAATGTGCACAAGGGCGACTGGGCCAAGCGCAGCATCGACGAGTTGGCGCCGCAGACCTTCCCGGCCTGGCGGGCGTAGTGGGCGGCAGGTCACCGGCGCTCAGCGCTGCCTGACCATTGCGGCCCGGCCTGCCCGGACACCAGGATGGTGAGCACCGATCGACCGGTACCTGCGGAACGTGCGACAGTATCTGGAATGCCTGTACATTCCCGGTGCCGCATGTCAAGATCGGCGTAATCATCAGCGTGTCCCTGTACGCGCAGGGCGCCACGAGGAGTGAGAGCCAGAGCAATGGGCAAGCGGTTTGTGACGCGCGCGCGGCAGGACTGGGAAGCGCTCCTGGCGCCCGACACGGAGCCCGACGAGGTGCGCGCGAGCGCCAGCCGGTGGCTGGCATCGCGGCTGGATGGCTATGTGCAATCCACGCCGGACGCTCCGGTCACGCTTGCCGTTCCGGATCGATTCCTGGAGATGCTTGGCGACGCAACGGCGACGATGACGCCAGCCGCCCGAGACGGGCAACGAGCCAGGCCACGCCCTGAGCGCCCGGTGCACTGAACTCAAGGCCAGGTGATCAATCCAGGCCTGAAATCGGCGGGGAACCGCGCTCCGGTTTGCGGCAAATTGGGACTGCTGGCCAGGGACGCGGGAACCGATGCCCAATCACGCCCGTTAATGTATGACTGCCTCATTGCTGCCGTGGGAGTGCGCCGGTGAGGGCATGGCATGGTCTGCGTAAGGGGAATGTGGATGGATGTCCATCAATTCGACGCGATGACCGCCGCCATCGGCGCGGCGCCATCACGCCGGGGTGTTCTGGGCGCGCTGCTGGGCGGCGCCCTGGCCGCTGTTGGCGCGGACGCGCTGGCGCAGGACCTCGGGATCGAGGGTAACGGCGGAGATGGAGACAAGTGCAAGCAGGATAACGACTGCGGCAAGGGGCTCTACTGCAAGAAGATCAAGAAGAAGAAGAAAAAGGGCAAGCGTCGAAAGGTCCGCTACGAGTGCCGCTACCGTGACGGCTGCGGACGCAAGAAGGATTACTGCGACAACCATGACGATTGTTGTGGCGGGTATCGCTGCGACAAGAAGAAGAATCGGTGCAAGCCGAAGTAGCGAGCGACCAGGCGCTGGCCGGCAAGGACATGCCGGCCAGCGCCGCGTTCCCCGGTGTCGTTGATCCAAGAGGTGGTTCCATTCGTATACCGGTGCAAAGGCATGAACGGCTGCCTGGTTGGCCGCGACGATGGAGCAAATCGGTTCGCTACCAACCGGTTGGTTGGCGTGTGGCTGCGTTGTGGGTTAGACTGTGACAAAACCGCGCACAGTTGTGGGCTGGAAGTCAGGAGGACTCCGTGGATACCAATCGGTTCGATAACATCAGCCGCCAGATTGGCGAGCAGACCGACCGCCGTGGGATGCTGAAGACCGCTGCGGGTGGCACGCTCGCCCTCCTGGGCATGGGCGCGCTGAGCCGCGCCGCACTCGGCCAGGACGTTGAGGCCGAGGGCGGGTACAAGGGCCAGAATTGCAAGAAGGACGCCAACTGCAAGAAGGGCCTGACCTGCAACATTTCCCGCGGCAAGTGTGAGTACAAGAAGAACTGCGGCGGCAAGAAGGGCGACGCCTGCAAGAAGAACAAGGATTGCTGCGGCGGCTTCCAGTGCAAGAACAAGAAGTGCAAGCGGAACAACTAATCCGTTTGTCATAACGTTGCCACACCCAGTGGCAACCCTGGCGTTGTGATGTGAGCCGGGTGGCAGCAATGCCACCCGGTTTTCCTATTCCGTGTAGCGCAGGACCAATGGTGCTCGCCGCAGTTGTGGCGTCTCATACGATGACACGTTCACTCTTTGTAATACTTGCTTTGACGATCTCGCAGGCCGGGCATGGCGGCGTTCACGAAGGGATGCAGAATGGACACCAGACATTTTGATCACCTGATTCGGGCCTTTGGTGATACAACCTCCCGCCGCTCCGCGTTACGCGGCCTGGCTGCCGGGGCTATCGCCACCACGGGTCTTGGGGCGCTGATCAGCGATATCGATGCCCGGCGCAATAACAACAAGCGGCGTCGCTGTGGCCGCCAGTACTACGGCTGCAACAGCGACAATGATTGCTGCCATGGCTTGATCTGCAAGGAACTGGAGAACCCGTACGCCGAGGCGGACTTCAAGGGCACTTGCGCTTACCGCCGGGGGTGCGGCCTGAATGGCGACTTTTGCGGCAAGAACCGTGACTGCTGCCGGAACTTCCGCTGCCGCAACAAGCGCTGCCGTCGCCGAAATAATGACAACAACTAACGACTGACCAGGGCGCAGAGCGCCCGTACGGCCGGCCCGGGTCCCCTGGGCCGGCCATTGTTGTGTGGGCGGAGCGTCAGGAGCGCGCGGCGGCGACTGCCGAGCCGGGCAGTCTGTCATCGAGATCGAGGCCGATCAGGCGCATCAGGCGCAGGGCGTTCGTGGTGGTGGCCACGCCGGGGCGCAGCCGGTAGTCAAAGGACATGGGAGGCGCATCCGGCCCATCACCGACGGTGTCGGTGAAGTGGACGGTGTGCGCCAGTGGCTCCAGGCGGGGATCGTCCGCCAGGGCCAGGTCGTGCGTGGAGACGGCCCCGATTGCGCCTTGCTGCACGAGGTAGGCGATGATCTGGCGCGCGGCCACGCTGCGCTCGGCGGTATTGGTGCCTTGCAGGATTTCATCGAGCAGGTAGAGCACGCGTGGTCCATCTTGCTGGTGCGCCTGCGTGGCGGCATCAACCACCAGTTTGAGGCGCTGCAGCTCCGCCAGGAAGAAGGAGACCCCGCGTTCAAGCGAATCCTGCACGCGCACGCTGGTCCAGATCGCCACCGGCGGCAGGCTGAGCGCCTCCGCGCAGACGGTGCCCCCCGCCTGGGCCAGCACCGTGTTGACCCCGATGGCGCGGAGCAGCGTGCTCTTGCCGGACATGTTGGAACCGGTGACCAGCAGAAAAGTGCCCGGCGGCCCGACCGTGACCTCGTTGCGCACGCGCACATCCTCCCGCAGCAGGGGATGCCCGATCTGGCTCGCCTCCAGGCGGTCGTTTGCTTCTGACAGGTTCGGAAAGACCCAGGCGGGGTTATCGTGGCTGAGGCCGGCCAGGGCGGCCAGTGCCTCGAACGTGCCGAGGGCATCCAGCCAGGCGCGAACCTGCGATCCGGCCTGCTGCTTCCAGCGCTCCAGCGCGAAGACGACGTGGACGTCCCAGAGCGTCAGTGCCTGAATGGGCAGGTAGAGCATGGACGAGGGCGGAATGGCCATGCCGGCCAGGCTGCCCAGCCGGCGCAGCATCGCCGGCGCGCTGGCTTCACCCTCGCCGAACGTGGCGTGCAACCGTTGCAGGTACGAATCAGCGAAGGGGGCAGCGGCGAGCAGGTCAAGCTGCCCCGCGTAGGCGGCGATGGCCCGGTGATCGGCCGCAACGGCGGCGATGGTGTGGTAGGCGCTGCGGCCAGCGGTGGCGCCCACCACCAGGTTCAGCAGGAGCGGAATGGCCCAGAGCGGGTACGGGGTGAGCCCGAGGTAGCTGGCAGCGGCCAGGATCACGAGCGCCGCCGGGCCGAGCCAGGCGTACCAGCGCAACCAGGTTTGCGTGCTCAGCGAATCTGGCCCCTCCGCCCAGGCGAGAAAGGGCGCGGGGTCCGCCTCGTCGTTAGCGGCGGCGCGGCCCCGGTGCTCCAGATCCTGGCGCAGGTCGAGCTGTGGGGCCATTTCAGCAACTGCGCCCTGCCGGGCGTGGGCTGCAGATGGCAGGGAGGCGCTGAGGAGCCAGGCGGAGAGCGTTTCGCGTCCCATGCGGGTGGCGGTGGTGTTCAGCAACTGCAGCAACGAAGCGCGGCCGACGATATCGAGGTCAAACGCGTAGGGGTGTTCGGGCGGCACCGCAGGTTGCCAGGGCGTGGGCAGGTCAGCCCAGCGGCGCTCGATGCGGGCGATGGCGTCACGCTGCACGACCTGCATGGTGGCGTGGTGTGCCCGCTCGCGCCCCAGGCGGGCGTGGTAGATGGCCAGCGCAATGAAGGCGAGCAGCAGGAGAGCGGCGAGTGGCCACCCCAGGGGAGCCTGCCCCCAGATGGCCCAGGCAGCGGCGGCCACCGCGCCAACGAAGGCGGCCAGGCGCAGATTGGCAACGCGGTGCCAACGCTGGTTGACCTGCTCATACAGCGCCGTGGCGGTGGCCAGCCGCGTCTGGTACGGCTCTGTCGCGGCGAGAGGGGCGATTTCGACATCCATATTCATGGGGCGGAGTGTAGAGCGCCTTGCGGGGTGACCGGTACACTCGCGGTGACAGGAGGATCGCCATGGCGCTCACCAAACCCGCCGGAACCTGGGCCTACGCGGACCTGACCGCGCTGCCGGATGATCAGATCCGGTACGAGATCATCGACGGGGAACTCTTCGAGATGCTCTCACCCACGTTGGCGCATGCCCGGGCCATCATGGCGCTGATTCGCCTGCTGCCCCCGCTGCTTGATCGACTGGGCGGAACGTTGCTCACCGCCCCGCTCGATGTCTTTTTCGCTGGGGCCAACCCCGTGCAGCCGGATCTCGTTGCGCTGCTGCCGGATAGCCGGGCGCGGGGTGTACGCCGTGGTGTAGAGGGACCACCTGATCTGCTGATCGAGGTGCTCAACCCCTCCAAGCGCGCGCATGACCTGGTGCGCAAGCGCCAGCTTTACGCGCGCGGCGGGGTGCGCGAGTACTGGATCGTGGACCCGGAGCAGCGCGATCGAGGTCATCGATGGGCGCGGGGTTACCGTGCATCGCCTGGACGCCGGGAGCGAGCCTGGACTGCGATCCCCGCTGTTGGGGGATCTGGCCGTTTCGCTGGACGACGTACTTCCGGCCGTAGCAGATTCAGCGGAATGTAGCCTGGCGTCTGCCAGAGGGAAACCTGACCGGCCGGCGCCGTTGCCTACCGTGGCGCCACTGCTCCGGCAGGCGCAGGTATGGCGCCGAGTTGCTGCATCAAGCCGAGGTCGTCGTTGTTGCCCCAGTGTTCGATGATCCGGCCGTCGGCAATGCGCAGGATGACCGGGATGGTTGATTGGGATACGCGGTGGAGGGGTACGGGTGAGCATGCCAAAGGCATCGTACGCGTGGTGGTCGTTCGTGGGGCGGGGAGCCGATACGGAGACGTTGCTGCGCGAAAGCGCCACGATGGGCTATGACGGCGTGGAACTGGCCGAGCCAGCGCTGTGGCCGCAGGTGCGCGAAGCGGGGCTGGGAATTGCCACGCACCGTGGGCACGGCTGGCTGGAGGACGGGCTGAACAACCCGGCGAACCATGAGCGCATCGAGCGCGAGATCCGGGAGAATATCGCGCTGGCGCAGGAGTGGGGCTGCCCGGTGCTGATCTGCTTCAGCGGCAACCGGCACGGGGCCAGCGACGAGGAAGGGATCACGGTTACGGCGGCGGGCCTGGCGCGGGTGGCGCGCGACGCCGAGCAGGCCGGCGTGACATTGGCCGTTGAGTTGCTGAACAGCCGGGTCGATCATCCCGGCTACCAGTGCGATCACACCGCCTGGGGCGTGCGGATGATCGAGCAGGTGAATTCGCCGGCGGTGAAGCTGCTCTATGACATCTACCACATGCAGATCATGGAAGGGGATGTCATCCGCACGATTGCGATGCAGCATCCGCACTTCGCGCACTACCACGTGGCGGGGAACCCGGGGCGGCACGAGCCAGACGCTTCGCAGGAACTGAATTACCCGCCGATCTACCGGACCATCGCCGATACCGGCTTTACCGGCTACGTGGGGATGGAGTTCGTGCCGCAGGGCGAGCCACTTGCCGCACTGCGCGATGCCCTGGTGACCCTCCGGCGTGCGACTACCGCGTGATCCCGTTGCAGACCGACGAGGCCCAGGTCCTGGGGCGGGTGCTGCGCTGGGCTGAGGGCGTGGCGACGGTGCGCGCGGTCATCCTGGAGAGTTCCCGCGCCATCCCCGATGCGCCACGGGATGCGCTGACCGACTACGACGTTGCCTTCCTGGTGACCGATCCGGAACGCTGGCAGGCGCCGGGTGACTGGGTGCGAGCCCTGGGGGAGCCGCTGCTGCGCGTGCGCGACGTGGTGGAGGTCGATGGTCTGCCAGTGCAGAACGACATGCTCCTGTTCGCGGATGGTGTGAAGATCGACTGCAGCTTCTGGCCGGTGGCGATTGCGGCACGCGTAGCCGGGCGGGGCACGCTGCCGACGGAGTGGGATCATGGCTACCGGGTGCTGCTGGACAAGGATGGCCTCACCGCGGGCTGGCCCGGCCCGACCGGGAATGCGTACCGGCTCGCGCCGCCCACGAGCGCGGAATTCCAGGTGGCGGTGGAGGAGTTCTGGTGGCTCTGTACCTATGTCGCGAAGAACCTCTGGCGCGGAGAATTGCTGACGGCGCGGGTGCTCTTCGCGTACGAGTTGCGCCACCTGATCCTGCTGCGCTTCGTGACCTGGCGGATCGGTATCGGTAGCGGCTGGACCGCGCGGCCCGGCTTCTTCGGGCGCGGCGTACCGGCGTTGATGGGCGCGTCATTGTGGGACGACTGGCTCGCGTCCGAACGGTCCCTGAGGACGGCAGACGACCTGTGGATAGCACTCTGGCGCACCATCGACCTGTTCCGGGTGCTCGCCACAGGGATTGCGGTTGATCTTGCTTTCCTCTATTCCACAGACCTGGACGCAACGATGGTGAGCTACCTGCGCGGTATTCAGCACCTGCCGCGATCACAGTAACCGGGCCGGGGCACACGCCCCGGCCCGGTCGTGTTGGTGACGCGAGTTGGCTATGCGTTCGGGTTCGAGGTCGACCACTGCTGCATCGCCTGTTTGCCGGGGCGATCAACGTGGACGTGCTCGTCAACCCGGGTCACCCAGGACATCGGAATCCAGTGGTGCTGGCCACTTTTATCCTTTGTCAACTTGATCGTGTCGCCACTGTCAGTGTGATCAACCGTGGCAAACTGCCCACCATCCGAGCACACGACTGGCATGTGGGGCTTGATCTGGGTGACGTCGATGGATGTCGTGGTAGCCATGAAGATGATCTCCAGACTGCGGGCCGCTTTGCCCATGCCAGGGGAGTCGCAGGGTGTGTGCCACGAACCGGCGTGGAGGTGGCATGGCGCACACCCCGCTGTCAGCGGCGAGTAGCGCCCGGCACGGGCCGGGTGGTGGCCGCGAACGCCGACTGACGCGGTGACGCCGCAGGGGAAAGGACCCTTTCCGTGACCGTCAACGAGTTCTTTGCCGGGTATATCGAGGCGTTCAACCGCTCGCTGGGCGACGCTGTGGATGCGGACGGGATTCGCCGTTACTTCAGTTCCTGCTTTGTGGGCGCGGGTCCCCAGGGGGTGCAGTGTGGCCAGAACGACGAGCACTTCACGGAGGCGCTGGAGCAGGGCTACGCGTTCTATCGGTCGATCGGGACGCGGGCGATGGTGGTGCGCGAGGTGACCACGACTCGCATAGACGCGACGCACGAGCTTGCGCGCGTGGCATACACCGCGCACTACGTAAAGCCGCAGGGCGAGCCGGTCGCAATCGACTTCGAGGTCAGCTACCTGTTGGCCGCCAGGGGCGAGACGTACGAAATCTTCGCGTTCGTGACGGGGGATGAGATGGCGCTCTACCGGAAGCATGGTCTCGTGCCAGACGCCAATGCATCCTGACGCTGGCGCTGGCGGCAGCGACGTGCCGCTCTCCCTGACGGAGCTGGACCAGGCCGGCATGCTCCGGCTGCGCGCGGCGCTTGGGGAAGCGCCGGAGACGCTGATGAGCCTGGAGCAATTGCAGCGCGGCGTGTGCCGGGCGTGCGTGCTGGGGCCGGTTGACGCCCCCCTGGCGTCTGCCGTGCAACCGAATGCCTTCCCCGGCGATGTCAGTGTCTACGGGAATGATGCCCAGGCAACATTTGCCCTGTTGCGTCAGCTTAACGGCTGGGAAGCGGCCGATGTAGCCGTAGCGCAGGCACGACCTGTTGCCGAGTGGCTGGGGTGGGCAACGCGGCGCAAGGTGATCTTCTCTCGAGAGCACTTCTTCACGTTAGATGAGCCTGTGCCTTCGCTGCCGCACCCTGACGTCCGGATGCTGGGCGAAGCCGACCTGCCGTTGCTGGAAGCGGCGACGGAGTCGCTGGACATGGGCGACTGGCGCTTCGGCAGCGCCGGGGCGCTGCTGGCCGAGGGATTGACAGCGGGCGCAGTCATTGACGGCGCGCTGGCAGCGGTGGCGTTCACGGCGGCGCTGGGCGAACGCTACGCGGACGTGGGCATCGCGACGCAGGAAACGCGGCGCGGGCAGGGGCTGGCCACGGCGGCGGCGGCGCTGGTGTGCGCGGCGATCCAGGCGGGCGGGCGCACGCCGGTGTGGGGCACGAGCGCCGAGAACCCGGCGTCGCAGCGGGTGGCCGCGAAGCTCGGGTTCCGCGAGGTGGCGCAGCGGATGTATCTCAACCTGGGCTGAGGGCAGGTGCTTCCCGCTCACTGGTGCGCCCAGCGTACGATGCGCGTGGCACGCAGCCGGCGCTGCTTCGTGGTGGCTGTCGCCGACATGTACGCTGTCTTGGGGCGGTCACGGGCCGTGGGTGTTATCGATCGTGACGAGCCTGGCGCTGGTGGAACCCGCCGCTGCGGTCAGCGAGTCCATCACCGGAGGCATTACTGCGTGGCCCCGGAGACTGCCATCGCCGGCTGGGCTGCGCGCGGCAGGGCGGCGGTGGTGTTGGGGGCGCGCAGCAGGACAATCGCCGTCGCGATCAGCCAGAGTGACCAGAGGATGTAGGCGAAGGCGTTGATCGTGCCGCCCAGGGCGAATCCGGCTGGCTCCAGCAGCCCGGCCAGGATGCCGAGCGCGGCCACAATGCCCATCCAGCCCAGCCAGCGGCGGAAGGGCGCGCCGGCCAGCATGGCACCGGCAATGACCAGCGTCCAGGCGCCGGTGGCCAGGTACCCGAGGTGCTCGCCGACGGCGACTCCCGCGTACTGGTGAAAGGCCGTGAAGACGACCAGCACGGCGTCGCGGGTGGCCTCGCTGGCGGCAGAGTCGAGATACGCCTGAGCAAGACCAGGCACGAGAAAGGGCCAGCGCAGGAGACCCAGCACCTGGGCGATGCCCGCCACGATGGCGAACGGCGTGGCGAGCGCGAGGAGCGGTGATTCGCCTGGGAAGGCGCGGCGCAGCAGGACGGCCGCCGGGATGAAGAGCGCCGGGGTGAGGGCAAAGCCGTACCAGATCGCGAGCAATGATGTGCCGCCGGCCGCGAACCGGCTGAGGATGTCAGGGGCGGGTTCCCGCAGGATATCCGGGTAGCCGAACGAGCTCTGGAGCAGGAAGAAGAAGACGTTGAAGAGCACGGGCACGAGGATCAGGAGCGCGGCGGTGAGGGTGCGGCTGCGCGTGGTCATGTTGGGTCTTCCTTGACGGTGATGTCGTGGGCGGCAGAGGCGCGGGCGGCGTGATCAAGCCGCAGGGAGCGATGCAGCGACGGGCCGGTGAGCAGCCTGGCGAGCAAGCCGCCCGCCGGCAAGTCGAGAAACGTGGGCATCGTGCGGAGGAGAAACGAGCGGGTGGCCTGGGCCATGTCGGACCGCGCAGCTACGGGTCGTCGGCGTAGTAGGGCGAGAGAACGCGCAGGATCAGGCCGCGTCCTGCCTGTACATCGACCTGATCGCCGGTGAGGCGGTCCAGCTCGGCGAATGGGAACCAGAAGTCGGCCAGGATCCAGATGATGCGCGCCAGTTCCGGCAGGGTCTGCTCCGGCTCCAGGACATCCAGGACGCCGGCCTGGGTGAAGACGCGCAGCAGACCCTCGACATTGGCCAGGCCCGCCTCACGCACCTCGTGGTACGAGGCCAGCAATTCGGGATCGCGGCGCAGCAGCGCGGGCATTTCGCGGTAGAAGAAGCGGTACTCCCAGAGAATGTGGAAGTGGTCGTCGATGATTCGCTCCAGGTCGGCCAGAGTGGGCAGGCGGTCGGTAGGCACGCCGACGGTGGCTTCCCAGATGGGGCGGAGGCGGGCGTAGATGGCGCGGATGATCGCTTCCTTGTTGCGGAAGTGGTAGTAGAGATTGCCGGGGCTGATGCCCGCTGCCCTGGCGATGTGGTTGGTCGAGACTACCGCCGTGCCCTCTTCATTAAAGAGGGCGACGGCCGTATCGATGATGCGTTCGCGCGTGGACATGGCGACCTCGAACCGGATGCAGCGCGATTAGAGTAATTACTCTAATGGGGAGATTAGAGCAATTACTCTAGGTTGTCAAGGGGTGCGCGGTGGTGGCTCGCAGCGCTGCATCGCTGTGCGACTTTATAATGGCATTGCTCAGGCATCAGCCTGACGACGGCGCAGAAACGAAATCCTTCGCCTGCGGGCTCAGGATGACATAGGAGGTTGGGCGGTGGATTGGCGGCGGCTGGCTGGGTGATCCAGGGAGGAACGCGCCTGCGCACGCCCCTCAGTCTTCGATGTCGGCCGGGAAGAGAGTGCTGGGGTCGGCGGTGAGGTCGCCGAGGAGTGGCGAGCGCAGCGTCACGCTGCTTTCGGCGGTGGCGGTTACTCGCTGCACAGTCTTGCCATCGGACCCGATGATCTCGATGCTGGCGGCGTCCGGATCGACGATCCAGTACTCGCGCACCCCGCCGCGCGCGTAGAGCGCGCGTTTACGGACCTGGTCATGCGCGCGGTTGGAGGGGCTGAGCACCTCGATCAGCAGATCGGGCGGCCCTTCGACACCGCGCCGTATCCCACGTGCGTGGCTGCCAGGCAGAAGCACGATGATGTCTGGCTGTACGGGATCAGCCCCGGCGAAGAAAACATCGAGCGGGGCGGTCCGCCATTGCGCGCCCAGCCGTTGCAGCATCGGAATCAGCATAGTGATTAGGCCGGCAATGACACTGGCGTGTGCCCAGGTTGGGGCCGGCATCTCGTAGAGCTCCCCATCGATGATCTCGTACCGCGTGCCATCATCCGGCAGCGCGAAGAGGTCCTCGTACTTCCAGGTTCCGGCAGGTTTGGTGAGCGCCATGGCGGTCCTCCGATTGCACGGAGTGTAGCGGCCCGGTCTACGCCGCACCTGACCCTGTCGACTCACCCCGGCCTTGCCGAAACGGCGTTCCTGGCATCGTTTCTTCCCCACTCGTTCCCTCGTCCTCCTTCGCCCCCTGCGCGAAGCGACACCCTCTCCGGCTACACTTCCGCCCTCCACACCTTCCGGGTACGTGCGGGTGTCGCACCGGACGGGACGGCACATTTCGTCATTCGGGATGATCCCGCCTGCTGGCCTGCGCCGGCGGGTAGATTGGGCATGATTCCGGGGGAAGGAAGCGCATGATCCGCACCGGGGATGAGTACCGCGAGTCGATCCGCGATGGCCGCGAAGTCTGGGTGAATGGTGAGCGCGTTGAGGACGTGCCGAGCCACCCCATGTTCAAGCCGGTCGTCGATATCCGTGCCCGCATCTACGACATGGCGCACGATCCGGCGACGCGGGATGTCATGACCACCATCGACGCGGAAACGGGCGAGCGTTTCGCCGTGGGGCCGCAGCTTCCCCGCAGCCAGGCGGACTGGAAGGCGAAGCGGCGCGCGGTGGACGCCGTGCTGGACGATGTCGGCGGCGTGGTGACGCGCGTTGGCGATGAGACCGTCGGCGAGATGTGGTCGCTCTACGATGGCCAGGACGTGCTTAACGAGATCGACCCGCGCTTTTCGGAGAACATCCGTCGCCACGTCGAGTACGCCGCGCTGCATGACCCCTTCCACGTCTCGGCCAACACCGACCCCAAGGGGGATCGCAGCAAGCGCCCGCAGGACCAGGACCCGGACATGCTCCTGCACGTCGTGAAGGAGACGGACAACGGGATTATCGTAAAAGGGGCGAAGTTCGAGACGGCAGCGGCCTACGCGAACCAGGCGTTCGTGAAGCCGACCATCGCCAACTGGGGCGACAGCGAGCTTTCCGACTACGCGCTGGGTTTCATCGCCCACATGGGCGCGCCGGGCATGAAGCACATCTGCCGCACCGGGTTCGCCGGGCGCGCGCCGCTGGAGGACTACCCGCTCTCCAACCGCTTCGACGAAGTAGACACCTTGCTCATCTTCGACAACGTGCTGATTCCCTGGGAGGACGTCCTCTTCTACCGTCACACGCGGGCCGCGTCCTATATCCGGGCCACCCTGCACCGCTACAGCGCCTTCGCGTTTGTGCAGCGCATCCTGCGCTACGCCGACATGATGCTGGGCACGGCGATGTACAACGCGCGGCAGACGGGGCTGGAGAAGCAGCAGGCGGTCCAGGAGAAGCTGGCGCGGCTGGCGGTCTACCGCGAGGGGATCAACGCGCACCTGACGGCGGCCATCGCGGAGGCGGAGGAGAGCCCGGGCGGGCTGCTGATGCCGAACCAGAGTTTCCTCTACACCGGGCGTGTGCTGGCCTGCTCGCAACTGGCCGAGATGATGCACCTCACCCGCGATCTGTGCGGGGGCCAGATCTGCGTGACGCCGAACTTCGCGACCTTCATGGATCCGGAGACGGCGCCGTGGCTGGAGAAGTTCTACACCATCAACGAGAACTGGGAGGCGGAAGACCGGCGCAAGTTGCTGGCGTACGCGCGTGACCTGCTGAACTCCGACTACGCCGGGCACCGGCTGACGTTCCAGCTCTTCGCGCAGTCGCCGCCCTTTGCGCACCTGCTGGCGGTTTACCGCAACTTCGATTTTGCGGAACCCATGCGTATCGTGCAGGAGTCGGCAGGGCTGTCGGAGAAGGTGAACGCGACGCCGGCCCGGCGCACCGGCAACGGCTTTGGTGCGGCCGCAGGCGAGAAACTGGCCGTACCCGCGGAGGCTCCACGATGACGACG
This sequence comes from Thermomicrobiales bacterium, assembly GCA_034431475.1. Taxonomy (GTDB): domain Bacteria; phylum Chloroflexota; class Chloroflexia; order Thermomicrobiales; family UBA6265; genus JACCXM01. Next base: position 49,264 of record DAOUDE010000069.1, on the reverse strand, counting down.
CACCGGCGCATTCGCCCGTTCAACACGAAGGAAACCTACCCGGAGCAGAACCTCGACAACGACCTCTGCCAGGCAGTGGTGGCCGGGAACACGATCTACCTGCGCGGGCAGATCGGGCAGAACCTGGAGACGCGAGAATCGGTCGGGGTTGGCGATGTCGCTGCCCAGACGGAGCGGGCGATGGCGAATATCGCGATGCTGCTGGAGGAAGCGGGCTCGAAGCTGGAGGACATCGTCAAGATCGTGGTCTACCTGACTGATGTTCGCTACCGGGAGCCGGTCTACCAGGTGATGGGCCGCTGGCTGAAGGGTGTTTACCCCGTCTCCACCGGCCTTGTGGTGACGGCGCTGGCCCGCCCCGAGTGGGTGGTGGAGATAGATGCGACGGCGGTGAAGAGCGAGGGTTAGACAAACACAGGCGGAAACTACCGGCGCATCGTGGCTGTCTTGACCCCGCGACGTCGTTGGCTTACAGATCTGATCGTTGCCACGCTGTACTCGTGTTGGTGATCGGACAGACGGTTCTGGCGTTCGCCAGAAGGAGCCTCTCATATGACCCTCTCCATCGCCGGACGGTGCGAGCGCACCGGGCAGTTCGGGATCGCGATTTCGTCGTCGTCGCCAGCGGTGGCGGCACGGTGTGCGTGGGTGCGTGGGGGCGTGGGCGCGGCCTGCACGCAGAACATCACCGACCCCCGGCTGGGCACGCGGCTGCTCGACCTGATGGAGGCGGGGAGCTCGGCGCGGGACGCGATGGAGACGGTGGTGGAGAGCGAGCCGCTGATCAGCTACCGCCAACTCTCCGCGATTGACACCAGCGGCGGCACGGCGATGTGGTCCGGGCAGGGCACGCTGGGGGTGTATGCCACCGCCACCGGGCCGGACTGCGTGGCGGCGGCGAACCTGCTCGCGTCTGAGGATGTGCCGCTGGAGATGGTGGGCGCGTTCGCGGAGCGGCCAGACGCGGACCTGGGCGACCGCCTGCTGGCCGGGTTGGCGGCGGGGATCGCGGCGGGCGGCGAGATGGGGCCGGTGCATTCCGCCGGGTTGCTGATCGCGTGGGATGTGCCGTGGCCGGTGACGGACCTGCGGGTAGATTGGTCAGACGACCCGGTGCGTGACCTGACGGCGATCTGGCGGCTGTGGCGGCCGCAGGCGGCAGACTATCGGCAGCGCGCGCTCGATCCCGGCGCGGCCCCGACCTACGGGGTGCCGGGCGACGAGTAGACGGGGGAAGACGCGCTGCAGCGCCCGGGGAGCAAGGGAGTGAGGGAATAAGGGAATAAGGAGGAATTGGTCTTGCGTGCCTTTCTGCCCCCGGCCCTGGCGCCACGCAACGCGTCATCCTGTTCGAGCAAGGTCGTGTCTGGTGGAGTGCGTGGCCCAACGTACGGTCAGGAAACACAAGCACCCGGGCCAGTAATGCTGACCCGGGTGTGATGGTGCGTGCCGATGAGCGCGGACGCTACATTCCGGGATCGATCAACGGGTTGTCAAAGACGCCGAAGATGGAGCCGATGGCGACCAGCACGAGCACGACAAAGACCAGGGTGTACAACGCTGTCAGCAGCCGAATCCCGAACATTCGCCTCTCGCCTTTCCCCGAACTGATCCCTTGCACGGCATACTGTACCGGATCAGACCGTGATCATGATGCCGCCCGTTTACCGCGTCGTCAGGAGCACCTACCCATGGCTAATCGCACATCTCCCCAACTCGTCTCCACAGCCCCCGGCCGTCCTCCCGCCAAGGATATGCTCTGGATTCCCGGCGGGACCTTTACGATGGGGTCAGATCACCATTACGCGGAGGAAGCGCCCGCCCACCCGGTGACCGTGGATGGCTTCTGGATGGACCGCACCCAGGTCACCAACCGCGCCTTCCGCCGCTTCGTGAAGGATACCGGCTACGTCACCGTCGCCGAGCGCGTGCCGAACGCCGCCGAGTATCCCGGCGCGCTCCCCGAGTTGCTGGTGGCGGGCTCGGTGATTTTCCAGCAGCCGCCGGGCCGGGTTCCGATGAACAACCACTACAACTGGTGGAACTGGGTTCCTGGCGCGGACTGGCGGCATCCCGATGGTCCGGAAAGCAATCTCACCGGGCGGGACAGCCACCCGGTGGTCCACGTGGCCTGGGAAGATGTGGAGGCTTACGCCGCCTGGGCCGGCAAGAGCATCCCGACCGAGGCTGAATGGGAGCGGGCCGCACGTGGCGGGCACGAGGGGCGCGAGTTCGCGTGGGGCGAGGAACTGGCGCCGAAGGGGAAGATGCTGGCGAACTACTGGCAGGGCGAGTTCCCCTGGCAGAATCTGGCGCTGGATGGCTTCACCCGCACCGCGCCAGTGGGCAGCTTCCCGCCGAATGACTACGGCCTGGTGGACATGATCGGCAATGCCTGGGAGTGGACCAGCGACTGGTACTCCACCCAGCATGCGCCAGCGAGCGACTGCTGCGGCACGGCCACGGTGAATCCGCTGGGCGGCACGCGCGAGGCAAGCATCGACCCGAACGAGCCGGCGGCCATTCCGCGCAAGGTGCTGAAGGGCGGCTCCTTCGCCTGCGCGGAGAACTACTGCCGGCGTTACCGCCCGGCCGCCCGCATGCACCACCCGATCGATACGGGAACGAATCACGTGTCGTTTCGCTGCATAGTTCGCAGGGAAGACGCTCCTGCGGGAGCTTAGGGGGAGACGCGCCTGCGGGCGCTTAGGGGGTGTCGCTTCGCTCAGGGGGTGCTGGGCTAAAGCCCTCAGGGGGTGAAGGAGAACGAAGGGAAATGCTCGTCCGTCGTTCTCCTTCACCCCCTGAGCGAAGCGTCTCCCCCTGAGGCGCGAAGCGCCGTCACCCCCTGAGCGCGTGAGCGCGTCTTCCCTCCGAAAGGGTTGGGATGTTCGAGGGCACAGACCTGGTCGTGATGCTGGTGGTGCTGGGGCTGCGCCTGTTCGTGCCGCTGGCGATTCCAAAGTACCCGCTGCCGGCGGGCATCCTCAGCCTGGTCATCGACGGCCTGGACAAGGGGATCTTCCAGGCGTTCACGGATATGAACCTGGACTGGTACCAGGGGTATGACAAGGCGCTGGATGTCTACTACCTGGCGATTGCCTACCTCTCGACCATGCGCAACTGGGGCAACCTCGCCGCCTTCGGCATGAGCCGTTTCCTCTGGTACTACCGCCTGGTCGGCGTGCTTCTCTTCGAGTTCTCGCAGATTCGGGCCATGCTCCTCCTCTTCCCGAACACGTTCGAATACTTCTTCCTCTTCTACGAGGGAGTGCGCACGCGCTGGAATCCGAAACGGCTGGGGGTGGCCGCCGTGATCGCGGCGGCGTTCGCCATCTGGGTCTTCATCAAGGTGCCGCAGGAGTACTGGATCCACGTGGCGCAGCTCGATTTCACCGACACCTTCAAGGAAGTGGTGCTTGGCGTGCCGGCAAATACCGGCTGGGGCGCGGCCTTCGGGGCGAACGTGGCGGCCACGCTGGCGCTGCTGGCGCTGGTGGTGGTGCTGGCGCTGCTGGCGCGCTGGCTGATTGTGGCGAAGCTGCCGCCAGCAGACTGGGGCTTCACGCTCGCGGCGGATGCGCACGGCCTGGGCGTCACGCCGGAGCAGGTACTGGCGGCCCAGCGGCGCGCGGCAGAGCGGTTCTTCAGCGGTGCATTGGTGGAGAAGGTGGCCCTGGTCTCGCTGATCACCATCATCTTTGCCAAGGTGCTCCCGACGGTCCACGTCCAGCCATTGCACCTGGCCTACGGGGTGACGCTGATCATCGTCGCCAACACCGTGGTCAGCCAGTGGCTGGTCAAGCGCGGCGTGCAGTGGCAATCCGCCACGCGCGAGTTCGTGGTGATGGCGGTGGTGAACCTGGCGATCCTGGGCGTGTTCTCGGTCATCCTGCCCGGCATGAGCGTGCCGCTGGATGCCCCGGCCACGCTCTTTGGCCTTGCTCTACTTACCCTGCTGGTGACGCTCTACGACCGCTTCCGGCCGTACTACGATGCCCGGCGTGAACTGGAAGGTGCGGCGCAAGCCGCGTAGGTTGGCGCGCACGCGCCAGGGGAATCGGATATCGTGACGAGTTCGGCAGAAGCAACGCACACGCGCTGGACGCTGGGTCCGGTGGATGCTCCAGTGACGATCGTCGAGTACGTGAACTACCAGTGCCCGGATGTGCGGAACGCTGAGCCGCTGCTGGCGGCGCTGCGGGCGGAGGCGGGAGATCGGATGCGCTTCGAGTTGCGGCACTTGCCGCTGGCGAAGCACGCGCGCGCGATGCCGGCGGCGGAAGCGGCCGAGGCCGCCGGGGCGCAGGGCGGATTCTGGGAGATGCACGACCGCCTGCTGGCGCCGCCACTCGCGCTGGAAGACGCGGATCTGCTCCGGTACGCGGAAGAGCTGGGGCTGGATACCGAGAGATTCGCCGCCGATCTTGAGAGCCATCGCCACGCAGGGGTGGTGGCCGCGGACCTGGTCAACGCGGGCGAGGTGAACGCGACGACAACCCCGACACTGATCGTGAACGGGGTGAGTTTCCGGGACTCCGAAGTGGAGCAGGCCCTGGCGCGAGCGCGTGAGATGCTCGCGGAGTAGCCTGCTGCGGGAGAGCGCCCAGGCGCCGACACGCCCGTGTCGGCGCCTGGGCGTTGATGCCCGGATTGGTCCGGCAGGGCCAGGAGGGTTCCCGGGCAGGGCGTTCAACGCCCCGATCGCTGCAGGACTAGCCTGCTTTCTCGGGAGTAGCACTCGCTGGAGCAGACACCTCGACAAAGACTTCGTTGCGCCGCTTGTCGAGTGGAGTTCCGGGCGCGTCATACCCGAACACACCCGGGGACCCGATCACCGTCCACTCGCTGCCTGCAATCGTCCGGAGCAGTTGCGGCGTGTGCTCAGCTACGGTCGCATCGGTGAGTTCACCGGAAAATCGCAAGACTGCGAGCGTCTGAGCAGGAATGGTGACGATGCGGACGCGGTCATCACCGGGCTTGGGCAGTGTTTCGAGGGTGTATTTCGCGGGCATGAAGAACCGCATGGTGCGCTCCTTTTGGCCCGGCTCCATAGCGACCGGCGCCGTCATCGCAATGGGCTCGGCCGCTGCCTGGAAAGCGACCGGCGCCGTCATCGCGACTTCAGGGCCTTGACGGTTCTGGGCAAAGATGAATGCCGCCAACCGAAGAAAGGCCGCGTTCTGGCCGGCTTCAATACCGGTGCTGCCGTCCATGTCTGTTTCAGCCGCGAGGCGCGGCCCGTATCGCCGGATCTCGACACCGTCAATGGTGGCGACTACGTCGTACGGCGGCTGTTCTACGGTCTCGGACTCTGCCATTGCGTATTCGGTTCCTTGCACAAGCCACCAGGATGATCCAGCCAGGATGGCCGCCAGCCCCATGACGATTACGACGCGAACGAGCATCTCGTCCTCCGGTTGCTCCAGTCCGAAAAGTCCGCCGGGCAGGTCTTTACAGCTCTGCGGCACAGAGCTGTGGCCCCTTTACTCCGAATACGGATGCCGAAGCAGTTTTGGATCACTGGTGTCTGCATTCTGGGCCAAGGTGGCGTCGCAGGGTGGGCCGTAAGGGCGTTCCGGGTCGTTGGGCATGGGGCTTGGGCGGTCACCATCCGCGACCCGGCATCCAGCGACACGAGTCTGCGTTCTGAAATGTCAACGCCGGGACGCGTTTGGTGGCCACCGCTCGCTCGGGAGTCAGCTTGCGAGCGCAGGGTGATTTCGTGCCATGTGGAAATGAAGCTACTCCAACCGGAAAGGCGCAGCGTTCTCGATGGGGCCGACGTACTGCGGCAGGTCGGTGTGGCCGAGCATTTGCCGGATCGCGGCGTTCTCGCCGGTGTGATACCAGTAGTGATAGATCATGCGGTACATGCGCGAACCGAGGTTGGAGCGGCCGGCCCGGCCGTTCTGGGTGGAGGGCTGCAGCAACTGCGCGGCGGTCAGGGAGTCCAGCCAGGGGTCGGCGGTGGTGGTGATGGCGTGCCAGGCGGCCTGGACGTCATCCAGGATGGGCGTGGAAGCGGGCGCTCCGGAAGCAAAGGCGCGGTCGATGTCGGGGAAGAGCGTGATGCCCTGCTCGTTGATGAGCCAGTGCCGCTGCTCGTGCCAGGCCAGGTGCCCCACGTTCCAACTGATGCAGTTCATGGGCAGGAAGCGCTCCTGCGCCTCCACCGCCGTCACGCCTTCCAGCCCGCGCTGGAACTCGGCCCGGGCGAAGCGCAACTGATCGACCAGGGGATGTGGCATCCGATCCTCCCGTGGGTTCTGAAGGGCGCTGGCGTCCGCACACCAGCGCGGCGTTCTTGTTCAGAACGCCGCGCCAGCGTACCTGTGATGGGTTGACTCCAGATGGCTAGCTTTCAACGACGTCCAGAACGCTGATCATGCCTTCCATCGCGTGCGGGACTCCGCCTGCCACGGGATCTGGGACAAAGCAGGCCAGGATCACCTGACCGGGTTCGAGCGTGAGGGTCGTCCACTGCGTGGAGCCGCCAGACTGCGCGCCGACCCAGCCGACGGTCTGCATTCTGGAGAAATCGATCATGTCCGCCGGGGGAGTCGCGCCGCTGCTGGGGTCCAGCATCATCGCGGCGGTGAATTGCTCGAGGGTGATCGGCTCCGGGTACTGGAACATGATGATGAAATGCGGCTGATTGCTATCGTTCACGACCTTGACCACCTGAGCACCCGTACGCAACTCGCCTTCCGTGGCGAATCCCCACCCTTTCCCGCCTTCGCCGGCCTCGGTAATGGTCAGGGATGCCATCGGGTCAGGCATCACCCCGGGCGCTGCGGCATCGCCAGTGACGGTCAGGGGCGCCGCCGCAACTGGGCTCGTGGGATCGTCCGCCCAAACTCCGTAGCTTCCAGGGAGCAAATCCACAATGGACGCCGGGCTGAGGGCCGAGCCGCCCCCGATGACATAGGTCTCGTAGAGCCACCCCACCTCCTCAGGTGATGGTTCGGCCATGGGGTCGACTGGCGTGCCAGCGGCAATCTCATCGGCGGCGGAGAGATCGTCCAGCCCCTTGCCTTCAGCCAGGAGGACGAATCCGCCGCTGGCGTCCGGGATGCCTGACTCGTTGACGAAATGCACCAGGTAGCGGCCAGCCGGAATCTCCGGCTGGTCGATGCGCATGCGGTCCGTAGTTTGGGTTATGGTGAGTTCGGGCAGGCCCAGATCAGCGAAGAGCGAGGCGGGTTCGGGGGTGGCTTCCTGAGCCAGCGCCGCGCCGGAGACACTGCCGGCAAGAACAAGTGCTGCCGTGACCACGCTACGCCAAGGGTGGAGCATGAGGAGACCTCCTGGAAGGATGTGGCGAGAACGTGTGCGCAGCGTAGGGCATGGACGACGATGTGACAATGGGTGTCAGCCATGATTCCCCATGCGTGGGAGCATGCGGGGTGCAGCCGGCGTCGCCAACGCGCCAGGTGCTAGCTGGACCGGTGCGTTGCCACATGCACGTCGCGTGCAGTATGTGCTCGTACCCGGCGCTGGCGGCGCTGCCTCGCCTCACGCACCGCGATGCCGATGGCGATGATGATCGGGGACAGGTATTTCAGGGCACTGAATACCGGTTCCAGCCAGGCTGGCGGTGTGATTTCCGGCAGGGGAATGGCGGGGAGTGCAATATCTGGGAACGGCAGGGATGGCAGGGTGATCTGCGGTAGTGGCAGGTGCGGAAGTGCGATCTCGGGCAGAGCCACGGCCGGCCACGGAATGTTGGGCAGCAGGCCGAAGAAGATGGCGCTGAAGCCCACAATGCCGAGCACGGTCTGCCCGATGGCGATCACGACATGGCGAGAGGCGTAGAGATCGGGGTGGCGGTTGCCCCACGCCTGGACGCGCGCCGCGAAGGTGCCTGGCGGCGCCGCAAACTCGGCGCCCACCTGCTGGGCATTCTTGGCGTCAGCGCTGGGCGGCAGCAGCAGCGCCTGGCTGATGTTGCCGAACGGCCCGACTTTCACGGTCACCGTGTAGCCATCGGCCCGGAGCGTGACGTTCGGGTCCAGGCCTCGCTGCTCAGCAACGAGGTCATGCCCCTGGAAGAGGCGGACAATCGTGTGAATGCCGGATGACTCGGAGGTGACGGACAGCAGGTGATCTGGAGTTTGATACGTATACGGTGCGGACTGCGTCATGGGTAGCGGCCCCTCCTCGGTTGGCCCTGTCAAGGGAACGCCGAGGCAGCGCGGAAGGTTCAGGCTACCGGGTGTATCCTCAGGTTGATTCACGACGACGATCAACCCGGACGAGCCTGGAGGTGTGCGAGTGAACGTGCCATCTGATCCCCGGCGGCAGGGTGGAGTCACCCGGCGCGACATGCTGCGTGCCCTGGGCGCGGGCCTGACGGGCCTGGCGCTGGGTGCGGGCCCAGGTGGCGCGCTCTGGCAGGAAGTGGAGATTCCGACCTCCGCCCGCGCGTTGCAGATGGCGGACCCGCTGCCCTCCTGGAACGAGGGGCCGCGCAAGAAGGGCATCATGAACTTCGTGGCGGCATGCACGGACGAGGCCACCACGGCGTTCGTGCCCGTGGCAGACCGCGTTGCCACCTTCGATATGGACGGCACGCTCTGGGTGGAGATGCCGCTCTACACGGAGAGCACCTTCACCGTGGAGCGGATCGAGGCCATCGCGCCGGCGCACCCGGAGTGGGCCACCACGGAGCCGTTCGCCACGCTGGCCAAGGGCGACTTCGCGGAAATGGCGAAGCTGACGGAAGACCAGTGGGTCGAGGTGATGGACGCCTCCGTGGCCGGCGTGACGGTCGAGGACTACGAAACGGCCGCCGCCATCTGGCTGGCCTCCGCGAAGCACCCGCGCTTCGACACGCTGTACACAAACCTCGCCTACCAGCCGATGCTGGAGGTCCTGGCCTACCTGCGCGCCAACGAGTTCCACACCTACATCGTGTCGGGTAGCGGGCAGATGTTCATGCGCTCCTTCGCCCAGCACACGTTCGGGGTGCCCCCGGAACAGGTCATCGGCACCGGCTACGACACGACCTACTCGATCGGGAAGAACGGCGCGCCAGCAATCACCGTCGATGACGTGATGCTCGTCGATGACAACTTCGGCGGGAAACCGGAGGACATTGACCTGTTCATCGGCAAGCGCCCGGTCGCGGCCTTCGGCAACTCCACCGGGGACCAGCAGATGCTGGAGTGGACCGGCGCGGGCGATCGCGCCACGCTGATGATGCTGGTGCACCACACGGACGCAGAACGGGAGTATGCCTACGGCCCGGCGGGCGGCCTGCCGAACACCGGCATCGGCGTGTTCACCGACGCCCTGCTGCAGGAAGCGATCGACAAGAGCTGGTTCGTGATCGACATGAAGAACGACTGGAAGACGATCTTCGGGGTATAGCGGACGGCGCTAGCTGCTCGTACAGTGCGGCCACTGCCCACTGGCCACCGGCCGGCGCTCGCCTCACCGAGGGGCCGCGAAGTCCGCCACGAGCCCGAAGTGATCGCTGGGCCACACGCCGTTGACCGGCTGGTCGAAGACGACCTCGCAGCCCGTGATATCCAGCGACGGCCCGCCGCCCTCGCCAAACCGCAGCAGGATGTGATCGAGGCGCTGCGACGGCCAGTCGCGGTGCTCTGCCGCCACGAGCGGGCTTCGGGCCGTAAAGGTGTGGCCTGGCTTGCCGGGATGCAGGCGGTCCCACGCGTTGAGGTAGCAGACGCTCGTGCCGGCCAGTGATTGCCGGCCCATCAGGAACCGCACGCTGGCGGCCTCGGGACCGGCGTTGAGGTCGCCGGCCAGGATCACATGGTGATCCTGCTCCGCCACCATGCGCTCGATAGCTTGCGCCGCCAGCAGTGCCTGCTGCTCCCGTTCGAACTCCTGGGCCACGTGGGCGCTCTGGAAGTGGTTGACGAAGAGGAGCGGGCCAATCGGCGCTGGAACGTCGATCTCCGCGATCAGTGTCGTGCACCAGGGCTCGGCGCGAGGTGAAACGGCCTGGTCGAGCTCATGCACGTTGCGCACAGGCCAGCGGCTCGCGAGTGAGGCGCCCCAACTGCCGGGCAAGCGCGCCTGGGAATTGACGACCTGATAACCGTCGTCCAGCACGTCCCGGGCTTGATCGTACCCAGGTATCAGCACGGTCTCCTGCAGGGCTACCAGGTCTGGAGCGTGCTGCCGCATGGCATTGATCAGCACCGGCCGGCGCCGCTCCCAATCGGCCGACGTGTTGTAGATGTTGCAGGTCAGGACACGCAGCGCGCGGTCATCTCCCAGGGGAGGAGCGGGCACCCGTGGGGTGGTCATGGGGCATTTCCCTCACGGCAGGATCGTGACATCAGCGCAGCGTTCCCAGTCAGCGACGGTACCAGTCACCGCGCCGTCGGCCGCGATTCCAGCGCAACCTCAGCGTCACAATCCTGGAACCCGGGCGGTGCAGGGTGATCCTGGCGCTTGTCAAGCAGGAAGCAGACCAGCAGCGAGTGGCGGCACGGGCGCCGGGCGGCAGGCGGATGGCGACGCGGGGCCGGAGCCGCGTAGCTTCGCTGTGGCACCGGGTCTGCATGGCATGTTCCGTTGGGCCGCGCCACGGTGACTGGCGCGGCATCGGCGCGATGCTCCGCGCAAGGGAGACGCACCGGAGAACGTAGCGCCTTTCCTGCGCCCGCGCGGGCATGTTGGGAGGATGAGGTGAGTGGGAGCAATGGGGTCCCACCGACGCGCAGGCAGTTGTACCCGCTGACGTCATTGCGTTTTGTCGCGGCCAGCATGATCTTGCTGCTGCACGCGGCCGGCCAGTTCGGTATCAGCCAGACTCCGGGCGGCCCGTTCCTGTTGTGGCAGGGGGTGTCATTCTTCTTCGTGCTCTCCGGGTTCATCCTGGTCTATGTCTACGGCGAGCTGGAAGGGGTCAGCGCGCGGACATTCCTGCGTGCGCGGATCGCCCGAATCTGGCCCGCCCACATCGCGGCCTTGCTGCTGCTCCTGCTGCTTGTGCCCACGGCCCGCCCCAGCCTCGATGGCGCATCCACCGGCCGCCTGCTCACGAACATTGCGCTCCTGCAGAGTTGGACGCCGACCGGGGAGCAGTGGAGCTCCTTCAATGGCGTGTCGTGGAGCGTCTCTGCGGAACTCGGCTTCTACCTCTGTTTCCCGCTGCTGGTGGTCAACTGGCGGCGGACATGGCACTGGAAGCTGATCGGCTCACTGCTGCTGGTCTGCATGCTGATTGCCCTCGGCAATGCCGGGGTGTTCCCGATGGCGGAGCCAAACGCGGAGGGAATCCGCAACATTCCGGTGTTGAACGTGCACCCGCTGATGCGGTTGTTCGAGTTCGTGCTGGGGATGAGCGCGGCCGTGGTCTGGCAACGGTTGGCGGCGCGTCGTCCTACCGGGTTTGCCATGGCGACGCTGCGGGAGGGGTTGGCGCTGCTCCTGCTCATCGCGCTGATGTACGCCAGCACTCCGTGGGCAGCGGCGGCGGCGCAACAGGACTGGGTGGGATCCGCTGGCTGGATCTGGCTGACCAATGGCGGCATCCCGGCCAGCGGCTTTGCGGTGCTCATTGTCGTGTTGGCGCTGCAGGGCGGAGCCATATCGCGGCTGCTCTCGCTGCCCCTGCTGGTGCTGCTGGGGGAGATCAGTTACTCCAGCTATCTCATTCACCAGATCATCATCCGCTACGCCATGGACCACGCGGACGCGCTCGCTGCGCTGCCATCGTGGGCGCAACTCGGCCTGTTTCTGGGGTTTACCCTACTGCTCTCCTACCTGTGCTGGGCGTTCGTGGAAACGCCGTTTCGCGCCCTGCTGACCGGGCGGTGGCTGGTGCGCGCGCGCGTGGCGGCGTGGTGGGTGCGGCACATGGGGAACCCGGACACCCCGGACCCCGTGAGCCGGCAGCGGCCCATGGCGCGGCGGCCAGCGTTGCCGGCGCTCGTGACGTTGGCGGCGTTGGTGGCGCTGTCAGGCTGGGCGCCCTTCCTGACCAGGGAGCACCCGCCGGTCCAGCAGGCGACGAGCGCGCTGGCGGAGACGTCGCAACGGATGCGTGGGCCCGCTGCTGACGGTGCACTCACGCTCTCCGGCGCAACGTTGCAACCGACAGCCGGCGGCAGGGAGACGGAGCCGATGTGGCGGGGTGTGAGGCCAGCGGCCAACGTGGCCCAACCTGAGTGGCTGGCGCTCCAGCGTCCCCCCCTCTCCCGCGCACCGGCAGGCAGGGGGAGGTTGTAGCGGAACGGGTGGCGTGCAGGTCCGATTCCCTGGCAAGTCGCGGCCTACTCGCAAGCGCCGCTCTCGGTATCGCAGTCGTCCGGCTCGTTGCCCGCCACCGTGCTGCCGGGGTTCAGGGTGACGTTGTCGCCGAACCGGCCAATGCCCCCACCACCGCTCGCACCCAGCGCGGTGTTCTCTACCACGAAGCTGCCCCCGTTCATGGTCAGGTGACCGACCAGGCTCATGATCCCGCCGCCACCTTGCCCGGCGGTGTTTCCGCTGACGAAACGGCCTTCGTTCATGGTCACCGTGCCATCGTTGAGGATGCCGCCACCATCATGGCGTGATGTGTTGTGCTCGACCACGCTGTTCTCATTCATGGTGAGCTTGCTGCCCACAAAGAGCGCAACGCCTCCACCTTTATGCGCATCACAGAAGCTGACGGTCACGCGACGAAGGGTCAGGTCGCCGCTGTTGACGATGCCGCCGCCGCGTACCTCACCGCCGGCAAACCCCCGGGTGATGGTCAGGTCGCGCACGGTGACGATTCGTGCGCCGCCTACTGCGAGGACGCGGACCTGGTCTTCCCCATCGAGGATCGTTTCTTCGGCTCCCGCGCCAGCCAAGGTGAGGTCCTTTTCAATCACGAGTGTGCTGGTGACCCGAAACGTGCCGGCACAGAGGCGAAGCATCGAGCCGGACGTGGCGGCGTTGATGGCGGCCTGGAGATCGTCGGTCGGTTTCACATCCGGGCACACCGGCCCCGAGGTCGTCGAGGTGGTCGAGGTGGTCGAACCGTGTGAAGTCGTCGAGCCGGGGGCCGGGCACGCGCCCAGGGTATCGCCGGGCAGCAGATGCTTCTGCTTTTTCTTCTTCGTGACCGAGAGGGTCTGCCCGTTGCGGCAGATCGTGGCCCTTTTCTTCTTCTTCTTAGCGCTGGCGGCGCCTGGGAGCCCCGCGGCGCCTCCGAGCAGGCTCGCCCCGGCCAGCCCGGCCAGGAGCGCACGCCGGCCACGGCTCCGCTTCAGGCGCTCGACCATCAGTTCCTACGTTGTCTCGACCATGACCTCTCCAACACACAAGGAGTCCACCACCGGGCGAAGGTGGGCAGGATGCATCGTGGGGGCCAGGGTAAGGGCTGTCCATACGGTGGATTCCGTTCTTCTCGTACTCAGCATCCCGGAGGCGGGAACGCCCTTCCCGTGTGCCCTGCTACCATGCCGCGTGGACCCGCCCATGACTCCCGCACGCCGCGCTGAGGGCCAGCGCGGCTTGTTCGCATGCCAGGAATTGCGAGGGACACGTGAGCGATGAACCGGGAACTCTCTCGACCGGGCGCCGAAACCTGCTGAAGGGGGCCAGTGGCCTGGCGCTCGGCGCGCTTGGCACGGCGACGGGCACGACCCGGCAGCCAGGGGCCGCTGCCGTGCAGGATGCAACCCCATCCGCCAGCCCTGCGGCCAGTGGCAAGCGCCCGAATATCGTGATGATCATGTCGGACGACGTCGGCTGGGGTGACCTGGGCTGCTACGGCGGCGGAGCCATGCGCGGTGCGCCGACGCCGCACCTGGACCAGATGGCCGCCGAGGGCATGCGCTTCGCCAACTACTACGGGCAGGCCAGTTGCACTGCCGGTCGCGCCTCATTCATCACCGGGCGCATCCCGATCCGCACGGCGCTCTCGCTGGTGCTGCTGCCGGGCGACCCAGACCACCTGACGCCGGAGACGCCGACGGTGGCGCAGTTCATGGGGGAGCAGGGGTACACCACGGTCCAAATCGGAAAGTGGCACCTGGGCGATGTCGACGAGGCGTACCCCATCGCCAACGGCTTTGACGAGATGTACCACATGCTCCCGTACTACGCGGGGGTGTACGCCTACCCCGACACCAACCTGACCCCGGACTGGCCGGCGGACAACCCGGAGTTCATGAAGGTCTGGAACAGCTTCAACCTGGGTGAGTGGGAAGGCAAGGCCGGGGAGCCGGCGAAGAAGACCCGCGATTTCACCTGGGAAGACCTGGCCACGGTCGACACCGAGATGCGGGACACGGCGGTCTCCTGGCTGAAGGAGCACGCCGAGGATGAAGACCCGTTCTTCATGTACCTGAACTTCATGAAGGTGCACAACCCCAACTTCCCCTCGCCCGAGTGGGCGGGCAAGTCGCCGGGGCGGCACCCGTACCTCGATTCCCTGATGGAGATGGATGACAACACCGGCCAGGTGTTGCAGGCGATCCGCGACCTGGGGATTGCGGAAGATACGCTGGTGATCTGGACCACGGATAACGGCGCCTGGGTGGATGCCTGGCCTGATGCGGGCTACACGCCGTTCCGGGGTGAGAAGGGCAGCGCCTACGAGGGTGGCTTCCGGGTGCCAGCCATCGCCTGGTGGCCCGGCAAGATCGCAGGCGGCCAGGTGGCGACGGAGATGATGAGCCACATGGACTGGTGGCCAACCTTCGCCGGGCTGATCGGCGTGGACGCGCCGCCGCACATCTGGGAAGACAACAATGGCAACCCGATCGTGTTCGATGGCATCGACAACAGCCAGTACGTGCTGGGTGAGGGGCCAAGCCAGCGCACGACCTTCTTCTATTACTACGACCAGTCGTTCGGCGGCGTGCGCGTGGAGAACTACAAGTTCATGTTCACGGCCAAGGACACGTGGCTGGGCCCCAGCCTGCCGCTGACCAGCGCCCCGGCGATGTACAACCTGTTCTGGGACCCGGGCGAGCAGTTCGATTCGCTCTTCAACGGCGCGATGCCGCCAGGGCAGGTGCAGACCTCAGCCGGCCGCTTCTCCGGCGCGGACCACGGCTGGACCGTCTCCATGTTCATGACACCGGCACTGGACGCCCACTTCAAGGAGTTGGAGCAGTACCCGAACAAGCAGTCGCTGATTGACGGCGGCCCGTTCTGGCAGATTCCGGAGGAATACCGGCCTTCGTAAGAAGATTGCGGCAATGCGTCAGTCATTCCCTCCCGCCCTGCGGGAGGGAATGACTGTTTGACCTGGCTCACGTTGCTCGTTACACGGCCGGAAGAGCAAGACGCGCGGCATCCGGGCCTGGTTGGACTCCCGCATGCCGACGTGGATGGCATGCGGGAGCGACACCGTCATCAGGGCCATGTTTGCCGGGACAATGGCAGGCCAACCGGGTGGTGGTCAATCCAGCGCCAGTGTGATCCGCAGGTGCTCGTCTGGCGCATGCTGCGCCTGGCCGTGGGGGAAGTCGATATCGACCCGCTGAATATCACCCGTAAAGGGAAACGAGCGCGCCGGTCCGTAATCCAGGCTGACGGGTGAAAGACAGTCCCGCCCGACATCCAGGCTCTCCAGGCTGAAGCGTGCCATCACCTGCTTCTCGATGATCGACGATCCCGCCGCGTCACCATCGACGGTGAGCGTTACCGTCGCGGGCCCACCTGGGACATCGCTCGCCGGAGTGAACGTGAATCCGACGACAAAAGGTCCGGCAGCGAGTGGAGCCGCCGATGTCACCTTGTACCGGTTTGTATTGAACCAGTTGTACTCGTAGGTAAGCAGGTCATCTTTCACGTAGAGTGTCCAGCCGCCAGTATCTCCGCCAAGGGCCACCAGGACACCCTCCGCTCCACCCTGCGGTATGGCGCCGTGCACCGTGACCTGGTGCTGGACGTTGTTGAGCTTGGGAGCACTTCCCTCCGGCAGTCGGATCATGCCCGGCCACAGGGTCACCTGATCCCGCCCTGAGAAATAGCTGGGCCGGTTGCTGATGTCCGCGCGCTCGGCAAAACGATCATCGAGCGGGAGCACGTTGTATTTTGCGGCCTCAACCATGAACAGGTCCTGGAGTTCACGGAGCTTTTCCGGATGCTCCGCTGCCAGATCATTGGCTTCGCTCCAGTCCTGCAACAGATCGTAGAGCTCCCAAGGGTCATCCTGGAAATTCGCATCAGTGAAGTTTTCCCAGGGAAGGCGGCCATGGCGGCAGCAGGCGATCCAGCCGTCGTGGTAGAGGGCGCGGTTGCCAAACATCTCGAAATACTGGGTGTGGCGCCGGCTGGGCGCGGCGGCGGCATCCGCAGCAAACGTATAGGCCAGGCTGACGCCCTCGATGGGCCGCTGGGCAACGCCGCCAACGCTTGTCGGTTGCGCGATGCCGGCTACCTCCAGCAAGGTCGGCGCGATATCAATGACATGGTGAAACTGCTGGCGGATGCTCCCAACGTCCGTGATGCGCGCCGGCCAGGAGAGGACGAGCGGGTTGCGGGTTCCACCAAAATGTGAAGCGATTTGCTTGGTCCATTGATACGGAGCGTCACTCGCCCAGGCCCAGGCGACGGGATAGTGAGGCGCTGTTCCGGGCAGGCCGATTTCGTCAATTCGTGGCAGTGTTTCCTCCAGGCTGGGGAACACACCATTCAGGTTCATCATCTCGTTAATGGTGCCGGCCAGTCCGCCCTCGGCGCTGCTGCCGTTATCTCCGATGATGTAGAGCACCAGCGTGTTCTCGAGGATGCCGAGTTGGTCAAAGGCATCGACCACGCGGCCGACTTCATGGTCAGTGTGTTCCAGGAAGTCCGCGTAGTTCTCCGCAAAGTGCGCGTACAGGCGCTGCTCGTCAGCGGTGGCGTCCTCCCAGGCGGGCACCTGGTCTGGGCGCTCGGTGCGCTGCGTTTCCGGCGGAATGACGCCAAGCGCGAGTTGACGCTCATAGGTTTCGCGCTGGTAAGCATCCCAGCCCATGTCAAACATGCCTGTGTGGCGTCCACGCCAATCGAGTGGTGGCTGATGCGGGGCGTGGGCCGCCCCCGGCGCAAAGTAGGTGAAGATCGGGCGATCCGGGGCGATGGCTTTCTGTTCACGGATCCACGCAATGCAATCGTCCGCCAGGTCGCGGGTCAGGTGATAGCCCTCTTCCGGCGTTGTGGGCGCTTCAACCGGCGTTGTGCCGCGATAGAGCGCCGGGAAGAACCGGTCGGTTTCACCGCCGATAAAGCCGTAGAAGTAGTCAAATCCCATGCTGGTCGGCCACCGGTCGAATGGGCCGGCAGGCGAGGTCTGGTTATCGGGGACATTGTGATTCTTGCCCCACCATCCCGTAGCGTAGCCATTGAGGTGCAGCAACTCGGCAATCGTGGCGGTTGTCCGGGGGATCAGCCCGGAGTAACCGGGATAGCCGGTGGCGAGTTCCTGGATGACCCCCGTGCCGACCGTGTGATGGTTGCGCCCGGTCAGGAGCGCGGCGCGCGTGGGCGAGCAGAGCGCCGTCGTGTGAAAGGCGCCGTAGCGCAGTCCGCGTGCCGCCAGGCGATCCAGCGTCGGACTCTCGACGAGGCCGCCGAAGGTCTGCATCCAGCCGAACCCCACATCATCCAGCAGGACGAGCAGGATGTTCGGCGCGCCCTCAGGCGCCGCATCCGGTGCGGGGAAGTCCGGCGCCGAGTCGGTGTAGGTCAGGCCGATCCTGGCGTTGGGAAACGCATAGTCTGGCCGGGGATAGACGGTTTGCTCGATTGTGACCGGGAAGGCATGTTCGGGCGGCATTACGGATCTCCATTACGCCGTTTCGTAAAGAACGGAGCCCATTAACGCAGGACGAGCAGCGCCACGAACGAGATTACGCCGATGCCAACGGCCCCCACGGCCAGGTATTCATCCCGCTTCTCATTCGGCAGTTCAAGGACTGGCTGCTCTCCGAACTCGTCGAGGTTCACGAACTCCACCATGAGCCGGTAGTGGCGCAGCGCAATAATGATCAACAGCGTGCCAATGAAGGTCATCGTCAATGAAAAGATGCGCGATGGCTCGGAAGCCGAACCTACTGCGTGTTCACCAAGCCCGCCAACGAGACCATCCAGAAAGGCGAAGCTGCCGAAGCCGACGGCGATGAGCGAGAAGCCGTGCCGGATCCACTCAATGAACTCTTTGTCGAGCGTCATGCGGGTCCGCACCCAGGACATGTGCTCGGCTTGATCCTGGGCTGTCAATGGCAGGAGTTCGGACACTTGAGGTCCTCCAGTACGCCGTCGCGTGCGGTGTTTCCGGCACGGCCAGGCCCAGGCGGCCAGCGAATGGGGTCGCTGCCTGCCACCTGAGTCCGGCCATGCCTGCTTCCACCGGAAAAGCGCCACCGTGATGAGCGTGCTTTGGCGCATGCTGACCGCGGTGGCCGCTCCCCGGAGCAAGTTCCGATTGGCGGAAGCCACGCTTCGGGGCGTGGCCTCCGCGAAGCCGCGTTTAGTCGCGGGCCATGAAGGCCGCCGCCTGCTTCTCCAGGTCCAGGTAGACGTCGCTGCCGACGCTGACAGCGACCCCCTGAATCGTGCCGCCCTCGAACTCGAAGCCGGAGGTGTACTCCTTGCTCACCGGGTCGGAGCTGTCGCGGCCGACGCAAAGGCCGTCGCCACAGAGGGTGAAGTTGCCGATCTGGGTCCGGATCTGGCCTTCGCCAACCTCCTGATCATCGATGTACAGCTTGGCCGTCCCGTGGGATTCGCCGTACTCGCCGGTGCTCTCCTTGAAGAACTCCATGCCCAGGGTGTGCTTGCCCGGAGTGACCTCCACGGTGGAGATGATCTGCTGCTCTGGCGGGATGCCGAGGAAGTTGTAGACATACCAGAGCTTCTTGTCCTTGATGAACAGCGAGTGGCCGCCGAAGCGTGAGCCGTGGGCGAAGAGAATCCCTTCCGCATCCGGCTTTTCGATATCGACGTTGGCCAGGATCTTGTACGAGCGCCCGCGCACGCTAACCGCCACGGCCTCTGGCACCTCGGAGGCTCCGGCAAAGTAGACGTAGGTGTCCCGCTCCGGCTCCGGCTGTGGCCGGGGATCGGTGGTGATCTCCACGGCCGAGCGGTCATCCAGCGGCAGCACGTTGTACTTGCCCGCCTCGTTGAACCAGAGCTCAATCAGGTTCTTCAGCTTCTCGGGATTCTCCTGGGCGATGTTCTCGGACTCGGAGCGGTCGGCATCGACGTGATACAGCTCCCACTCGTCCTTGTCGAAGTTGCCCAGGTTGGAGATGGGACCATGCACGGTCACCACTTTCCAGCCGTCCTGCCAGAGCCCGCGCGTGCCGAGCATGGCGTAGTACTGGATCTTCTTGTCCGTTGGCGCATCGGCGTCATCGAAGCTGTAGCGCATGGAGACACCCGGCAGCGGAACCTGATCGACGCCATTCAACTCGTCGGGGAACTCCAGGCCACAGCAATCCAGGATCGTCGGCACGATGTCGGTGACATGGTGGTACTGGTTGCGCACCTCGCCCCGGGCCTTGATGCCGGCCGGCCAGGAGATGACCAGCGGGTCGGCGGTGCCGCCGGAGTAGGAGTAGCGCTTGAACATCTTGAACGGCGTGGAGAAGGCGGCGGCCCAGCCGGTTGGGTAGTGCTCGTATGTGTTCGGGCTGCCCAACTCGTCGATCAGCTTCATGTTGTCTTCAATGGTGTCCGGCCAGCCGTTGAAGAACTTGTTCTCGTTCACGGAGCCGTTCGGGCTGCCTTCGCCCGATGCGCCATTGTCGGCGGCGTAGATGACGATCGTGTTGTCGAGTTGCCCGGTGTTCTCCAGGTACTCAATGATGCGGCCGACCTGGTGGTCGGTGTACTCGGAGAAGCCGGCGTAGACTTCCGCCAGACGCGCGAAGAGCTTCTTCTCGGCATCCGACAGGGAATCCCACGGGCGCACGTCATCCGCCGGGCTGTAGGTGCCTTCGGGCATCGGGTTGAGCGGCGTCAGGGTGGTGTCCGCCGGCAGCAGGCCCTTCTCGATCATGCGGGGCAGCACCCACTCGCGGTACGCCTCGTAGCCATCGTCGAACTTGCCTTTGTACTTGTCCGCCCACTCCTGCATGATCTGGTGCGGGGCGTGGTTGGCGCCGGGGCAGAACCACATGTAGAAGGGGCGCGAGGGGTTGGTCTGGCGCGCGTCCTTCAGCATCTGCAGCGCCTGGTCGGCCAGGTCCTTGGAGAGGTGGTAGCCGTCTTCCGGCTGGTAGGGCTGGTCGATCTTGTGGTTATCGACCGTCAGTTCCGGGTAGTACTGGTTCGTCTCGCCACCGAGGAAGCCGTAGAAGCGGTCCCACCCCTGCTGCAGCGGCCAAGAGCGCTTCGTGGAACCGATACCCAGTTCGTCCACCGGTACGTTGTGGTTCTTGCCGAGCCAGTAGGTGTTCCAGCCATTCTGGCGCATGACCTCTGGCAGGGTGCCGCAGGAGGGCGGAATGTGGCCGTTGCTGCCCGGGAAGCCCACCGCGCCTTCCGTAATGCAGGAGCACCCATTCTGGTGGTGATTGCGGCCAGTCAGGAAGACGGAGCGCGTGGGCGAGCACAGTGCGGTCGTGTGCCACTGCGAATACATCAGGCCATTGTCGGCCAGCCGCTGGAGGGTCGGCATCTCGATCCTGCCACCGAACGGCGACCACGCGGCCAGCCCTGTGTCGTCGTAGAGCACGATCAAGACGTTCGGGGCGCCCTCGGGCGCCTTCGGCGCGACATACGGCGCCCAGTCCGCGACGGAATCACGAATATCGACGTTGATCACACCGTTAAATGGCACCGTCATGACGAGGATCCCTTCCTCTTGCGCTCGAATACCGGGTCAGTTGGCTGTCTGTGTCGCTGGTTCTGCTCCTTTGCCGGCGTTATCCGGGGTCGGGCCGCGGCCGCATAACGAGGCGAAAGCCGAGATCGCACGCACCGGTGCTGGTGGGATGGGGCTGGCGGGCGGCCGGGCGGTAACGGAAGCAGGTGGCCGGTGCGCAGAGATATGAGCCGCCCTTGACCACGTGATAGGTGGCGCCGGATGCGCCAGTGCCTGGTCGATGGGCAGCGGGCACGAGGTAGGAATCACGTGTCCACTCCCAGACATTGCCCGCCATATCCAGCAGACCAAAGCCATTGGCTGGAAAGCTGCCGACGGGCGAGGTGAAGCTGAAGCCATCCTCTGCGGTGTTGTGGTAAGGGAATGGGCCCTGCCAGGTGTTCGCCATGAAGACGCCGTTGGGCCGCTCTTCGTTACCCCAGGTGAAAATGGCTCCCTGCCGCCACCCCCGCGCGGCGTATTCCCACTCGGCCTCGGTCGGGAGGTCTCCGCCGGCCCAGGCGCAGTAGGCGAGGACATCGTCCAGGGACACCTGGACAACTGGGTGTTGCGCCAGGAATTGGGCGGTCGATTCGGGGCCACGCGGATGCCGCCAGTCCGCGCCGGGAGTCCAGTACCACCAGGTGTCGTTGAGCGGCGTGGCAGCACGGGACGGCGATTGGAAAACCAGGCCACCTGGCGCTTCAGGCTGTTCGGCTCGGGTGACGTAGTGCGTCGCCGCGACGAAACGCGCGAACTGTTCGTTGGTCACGGGGTGACGGTCGATCCAGAAGCCGGAGACGGTCACCTCGCGTACCGGAGCCTCTTCCGGGTAATACGCGGTTTCTCCCAACTGGCAGGAGCCAGTGGGAATCCAGACCATCCCGGGACGGGAGGGCCCAGGAGCAAGCTGGGTTGCCGGAGTAGCGTCGCGTACGGACATGGCACAGCACCAGAACGACGGTCTCTCTCATCGTGAGGGATACAGCATGGGGCTGGCGGCGCCAGGTCACATGGTGCGAAACGAACCAATTGGGGCTACGGAAGCGCGCCGGTCAGGTTTCCGGTGGCGCCGGGGCGAGCGTCAGCCGAGCAGGCCTTGTTCCCGGGCGGCCATCACTGCCGCGCGCCGCCCAGAGACGCCGAGCTTGCTGCAGATATGCCCGACGTGGTTGCGCGCCGTAATGGTGGAAATGAAGAGTTCCTGCCCAATTTCGTCATTCGTAAGGCGGCGTTCCAGGCACTGCAAGACGTCCAGTTCGCGCTCGGTCAGCTTGTGGACGTTGCCTGCGCGCCCCGTCTTGACCGGTGATGGCTGCGCAAAGAGCCGTGCGGTCTGCAGCTCCAGGGCCATGCGATTGGCCGGGGAGAAATTGGCTCCCTCAACAGCGCGGCGCAGCAGCGGCGCCAGGGGCAGCGGCAAGTAGGTGAGGCGGTGAAAGGCCCGCTCATCTGCCGCGAGCATCAACCCCTCTCGCATCAGCTGCGTGGCCATGGCCGTGTCGCCCTCAATCTCGTGCAGGTAGGCGGTCAGTGCCAGGACATCCTTGATGGCCAGGTGCGCGTGGTTGGCTTCGGCGTGCTGGCGCAGATCAGTGAGCAACACGCGCGCCTCTGCTCGATGCGCTGGTTGTCCCAGGGTGAGCAGCACCAGGATGCGGGTGAGGAGCGGGTTTTCGACATAGAGCGCCTCGAAGCGATCTGGGTTCGCCTGGGTGTTCACCAGCCAAGTCGTGGCGGCCGCCAGGTCACCACGAAAGAGTGCCAGGCGCGCTGCCAACGCATCACAAACTGGCAGGTGCTCGGGCGCTTCAATTGACACCACGAGTTCACGGAGCCGTGCGAGCGCGCGGTCGGCTTCTTCCTGCAAGCCCTCCAGTTGGTACATGATGATCTGCCGGGCGAAGGCTTCCCGCACGCAGGAGAAGTGCAAACGGTCCGCATCGGCAATGACTGCCGCAAAACGCGGGGCGGCCTCGGCCACATCTCCGCGTTCGTGGGCAACGTTCGCCAGCATGAGTTCGGCCCATCCCGCACTGAGCGGGAGCCCGTACGCGCGGGCCAGATCGCGCATGTCGGTCGCCGCCTGCGCGCAGGCGGCGAGGCGGCCCACTTGCCAGAAAATGAGGACACGTCCAAAGAAGCCACGGATGGAGGCCGCATCGACCCGGGCCGATTCGGTGATCGCAAACGCCTCCAGCCGCGCCAGGCCATCCTCGGGGAAGCCCTCCTGACTGCG
The DNA here is from genome assembly GCA_034431475.1 of Thermomicrobiales bacterium. GTDB lineage: Bacteria > Chloroflexota > Chloroflexia > Thermomicrobiales > UBA6265 > JACCXM01. Next base: position 26,261 of record DAOUDE010000069.1, on the reverse strand, counting down.
TGCCAGGCATATCATCATGTGCGCGAAGCCATAGCGGTATCGGTGGGCCGGGTCCATGCGAGGCAGAACGGCGGTAGCAACCTCGTTCGCGCTGCGCTTTGCCTGGACAACAGCGACAGACGCGCCAAAGGCGAGTATCTCGGCCTGCGCCTGCTGCTCATCAGTCAGGAGACGCTGCTGGGACATGTCGCCAAGATCCCGCAATTGCGCGACCAGGCGACCACCACGGCCGCTCAGGAAGGCAACCCAGGCCGAGGCGAGCAGGAGTTTGGGGTTGCCCCGCACCGTTGGCTCCGGGATCAGGTTCAGCCATGACGCGATGGCCTGCCAGTCTTCCCGGCCAAATGCCTCACCGATCCGTGACTCGATGAGTGCGCCCGCGCCGGGGACATCACCGGCCTGCATCAGGTGTGAGACGGCTTCCCGCGTATGGCCGTTGTCGCGAAACCAGGCGGCCGCCAGATGATGGAGATCGTTTAGCCCGGCGGGGAACTCGTGGGTGAGTTGGCGCAGAAAGGTGTCCCGGAAGAGCGGGTGATAGACGTACCAGGTCACGTCCAGGCCGGGCACCTCCCGGAAGAGATCGAGGCTGCGGAGCGTTTCCAGATCCGCTGGACGGTACGGCGTGGAGACTGCCATTGCGAGCGCCGCCAGCAGGCCGGGATGAAAGCGCTCTGGCAGCGCCGCCAGCAGGAGCAGGTTGCGCTGGGCGGGAGCCAGTTGCGACAGCACCTCCTCCCCCAGGTAATCGAGCAAGAGGGACGTCCCCAGGGTGGCGGAGGCGCCAGGTGGCGCGTCAAACTCGCCGCCGGCATCGATGCCGATGGCCAGCAAGCGTATGGCCGCGGGCCACCCCCCTACAGCGGCGTGAACGCGGGCAGCCAGTTCTGGCGATGCCGGCATCCCGGCGATCTCATGCAGGAGACGGGCGGTGTCCTCGGGTGAGAAGCGCAGATCGCTGGCATTCAGTTCCTCCACCAGGCCCTGGGCCCGCATCCGGGCCAGTGAGAAGTCAGGTAGGCGGCGGGTACTGATGACGGTGTGCAGGCGCGCAGGCGCGGCCAGGATGAGACCCGCCATGAACTGCGCCACCGCTGGCCCATCCGCAATATGAAAGTCATCTATGATCAGGATCAGGTCGTCAGAGAGGTCGTACAGGGCGTCGGCAAACCGTTCTCCCAGGTGGTATGCATCGAGGCGGTCGGGCGCTTCCAGGTGGTGATAGAGCTGTCCGGCAAGACCGGGATGAGCCTGGTCAAGCGCGGCTGCGAGGTGAGCGGCAAAGCACGTGAGCTCCGCTTCACGCGGACTGAGCGAGAGCCAGGCCGTGGCACAATCCGTTTGCTCTGCCCACTCCGCCAGTGAGCGAGTCTTGCCGTGCCCTGCCGGTGCGACCACCACCGTGAGCGGGACGGAGCGCGCGCGGCGCAGCCGCCTCAGGAGTTCCGGGCGGTGTATGGCGACCCCGGCGATACGCGGTGGGGCGAGCCTGGCCCGTGAGATTGTGACCGGCGCGTGTGATGGCGACGCTGCAATCACGACTTGCCCCGTCCTAAATAAGGCAACTTCACGAAACCTACGAGACAAGAGACTGTGCGCGTAATCGTACCTGTTGCCGGAACGAGGGCGCATCGGCTCCTGGCAACATGCGGGAAGACGGATGCGCGAACGCTGGAGTTCCACGATCAACAGGTGAAACGCGGAGCGCCGGTCAATGGCCTGCGCGACATGCGCTGCGGTCGTTGCCGGTTGCGCTGCACAGGTGTGCGCCACGGCCGGGACATGCGGATACGCGTAACATGCATGATACAGTCTATGAGTACTGCGCCAATGGTGGTGCAGACCGCGCCTTATTATGCCGTCGTGCCAGACCCCAAAGAGATTTCCGCGCGGAGCATACGTACCCATTCCACACGACGTGAGCCGGTCGCACGTGTGACGTCGATGCAAGCAGGCGTCCGGACCGTCGGAGAATGGCACGCGTCGTGGCGTGCTTTAGCGACGGCGTCAACCGGGCAGGACAGGAGGATTACGTGGCCAATAAACCGAACATCCTGGTGATCTGGGGCGATGACATCGGGATCATGAATCTCAGTTGTTACTCTGACGGACTGATGGGCTATCGCACCCCAAACATCGACCGCATCGCCAATGACGGCATGCGCTTCACCGATTCCTACGGTGAGCAGAGCTGCACCGCCGGGCGCTCTGCGTTTATCACGGGCCAGAGTCCATTTCGCACCGGCCTGACCAAGGTTGGCCTGCCGGGAGCCGACCTGGGGCTGCAGGCGGAAGATCCGACGATTGCCGAACTCCTCAAGCCCTTGGGCTACGCCACCGGGCAGTTTGGCAAGAACCATCTGGGCGACCAGGACGAGCATTTGCCGACCGCGCATGGGTTCGACGAGTTCTTCGGCAACCTCTACCACCTCAATGCCGAGGAGGAGCCTGAGCACCCCGACTATCCGTCTGCAGAGGACTTTCCGAACTTTCGCGCCAACTACGGGCCGCGCGGGGTCCTTCACACCTGGGCCAACGCGGACGGGACACAGCGGATCGAAGACACGGGCCCGCTCACCCGCAAGCGGATGGAGACCATCGACGACGAGGCGCTTGAGCACGCGCAGGATTTCATCAGCCGTCAAGTAGCGGCCGATGCGCCCTTCTTCGTCTGGTTCAACGCCACCCACATGCACTTTCGCACCCACACCAAGCCGGAGAGCCTGGGGCAGGCGGGGCGCTGGCAGTCGCCCTACCACGACACGATGATCGACCACGATCGGACGATCGGTGCGTTGCTCGACCAACTGGACGAGTTGGGCATCGCCGAGAATACGATCGTCGTCTACTCCACGGACAACGGCCCACATATGAACTCGTGGCCAGACGCGGCCACGACGCCGTTCCGGAACGAGAAAAACTCCAACTGGGAGGGTGGGTACCGCGTGCCGGAGCTGATCCGCTGGCCGGGGCAGATTCCTGCCGGGGTCGTCTCCAACGAGATCGTCTCCCACCTGGATTGGTTGCCAACGTTTCTTGCTGCCGCCGGAGAACCGGACATTGCGGAAAAGCTGAAGCAGGGCTACAAGGTTGGCGACCGGACGTTCAAGGTCCACCTCGATGGCTACAACCTGCTGCCGTACCTGACCGGCGAAGAAGCGAAAGGCCCGCGCATCCAGTTCTTCTATTTCTCCGACGATGGAGCCCTGGTGGCCATGCGCTATGACAACTGGAAACTGGTCTTCCAGGAGCAACGCGTTCCCGGGACCCTGCAGGTATGGTTCGAGCCGTTCACCAACCTGCGCGCGCCGAAGCTGTTCAACTTGCGTACCGATCCCCTGGAACGGGCAGACATCACCTCGAATACGTACTGGGACTGGCTCCTCGACCGCATCTTCCTGATGGTGCCGGCTCAGGGCATTGTCGCGGAGTTCCTGGGCACGTTTCAGGAGTTCCCACCGCGGCAGAAGGCGGCCAGCTTCACCATCGATCAGGTGATTGACCAGCTTGCACAGGGCGCCGCTGGCGGCGACTAGGCGGAGGGGCAGGACACCTGCCCAGGCGGCGCCGGACCGGGATCGTGGGGGTGATCCGCGCCGGCGCTCGCCACCGGCGCTGGCCGTCAACACGGTGATGATGGCAAGCTCCGCCGTGCAGGTCAGTGTTGGCCCGCATTCGCCCCTGATGGGAGGGCTGATCCAGATATCTGGCGAATAGCCCAGGTTACATTGCTTGAGCGTTCCCTGGGCGGAACGCCAGGCGTTCGCTCAGCGTGCAGCTCTGGATTGACCTGGGGGCTTCCGGCTTCTATACATGAGCGAAGCATCCCGGTGGCATGATTCAGTCGTAAAGGAGAGGCCACAGCACATATGTGCTCTCGCCTGACAGGACGTGCCTGACAGGGCGAGTTCTTCGCGGTACCGACCGGCTCGACTCAGACGGGAGGATCACGTGGCGGACAAACCGAACATCCTGGTGATCTGGGGTGACGATATTGGGATCACCAACATCAGCGCCTATTCGCAAGGTTTGATGGGCTACCGCACTCCCAATATCGACCGCATCGCCGCCGAGGGGATGCTCTTTACGGACTCCTACGGCGAGCAGAGCTGTACGGCGGGGCGCTCCGCGTTCATCACCGGGCAGAGCGTCTACCGCACCGGCCTGAGCAAGGTCGGAATTCCGGGCTCGACCATTGGGCTGCCCGCCTCGGTGCCCACCATTGCCGAACTGCTGAAGCCGCACGGCTACGCCACCGGTCAGTTCGGCAAGAACCACCTGGGTGACCGCAACGAATTCCTGCCGACCGTGCACGGCTTCGATGAGTTTTTCGGCAACCTGTACCACCTGAACGCCGAGGAAGACCCGGAAGCGCCCGACTGGCCGCCTTCCGACAAGTACCCCAAGTTCAATGAAATGTTCCGCCCGCGCGGGGTGATCCACTCCTGGGCCACCGATGTGGATGACGCGACAGAAGATGCGCGCTACGGCAGAGTGGGCAAGCAGAAGATCGAGGACACGGGGCCGCTGAACATCGCCCGCATGCCCACGGTGGATGAGGAGTTTCGCGACGCCGCTTTGGACTTCATTGATCGGCAAGCGGCCTCAGACACCCCGTTCTTCGTCTGGTTCAACAGCACGCACATGCACTTTCGTACACACGCGAAGCCGGAGAGCATCGGGCAGGCAGGGCCGGGGCAGTCCCCCTATCACGACACCATGATCGACCACGATAAGGTGGTGGGCTCCCTGCTGGACAAGCTGGACGAGCTGGGGATTGCCGACAACACCATCGTCATCTACTCCACCGATAACGGCCCGCACATGAACACGTGGCCAGACGGCGCGATGACCCCGTTCCGCAACGAAAAGAACTCCAACTGGGAAGGCGCCTACCGGGTGCCGGAGATGATTCGCTGGCCCGGCAAGATTGCCGCAGGCTCGGTTTCCAACGAAATCATCCAGCATCATGATTGGCTGCCCACGTTCCTGGCGGTGGCGGGCGACCCGAACATCGTCGACGAGTTGAAGACCGGCCTGGATGTCGGCGACAAGCACTTCAAATCGCACATCGACGGCTACAACCTGCTGCCCTACCTGACCGGTGAGGAGGACGAGAGCCCGCGCAAGGGATTCTTCTATTTCAACGACGACGGTGGCCTGGTTGCCGTGCGCTTCTTCAACTGGAAAGTCGTCTTCATGGAGCAGCGTGTTCAAGGCACGCTGCAAATCTGGCTTGAGCCCTTTGTCGTACTGCGTGGCCCGAAGATCTACAACCTGCGCACCGATCCGTTTGAGCGTGCTGATATCACGTCGAATACCTATTTCGATTGGTACTTCTATCACGATTACATGGCTCAGGGCGCGGTGGCGATCTGCACGGAGTTCCTCAAAACGTTTGAGGAATTCCCGCCGGCGCAACGTGCTGCAACCTTCTCGATCGACCAGGCCATAGAGAAGCTGAACCAGCAACTGGCCTCCAAGTTCGACTAACGAGGGGATGGGTGGAGGCGACCCGCGAGTCGCCTCCACCCTTAAACAGGAGGCGCCTATGGCCGAGCCGGTCACCGACCTCAGCCAGCCCGGGGCCATCGACACCCTCTCGGCGGAGTTCTCCTGGATCCGCAGCGATCTCTCCAACCTGCGCACCCTGCTGTCGTGGGCGCGTACGGCGGTGTCCATGGTGGGCTTCGGCTTCACGATCTACAACTTCTACGACGGCATCCTCCAGGGTGCCGGCGGCGGGGAGCGTATGCACGACGCCGCGCGCAACCTCGGCCTTGGGCTGGTGCTGGCTGGCACGGTCGCCATGCTGATTGGCATCTGGAACTTCTGGTCGATCAACCAGTACCTGAAGCAGTCGCCGGTGGCCCTGACGGTGTCCCGCAGCCTGCACTGGCGCTGGCTATACGCCTACGTGGTGTCGGTGGTGCTGCTGCTCATCGGTCTGATCACGTTCCTGTTCATGCTCCGGGTGATCTAGGCAGGATGTGCCGCGCCCACCGGAACGACACTGTGGGCAGGTCGAGAGAGCAGAGGGGAGAAGCCATGCGGGCGCACGACACGTTGCCCAATGGCCAGCAGGGTGGCCGGATCACCCGGCGCGCGATCGTGGGCGGGATCGCTCTGGCCGGCATTACCGCACCTGGCTCACACGGTGGAACTGACGCACACGGCCGCGCCGGGAACGGACGCCGAGAGGAGAGGTGGACGATGCAGAACGATCCCCTGCCTTCGTGGAACGAAGGCGCGAGCAAGCAGGCGATCCTGGATTTCGTGGCGGCGGTGACGGAGGAGGGTGGCGACCAGTTCGTGCCCGAGGCGGACCGCATCGCCACCTTCGATAACGACGGCACCCTGTGGACCGAGCAGCCGAACTACGCCCAGGCCTTCTTCATCCTGAGCCAGATCAAGACCCTCGCGCCGCAACACCCGGAGTGGGCGACGGAGCAGCCGTATGCCGCCATCCTGGCGGGCGACCAGGCGGCAATGAAGCAGTTCACCGAGGAAGACCTGGGCAAGATCGTGGCGGCGGCGCACGCCGGCATGACCACCACCGAGTTCGATGAACAGGGACGGGCCTGGGCGGAGACGGCGATCAACCCACTGACGAAGCACCGCTTCATCGAGTCGATCTATCAGCCGCAACTGGAGTTGATGGACTACCTGCGCGCGAACGGGTTCCGTGTCTACATCGTTTCGGGAGGGGGCATCGACCTCATGCGCACCTTCAGCCAGGATGTCTACGGCGTGGCGCCAGACAACGTGGTGGGCAGCAGCGGCAAGGTGAAGTACACGCTGGCAGACGGTGTGCCGACGCTGACCAAGCTGCCCGAGGTGGACAGCATCGATGACAAGGAGGGCAAGCCGGTCAATATCCACCTGCACATCGGGCAGAAGCCGATCCTGGCCTTCGGCAACTCCGATGGCGACCAGGCGATGCTGGAGTACGTGACCGGCGGCGATGGCCCCAGCTTGGGCCTGATCGTGCACCACGACGATGCGGCGCGCGAGGTGGCCTACGACCGTGACAGCAAGATCGGCACGCTAGACACGGCCCTGGATGCGGCCCCGGACTGGGGCTGGGTGGTGGTCAGCATGAAGGACGATTGGGGAAAGGTGTTCCCCTACGCGCAATAGCGCTACGCGGAAAGGGAGCCAATGTCGCCTCCTGATCTCTCACGTCGTGAATTCCTGGGGTCGGCTGCCGGAGCCGGACTGACAGCATTGGCCTCGTCTCGCGAGGGACTGGCTGGATCCACGTCGCCAGGTGAAAGGGCAATCACCGTGACTCAAGCACAAGCCGACGCCACGCCAGCAGCCAGTGGGCCGCCCAACATCGTCTACGTCCTGGTCGATAACCTCGGCATCGGGGAGCTTGGCTGCTACGGCGGCGGCATCCTGCGCGGCGCGAACACCGCGCGCATCGATGCCTTCGCGAAAGAGGGTCTGCAGCTCCTCAACTTCGCGCCCGAGGCGCAGTGCACCCCCTCGCGCTCGGCGCTGATGACTGGCCGCCACGCCATCCGCTCCGGCAACCACACGGTGGCCCTGGCGGGCTCCCCCGGCGGCCTGGTGGCCTGGGAGCGCACCATCGCGGACGTGCTCTCGGATGCGGGGTACGCCACGGCCGCCTTTGGCAAGTGGCATATCGGGGCCTCGGAAGGGCGCTGGCCAACCGACCACGGCTTCGATGAGTGGGTCGGTATCCCCCACAGCTACGATGAGAGCCTGTGGATCGAAGATCCCTGGTACGACCCGGCCATTGTGCCTCCGGCACACGTGATGGAGGCGACGCGGGGCGAGACACCGCGTGAGCTGGATGTGCTCGATGTCGAGACGCGGCGCAACATCGACGCGGAGTACCTGCGCCGGGCGCGCGCCTTCCTGGAGCGCAGCGTAGGGGAGGGCAAGCCGTTCTTCCTCTACTTCAATCACTCCATGATGCACATGCCGACGATCCCGCGTGACGAATTCAAGGGCGCTTCCGGCAACGGCGACTGGGCGGATAGCCTGCTGGAGCTGGACGGCGACTTCGGCACGATCCTCGACTGGCTCGATGCGCTGGGGGTGGCGGACAACACCATCGTCATCTTCTCCGGCGACAACGGCCCGGAGGAGGTCGAGCTCTGGCGGGGGACGGCGGGGTACTGGGAGGGCTCGTACTTCACCGGGATGGAAGGCTCGCTGCGCACGCCCTGCCTGGTGCGCTATCCCGGTGTGGTGCCGGGTGGCCGGGTCAGCAACGAGATCGTGCATATCACCGACATCTTCCCGACGCTGCTGGGGTGGGCTGGAGCCGAGGTGCCGGCGGACCGCATCATCGACGGCGTTGATCAGCGCGCGTTCTTCAGCGGTGACCAGGAGACGTCTGATCGTGAGGGCTTCCTCTTCTGGCTGGGGCCGACGCTTTACGGTGTGAAGTGGCGCAACTTCAAGTTGCTGCTGATGCAGCAGAAGTACCTGACCGACCCGGCCGTGCCGCTGCCGAACCCGCACGTGATCAACCTGTTGACCGACCCCAAGGAGCGCAACGCGTTCGATCTGCCCTACCTGCACTCGTGGGTCGCCGCACCGACCGGGCAGATGATCGCGGACTTCGCGGCGAGCACGCAGCAGGAGGCGCTGATTCCGGCTGGCGCGCCGCTGGATTTCGTGCCGGGGCCGGTGATGTAGGAGCCCACCGTTCGCAAGTCAGCCAGCGCCTCGCGCGTTGCGCCCTGGGTCGATGGAGCCAGGCAGCATGGGCAGCACATCATCCCCTGTGCTCGGCGCCGGCGAAGCCCGCGCCATTGCGCAAGACGCCTGCATTTTGTGGCTTTCTCATCGTCGATAACGCCGGCATCCCCGCCTCGTACGTCGTTGATGCGGGAGGCCCGAACGACAAGGCCCCCTGGCACCCGATAGTCAGGTCCCTGGCGCTCTACAATGAACACCGTTTCTTCGCGCCGAACGTCCTCGATCGCACCTCGCTGGGCACCAGGAACCGGGACCTGGTGAAGCGGCTGATGGATCGCTGACACTGTACGTGCAGGCCAGCCCGCCCGGCGAATGGAGTTCACCATCTGTTCTAACCTGAGAATGTTTGCCAGATGCCATTCGTCGATCAGAAGAAGGTTGCCTATGTGAAAGTACGGACCAGGCTGGAGTGGGACATGGCAGGTGTTCTCGCGCTCGCCATAGGTCCTGATTTTGCCGCCTGTGGGAGGCGGAAATGGTCTCTTTTGGACCATGCGGAGGATTTCGGGGGCTGGCATGATAGGCTGAGCCTCTATTCGCTCGGATGGTTTTCTGGGATGTGATTCGCGGAAGGGGAGCGCAAGGATGGATGCGAACCGCTTTGGAGCGCTCAGCCGGCAAGTTGGCGCTGCGCCAAACCGGCGTGCGGCACTGGGGATACTGGCGGCGGGGCTGACTGGCGCGCTGCTGATCGGGAAGGGCGCCGAGGACGCCGAGGCCGGTATTCCCATCGTGAACTGCCAGATTCCTGGCAAGCGGTGCAAGGGCAAGCACAACGGGAACCAGAAGTGCTGCTCTGGCCGCTGCCGTGGAGGGCGCTGCATGTGCTCGCGCAAGGGCCGCGCCTGCTGGTCCCCCCTGGAAGGCGCACTGTGCTGCTCTGGCAAGTGCCAGCAGGGCAAATGCCAGTAGCGCGGGAGGAGGACCACAATGAGTCTCATCGATCGACAGGATCTGTTCGATACCCTGACGGTGAAGCTGGCTGAGCCGCAGCCCCGGGGCGATGTACTTCGGCTGATGGGCAAGGCTGCCCTGGCGATGGTGGTGCTCGGCGCCTGGCCGCGCAGTGGCCTGGCCCAGGAGGTCACGGACGAAAGCAACCTGGTCAAAGGCTGCCGGCTTCCGGGCCAGAAGTGCCGGAAGAACAAGGATTGCTGCTCCAATAAATGCAGGGGCGGCGCCGGGCGCTGCGGCTGTATCAACAAGGGCGGCAAGCCACTTGTGAAAACGCCACTTGGCCCGGTGCCCGTCAAGGCACTGTGCTGCTCGAACAAGCTGAACAAGCTCACAGGCGAGTGCAAGTAGGCACAGGAGGGGGAAACGCGATGGATGCAGAAGGCTTTGAGCGCCTGAGCAAGCTGGTCGCGGACGCGCCGAGCCGGCGGCGTTTGCTGGGCGTGTTGGGCGCCGGCCTCGGCGCGGCTGTGCTGGGCCGCCAGGAGGCGGCCGCGGCGGACGTGACGGACGAGGAGTTCGGCCTCTGTTATCTCCCGGGACGGGATTGCCGGGATAGCACCGATTGCTGTTCTGGCCGGTGCAGGGACGGCGTTTGCGGCTGCACCAGGCGGGGCCGGTACGCCATCATCTCCGCGATCTGCTGCTCGGGCAAGCGGCGCCGCGGCCGATGCCGGTAGGCAAACGGCCAGGATGCTGGCGGTCCAGGCCGGCACTGGGTGGATTGCAGGTGGCCAGGGAGGACCAGATGATGCAACGGAATATGTACCTTACCCAGGCGCGCCGGGTGCTGCTTGCAGTGGTGCTGGGAGCCGCAGTGGTGATCTCTACGGCCCCGACGCAGGCGCAGGAACTGCCTACTGGCGCGGCGCGTGTGGTGAAGAAAGTTCAGATCATGGCGCTGACCGGGAAGAGCGAGATTGAATTCAAGGTCGGCCAGATCGTGACCAACAACGCCAGCAAGTTCCCGCATCCGTAAGGTCGGCAGCGGTTCTTGGGAAACTCGCCAGGGAGGGGGTCACTGCGGTGTCAGACGACGGTGCGTCACGGCCGGGTGATCCGCCTCTCGCCGATGTGTTCTCGTGGATTCGGACCGATCTTTCCAACCTGCGGACACTCATGTCCTGGGCACGCACATCGGTCTCACTGATCGGCTTTGGCTTCACCATTTTCAACTTCTTCTCGGGGTTTCTGAGTGAGTCGGGGGACCCCAGGCTGCGTGACTTCTCGCGCAACCTGGGGATTGCCCTGGTGGTGACCGGCACCTTCGCCGTGCTGGTCGGAATCTACAACTACTGGTTGATCAACGCATACCTGGAGAAGTCTCCGGCGGCGGCCACCGTCCACCGTGGGCTGAAGCTGCGCTGGATCTACTCGTATGTCATCTGTGGCATTCTGGCGCTGATTGGCATTATCACCATCCTCTTCATGTTCCACAGGCTCTAGCCGCGCACCCGGCCCCCGAGAGGCATGGGCCGAGCGGAAATCATCAGGCAAGGCCCGGCTGTTCCCGGCGCACCTCGCCGGTGTCAACCTGCCACCAGATCTGGAGACGTGGCGGGTGTTTCACGCGGCGATGGTTGCTGCGCTCGATCCACCCCACGTTGCACCAGCCATCCGGGGTGAGCGTCGCCAGCGCCGCCTCCGCCCGGTGCGGCCATGCGGCATAGCCCCAGCCACTGGGCGGGCGCAGTTCCCGGCGCTGCTCCAGCAGGATGTGAGCGATCAAGGCGTCGGTGAGGATCGGCGTGAGCGACATCGGGACCTCCGGCACGCGGGCCTGGCCCCTACCGGTTGGCGCTGGTGCGCTCCGGGGCAGAGACATTGTACGTGGTCCCGCCGGGGTCATCGCGGGCTGCGCCCGTCACATCCTGCCGCATGCACTCGTCATGAATACAGGCACGCCATACTGACGTGCGAGGCCACCGCCTCGAGACCGGTAGAGGAGCACGCGATGTCACCAGAAGAAGCCAGCACCCGCACGACCGCCGACGAGACCACCGGGGGATTCACCGAGGCTGAGCGCGCCGCGATGAAGGAGCGCAGCAAGGAACTGCGGGCCGCCAAGCGGGGGAAAAAGGCAGACCCGGAAGCCGATGTGCTCGCGAAGATTGCCGAGATGTCCGAGCCGGACCGCAGCCTGGCCGAGCGGCTGCACGCGCTTGTCAAGGAGCACGCGCCCTCATTGACGCCGCGCACCTGGTACGGCATGCCGGCCTACGCCAGAGATGGCAAGGTGCTCTGCTTCTTTCAGGCCTCCGAGAAGTTCGGCGCCCGTTACGCGACGTTGGGGTTCAACGATGTTGCGGCCCTCGATGACGGCACGATGTGGCCGACCGCCTTCGCGCTGACCGCACGTACGCCGGAAAACGAGGCCCGGATCAGCGAGCTTCTGCGGAAGGCCGTGGGCTGATCGCCCTGCCTGCGATCCTGCCTCCGGGCTGATGTCAGGGGTCCACAGGCTGCACTGCCGGCTCCGGGCGCAGTGACCGGCGCAGCCAGATCAGCGCACACAGCAGCACCACCCAGACTGGAAAGATGAGCGTGAGCCAGACGTTCAACGAGGCGGAGGCAAAGAGCACCAGGGCAACGATGATGCTGAGCCACTGAAACCAGGTGGGGAGCAGCCCGCTGCTGTGCCCGAGTTTGGCGGTGCTCATGACGAAGAGCGCCGCCATGCGCATGCCAAACACCACCAGCAGCGTCCGCCCATACAGCGGAAACTGGCGCGCGAGATCTGGGGTAATCACGTACTGCTCATACGAAAAGGACACGACAGTCGCCGCTGCTGATGCCGCGAGCGCCAGGGTAACGAAGCTGACGCCGCCCAGCATCTGAACCGTACTCATGAGGCGGTCAATGGGATGCCCACTGAGTTCGACCCAGGCGTGCAGCGAGGCCACAAACCAGAGGAAGGCAATGGCGGCCAGCGGCAGGAGATACAGGCCGCCGACGCGGACAAGCTGGTGATGGCCAGCCTGGTAGAACGCGGCCACGTCGGCGTCCGTCGCGCCTGGGCGGGGCCCTTCCGAGAACGCGAACACGGACACCGCGAAGAGGATGGCGAAGGTTACGCCCACCATGCCGGTGAGCCGCGCGTCGTGATGCAACTCCTTGATGGCGCGGGCTTCGGGGGAAAGCGGGCGGGAGGGCTGCGTACGATGGGGCACTGGCGGCTCTCCCGATCAGGCGTCTGCGCTGGTACGTGCTTGGCGGAGTGTATCGCGCTGGCGCGATCCGCACACCCTGGCGGGGGCGGATCGCGCCGTGAACCTGGCTCCGGTTATCCGCCCAGGATGCGGGCCTTGGCCTGCTCGAACTCGGCGTCGTTGAGAACGCCAGCGGTGCGGAGCTCGGCCAGTTGCTGCAAGCGGGCGACAATGTCATCGCCTGCTGGGGCAGCCGGCGCCTCTACGGCAGCCGGCGCCTCAACGGCGGCCGGTTGGGGCGCGGCGGCCGCCTGCTGCTCGAGGGCGGCGATTCGGGCCTGGGTGGCCGCAGCCTCCTCGGCGGCTGCCTGGGCAGCGGCCGCTTTCTGCTGCGCTGCCTGCTGCGCTGCCTGCTGCTTCGCCGCGCCCTTGGCGTTCACCGCATTCATGGTGACACTGGCGGTGCCGGCAATCACCGCCGTCTGCGCCATGGTGCTCAGCACACCGGGTCCACCGCGTCGTCGTCGCATGAGAGATGGTCCTTTCTGTTCAGGTGTGGCAATAGCCACACCGTATCCGGTTAACTGGTCGCGGAAATGATCTCCTCGATGACCGTGTTGGGAATACGCTCGCTGAGCAGCACCTCGCCGCTGGAGGCGCGCACGGCCTGCGCAAACCGGGTAGCCCACACATGCTCGAAGAGCATGATACCGGCGGAGGAGCCGTTCTCCAGCGACGCCGCCAGTTCGTGGGCATCCTCCTCGTTCAGCAGTTCGGTCACCTCGTTCAGGAGCGGCGCGTACTGCCCCGCGAGGTCCGGCGAAAGATCGCCGAGTTCGAAGACAGCCACGCTGCCCCCGGCGTCCTTGCGGATGAACAGCAGATCGACGATGCGCACCAGGCCGTCGTTGACCAGTTCGCGCATGGCGGGCGCCAGATCAGCGCTGATCTGATCGCCGGGGAAGCGGATCATGAGCATCTCGATGGGACCAAGTGACATGATGCATTCTCTCCTTCTCGCACCAACGCGCGTACGCGAAACCGGAAACGCCACCCAGATTTGACCACGAACCCGGTCAGGGGAATCTGTGCCTCTCCTCAGAATGGCCACCAGACCGGAACCAGCACCACCGCGACCAGCAGATACACGAGCATGACCGGAAGCCCCAGCTTCCAGTAGTCTCCGAAACGATAGCCGCCTGGCTCCATCACCATCAGGTTGCCGGGGGTGGCAATGGGCGTGAGGAGCGCTGCCGCCGAAGCGACATTGATGCACATCAGCACCGCCAGCGGGGAAACGTTCATGTCCGCAGCCACGGAGAGCCCGATGGGGATAAGGATGAGGGCGGTGGCGGTGTTGCTGATGAGCTGCCCGAGCACGGCGGTGATGGCGAAGATACCCAGCAGCAGGACGTACGGCCCATAGCCACCGACGAGATCGATGATGCCGCTCGCCAACAGTTCCGCTGCGCCGGTCTTGGTGATGGCGGTGGAGAGCGGGATCATGGCGGCGACCAGGATGAGCGTGGTCCAGTTCAGGGAGCGTTGCGCCTGCTCCGAGGTGACCACCCCGGTCAGCACCATGGCGATGGCGGCCATGAGGCAGGCAATAGCGGCGGGCACGAGATCGAATGTGAGCAGCAGCACCATGCCGGCCATGACCAGGATGGCCGGGATGACGCGCGGGCCGAGCGGGGCCGCCTGGCGGCGGATGGCATCCGGGGAATCGACCAGGAGCACGTTGGGATCGCGCGTGTGTTGATCCAGAGCATCCCAGCGTCCTTGCAGGAGCAGGGCATCACCCGCCTGCAGGGTGATGTTCTGGATGCCCAGGTCCGCATCGTGGCGCTGCACCCCCAACAGAACCAACTGGCCGCTGTCCGTGACCATACCGGGGAACACCGTTTCCCCGATGTAGTTGGAACGTGGGGTCACGATGACTTCGGCGACGCCGTAGTCGTGGCTGAGCAGGCCCAGGGTGGCCGGCTGTGTGTCCAGTTCGTTGGCGATGGTCAGGCGATTCTCCCCCGCGTACCGGGCAATATCGGCTTTCGGGCCACGCACGACGAGGATGGCGCCGGAGGTGATCGCTTCGTTCTGGAGCGGGACGCCGCGTTCGTTCAGCACACCGACGATGTGCAAGGTGGGGAACTCGTCTCCCGCGTTGGCGCGGTTGGCCAGCAGGCCGTTGTAGCGTGAGGCCGGGGTGACGCTGAGCCGCACCAGCGATTCGTCGGCAATGTACTGCTGGAGCAGGTCATGCGGCAGGCGGCTGAGATCGCGGGTGAAGGTGCGCGCGGGGCGGTTGGGGAGCAGGCGTTCGCCGAAGATGACGACAACGAGGATAGTGCCAATGAGCAGCGGCACGCCGGCCAGGGCGAACTCGAAGAAGCCGAGGCTGCGTTGCCCGGCGCTGAGCGCGGCTTCCAGCACCAGCACGTTGACGGCGGATCCTGTGAGCACCAGGAGCGAGCCTGCGTGAGCGGAGAACGCGAGCGGCATGAGCAGCTGCGCCGGAGACATGCCCAGGCGCACGGCCAGTACCACGCACATGGGGAAGAGTGCGGCCACCGACCCGTTGGGCGTAATGAGCGCCGAGAGGAGCGCGCCGATGAGCATGGTGAAGACGATGAGTCGCACCCGGCTGCCTCCGGCGTGCTGCACCAGCAGTTGCCCGGCCCAGGTGGTGAGCCCGGCGGCGTCCAACCCCTCCGCGACGACGAAGAGCGCCGCGATGAGGACGATGGTCGGAGACCCGAACCCTTCGAAGATCTCCTGCATGGTCAGCACGCCGGTGGCCCACAGCGACAGCGCGACCAGCAGGGCGACCGTCGCCACCGGCAGGCGGTTCCAGACGAAGAGCACGATGGCGGCAAGCAGAATGCCAAGGGTAATGGTGATGTCATTCATGGGCGGCTCGCAGGGAAGACGCGCTGCGGTGCTTAGGGAGTAAGGGAGTAAGGGAATTAGGATCAGACGACACAGACAACGTTATTGTCCGTCCCTGGCTCATTTCTCTTCACCTCCTTATTCCCTTGCTCCCTAAGCGAAGCGTCTTCCCTGAGCGCGTGAGCGCGTCTCCCTCTCCGTTATGGCATGGCGACCGGGTAGCCAGGACCGACCGGGATGCCCAGCGCCCACCAGATGACGAAGAAGATGGTCCAGGTTATCAGGACGATGAAGGTGTACGGGATCATCAGGGAAATGATGGTGCCGACACCGACGCTCTTGTCGTAGCGCTGGGCGACGATGACGATAAAGGGCAGGTAGACCATCAGCGGAGTAATGACGTTCATTGGCGAATCGCCGAGCCGGTAGGCGGCCAGGACGGTCTGCGGAGCAATGCCGAGGCGCATGAAGAGCGGCACGAAGATTGGCGCGAAGATGGCCCACTTCGGCAGCGAGCCGGGGATGATGATATCCAGTACGCAGATGGCCAGGATCATGCCGATCAGCAGGACGATGGGCGGCACGCTGGCGGATTCCAGCGCCTGGGCCATGGCGCCGGCGATGATGTTCGGCAGGTTGCTCCAGTTGAAGAGGCCGATGAACTGGCTGATAAGCAGCAGAATGAAGACGAGGCCGGCGAGACTGGCGAAGGTCTTGGTGATCCCGGCGATCACATCGTTGCTGCTCTTGATGGTCCCGGCGCCCCGGCCATACCCGATGCCGGCGACGAGGAAGAGCATGGAAATGATGAAAATGAGGCTGTCCATGAACGGGGTCTGGCCAATGACGAGGCCTGTCTCCGGGTGGCGCAGCGGTGCGCCCGGCGGCAAGGTCAGCAGGAGCACGACGCCAACGCCGATCAGGAAGCCACGCAGGGCGTAGGAAAGCCCGCGCGCCTCGGCGGCTTCATCCACGACGGGGCCATCATCGGGTGTGACGATGTCGGGGCCGCCCTCGCCGGGCGCTTTGCCCAGCGCAGCCGCAGGGTCGTAGGCGCCCAGGCGTGGCTCGATGAGGCGGACGGTGATGAAGGTCATGACGGCTGCCATGAGGATGGTGGAGGCCGCCGAGAAGAAGTAGTTGGCGGTGATGGTGAGGGATTGTCCTGGCGCCACGATGCCAATGGCCTCGTTCGTCATCTCGGTGAGCAGGGCATCGAGCGGGGCGAGCAGGATATTGACGGAGAAGGCGGCGCTGACGCCGGCGTAGGCGGCGGCCACGCCAGCGATGGGGTTCTTGCCGATGCTGAGGAAGGCGGCCGCGCCGAGGGGAATGAGAATGAGATAGCCGGCGTCCGTGGCCACGCTGGAGAGGCCGCCGATGAGGATGATGATGAAGGTGAGCAGGCTGCCGGGCGCGACGGCGACGAGCTTGCGGATGAGCGCCCCCATCATGCCCGCTTCTTCAGCCACGCCGACGCCGATCATGGCGACGAAGATCACGGCCACCACGCTGAAGCCGGCAAAGTTGTTCACGAAGGACGTGAAGATGAAGCGGATACCCTCTATGGAAAGCAGGGGCCGAATGGTAGTCGTGACCTCCTGGACCACGTAGTCCGAGGTGTATGCATCCGGCAGGACATAGGTCGCCTCATCGGGTCCGGCCAGGTAGTTGACACTGACGGCGTCTGGCCCGGCCGGAACCAGCACCTGCTCCGTGATACCCACGCCAAAGAGGCCCAGCACGGTGGAGAGCAGGATGACGAAGACGATGAGGTAGACGAAGATCATGGCGGGATGGGGAACCTTGTTCCCGATCTCCTCGATCTTCCCCAGGATACCCTTGTTCCGCTTGTCTTCAGAAGCGGTGCTCGCTGCGCTCATGACTCACTCCCCCTGGTATGCGTACGCGGCGCCCCTCCGCGACGTGGCTCCTGGTTGGTGCTGACGCATCCTTGCCTGTCCGGCGCTGGCCGAGACACGGTGGTCGCCTACTCCGCCGCGGGTCGCGTTTCCTGGCCCCAGCGTTGGGCCAGCTCGACGCAAACGGCCGCGGCAAGCGACATATCCTGCAGGCTCACCCATTCCAGTGGGCCATGGAAGTTTTGCATGCCGGTGAAGAGGTTGGGGGTGGGCACGCCGAGTTCGGTGAGGCGCGAGCCATCGGTGCCGCCGCGCGTGGGCGGGGAGAGGGGCTCGATGCCCAGCGCGCGGCACGCCTCGCGCGCCAGGTCGACCGGGCGCATGTCATCCTCCAGCCAGTACCGCATGTTGCGGTACTGCGGCACGATCTCGCAGGTAATGCGCGACCGTGGCTCCGTAGCCTGGACGGTGGCGCAGACCTGTTGCAGCAGCGCACCCTGCGCCTCCAGCGCGTCCCGCTCGAAATCGCGCAGAATGAACTCCAGCGTGACCGAAGCCGCCCCACCGGACATCTGGTAAAGGTGGATGAACCCCTCGCGACCGCTGGTGGTCTCCGGGGTAAGGGTGACGTGGGGCAGGGTCATGATCACCTTGGCCGCCAGGTGCAGGGCGTTGACCATCGTGTCCTTGGCCTGGCCGGGGTGGGTGGAAACGCCTTCGATGACGACGGTGCCCTTGTCTGCCGAGAAGGTCTCGTACACCACTTCGCCCAGCACCGCGCCATCGAGGGTGTAGGCGATATCGGCGGCGAGATCCGCAGGCAGGTTACGGTGGACGCCGCGGCCGATCTCCTCGTCCGGGGTGAAGCAGATGCGAATGGGGCCGTGCGGCAATTCCGGATGGGCCAGGAAATGCTCGGCCATGGTCATGATGATGGCGATTCCGGCCTTGTCGTCCGCTCCGAGCAGGGTGTTGCCGCTGCTGGTGATGATGTCCTCGCCCACCTTGGTGGCCAGGTAGGGGAACTGGACCGGAGAGAGGACGGCATCTTGCCCCTGCGGGAGCACGAGGTCGCTGCCGTCGTAGGCGCGGTGCACGAGCGGCTCGACCCCGCTGGCGTGGTACGCCGGCGAGGTGTCGACGTGCGCCAGGAAGGCCACCACCGGCGCACCCTCGTGACCGGGCGAGGCCGGGATGGTGGCCAGCACAGCGGCGTAGTCGGTCAGCGTGACATCGCGCAGGCCGAAGGCGCGCAATTCCTCGACGAGCAGATTGAGCAGGTCGAACTGCTTTTCGGTGCTGGGCGTGGTGGGCGAGTGCTCGTCCGCCTGGGTATCGATGCGGCAGTAGCGGATAAAGCGGTCTTCGAGATCACGGTCACGTGCGTCGGTCATGCGGCGTTGCTCCTGGTGATGGTCTACGGCTGTCGGTGGTTGGGCAATGACGACGTCCTCTCTGGCGCATTCCCTGGTCTGGGCAGGTCCTGCAATACCGCCCCTCGCGACACGACGTGGTTGCGAAGCGGCAGGGGAAAGCGGGGCGCGGCATCATGACGTATCCCGGGCGACAGGAGCCGCAGCCGGCTGGGAGGCGAAGAGGTTGAGGCCCAGCCGCTCTGAGAGAAAGCGGGCGGCGCGCTGTCCCTTGACGCTGTTGCCGGCGTGATCCAGGGGCGGGGCGAACGCGCCGAAGCCACCCTTGCCAGGCGCAACGGTGACGATGCCTCCGCCGATGCCACTCTTGCCGGGCAGGCCGATGTCGTAGAGCCAGTCGCCGGAGGTTTCGTAGAGGCCTGCCGTGGCCATCACCGCCAGGGTGCGCTTGCTGCAGCCAGGGCCTACGACGCGCTCCCCGGTGACCGGGTTGACGCCGCCGTTGGCGAGCGTGGCGCCCATGACCGCAAGATCGCGGGCGGTCACATCGAGGGAGCACTGGCGGGTGTAGAGCTCAGCGGTCACGGTGGCGTCGGCGGCCAGCCGGTCGTAGCTCTCCAGGAGCTGGGCGATGGCGCGGTTCCGCTGGTTCGTGGCCGAGGCAGACGCATACACCGTCTCGTTCACCGTGAGATCACGGCCGGCGAATCCCGAAAGGCCCTGCTGAAGAAAGCGCCACTTCTCCTCGACATTGCCGCCAGGGGCAAGGCTCGTGGCCGCGAGGGCGCCGGAGTTGACCATGGGGTTGGTGCGGTGATCGTCGTTGAACTCGATGGCGAGGACCGAGTTGAACGGAAGCCCGGTCGCATTGACCCCGAGTAACTCGCGGACCTCCTGCGAACCACGCGTGTTGCAGACCAGGGCGAAGACGAAAGGCTTGGAGACGCTCATGATGGTGAAGGGATGGTCGGCGTCGCCCACGGCGTCGATGATGCCGGAAACCCCGGCAAGGCAGATGCCAAAGAGGTCGCGTGGCACGGCGGCCAGCGCGGGGTACACGCGAGAATTCTCGCCTTCATCAATGGCGGCAAATCGCTGGTGCGCTGTCTCCAACTGGCGGCGGATCACCTCCGGGCGTGGCAGCTCGCCCGTGGAGACGAAGAGGTCGTCTCCACCCGACGTACTGGCGCTGGATACAGGCGCGGCAGCGTCCATTGGCGTTCAGGCCGGGAGGTTGGCCAGTTCCTCCAGGTAGACGATGGCCGTCTCGATGCCGCGCTGGAACATCTCCACGCTGAAGTGCTCGTTCGTGCCGTGCAGGCCGTCGGTGTCCAGGCCGTAGCCCATCATGACCACCGGCACCTGCATCAGGCTGATGATGTCCGCCACGATGGGAATGCTGCCCCCGCCGCGCGTAAACACGGGGCGATAACCCCAGGCCGTCTCGTAGGCACGGGCCGCGGCCTGCATCTCGGGGATGGTGAAATCGATCAGGGCGGGCTCGCCGGTGGTGAGCAACTCCACGCGCACGGTGACGGTGGGCGGGGCGATGCTGGCGACGTAGTCACGGATCTGCTCGAAGACCTTGTGTGGGTCCTGGTTGCCGACCAGGCGGCAACTAACCTTCGCCATGGCCGTGGCGGGGATGATGGTTTTGGGGCCGGGGCCGGTCCAGCCGCTGAGCAGGCCATTGATTTCCAGGGTAGGCCGGGCGGAGACACGCTCGCGGATGGTGAAGGCGGCCTCACCCCAGGGTGCGGGAGAGCCGGTAGCACTGAGCAACTGCTCCTCGCTCATGTCCGTCTTGGCGATCTCGGCGCGCTCTGCATCGGTGAGGGGAACGACATCGTCGTAGAAGCCGGGCACGGCGATGCTGTGATCGGGGTTGTGCAACTGCGAGAGGATTTCCACCAGCGCCAGGGCCGGGTTATGCACGGCGCTGCCAAAGAAGCCGCTGTGCAAGTCGTCGTTGGGGCCGGTGACGTGGATTTCGAGGTAGGTCATCCCGCGCAGGCTGTGCATGATGCTCGGTTCCTCGATGCTGGGCATCGAGGAATCGCTGATAACCACGACGTCGGCCTTGAGCAGGTCAAGATTTGCGGCAATGAAAGGGCGAAGATTGGGGGAAGCGACCTCCTCCTCGCCCTCCAGCAGGAACTTCAGGTTGACGGGCGGGCCATCCCCCGTTTGCAGGTAGCTCTCGAGTGCCTTGGCGTGGATGTAGAGTTGGCCCTTGTCGTCGGTGGCGCCGCGGGCAAAGATCCTGCCGTCGATGATCACCGGTTCGAAGGGTGGGGTATCCCAGCCATCCTCAACGGCGGCGGGCACCACGTCGTAGTGGCCGTAAACGAGCACCGTTGGCTTGTCCGGGCCTGCGCCGAGCCATTCACCGTAGACCACCGGGTGCCCGGCGGTCGGCATGACGGCCACGTTCTGCGCGCCGATGGCGGTGAGGCTGGCGGCCAGCCAGTCAGCAGCGGCCCGAATATCGCCGGCGTGGGCGGGGTCGGCGCTCATGCTGGGGATGCGCAGCAACTCGAACAATTCGGCCACGAAGCGATCACCGTGCTGGCGCGAATAGGCGCGCGCCGCGTCACTGGCCGAGGTCATGCATCCGCTCCCTTCGTCATCAGCCGGCGCATCTCGCCTGCCGAATGTTGGTCGCCCTCACCGCCATTGTCACGGCGCGGCGCCGTGCTGGCCCTACCCGCCAGGATAGGGTGGTCACGCGCCGTGGACGTCTTGCGCCCGCTGGTTGCTGTCCGCTGCCAAACTGAACCTGAAGTGTGTCCGGCACCGGGAGCAGGCCACCGCGTGCGAGGAACGCCTGACGCCTGACGGGGGCCGGTGGCCGTTTGCCGGGCGCACCAGAGGTTCCGCAGCCAGGCGCGTGGGGTTCCATGCCCGGCGCCAGCGTGTATCGCCCTGATGATGCCGCACGAAGGTGCGTCACGCATGTGGATGCGCAGCCGGCAAGCATCTTGAGTCCAGTCGTGTCCGCGACGGGCAAGATAGCAAGAAGCGCACGGGCCGTCCAGACGCCGGTGGTGGGACGGTCGCAGGTCCCTGGCGCGGTACGATGCGACCTCTACATCACCAGGCGCAGGCCGTGGAGCAGCATACCGGCGCCCACGGCAGCGAGAACGATGATCCTCACCCAGATCAGGTTGCGTTGCAGCCAACTGCCGCTCGCTTCCAGGCGGGCAACGGCGCTATCACCACCCAGGACATAAGCGAGCAAGGGCGCCAGCACGCCAAGTGAACTGGCGAGCAAGAAGACACCTGCCGCCACGAGGACGCCGGAGAGGCCAAGGCTGGCGCTGCTGATGAGCGCGACGGCGGCGGCCAGCAAGACGACATTGCGCAGGCTGGCCAAGGAGAGGGTGGCGCCGACGCCAAAGATGCGGCCTCCGCTGCCGTTCGCGATCAAGCCCGCCCAGCGCGGCTCGTGGCTCAGTTCGAGTTCGCGCGCGCGGTTCTGGAGCGAGAGGAAGGCAGCCGTGAGAAAGATGCCGCCCAGCAGCAACCAGGCCCAGCCAGGGAGCCAGGCGCTGGCGCCCTTGAGGCGGCGCAGCCCCTCCATGATGAGCAGGGAGGGCAGGATGACCAGCAGCAGGAGCCCGGTAATCCATCCGGCCAGGAAGAGGCCGCCGGTGTGCGAACTGCGAGTGCGCGTCAGGATGAGAATAATGGCGATGACGGCGGCGGGGTTGAGCGAAATACCAATGCCGAGCAGGAAGACATCAATCAGCGGGGCGTTCATCGCTGCCTGACCATGCGTTCGTTGACGGCATCGCGCATTGCATCCATGACGGCGCGAATCATCGCATCCGGGGCGGGTTGGCGCAGGTCGCGTCACGCGGGGTGGTTCGTGCAGGCGATGGTGAGCTCGCCGTTGCGCCGCGCCGGTCAGCCCCACGCTGCGGTGGAAGACGCGGTCGCCAAATTGCTGGACCAGGCGGCTGGCCACACGTGGACCCGTGCAGTGCGCCGCGCCCAGGCGGCCAATACCGACGTTGCGCAGCGCCGCGATGGTGGCATCTGCCTGCGCGACGTCAACCAGGCCGAGGTGCGTGCCGCCCATGACGGTGTGAAAACGGGAGACACCGGTTTGCTCGGTGATGTACGTGAGGATGTTGATCAGCCCGGCGTGCGAGCACCCCAGCATGACGAACAGAACGCCGATGGCACGGCCTACACCTTCACTTTGTACGAGGGCATCCTCTTCCACGATGGCGACGCGCTGACCGCGCAAACGGTCAAGAATGCCTACGCCCGCTGCATCTGGCTCGGCCAGAGCATCTCCAACGTTCTCACCCGCTTCATCCCGACCCTCGACCAGATCGAGGTGCTGGACGACCGTACGCTGACCATCAACCTGGAGCGCCCGCAACCGCTCCTGCTCGCGGCGCTGGCGGGTGCGTTCGGCACCTGGGTGGTGAACCCGCGCTACGTGCAGGAGAACGTCATCGAGGAGGACCCGTGGGCGCACGACTTCTACGCCACGAACATGGTGGGCAGCGGCCCGTTCCTGCTCACCGAGTACTCGCCGAACGAGCGGATCGTGCTGGAGCGCTTCGCGGACTACCGCGATGGTTGGGACGCGGACCAGTTCACGGAGATCGTGCTGTGCTTCGTGCCCGAAATCACCGTTCGTCAGCAACTGATCGAGCAGGGGGAGATCGACGCCACCACGCACAACCTCTCGCCCGAATCCCTGGAGGCGCTGCAAGCCCACCCTGACCTCAAGGTGGAAATCTATGACTCCACGCTGGCGAGCTGGGTAGCCATGAACGCGACCAAGCTCTCGCGAGAGGCCCGCATCGCCTTCGGCTACGCCTTCCGGTACGACGATGTCGTGAACGGGGCCTACAAGGTGCTGATCAAGCGCTCTGGCCCGGTGCCCACCACCGTGCGCGGCTACGACCCGGACATCTTCCTCTACCAGACCGACCTGGCGAAGGCAAAGACATTGCTGACGGCAGCCGGCATCAACGAGGGCGATGCGTTCGAGTACGTGCTGGAGTCCGGCAACGCGGTCGAGGATGTGGTTGCCCAGCTCTTCCAGGCCAACCTGCAGGAGATCGGCATCACCCTGGAGATTCTCTCCATTGACCCTGCGACCGTCTCCGACATGATCTACAGCGAAGCTGATCCGGAGGTGCTCCCGCACTTCTTTGGCGGGCGCGGCTGGTGGCCCGACTGCAACGACCCGTACAACCAGCTCTACCCCAGCTTCGTCGAGGCTTCCATCGGCGGCGGCAACGCCAGCCGCTGGGTAAGCACCCGCTTCGAGAAGTTGATGTCGCAGGCTGCTGCCTACACCGAGGAGGAGGAACTGGCCACGATCATGAAGGAAGCCCAGGACATCCTCACCGAGCAGGACCCGCCGGCCGTCTACTACGGCCAGCAGCTCTGGTACACGGTGCTGCGCAAGGTCATCGATGGCCTTGGCTGGAACCCGCTCTACCTCAGTTCATACCATCCGCTCCGCAGCCTGATACGCGCTACGGCCTGATTCCCCACTTCCCCTGGCAGGTCTGGCGGCGTCAGTAAGCCGCCAGGCCTGGCCAGTTGCCCAAATAGGGAGGGGAGACAGCCAACGGCTCCCCTCCCTGCCTTGCTAAAACCGCAAGCCGCCTAGAGCATCCTGATACTGAACATCGTGGCGTTGGGCTGGTCCTCGCTGCGGAAAACCGAGAATTTGCGCCCGTCCAGCCAGGCATACCCCTCCATCTCGTTCGTGGTGTGCACCTTGCCCTCCCCCGGCTGCAGGGTGTAGGCCGCCTCACCCTGCAGCATGCGTTGTGGGGTCCCGTGTCGGAGTACCCGAACTCGACGGTGGATGCCTGTCCCCGGCCATACCCATTGGGGCCCTGCGCGGTTGCCCGGCCAGCCTGGTCAGTTCCGCAGACTGCGCAAATGGGGGCGCAATGCAGGCCGCGAGTCCGTTTTCGTTCGCCTGGGAAACGCCCTGCCCGCAGTTTCAGCGGCCGGCAATGCCCGGTAGCCTGGCGTGTTCCACGCCCCGCTCACTGGCATTGTGTTTGCGTTACCACGGCAACCGTCACAGCCGGTGCTGACGGAGGGGTGGGCGCCAATGACAAGAGTGCTTCTGGTCATCGTGATCGCGCTCGGGGTGGGTGTGCTGTGCTACGGCGTAGCGTACCTGCGGTCTGGCGATCAGCGCGTGCAGCAATCCGCAGAACACCTGGACGCGCTCGTGACCAACAGTCCAGGCGTGGCGCTGACCCACGCATGGTACGAAGAGCCGATCAATGTGGCCTTTGCCGGCGCGGCGATCACCATGGCATGTGGTGGCTTCGCCCTCATGCTCGACCGCGCCCGCCCGAACAAACCTGCCCAACGGGACGCGACGCCATCGCGTGATACTTCGCCGACCAGATGACCCTGCCCGGGCCTATCGACATCAGCCATACTTGCGGGTGACGCAATTTCGCGCCTGGACGAGGCGCACCGTACCCAGCCTGCGACAAGACGGTGCACAGAGGAGGCCACCATGGCGTGGATTGTTCTCGTGCTGTCTGGCGTACTGGAAGCTGTCTGGGCCACGGCCCTCGGACGATCTGAGGGTCTCTCGCGGCCCGGCCCAACCGCCGTGTTCCTGATTGCGTTGGCCCTCAGCATGGGCGGGCTCGCCGTGGCGATGCGCGAGTTGCCGGTTGGCACGGCCTACGCGGTCTGGGTGGGGATCGGCGCGGTGCTCACCGCGGGATATGCGATGACCTCCGGCGGCGAAGCCATCTCCCTGCTGCGCATCCTGCTCCTGGCCGGCATCGTTCTCTGCGTGATTGGGCTCAAGCTGGCCCCGCACTAGCTGGATACCGAGCAACACGATGTGAGGGGGCTGGCCTGGTAGCCGCTCCCTCACTCACGGTTGTCAGGCCGGTGATACTATCGCTCTCGTCTCGAAGGGTCTGTCATGAGCACCACCATCGAGCACGAAACACGCGTCACCTGCCCGGCCTGCGGTGGAGAGCGCCTGGAGCCGATGCCGGCGTTCTCCTGCCTGCTGGCCTACACGTGCCCGGCCTGCGGCAAAATCCTGCGCCCAGCCGATGGCGATTGCTGCATCTTCTGCACCTACGGCTCCGTGCCGTGTCCGCCGATCCAGGCCCAACGGCAGGTCGGCACGGCTGGCGCACAGGTGGGGCGTAACCGGCCCACCGTTACCTGACTTCGAGCCCGTCGCCCGTCCAGTGAACACGGCGCAGGTCTGGCGTCATGACGTCCGGCTGATCCTCGCCCACGTCGAAGCTCCCGACGCCGAGGAC
>DAOUDE010000068.1:0-2614 GCA_034431475.1 Thermomicrobiales bacterium | reverse complement strand
ATCGCAGTGCGTTGCCGCTCCCTCGCACCCGCCTCATCGGGCGGGAGCAGGAGCGGGCGCTGGGCCGTGCCTTCCTGCTCGACGAGGCTGTACCCCTGCTGACGCTGACCGGCCCGGGTGGGGTCGGCAAGACGCGGCTGGCGCTCACGATTGCCCAGGAACTCGAAGTTCACTTCGCCGATGGCGTGTGGTTCCTCGATCTCTCGCCGCTGAGCGACCCGACCCTGATCGTCCCCACCGTGGCGGCGGCCCTGGGGGTGGCGCTGCCGCTGGATCGGCCGCCACTGGAGGTCCTCGCGGCGCACCTGCGGACGCAGCAACGGCTGCTCGTGCTCGATAACTGCGAACAGATCATCGGGGCGGTCGCCGGGTTCGTGTCTGCACTGCTGGCCGGGTGCCCCGCCGTGCAGATCCTGGCGACCAGCCGGGCGCCGGTGCGGGTGCGCGGGGAGCACGTCCTGGCGCTCACGCCGCTCGCAGCGCCACCGGCTGGGGCAGCCGACCTCGACCAGGTGCATGGCGCCCCGGCGGTCCGCCTCTTTGTGCAGCAGGCGCGCGCCGTCGATGCGCAGTTCTCTCTCAACAATCACAATGCGGCCGCTGTCGCTGAGATCTGCCAGCGCCTGGATGGCCTGCCCCTGGCCATCGAGTTGGCTGCCGCCCGCGTGAACCTCCTCCCGCCAGCGGCGCTCTCGGCGCTGCTGGGCCAACAGGTCGATATCCTCGGCGCTGCGCCACGGGATGCCCCCGCGCGCCACCGCACGATTCATGACGCCATCGCCTGGAGCTACGACCTGCTCGCGCCCGATGTGCAAGGGTTCCTCCGCAGCCTTGCCGTTTTCCGTGGTGGGTGCACCATCGAGGCAGCCGCAGCGGTCAACGGCCTGCCGCTGCGCACCGCGCTCCAGCGCCTCGACACCCTGGTCGAGCAGAGCCTGGTCGTGCGGCGTGAGGATGCCACGCAGGCTGCGCCGCGCTTCACGCTACTGGAGACGATTCGCGCATTTGCGCTGGATCAGGTGACGCATCATGAGGAAGAATCTCGTCTGCACCACGCCCACGGTGAATACCTCCTCGATGTGGCGCGCCGCGCCCAGCCGGAACTCTTTAGCCCCCATGCGCGCCCCTGGTTGACCCTGCTCGACGCCGAAATCGACAACATCCGGGCGGCAATGGCGTGGTGGTTGTCGTCAGACGATGGCGTAAGCGCCCTGCAGTTCCTGGCGGCGACCGACGAATACTGGTCGGCGCGCCGCTACCGCGCCGAGGTGCGCCACTGGGTGGAGGCTGCGCTCGCAGCCGCACCGGATGTGCCGCCGCTCCTGCGGTCGGCGGCATTACACATCGCGGTCTTTACCACACGATCTCTCGGAGACTATGCAGGGGCTTTGGCGCACGCCGAAGCCGGATTGGCTGCTGCGCGTGCCAGCGGCGACCCCGTGGCGATTGGCCGCGCGTTCTACCAACTCGGCAACGCATGGCACCACCTGGATAGTCAGCAGGCTGTTGGCGCGGCGACCAATGCCGTCGCCACCTTTCGCCAGGCAGGGCATGCCATGTGGTTGGCTGGCGCCCTGTGCGACCTGGGCGACAAGCTGCACAGCGTCGGCGACGTGCAACGCGCGGCCGAGATGCTTGACGAAGGTCTGGCGCTGCACCGTGCCCATGAGTACGCCTGGGGCATCGCGGAGGCGCTGGGGCAACGTGGGCACGTGGCGCGCACGGAGGGCCAGCCCGCCCTGGCCGCGTGCCTGTTCAGCGAAAGTATTCCCATTGCGCAGGAGATTGGTGACGAGCACAAGGTCATGGGCGCGGTGGCCGGGCTCGCGGGCGTGGCGCTGGATCTCGGGCAGCCGCTGCGCGCGGCGCACCTGCTGGGCGCCGTGTCCGCCGAACAGGTGCGCACGGGGTGGCCCCGCGTGGCGCACCCGCTCAACGTGGCGCGCATCACCGAGGCCGTCCGGGCCGCCCTGGGAGACGACGCCTTTGCGGAGGCCGTTGCTGCCGGTCAGCGCATCCCCTTCGCGGACGCCCTGGCCGACGCCGTGACCGTGCACCTTCCGGCCGACCCGGGCGGATCGCTCCCGCTCGCTGGCATCTCGCCGCGTGAGACTCGCCCGCTGCTCACCCTCCGCGAACAGGATATCCTCACCCTGCTTTGCCAGCGGCAGACCAACGCCGAGATGGCGGCGGCGCTCTTCCTCAGCCCCCGCACCGTCGAGACGCACGTTGCCCACGTCATCGACAAGCTCGGGGCGGCCAACCGGCGCGAGGCCGCCGCCATCGCCGTCCGGCGCGGGTTGGTCTGAGCCAACCCCCGCCACACCGGTCTCTCCAACGGCGGCTGTATTGCTCGCTCGCGCGAAAACTACGTAGGTTTCTACGTCACTCTGACGGATGTCACGGCAACGTGCCAGGAGCATGCTGCGAACGTGCCGGACAGCCTGGCGCCAGTCCCTGGCAAACCGAGGACTGAGGAAGAATCCGACGATTGGAGATGGTCAATGCAAAAGCTCAAGCAGGGCATGGCCGCAGTTGGCCTGATCGCCACCATGGGGCTCGCCATTCCCAGCACCCTCGGCGGCGCCGCGTTGGCCGACATCTCGCCGCACAA
>DAOUDE010000067.1:0-9292 GCA_034431475.1 Thermomicrobiales bacterium | reverse complement strand
CGAGCTCTTCGCGGCGGACGGTGCCGCGGACCTGCTCGGTGTGCTGGACCGCCTCCTTGTGCACCACCACCTCTTCGGCAACGCGGGCTTGCTTACGCAACTCCACTTCCTCCTGGGTCAGCGGCACCTCGATGACGATCTCCTCGAAGGCATCGGCAGCGCCCGTCTGCGCCGGCCGGTCCACCACCCGCCGCTCCACCCGGATCTGCTCCTCGGTCACCGGCACCTCCAGCACCCGGTCCTCGGCGACGACCCGCTTGTGGATGCGCGCCGCCCCCGCTTCAGTCTCCCGCACGCTCGCGGTCAGCTCCTCTTCCCGCAGCGGAATGACCAGGTCCTCCTCGCTGGTGGCCTCGGAGCCCGCCTGCACGGACTGCCCGGCTGCGTCGGGCTGCCAGGCCGCGGCATCGACGGCCGTCCCACTGACCAGGTCCGTGCCGACGCCAGTCAGCGTGGCGCTGGTGGTGTCAGGGATCGTCTCCCACCCACTGTGCAGGGCGCTCTCCTTGGAGACCGTGAGCCAGACCTGGCCGTCCGTGACCTGGGTGATGGCGCTGAGGGGGATGTAGTAATCCGTGGGGAAGAAGAACCCCTTCTCGACCACGAGGTAGGTCGGCTGCACCTCGGCAACCGTGCCCACCTTCTCCCCGTCGCTGCCGTACACGTCATCGCCAATCTGGATTGAGGTTGATGTATTCGACCAACTCATTCAGCATCTCCTTCTTCAACGAATCCTGAAAGGCGTTCTGCCATCTGCAGCAACCACCTCATCTCCACCGCGTACCGTTTGGCATGGGTGCCAGATGCCAGAGCTATTGCAGATCAAAGACCATGGCGTGCCATCAGGGGAGCGTTGGCTACACCGTGCACTGGGGATCAGTCGCGAGCATTACACGCTGAGGCAGAGCGGTGTGCCGTACGGCGAGCCCTGGCTGACCGTTGCCGGCAACGACCGGAGGTCGCGCAGAGCGGAGCCGCATTCCCTGCGATGTACGATTGTGCGATCTGGAATATTCGGAACGGGCATTCTCAAGCCCCAAAGCCCAGCCTGGCGGGTGGACGAGCCGCCGGCTGCTTGCGCAGGGGTGCTGCACGCTCGGACTGATTAGAGGAGCCTCACGTGAAAATCGCTATCGGGGAGGTGATGCACGAAACGAACACGTTTCGGCCCGGCATCACGGAGATCGCCGCATTCCAGGCCCGGCAGTGGGAACATGGCGAGATGATCCGGCAGCGCCACACGGGCGTGCGGGATAGCCTCGGCGGCATGCTTGCGGGCGGCGCACGGCTCGGGGTCGAGCTCGTGCCCACGTTCGCCGCCACGGCCGAGCCGTCGGCCACGATTGGACAGGACGCATTCGCCACGTTGCAGCGCGAACTGCTAACCGGGCTCGCCGGGGCGGGGCCAGTCGACGCCGTCTGCCTGTCGCTGCACGGCGCAGGCTCGGCGGAGGGGTGCGACGACATCGAGGGCGCGCTGCTGGCCGCCGTGCGCGCGTTCATCGGCCCGGATGTGCCGTTGGTCGTGACGCTCGATCTGCACGGTCACCTGACCCAGGCCATGCTGGAGCACGCCACGATCCTGCTGAACTGCCATGAGTACCCGCACGTCGATCTCTACGAACGGGGCGAAGAAGCAGTTGACCTCGCGGTGAAGCTGGTGCGGGGCGAGGTCGCGCCGGTCACGCACGCGGTGATGCTGCCGATGCTGCTGCCGCCAGCGACCACGCTGACCGGCCCCGGCGCGGCAATCACGGCCGCATGCTACGCACGGGAAGCGCACCCGGCGGTGATCGACTGCGCCCTCGTCCACGGCTTCCCGCACACCGACGTGCCGATCTGCTCGACCGCCATCATCGTGACCACGAACGGCGAGCCGGAGATGGCCCAGCGGATCGCCGAGGAGATGGCAACCACTGTCTGGGACATGCGGGAGCAGTTCCGGGATACCTTCCCGGATCCGGCAGCCGCCGTGGCCCAGGCACTCTCCCACCCGGCGGCCCCGGTTGTGATCGCCGAAATCTCGGACAACCCGGGCGGCGGTGCACCGGGTGATGGGACGTATCTGCTGCGGGCGCTACTGTCAGCGAACGCGCCACACACGACGTTCGGGTTCATCACGGATGCCGAGGTGGCGCGCGCTGCCCACGCGGCCGGCGCCGGCGCAACGATCCGCATTGCCCTCGGCGGCAAGTCCGACGACCTGCATGGAGAGCCGGTGGTGGCGGACGCCTATGTAAAGGCACTCACGGATGGCCGCTTCAGGTTGACCAATCCCATGGGCGCCGGTTCCGAGGTCAACCTGGGGCCGATGGCCCGGCTGGTTATGGGCAATGTCGATGTCCTGGTCGCGTCGGAGCGGGCGCAGACCCTCGACCCGGAGGTGTTTCTGCTGCACGGCATCGATGTCACGCGGTATCAGGTGGTCGCGCTGAAATCGCAGCAGCACTTCCGGGGCGGATTCGCGGGGGTGGCGGGCACCATCATCCGCACCGATTCGCCGGGAGCCACCACCAGCACGCTGGCCAATCTCCCTTACCGGCGGATGAAGCGGCCCATCTGGCCGCTGGACGAGCCGGAGTTTACCTTGCCACACTGAGCAGACCCTTTGGTGAAGATGCTCCTGGGCAAACCGTGCGATTGGTGGATGGAGACCGGGCGTGCAGACCATCGACCCCAAGGGCTCGTTCGCGAAGAACCTGATCCTCTCGCTGGTCCTGATCGGGGTGACCAGCCTGGTGATCCCGCTTGTGCTGAAGCAGATCGACGACCGCAAGGCCATCGATCAGCAACGCTACCAGGACCAGCTTTCGCGCCAGGATACGGTGCTCGATGCCCAGTCCGCCCTGATCGACACCATGGCTGCCGACTTCTGGCAGTACGAACTCTACGCCTCCGATGTCATCATCTCGCGCGATCCGCGCTTCGGGGAAAGTGATTGGCACCAGCGCGCTATCACGAACTACTACGGCAAGAGCGGCCCGCTGCTGGGCACCATGCGCGCCGAAATCAGCACCCTCCTCCGCCTGGCCCCGAAAGCGACCTATGATTCGTTTCTGGCGTTCTACAACGACGATATCCTGTCGCTGGATGCCTGCCTGCTCGAACTCCTGAAACACGACCGACTGGCCGCCGCTACCCCAGTGGCCGGAATGCCGGTAGTTACCGGCACGCCCACGCCGGCAACCTGCGGCGTATCTGCCGGCAAATTCACCGGGGCAACCTGGGACACGCTCGCTTCCTCGATCGTGGGAGAAGAGCTGACGCATCGCCTCGATCAGCAGTTCGCGGCCCTGGCTGAGGTTTTCCGCCTGGAGGGAGCGCCGCAGGCAGAGCCGGCGCCGTAACGGACGGGCTGGTTCAGGGCGCCGCCCGCTTCACCCAAGCGTAAGCGCCTGCCGCACCAGGGAGATGTTGATCGCGACGAACGAGAGCGCGGCGACCGCGCCCAGCCGGTAGTTCAGCCGGGACACATCGGCCACGGTCCAGCCCCGGTCCAGGAGCAGGCGGGAAATCACCGTCACCGCCGCCGCAATCAGGATGTAGACCAGGACGATGATGTGAATCCAGTCGACGAGCGTGAGGCCGCTCGACGTTCCCAGCGCGTTGCTGGCATTGATCAGGTTGACAGCCGCCGAGAAGAGCGCGATGGCGAGCAGGCTGACCCGTGGCCCGATGCCGGAGGTGATGTCCATCTGCATCAGGTAGGTGACGAGCGAAAAGATGAACGCGGCGTAGACCACGGCGGTCATCTTGAAGAACCCGCTCAGGTCGTTGCGGGCCAGGTCCACCGAGAGCGTGAGCCGGCTGTACTCGCTGGAGCCGCCGGATGGTAGCTCAGGGTCGCCAAACGTCGTGTCGTACGCGTTCGAGCCGCCAGTCAGGCTCCAGCCGGTGACCTGCCACCCGCCCGGGAGCTCCAGGGTGGGATCGACGCCGGAGTTCGCGAGATCTGGTTCGTAGATGAACTTGCGCACGTCGTCGACCCCCTCCTCCAGTTGGATGGTCAGGGTGTGACGGTCAAACGGGAAGTCGCGCTCGTCCCAGTCATAACGGAACGTGCCATCGATATTGCGATTGGCCCAGAACGGGTTGCCCGGGACATCCAGCAGCACCGCCGCGTCGTCGGCATTGACGAACTCCATGGTGTGGAGCGGCTGATCATCCTCCGATGGGCAAACGCTCCACAGCCAGAGATCGCCCCCGAAGGTGTCCGCATTGGGGTCGAAGGAGTGCAGCGAGCGGAGATAGATGCCGACCTGGCAGGTCGTCGGAGCGACCTCCGCCTGCGCCAGTGCCGGCCGGGCCGGCCCGAACGCACAGAGCACAGCAAGAACACTGGCGGCAACCAGCAGCAAGGAATGCGCTCGCAAGCAGAATGCAAAAGGTCTGGCCCCCGGCAAGACACGAGCAGGGCGCCCCAGGCGGCCATCTCCTCGGTCATCCGCTGGTGGGTACCGCATGTCAGCGCCTCCACGCCGGGGTCGGTTCCAGCCTGCGCAGGGCGAAGCGGGCCGGGTTTCTCGAAACTCGAGACGACTTGCACACGGGTGTTTCGCGGAGGATACCTGACCGGTCACCGTTACCGCTCTTGTAGCATGGGCATCTGGCACACGCGCCATCTTGCGACAAACCGGAGACATCCGGGCGCGCGGGCGGCCATGATTCCTGGCACGAGGAGCCTGAGGCAGGGATAGCCGATGATCACGGGACAGAGCGGGATTTTTGCGCTGGGGACCGGGAGCCATGTCTACCTGGAGTTCGACCTGCGCCCCGGCGTCGCCGCGCCCGATCTGGTGCGCACCCTGGCCAGCATCCGGGAGCCACGCACAACCGTCGGCGGCGTGAACCTCGTCTCCGGCTTCCGCCCGGAACTGTGGCGCACCATCTCACCCGGTGACATCCCGGCCAGCCTGACCGGCTTCAACCACCCCATCACCGGCCCGGATGGCTTCACGATGCCGGCCACACAGCACGACGCTGTGCTGTGGTTGGCGGGCAGCGAATACGATGTTCTCTTCGATGAAGCCCGGCAGGCGATCCAGGCGCTCACGCCAGTCGCCACCCTCGCGGACGAACTCTCCGGGTGGCCCTACCAGCGCTTTCGGGACCTCACCGGCTTCATCGATGGCACGGAGAATCCCAGCCTGCTGGAGGCGCCGGAGGTGGTACTCGTGCCGCCAGGCGCACCCGGAGCCGGGGGAACCATTCTCCTCCTGCAGCGCTGGCCCCATGATGCGACGGCGTGGGAAGCGCTCGGGGTTGCGAGCCAGGAAGCAGTCATGGGGCGGACGAAACCCGACAGCATCGAGCTGGACCCACGGCCCACGAACTCCCACGTCGCGAAGACGGATCAGGACACGTACGGCAACGTCTTCCGGCGGAACATGCCCTACGGCACCGTCAGCGACCACGGCACGATCTTCGTGGGATTCTGCGCCGCACAGCAGCCGTTGCAGACGATGCTCGAAAGCATGGCCGGGGTCCGGGACGGTGTGCGGGATGCGCTGACGTACTACACGCACCCGGACAGCGGCGCCTACTACTTCATGCCCGCCAACCAGGCCATTGCCAGCCTTGCCGCGGACGAGGCAATCGAGAACTCACGTGATTCACGGAATAGCGTCGCGAACCAGGCGCCGGCGCCGCTCCAGCACGGACCCACCTCGTGACAAGGCGAACGTTGTGAGCAAACGCCGTCGCGACCATCTCGAGCACGGGTTCATGCTCACGACGCCCGCCTGCGACGAGGCGATTGATCGAGATGGCGCGACCCTGGAGACCCTCAGGGTGGCCTACTGACGGGGAGGCCTGGCGCCCTCGCACCGCTTTCGGCTGATGCACTCAGGGCCGTTCCCACGGCGCCTGCGCACCCCGGGCTTCTAGGGGCGCGCGGCTGCGCCACTCTTGCAGGTCCTGCCGCAGCCAGCCCTGGCGCGGGCAGCCTCCGCCTTCGCGCATGGCATGACCATGCTGGAGCTCGACGACCGGCTCCCGCCCGGGGCGGATGTCGCGGCCGCGTGGCTCGCGGGAGCGCAGGCGCCGCGGACCGCCGCGATGTGATACGCGTCCAGCGAACCCTGGCTCAGGCCCAGCCCATGCCCCAGAGCTCGATCACCTCTTCCGGGACAAATGCCGCAGGGTGCCGGTGGACCTGGATGTACTTGCTGCGAAAGAAGCCGAGGGGCGGCCTGGAGATGTCGCCCAGCGTAATCCGCTCCACCTGCCCCACCGCGATCAGGTGGTCGCCACCCTCGTAGGCCATGGTCAGGCGGCACTCCCAGAGCACCAAATAGTCGGGCAGCACCGGCACACCCTCCAGACCGTGCTGCCAGCGCAGCCCCAGGAACTTGTCCTCCCCTCGCCGCGCGAACCGCGTCGAGAGAGCGGCCTGATCCTCCGCCAGCACGTGGACGGCGAAGGCGCGGTTCACCTGGAACGCGGGGTAGGAACCAAGGCGCTTGTCGAGGCAGACCAGCACCAGCGGCGGCTGTAGCGACACCGTTGTGAAGGAGTTGGCGGTCAGCCCCAGCGGCTGCCCATCTTCCCCCAGGACGGTCACGACCGTCACGCCGGTCACGAACTGGCTGGCGGCCTGGCGCAGCGTGGCCGCATCAATGGCCGGCAAATCCGTTGGCGCTTCACCCGTCAAGGCCGGTCTCCACCCCGTAGCTGCGCAGGAAGGCATCGACACCTTCGACCGCCTGCTCGTAGCCGTAATTGCGGTAGGCGTATCCCTTCGCCACGTAGGGCGCGCCAGCGTAAAACATCTCGTACTGATGGTGGCGGCCACCGAACTCCGTGCCAATAGCATCCCACGCCAGCTTGAACAGCTTCACGCGCTCCTGCGAAGTCAGGCCAGCCGCGCCGGTAAAGCGCGTCATGTCCGGCAGCGTCTCCGGGTTGAGCAGTTCCCGGTACGACGACGGCGGCTGGATGACCCCTGCGCCCGCCAGCTCTCGCAGGATGTTGAGCGCGCGAGGATAGAGTTCCGACTGCAACCCAATCGCCCCGTAGAGAAAGCGAGGGTTGGGCCGCGCCACGCCGTTGCGGTCCGTGACGCTGGTCGCCTCCGCCGCTACCACCATGCCCTCGACGATGGAGGCGAGGGAGGCCAATTCCCCCAGCTTTTCTTGCACACTCGGGATGAGGTCGATCTTCGTGGCCGCCGCCAGCTTCCGCGCGATCCCGGCGAGGAACTGCAACTTCACCACCAGGCGAATCTGGGCCTGGCTATTGCCCAGGATGTGCGCGGGCGTATCGAAGAACTGCGCCCGCACCACCTCGATGTCGCGATAGACGAAGACATCCTCCCAGGGAATGAACACGTCGTCGAACACCACGAGCGCGTCCGACTCGTCGAATTGCATGGAAAGCGGGTAGTCGAACACGCTCGGCTTACCGGTCGCGTAGGGCGGGCGGCAGTACAGCTTCACTCCCGGCGCCGCGACCGGAACCATGAAGGTGTTGGCGTAGGCCTCGTCACCCGGCCGCAGCGGCATGATGCAACTGACGAATACGACATCCGAGATGGCGGAAGCGGTGCCCAGCATCTGCGCGCCGCGCACCACGATGCCGTCGTCCCGCTCGGCCACCACGCCAACCTGCACGAAAGGGTCATCGAGGCCCTGCGCCGTCTTCGTACGGTCCACCTGGGGCGGAATAATGGTGTAGGTGATGTACAGGTCATCATTGAGCAGTTTGCGGTACCAGCGACTGACGTTCTCGCCGTAGCCCTGCCCGGCGCGGTTGAAGACTTCGGGCGCACTGGCAAACCCGGCCAGGAAGCTCGCCACATGTTCCGGCCCGCGTCCGAGAAACCCGTGGGTGCGCCGGGACCAGCGAGTGAGCGCCGCCCGCCGTCGCCGCAAATCCTCCGTACTGCGCGGGATCATGAACCCCAGGTTGGCGAGGTTCCCGGTCTCCGGGGAGATCCCGGCCATCTCACTCGCCGGGTCGCTGGCGATGTCATAAAGGCTGGCGGCCGTGCGGGTAACGCCCCGGAATGCCGGGTGCGAGACGACATCGCCCACGGCCTCCCCGTGCATGTACACGCAGCGGCCGTCGGCCAGCCGAGCCAGGTACTCCTGTCCAGTGCGCATGAGACGTCCCCCGTCAGGTGGTTGAAGCAACGAGTACAGGCAGACAGGAACGCGCCGTGATGAGTCGTCATCCTGCGATGAAAGGTGACATCATACACCGGGCTGTAGCGAGCGCTGCACACATGCCGGGTCGGATGGCACAACCTTGCAGGCGTGAGGCGCCATGGCCACCATTCGCCCATAGCTGGCCGGCAAGGGGTTGCTCCGACAAGGACCTGAGGGTGACGCAGCTGCACAAGATGCCCAGACCAGCCACGCGTCTTTCCTCATCGCTGAGTCGCCGCCGCTGCATACACGGCGTAGCGCAGAGCATGCTTATCCTTGGCGCCATTGCCGTCGGAAGGGGCGCTACTGCACAGGGGGCGCCGGCCACACCTGCCGCAGACGGGTTCACGTTGAGCTTCCCCGTGGGCGTGCCTCTCCCGCCCGGCCTGACGTTGCAGGCCTCCGGGACGCGGCAGGTGCTGGGGGAAATCACGGGAACCTTCCGCAATCCTCGCGACGCCGCGCAACTCCTGGCAGGTTGGGGCTGGCAGGGCAACGTCTACCGCAGCTATGCGGCCGCGCCCGGCGCTGGGCCGTCCACGCCGGTCCAGCTTGAAATTTCCTTGCACCGGTTCGGCACGAGCACCGGCGCGGCCTACGCGTTGTCCTACTTTGCCCATGACCGCGCGGTGGCCATACATCACCACGAGGAAATGACCGGCCTCCTGCTGCCCTGCGCGGCGATGGTGCTGGACAATGGTTCCGCCACGCAATACCTGCGAGGCCGCAACCTGCTCGTGCGCGTCACCGTGATCATGCGCTGGCCAGCCGATGCCCGCGCCAGCGAGGCTGCGCGCTTGACCGCAACGAGCCTGGCGATCGCCATCCTTGAGCAAGCGGGCATCGGCTCGCCAGCCAGGAATGCCTTCTGCTGAGATTGTGCCCAGGGCGAGGTGGTGTAGACTGCCCCCATCAGCCTGTTCCACCCCGCAAGAACATCACCGAGGAGATTCATTCACCGTGAAGGGCAATCGGCGAGCCTTCCTGGCGGGCGCGGCCGGGATGTTGGCGGCTGGAACAACGCGGCGCGCGAGCGCGCAGATCGAAGTTGCGCCGCCTGCCGGCAACACCCCCCGGCGGCCGCTGGACATGCGCCCGTTCGTGGATGCGCTGGGGCACTTCACCCCGGAGACACGCACCCGGCT
>DAOUDE010000066.1:0-32928 GCA_034431475.1 Thermomicrobiales bacterium | reverse complement strand
CGAGCTCTTCGCGGCGGACGGTGCCGCGGACCTGCTCGGTGTGCTGGACCGCCTCCTTGTGCACCACCACCTCTTCGGCAACGCGGGCTTGCTTACGCAACTCCACTTCCTCCTGGGTCAGCGGCACCTCGATGACGATCTCCTCAAAGGCATCGGCAGCGCCCGTCTCCGCCGGCCGGTCCACCACCCGCCGCTCCACCCGGATCTGCTCCTCGGTCACCGGCACCTCCAGCACCCGGTCCTCGGCGACGACCCGCTTGTGGATGCGCGCCGCCCCCGCTTCAGTCTCGCGCACGCTCGCGGTCAGCTCCTCCTCCCGCAGCGGAATGACCAGGTCCTCCTCGCTGGTGGCCTCGGAGCCCGCCTGCACGGACTGCCCGGCTGCGGCCTGGTCCAGCACCCGGTCCGTGGCCGTGACCTCACTGGCAAGATCCCATCCGTGCTCCCCGGCCATGATGCGCTCCCCGGTGGCCATGCTGGCAGTGTCCTCGGGGACGCGCTCCCAGCCGCTGTGCAGGGCGCTCTCCTTGGAGACCGTGAGCCAGACCTGGCCGTCCGTGACCTGGGTGATGGCGCTGAGGGGGATGTAGTAGTCCGTGGGGAAGAAGAACCCCTTCTCGACCACGAGGTAGGTCGGCTGCACCTCGGCAACCGTGCCCACCTTCTCCCCGTCGCTGCCGTAGACGTCGTCCCCCACCTGCACGGCGGTCATCGTGTCAAGCTGGTTCATTTCTGTTCTCCCTGGTTACCACCCTGATGGGTTGTTTCGGAGTTTGCGCAGCGGGCAACGTCGTCGCGGCCGCCTGTACCACGCGCTATCGCATTCCGTATGCCGAGCGGCTCCTGGGAGTAGCGGAAGCGTCCGAAGGAAGGCGTGGGTCAAACTGGCCGTAGCACTGCCATCTTGCCTGCTCGCGAGTGGCACGGATTCTGCCTTTCAGGGCGCGATGCCCCGCATCGTTTCAGGAACATCGACAGGAAAACCGGGAGGTAGAAGATGTCGCTCGCTACGCCGCGTGATCTGTTCATGCATGAACTGGCGGACGCCATGAGCGCGGAGCAGCAGATCCTCAAGGCCATGCCAGATCTGCAAAAAGATGCGCAGCATCCGGAGTTCAAGGCTGCGCTCAGGGAGCACGAGGCCGAGACGAAGCAGCACGTCAAGAACCTGCAGGCAGTCTTCAAGGCGCTCGATGAGAAGCCGGAGGAAACCACGTGCCTCGGCATGCAGGGCTTGATGGCGGAGCACCGGGCCGTGCACGAGGAGAAGCCGTCGCCGGAGGTGTTGGAACTGGCCACCCTGGGCGGGGCTGAGAAGACGGAGCACTACGAGATCGTGGCGTATACCGGATTGGTCCAGATGGCCAAAGATCTGGGTGAGAAAGATGCCGCGCAGTTGCTTCAGGAAAACCTCGACCAGGAAAAGGCCATGGCCAGGCGCGTTGCTGACCTGACGAAGGTGATCAGCAAAGAGGTGAAGTCTGCCCAGAAAGCAGGCAGCGCGGCCACCGCCTGACCGGCCGGGTCGTTTTTGGCGCGAGCAGCGAGACGCCGGCGAAATTCGCCGGCGTCTCGCCTGTCTTCAGCGCTCCAGGCGTTGTTGGCGCAATCGCTGCCTTCACCGTGCGCCGGAACAGGTGTAGGCCTATCCGATGGGCGTGATCGTCGTCTCCGTGGCGAGCGGGAACTGCTGGATGCCCTGCGTCTCGTCAATCGAACTCAGTTCGAACACCTGGACGCCACGGTCCTTCAGCGTGGTGACGTAGATCTTGAGATTCGCCGTATCGACCACGACGGTCCAGAGCGTCAGCTCCTGCAGCGGCGTTTCGCCGGCTGGCGTCGCTACCGGGTTGCCCGGCGCCACGCCCGGCGGAATATCGAACTGGTTCATGATGTGGAATGCTTCGAGCGCCGTGTCTTCAGCGGTGGCGAGTTTCGGGGCGACCTGGCTGTAGATGGTGGCCCGCACGAAGCGGGAGGGCGGCGTGAAGTCGCCCGGCATGCCGTGCAGACTCTCGCCGGAGCCCAGCGGCGCGTATTCGACAAAGGTGGGGTTCATCAGCATGCCGCCGGTGAGCCCCTGGTCGTTCAGGCCATCCACGGTGATCGGCAGGTGATCGCCGTTCAGCCCAGCGGTGCTGCAGGTGATCGTCCACTTCAGGCCGGTTGGTTCACCGGCCGGGCCGTAGCCCTCCATGGCGGTGCCTTTGGGAATGACCAGCATCTCGCATTCGAGATCCCCGGCCAATTCCGTGGTGCGCGCACGAGTGACCTCGTCACCCTGCGTGCGCAGGAAGATGTTGGTACAGGCGCCGGCATTGAGCGAAACGCAGCAGAACACGACGAGCGCGGGAACGAGTGACGAGAGCCGCTTCCTGCGCGTGCCCCCTCCTTCTTCGATGCGGCGCCTGACCGCACATCCCGGGAGCACTGCGGCGCAAAAAGAATCGGCAGGGAAGCAATCGCGATACGCGAAAGGTCCCTGCCGAAGGCTTGCGTTGCTGCAAGCAGCGCTACGGCTGCTTGTTAGCTGACGAAAGCGAGGTTGTAGCTGCCGCCGGAGGCGTCAGAAATGGCGGTGCCACCACCAGCGGTGATGCCCACGCCCGTGGAGTTGGCGACGTCGCCGCCGTCAACCGCAACCGGGCCGCCCCAGGTGTCGCCAACGCCAATGGCGTTGCCGGCGTTGCCGCCGCTGTTGATGTTGCCGAGGCTAACTGCGCCGCCATTGGCCGACGAAGTCGCAACGCCACCGTTACCGGCAGAAGCGGTATCTGTGAACTGCATGATCCTAACCCTCCCGAAACGTAGAACGACGCTGTCCGCACAGCACGTCTATTCTACGGTATCGCAAAGCATTTGAACGTTCATCCCCAAAAGCTGGGAATTCGCTGGGATTCTCACGATCCCGAGCCTGTTGGCGCGCCACGTTAGCCCGGTGGCATGCCGATGCACCGGAGGTAGCATGGCGCGGCGACGGCGTGATCTGGTCACCCTGCTCCTGGTGTTCAGCCTGCTGGTGGGCGGCGTGGCCTCGCTGGCAGACGCTGTGGCGCGGCCCGATGGGCGTGCCCGGCGGGTGGGCACGCAGAAGCTGGCGCCCTGCA
Source organism: Thermomicrobiales bacterium (assembly GCA_034431475.1). Taxonomy (GTDB): domain Bacteria; phylum Chloroflexota; class Chloroflexia; order Thermomicrobiales; family UBA6265; genus JACCXM01. Next base: position 29,821 of record DAOUDE010000066.1, on the reverse strand, counting down.
AGGCCTACAAGGAAACCTGGTGCGGATTCCTGAACGTGCCGCTGGACCGGGATGACCCCGGCGCCGCCACGCTGAAGATCGGCTATGCGTGGCGCCCGGCAAGGAAAACCGCTCGCGGCACGCTGGTGGCCAACGAGGGCGGACCAGGCTACCCCAGCCTGACCAGCATGTCGCTCTGGACCGGGATGTATGGCGATCTCCTGCAGGACTTCAACCTGCTGGTGGTCGATGCGCGGGGAACGGGGAGGTCGCACGCCATCGACTGCCCCACACTGCAGAACCTGGGTGGAGCGCAGACCGAAGCCGTCTTCTTCGCGGCGATCGCGGAGTGCGGAGCGCAACTGAACCGCACGTACCGGCACAAGGGCGGCGGCTACGTGCATGCCAGTGATCTCTTTGGCACGGTCGATGCCGTCGACGACATGGCGGCGGTGATCGAGGCGCTGGGGGTGGGGCCAGTCGATCTCTACGGGGATTCCTACGGCAGCTTCTTCGCGCAGGCATTTGCCGCGCGTCATCCGGAAAAGCTGCGCTCGCTGACGCTGGATGGTACGTGGCCGCTGGTTGACGCCGACCCGTGGTATCCGGAAACGCCAGCCACGCTGCGTTTCGCGTTCGACGCCGTTTGTGAGCGCAGTGTGGCCTGCGCGGCGGCAGCGCCCGGCTCGGCGACCGCGCGCCTGCGCGTGCTGGCGGATGCGCTGGATGCGACGCCCCTGACTGGCAAGGTCGCGCGCAGCGGGAAGAAGCCGGAAACCGTCACGGTGACAGGCCCGGATATTGCGGCGTTGGCGTGGTCTGCTGGCGCAGACGGCAACATCTACCGGGAACTGGACGCTGCCGGGCGGGCGGCGCTGGCGGGAGATGGCGCGCCGCTGCTGCGGTTGGCCGCGCGCACCGGGCTGAATGGCTCGCTGGCCGGTGGCTGGGCGGCGAACCTGTACTCCGTGGGGCACGCGGTTGGCGTACCGTGTACCGATTACCCGCAGCCGTATGACATGGCGGCCTCCTCTGCTGAGCGCACAGCGCAGTACCACGCGGCGGTGAGCAGGCTGCCGAACGACGCCTTTGCCCCTTTCAGCAACCAGCAGTGGTTGACCAATCCCATCCAGGATTACAACCAGTGTGTCCCCTGGCCCGCGCCCACCCATACGCGCGAACTGGCTCCCAATGGCTTCCCGCTCGTGCCACAGAGTGTGCCGGTGTTGATCCTGGCCGGAGACCTCGATTCGGTGACCGCGCTGGGTGGCGCGGAGATCGCTGCGCAGCAACTTGGCCCCTCGGCGCGGCTGGTGGTTTTCCCCAACAGCACGCATGTGGCAGCGCAGGGGGATATCGTGGGGTGTGGCAGCGGCATCCTGCGGGCATTCCTGCGTGATCCGGCCCACCTGATGACGCTGGATGTCTCGTGCAAGGACCGTTTCCCGGAGATTCGCGCGGTTGGCGCGTTCCCCCGGGTTTTGGCGGAGCAGGCGCCTCCGGCGGCGACGGCTGGCAACGCGGCGAGTGAGACGGAGCAGCGGCTGGCTGCGCTGGCAGTGGCAACGGCGGGAGACGCGCTCGCCTTTGCGCCGGTGCGGGGCAAGCGGACACCGGGCCTGCGCGGCGGCTCCATTGCCGGCAACCCGAAACAGAAGGGGAAGCGGAGCAAGAAGGGACCGCTCATTTTGACGTTGACCAGGGTGCGCTACGCAGAGGATGTCTCTGTCAGTGGGACGGTCGTCATCCCGAAAGATCCGCACGGCGCGGTGGTGGCCAAACTTACCGGCGTCGCGGATTCCGGGGAACGGGTGAAGCTGACCGCTACCTGGTCGCCACTGGAGCCAGGTGCTGTGGCAACCGTACAGGGCACGGCCGGGAAGCGGACGCCGCTGCGGGTTACGCTGCCTGCGCCATAGCCGCTCAGGCCGCGCCCACGCGTAGCGTTGCGATGTGCCGTGTGAATGCGCGTTCGTATGCACCTTTTGCTGGTTTTGGCAAGGACCTTTTGTTGCCCGTTGCCTGTACGCACGCGCGTTTCAGGGTATAGTGCGGCAGGCACTCCGGTGCCGGATACGCGGAATTTCACGATTGCGCGGATGCCTCCGGCTGGTGGCCAGCCGGGGGTCTTGCATGCGGCAAGGCAGTACGCCAGGAGTCCGGCAACGTCGGCCGCACTGCAGGGCGACCTTTTGAGGGAGGGGTCGAGTGCGAGCGGAGGTCAAGGAGCTGTCATCGGCCGCTCCGGCCGTAAACGCTGCGCGGTCCCTCTTTTTCATTGAGTACGGCATGGGTCACAAGACGCACCACCGCTTCCTTGAGGAGCACCTGGGGCGGGACCCGCGCTTCGATCCTACCTTGATCCGCCTCTACTGGATGGACGAGCTGGCCGAGTGGCTGGGCAAGTATCACCTGCTGCCGCTGGATGGCGGGTTTGACTTCTGGACGTGGTGGATCTTCCAGTTCAAGCGGCAGCAGGTGCGCTATCTGCTGCGCCGCTACGAAGCCGAGGAACTCGACCTCGTTTACATCCACACCCAGACGGCGGCGACCTCCATCCTTGATTTGCCGAAGCACGTGCCAGCGGTCGTTTCCATCGATTTGACCTGGAATCTGGCGTTTCAGGAGTCACGCTTCCACAACTCGCCCTTGCTGCGGGCCACGCTGGACCTGGAGCGGCGCATTTTCGAGCGCAGTGACCTGGTGATTTCCTTTTCCGACTGGGCGGCGGCCTCGGTGATCGATGATTACCGCATACCGGCCTCGAAGGTGAAGGTGGTGCGCAATGGGGTGACCCTGCCGCCGCCGCTGACCGGTTTGCGCACCATGCACGCGCCGAATGGCCACGGCCACGCGAACGGCCATGGGCACGCCAGTAACGGGCACCATGCCAATGGCAACGGCCACCACGCCAACGGGAATGGCCGCAAGAACGGCTACCACGAGCATGGCAATGGCCACGCGAGTGACGATCTCCTGAAGCTGGGCTTTGTCGGTAACGGGTTCATTCGCAAGGGTGGGGACCTGCTGCTGAAAGTGCACCAGGAGCATTTCGCGGAGCAGGCGCACCTGACGCTGGTGACGCACGATCCGCCCCGTGGCCTGACGGGCTTGCGCAATGTCGATATCCGCACCGAGGTGCCCTGGATCGAGTTGATGACCGAGGTGCTGCCGAGCTTCGACGTGTTTGTGTTCCCGACACGCTACGACTACTCGCCGTACGCCATCATCGAGGCAATGACGGCGGGGGTGCCGGTGATCTCAACCCGGGTCGGGGCAATCCCGGAGATGGTTGAAGACGGGGTGGGCGGTTTCCTGATCGAGGCAGACTGCGAGGCTCCCCTGGCAGACCGCATGAGCTGGGCGATTGACAACCGGGCGCAACTGCCCGCGATGGGCGCGCGCGGCCGGGAGCGCGCCGAAACGCACTACGCCGCCGAAACCAACTACCCTCTGCTCCTGGATACCCTGAGCGAGGTGGCGCGCAAGCCGCTGGTCACCGGTGGCGGAAGCCGCATCGTGGGGGTAGGCGTCTAGCTCGCGGCCTCCGCTTTCCCGCGCCCGTCACGCATTACCGCCCCCTTAGTTCGCCCCTGGTCTGCCGAGCGGCTTCGTCGGCGTCCGAGACGTCGCGGGCGTGATTCCGCGAGCGGCTCACCTGGCGCCCCGTACTAGTACTGGCAGCGCCCGCCAACACAGGCGTTGACGCAGCGGTGACCCCGATAGCAGGCGCGGCAATCCCGGTTGTCCACGCAGCGCCCGCCCGCCAGCGAGGAGCAGATCGTTCCACTGCCATCGTCATCGATGGCGCAATCCGACGTGCAGCATTCGCCGTTGGTCTCGCAGTCGCCGCCCTGCTGGGCACAGCCGCCGCAGAACTGCAACCCATCCCGCGCCCGCGTCACACACGCGTGCCCACCGCAACAGCGGCGGTTGCCATCGCAGTATTGACCCAGGCAGGGGTAGCAGCGGCCGGTGCCGTCGTTCAGGCCATCCATATCGCAGCCGGTACAGCACTCCAGATCGGAGGTGCAGACCGCGTGATCCTGGAGCCCGCAGGGGCGAATAGCATTGCCGTAGCACACCTGGGACTGCGGGCCACAGACGCATTGCCCTGCCTGGCAGGCGTAGGCACGGGGACAGGTTACGCCACAGCCGCCACAGTTGGCGGAGTCGGTTTGCACGTCGCGACACACGCCACCGCACTCCTGGCGGCCAGGCGGGCAAACACACTGCCCCGCCTGGCAGATGAACCCGGCCCCGCAGGCGTGGCCACAGGCGCCACAGTGCCGGGGGTCGCTGTCAAACAGGCGGCAGCGTGAGTCGCAACAGGTGAGACCCTCCGGGCAGACCTGTGTGCAGCCCCCGCAGTTGTCATTGTCGGCGGTGAGATCGATGCAGCCCCCGCCGCAGCAGCGCCAACGTGGCGGGCAGCAGACGCCGTTGCAGCAGTCCGTATCCTCGGCGCAGGTGCGGCACCCGGTGCCACAGCCCAGGGGATCACTGGCGATATCGAGGCAGGAGCCGTTGCAGTTGGTGAGCCCAGTCCGGCAGGTGCAGGAGCCACGGCCTTTCTTGCGCCGCCGGCAGAATGACCCGGTGCAGCAGTGGCCCGAGATCCCTTTCCCGCAGCGCTCGCCGACGAGACTGCATTTCCGGGCTGAGGCTGATTCCGGCTCATGCCAGGCGCGCCTGCCAAGCAGCAGCGCGCCGAGCGCCAGCACGGCCTGCCGCCGGGGCAGCCGGGAACCAACTGAGCGCGCGAATGTGTCGAATTGCCCTGTATCCATCGTGAGCTCCTTGGGCGCTACGTGACGGACACACTGTCATGCTCATGATTCTGTCATGCTCATGATAAGGTAACGTGTTGATCTGCCTATCCGGCATTTACCCGATTTTGTGTTTCACGCTGGGAAGGAATGTCAGGGCCCAGAGAGGCAGCCAGTGTTTTCAGGCCTGGCGCCTGACACTCGCGGGCCACGTCATGGCCACGATGCTGGTCGAGGTCTCGGCATCGTCGTGCAGCGATGGTACGCGGGGACCGTCCGGACGGGTGATCAGTCGAGTACGGGGCTTTTGCTGAGTCGCTCAGCCTCCTGGAGCAGATGGTCAATGTCGAACGGCTTCAGCACGACGACCACTCCCATTTTGTCCAGGTGGGTCTGGAGCTCTTCCACCAGTTTGGCGGCTGCCGTGCAGACAATGACCGGGATGTACCTGGTCTCACGCTCCATCTTCAGGAGTTGCAGAAACTGCCAGCCTTTGCCCTCGTCCAGGATCACGAAATCCAGCACGATGAGGTCGGGCTTGGCCTCTTTGATCCGCCCAAGCATTTCGACAAGCTCGACCGAAAAACCATCAGTCGTGACGCGGTAGCCCTCATCTTCCAGCATCAGGCGGAACATCTCGAGAATCGCCACCGTGTCGTTGATGACGAAGATATGTTTCTGTTCAGCCTGCGCGTTGGCGTTGGCCACCAGGGGTTCTCCTGCCATAGCTTGACATACCGATCATAACGCGCCGCATGGTACCGCATTGCCGCCCGGCGGCTCCGAGCTGTGCAGTGGATCAGGTAGTGTAGGCCGCTCGCAGATGCGGCAGGACGTCAGTCGCGATGCGCCGGAATGTCGCGTGCTGGGCGGGATCGGCCGGGTAGTAGATGCCGAGATCGCGGATGCCCAGATCGGCGATCTGGCTTGCCTGCGAGGTGAACGCTTCCGGCGAGGCGTAGTAGGACATGGCGCCGCCGCGCGGCCTTGCCTGGGCATCGAACATGGTGTAGGAGCGGCGCAGGGTGGCTGGGTCGCGCCCGATGGCGGTACACGCGCCGTCCATTGCCACGCAACGCGCGCGCGTTTCCGCCAGTTGATCGGGAAAGCTTGCCTGGAACGAGAGGCTGTTCCAGATGTCTGCGTGGCGGGCCGCCAGCGCCAGCATGCGCGGCCCCAGCGCTGCGACCAGCAACGGGGGGCGCGGCGACTGCCGGGGGCGCGGCTGCATGACGTTCCCCTCCACGCGGTAATACGCACCGTGGTAGGTGGTGATTTCCTGGCTCAGCAGCAGCGAAACGAGTTCGCAATACTCGGCGAAGCGCGCGACTCGCTCCGGCGCGGTCCAGTTCGGTAAGCCGGCCATGGCGTACGAGGGGTCGAGGGTGAGGCCGGTGCCGAGACCCAGCTCGATGCGCCCATGGGAGATGTGATCCAGCGTCAGCACCTGGCGCGCCAGCACGGCCGGATTTCGCAGGGGAATTTGCGTAACCACCGTGGTCAGGCGGATGGTGCTGGTCGCTTCGGCCAGGGCGCCGAGGGCGCTCCAGGCTTCAAACCAGGGCCGGCTGGGGTCGGTCCAGTCCACCAGGTGATCCGCCAGCGCCACCGCTTCGAAGCCGAGGGCTTCGGCCTCCAGCACCCGGGCCTTGACCGTATCCCAATCGGTGTTGGGCACGATCTGGACGTGGAATCGCAACGGATATCCCATGGCCGCACGATAGCATGTCGCGCCACCTTCCGATTCCGGGGCCTGTCAGCGAGAATGCGCATGGTTTGGCGCTGCGGCGGGGCGTGTGCTCCTGGAACGCGGCAGCCTGGCGAGAGGACGAATCTCCATGCGCGCGGCAGTGCTTGAAGCAATCCCCTCCATGCTGGAGGTTGGCGAAGTCCAGGTCGATGCCCCACGCGGGCGTGAGGTGCTGGTGCGGACGGTGGCCGCCGGCCTTTGCCACAGCGATCTGCACTTCATGGAGGGCAAGTACCTTCACGATACGCCGACCGTGCCGGGCCACGAGGTGGCCGGGATCGTGGAGGCGGTCGGGGATGAGGTCGTGGACTTCAAGCCGGGTGACCATGTGATTGGCTGCCTCTCCATCTTCTGCGGCCGTTGCGAGTTCTGCCTCTCCGGCCGCCCGGTGTTGTGCAACCGGCAGGGACTGGAGCGGGAGGCGGGCGAGCCTTCCCGCCTGTCGCGCAACGGGGAGAAGGTGCACCAGTTCCTGCGCCTCTCCGCGTTTGCCGAATACCTGCTGGTCCACGAGAACACGCTGGTCAAGATTCGCGAGGATATGCCGCTGGACCGTGCGGCGCTGATCGGCTGCGCGGTGACGACCGGCCTTGGCGCCGTCTTCAACACGGCCAAAGTGACGCCAGGTAGCACGGTGGCGGTGATCGGCTGCGGCGGGGTGGGCCTGAACACGGTGCAAGGCGCCTGGATTGCCGGGGCAAGCCGGGTGATCGCCATCGACATGATGCCGTGGAAGCTTGATCTGGCCCGGGAGTTCGGCGCGACCGACACCATCAACGCGGCAGATGGCGACGCGGTGGCGCAGGTACAGGACCTGACGGGCGGCGGTGTGGAGTACGCCTTCGAGGCGATTGGCCTGAAGGTGGCTGCCGAGCAGTCGTTCGCCATGCTGCGCAAGGGCGGCACGGCGACCATCATTGGCATGATCCCGGAGGGGCAGAAGATTGAACTGCCTGGCTCCGAGTTCCTGGATGAGAAGAAGATTCAGGGCTCCAACATGGGCTCGAACCGCTTCCGGATCGATATGCCGCGCTACGTGGACCTCTACCTGAATGGCCGCCTGAAGCTGGACGAACTCGTTTCTGCCCGCATCTCGCTGGACGAGATCAATGAGGGGTTCGAGGCGATGCGGCGCGGCGAAACCGCACGCAGCGTCGTCATCTTCTAGGTCCGCATCTTTGCCGCTGTTCCCGATTTAACCGGTGGGCTGTCAAATCCCTGGCAGCCCTCCACCGCGACCCGCCGTATCTTCGAGATGTCGCTATGGCGCTGGTGAGCCAGTCCCGGGAACCTGGGTGGAGACGAAGCACTCCGGGGTCTGGTCTCGCCAGTGTCGTAGCGTTTCCCCTCTATCTTTCCCCTCCGCCCTGATCTATGCTGGAAGCCAAAGGTGTAGGCAGTGTGCGCCCCGATTGCAGGTGGGAGTCAACCCCGCTGCGAAGAGGAGCGCGCTGCCGGCTGTCCGAGCGGATCATCCAGCCACGAACGCACAGCGAGGAGCCGGCATGTCCAGGTACGAGCTTGTTGAGGCGTATGTCGCAGGCACAATCAACCGGCGTGCGTTCGTCCGGGGCTTGATGGCACTCGGCGTTTCCGCTGGCGTGGCTGCCTCCTACGCGGTGGCGCTGCGGCCCGCGGCGGCCGCGCCCGGTGATTACGACTACGACGGGCCAGCCTCCGCGGGCGGCGCGACCGCCGATACGGACGGCGATGGCCTCTTCGATGCGGACGAAACCGGCGTCTACGGCACCAATCCCGGCCTGTACGACACCGATGGCGACGGCAGCGGGGATGGGGAAGAGGTCTTCTACGGCTCCGACCCCCGCACCGCAGGCGGCAGCACAGGCATGGCGGGCGTCGATTCCGACGGAGACGGCCTCTATGACACCGATGAGTCCCAGGTCTACGGCACCAATCCCTGGGTCTACGATACCGACGGCGATGGAGCCGGAGATGGCGAAGAGGTTTACAACGGCACATCCCCGCTGGGTTGAGGTAGGGGTCTGGGCTGCGGCGACGCGCCCGGCCTAATCACCCGAGGTGAGGGGGAGGCCGGGGAGACGCCAGCGACGCTGTGCCGGGAGGGCGAGCCTCGCAGGAGCTCGTACCACGTGCCGGCGGCCGAGGCCAGTGTCCCGGCAACCACCAGGGGAAACGCGCGCACATACTGCGCGGTCATGGGCAGGTCACCCCAGCGCCGCACGCTCCGCATGGTCCGCATCAGCCGGGCTGCCGTCTGCCGCCGCAGGAGCAGCCGCCCGGTGTGGCCGGTGAGGTCTGCCCGTGTGACGCCGTCGCGCGTTCGCAGGATGCGGCCGTAGCCACGGCCACGCGTGAAGTGGTGCCGCAGCAGGCGCGGCGCCGTGCGGCATGGGCTGTGGTGGATCAGGACCACATCCTGGGCGCGGTAGGCGCTGTACCCCCGCCGGAAGAGTTCCTGGTTGACCACGGTGTCCTCCCCGGCACGCAAATCCTCCGGAAAACCGCCAACCGCCTGCAGCGCGCTCCGCCGGTACGAACAGTGCGACGGCGCGGCGGCCAGTTCGGTCGAGGGACGCCCGGGGAGCACCGATGAGTGATCCAGGAAATACGACGCCCACCCGGCCCAGGTGCGCGTGCCGTTGAGCATCGTGCCAGTGACCATGGCGTACCCCCGATCATGGGCCCGCATGCGCGCGGCAAGACTGCCCGGCCGCAGCTCGATGTGCGAGCCAGGGAAGGAGACGTATGCACCGCGAGCCAGGCGCAGCCCGGCGTTGCGCGCCGCCCCGGGCAGGGCCGGCGCGGGCAGGTCCACGACCGTCACCTCCGGGAACTGTTCCCGCACGAGCGCCGCGCCATCACCTGTGCCGCTGGCGACCACGATGACCTCGAACGGCCACGGGCTCTCCTGCGCCACGACCGATGCCACCGCGCGCAGCAACCGTTCGCCGTCGTCGCGCGAGATCACGATGGCCGAAAGCACGGGGCGGTCCTGAACGTCGTCGAGCGCAGGGTGCAGCGCGTCCTCCAGCGTCGCGGCAACGCGGTCCGGTGCGGCGATAAGCACCGGGAGAGCGGGATGCCGGGGCAGCCACAGGTGCGGCTGCTCGCCCGGATCGAGCAGTTCCCGGTACGAGTGCTGGAATTCGTTTTTTGGGTCGGCTTCGCGGTACTTCTCGAAGCGCGCCCGGCGGCGATCCTCCGTGGCTCCCGCCAGGTGCTGGATACGGATCGAGGTGCGCACCCGGCGCTCGCGCGGGCAATCGGCCGGGATCGGGGCGAAGTGCAGGCGCTGATCCGGAAAGCGCTGACCGGGCTGGTAGGCAAACAGGCGATAAACCCACAGTCCCGCGCGGTCGAAGTGGGTCTCGTCGCGCCACATACGGTGGACCTTGAAGCCGTAGGCGAGTCCGGGTAGCGCGTCGGTCTCCACGAACGCGCGCAGCGCGGCGGCGTCATCGGCCGGGATGCGCTCGTCGGCGTCGAGCGACATGATCCAGGTTGGATTGAGGTGAGCCGCCGCCTCGAGCAGGCGGTTGCGGTTCGCGGCGTCGTCCCACCCGGCGTAGGTGGGCCGCACCGGGTTTTCCAGCACGACCTTGACCAGGGGGGTGGAGCGCAAGATCTGGCGCGTGTCGTCGGTGCTGCCGTCATCGAGGGCGATCACGGCGTCGGCGAAGCGCGCAGCCGCTGCGAAGTAGCCGGGAAGATCCGCCGCGCCGTTGCGGACGGGCAGCAGGCAGACGAGCGTGGGTGAGGCCATGGCGCTACTCCGCGTCGGTTCAGGCGGATGCAATGCGGTGTCTCAGGATGGCATGGAACCGGCCATCTCGGCCAGAAGCTGGCGGAGTACGGCGGCCTCATCCCAGTAGCGCGTCGTGCTGCGAGCCGTCTCGCTAGACGATTCCGTGGGCATAGGCGTAGGCGGCGGCTTCGGCGCGGGAGTCCAGGCTGAGTTTGGCGTAAATCGATTGCAGGTGGCGAGCAACGGTGCGTGGGCTGATGTAGAGCTCTGCGCCGATTTCGGCATAGCTCAGGCCCCGCGCCACGAGGCGCAAGACCTCGACTTCGCGCGGGGAGAGGCCGGAGATCGCCGCGCCTGACGTGGCGTCGGTGGCCGGGGTCTCCAGCTCCGCGATGCTCTGCAACGCCAGTTCCGCGCCAAGTGACGTGGAGATCTGGCGCGCTTCTTCCAAAGCAGACGCGGCGTCCTCCGTACGATTTTGCGCCCGCCGCAGCACCGCCACCTCCAGCAATGTGCGCACCCGCTCGTACGGCGCGGCGCACGCATCGCAGAGGGCCAGGGCGGCGTTGAGATGGGCCTCCGCCACAGCGAAGCGGCCCCGCGCGCCGGCCAGCGTGCCCTGCATGCGCTCCGCGGCGAGCAGCGCCAGCGGCTGCCGGGGGGATGCGGCCAGGGTGGCCGCACGCTCTGTGGCAGCTTCGGCCATCTCCAGATCGCCCCGCAGCAGGTGATACCGGGCGTGCAGCAAGGCGCCCTGGGCCCGGTTGAGCAGCCGCCCACTCCAGGTCAACCAACGGTCATGCGCCGTGATCCACGCCAGGCCATTCGCCAGGTCTCCCGTATCCAGGCACAGATCGGCGGCCAGCCGTTGCAGGGCAAGCATGTCCACGAAGTAGAGATCGCCCGGGTCCGTGGCCGGCCCCCCGGGGATGCCAGAGCGGATGCGGCCCCAGGCGGCATCGCTGTCGCCCCGGAGCCGCTCGATCTCGCCGAGCGCCGCCAGCGCCGAAATACGCCAGGCCGGCACCTGCAGATAGGCCTGGCCCGCTTCCAGCACCGTATCCCACCGGCCCTCGATGCTGGCCGGCCCAAACACCTGCAGCAGCAGCCGTGCGCCGGAGAAGACCGCGAAGCTGGACATGCGCGCCATCGACTGCTCGTAGTCGTAGAGCAGTCGCTGACGCTCCCGGAGATCATCCGCTTGGTAGGCCATGGCGACCTCGATGATCTCCCACTTCAGGGTTGAGGCCGTCATGAAGGTGCTGTCCAGGGCCCGGAACTGGTCGCGGGAGGCAGCGAACGCCGCGCGTGCGGCGGCAGGCCGGCCGAGACCGGCATCGACGAGGGCGAGGGCGATGTATGCGCCACCCAACTCGTTCCGCCGGGCGGGGGATTCGGCGTCGGCGTCTTCAGCCAGCACGGCTTCGGCAAATACCCGAGCTTCGTCGTAGCGGCCGATGAATGCCAGCCACTGGGCCAGCAGCCCGCGCGACGGCACGTGCAGCCGCCCCATGGTGGTCAGTTCGGCTCGCTCCTGCAGGGTCAGGGCGTCCAGCGCTTTGACACAATCGCGCAGGTCAGCGAGCACGCGTTGCCCCAGGAACCCGCGCAGCCGGGCCCGCAGCCAGCGCACGGCCAGCGCCAGCAAGGGATCTCGGGTGCCTTGCGCGGTACGCTCGGCGGCGTCCAGGTGCTCTGCCGATCGGGCCAGATCGACGTAGCGATAGGACTCCGCCAGGTCCGCGTGCAGCCAGGCCAGCGCGTCTGATGGCCCATGTCGCTCCAGGAGGGGCAGCGCCTGCTCGTACCGGGCAATGGCGTCGCGCGCGGCGTCGCGGCGTTCCGCGCGTTGCCCCGCGCGGATCAACCATTCCACCGCGCGGCCATCGCCCGCCTGCACCAGGTGGAAGGCGACCGCTTCTGGTTCCGGCGAGGCCCGCTCGGCCAGCAGATCGGCGACCTGCCGGTGCCACGCGCGCCGCTGCAGCAGGGAGACGCTGCCATACAGCGCTTCCCGGAAGAGCGCGTGGCTGAAGGCGAGTGAGGTGTGATCAGGCGTTTCCTGCAAGAGTTGCGCGGCGTGGGCCTGCTCGACTGCCTCGGCAAGCGCCGCATCCGAAACACCGGCGATAGCCTGCCAGTGCTCGATGGGGATGACCTGCCCGATGACGGCGGCGAGTTGCAGCAGGCGCTGTGTCGATGCGCCGAGCCGGGCGACGCGGTCGTCGATGAGCTGCCGCACCAGCGGTGGTACGGGGACTTGCGCCAGATCGCCGAGCCGCCAGCCGTGGGCGGTGAGCGTCACAATCTGCTCGTGCTCCAGGGTGCGGAGCAGCTCCTCGAGGTAGAAGGGGTTCCCCTCGGTGTAGCGCAGCAGGTGCGTGACCAGCCGGGCCTCGTCCTCCGCGGGAAGCTGGTAGCGGGCGGCGACGAGCCCCTGGATATCCCGGGCGGCGAGCGCACGCAGATCGAGCCGCAGCGGGCGCCCTTCGCGCACCAGTTGCGGTAGCACCCGGTGCAGTGGCTGATCCAGAGTGAGTTCATTGTCCCGAAACGTCGCGACGATGAGCACCCGCCACGCCGAGACGCGGCGCACGACGGCGCGCAACAGGTCCAGGCTCGCCTGGTCTGACCAATGCATGTCCTCCAGTACGAGGATCACCGGATGCCTGGACGATAGCGCCGCGAGGAAGGTCGTGATCTGGGTGACGAACGCATCCTTGCTACCGGTGATGTCCAGCAGGCCAGCAGCATGCGTGCTGGCAGGCAGGGTGGGCAGGCCGTCCTCGACCGAGGTGTTGCGCAACACCTCCGCCCAGGGGGCGTACGGTGAGCCGCTTTCCAGATCGTAGCAGTGCCCGGTCAGCACGACTGCCCCAGCGTGCCGAGCCGTGGCCACCAACGCCTCGACCAGCGATGTCTTGCCGATGCCGGCCTCGCCCGCGATGAGCGCGAGGCCGCCTGCGCCGTCGCACGCCGCTTGCCAGATTGCCTGCAGGGCGGCTGCGTCGTCCTGCCGCCCGTAGAGGCTTCTGGTGGCGCTTGAACCGGGTTGAGAGAACGGGTGCGTACTCACGGCGGAACGCTCCGGGTGTGTGTTCGTTCCGCAGCCCCGCGCACGCCTGGCGCGACTTCGCGGCGCATGACAAGGTGATGCGATTCTCCGTGCGAAAGATATTGACTATGGGCAGTTTTGACCAGTGCGAGAGGCGTGTTTGCAGGCGGCATATGGTCAATTTTGACCATACGCAAAGCCGAAGCCCGACAGGTATGCTCCGGGCTCAGCCAAGCGGGCGGCGATGCCAGCCGAGACACGCTGCCCCGTTGTCGCCTTCCTGGCCGGTGCCCGCTCGTTTGGCTTTCCTCACACCCCTCCGAATGCACAACAACCACAGCCGTGCCTGGCCAGAGGACGCGGCCTGCGGGCGGGTACGACGACGCCCCGGCCTCTCAGAGGGTGTGGGGCAGAATCACGGTGAAGACGATGTAGTTGGTGTCCTTCTCGCGGCTCACCCAGAAGGAATGGTCCGCCATGCGGAAGCTGGTGAGCGCCCCGACATCCATGCGCTCAGCGCCGCGGATCGTGGTTCCAGGTGGCGGTGGCAGGCACACCCATCCGCCATCGACCGGCTGGCCATCGAGGACTGCAGTGAGCGTCGGGCGCTGGAGGGGCCGGTTGGTAAAGCTGATCCAGAAACGTTCGTTGATCCAGAGAAAGCCGTACGTGCCCAGGATGCTTTCGTTGAAGCCAGAAGACACCGCCACGCGGGAGTTCGGCGCCACCACGACGCCGCGTTTGAGTACCCCGCAACTTCCCTGGCCATCGCCGTAGTCGAAGGTGACCGGTTTCGTACCGGGGTTCTGGACCCAGATGTAAATCGGCTTGAGGTTGGGGAAGGAGTGTTTCTGACGTTTGCGGCGCGCCTTGCGGCGGCGCGCTTTCTTCGTGGCCTCGCCCTCGGTCGCAGCCTGGGCCAGCAGCAGGCCACCCAGCGTGGCCGCCAGCGCGCTTCGCCGCGTCACGTGGCGCGCGGTGCGCCCGAGCCGCATGTCAAACTCCGCCTGGTCCACGGCGCTTCCCTCCAGCATTCCTGAGCCTGGTAGCAGGCTGCGTCGTTCCCGGCTCATGGCGCTTTCGTCACGTACAGTTGGTACACCTTGTAATTCGTGTCCCCGCTGCGGAAGAGATCAAAATTCAGGCCACCAACAGAGAACGCCCGGGATTCGCCCTCTTTCAACTCGATGGCGCGCAGCAACACCCAGCCTTCCTGCTGGCAGCGGAAGAGCGGGTCCTCGTAGGGCTGGCCATCAACCGCCACGGTGACCTGGGGCAGGTAGACCGGCGGGTTCCAGACCCCGATCCAGAATTTCCCGCCGAGCCAGAGGAATCCGTTGTTGATGGTGGTGTTCAGGGGCCCGCTCGTCCCTCGCGGCAGGGAGAACGACTTCATGACGTGGCAGCGCTTGAGCGGGTAAGAGTCGCCATACTCCACGCTGAACGTTTCGTCAGTCAGGTTGACCACCTCGAACGAGATCGGTTTCAGCAGGCTGTCCGCCTTGTTACGGCGTTGCTTGCGGCGCCGGGCCTTGCGGCGCTTCGCTTTCTTCGTGGCCCAGCTCTCTGCTGGTTCGCGCAGCATGAGCGCGCTGCCGAGCAGGGCGGCCAGCGCCGCGCGGCGCGACGTTGGCTCCGCAGCCTGCCGCTGCACGCGAGCGGAATGATCTTCTTCCATGCGCCGTTCCTCCCAGATGGCTGGCCCGCGTCAGGAGATTCCATAACGTATGAATTGCATGGCCTGCGGATCATAGCGGATGGCGTGCGAAAGAACGACCCGTGGTCGCCAGTGGGCACTTTTGACCAGCCGGCGAACAACGCGTTGGCTTCGCGAATGGTCAATTTTGCGGCTGTCAAGGCGGTCTGGCTGCCGTAATCTCTGTCTCGTGGTCGCGGGGGTGGTGATGCCGAGCCGGACTGAACTGGGTGGAGATCGTGCAACTCTGGTCAAGCCCACCACCCCCATCGACCCACGCAACGTCTTGCGAGATACCAATCAAGCGAAAGGGGCCCGCAGGTGCCCACCGAACTCGTGATCCTGATAGTCGCCGTTGCTGGTTTCATCCTGTTCGACGTGGCTGCGATGCACCTCGGCGCGGATACCCGCGCCCTCTCAGATGTGCAGCCGCGTTCCCTTCCCTGAACCAGCGGCGGAGTTTCTGATAGCGGCGTCACTGCATCAGCCAGGCAGTGACGCCAACCTGGCGGGGCCGGAGCGTGTTGGCACGGCTCCAACCAGGGAATTCCTCAGCCGGAAATTGCGTACTACTCCCCATTCCCAGACCCCCGGCCGAGGAGCATGATGGTTTCCAGGTAGCGAGCCCCTTCACTCCCCACTTCCCAGCCGGGGCTCGCTACCTGACCATCCCATTCCCCCTTTCCCCCCCACCCCAGACCGGAACCTCCACAACCGCTCATGCGTCTCAGCAACGAGCCATGTTCGGTTCCCATGTGGAGGTGAGAAAATGCGTTTCCTGCTGCAAGCAACCATGTTGGCCGCGCTGCTGGCCCTCGGCCTGGCGCCCGGGGTGATGACGCCAGCCCGGGCCCAGTCGGTGAGTACCCCGGTGCCCGGCCCGGAGACGGCGATTCCCCCGATTGTGTGGAACATGACCGAGTTTCCCACCGCTGGCCCCATCAACGAGCCAGGGCGCTACACGGTGCAGTTCCTGGAGGATGGGCAGATCAGCGCCCACGCCGACTGCAACTGGGTCGCTGGCGTGTGGACCGCCGCCGATGGCGTGCTGGATGTGACGATTACCCGGACCACGCTGGCGCTTTGCCCGGAGGGATCCCTGGAGCAGCTCTTTGTGCAGGCCCTGCATGACGCGACCGGCTACTACGTCGATGGCTTCGCCCTGACGATCTCCGGCCCCACCGGCGACATGCGCTTCATGCCGAACGTGGCGACGCCCGCATAACGGAGGGGGTGCCGGCCTTCGGCCTCAGGGGGTGCCGGGCTAAAGCCCTCAGGGGGTGAAGGAGTACGAGGAAAAGGAAGACTATCCGTCGTTCTCCTCGTACTCCTTCACCCCCTGAACGCAGTGGCGCCCCCTGAGCGCAGCAGCACCCCCTCGGGTAACCGGCGCACGCCTTCATGCGTTGGAAAAGGTAGGTGATCTGGTCGCGCGGGGCGCCGCACTGGGGATTACGTGGGTCTCGCCACCCGGTGATGGCCAGAAACAGGGGATGCCTTTCGGTGAATGAACAACGATTCGATGAGCTATCGCGGCGCATGGGCGACACGCCGCTGCCGACGCTGCCCCGGCGAGGCCTGTTTGGCCTGCTAGGCGGGGGTGCGCTGGCGGGCCTTGGCCTGTTGACCGAGGACGCCGAGGCCAAAAAGAAAAAGAACAAGAAGAAGAACAAGGGCAAAAACAAGAACAAGGAATGCAAGGCCGACGGCAAGAAGTGCAAGAAGAGCAAGGACTGCTGCGACAGCAAGTGCAGTGATGGCCGTTGTGGCAGCCGCTGCCCGACGCGGGTGTCCTTTAGCACCAAATGGGGATCATTTGGTAGCGGCAACAGCCAGTTCAGGAACCCGTGGGACATTTCCATCAGCCGCGACGGCGAGGTGTTCGTGGCCGATACCGACAATGACCGAATTCAGGTCTTCGATGAAGGCGGTGGCTTCATCCGCACCTGGAATGGGACGAACAATGGCTCCAGATTCCAGGAGCCGCGCGGTGTCGGCGCCAATCGCGACGGGAACAGCACCCGCGTTATCGTCTCTGACCCTGTCGTCAACAACACCAGCAACCGCCTCCGCCGCTTCAATGCGTCTGGCGGTGGCAACTTCAACTCGATGGGTCGCTCCGAACTGCGGAACCCGTACGGCATCGCCATCGACAGCAACAACCGAATCTGGGTGGTGGATAACTCATCCAACGGGCGCGTCTTCCTCTTTGACAGCGATGGCTCGTACAACAACAACTGGACGCCGGGTGGCAACGGCGCGCTGTCTTCGCCTCAGGGAATTGCCGTCGTCAAGGTGGACAAGAAGACGTTTGTCTACGTCACGGACACGGGAAACAACCGGATCGTGAAGTTCGAGTACTCCGGCGGTAACCTGGACTTCGTGAAGGCGGCGGGCTCGCGCGGGAGCAACTCCAGTTCCTTCAACGGGCCGGTCGGCGTGGCGGCCGACACCTGTGGCAACATCTGGGTGGCGGACCGGAACAACGACCGTATCCAGGTGCTGGACAAGGACCTCTCGTTCAAGACCCGGTTTACGGCTGGATTCAATCGGCCGACGGGCATTGCGTTTGGCACCAACACCAAGCAACTCTTCGTGGTCGATTCGTCGAACGCACGGGTGCAGAAGTTCTCACTGAGTTCGTAGTGCTCGCACGAGACGACGCCGGGGAGACCCGGCGTCGTCGCGTGCCCTACCGGCGCCGTTCCTGCGCATTACCATGTGACCCGCACCGACCCCGCCATTCTGACACGCGAGTTGAGGCAGACAGGGGAGACAGGGTATGGATGACCGCCAGTTCGATGACCTTTCGCGTCGCATCGGCGACTCACCGCTCTCCCGGCTGCCCCGGCGGGGGCTGATCGCCGCGCTCGGCGGCGCGACGCTCGCCAGCGCGTGGCGCCTGGACGATGACGCCGACGCCAAGAAAAAGAACAAGAACAAGAAGTGCAAGAAAGAGGGCAAGGGGTGCGACAAGAAGAAGTGCAAGAAGCAGGACAAGAAGTGCTGCTGTAACAACCTCAAGTGCCAGGACAGCGTGTGCGTCGGGAAGGGCGGGAGCTGCCCGACCGAGGTGTCGTTCAACAATGCCTGGGGAAGCTCAGGAAGTGGAAATGGTGCATTCAACAGCCCGTTTGGCATCACCATTGATGCCGATGGCTATCTCTATGTGACCGATACGGGCAACTCGCGCGTACAGGTGTTCTCTGCGAATGGAACCTTCCAGTACGCATTTGGTTCGCAGGGGAATGAAGACGACGAGTTCCAGACGCCGCAGGGCATTGCCTACAGCGTCGATAACGATGGCAACGCGCGCCTGAATATTGCTGACCAGTCGCAGTCGAACAGCAATCGCACGTTGCGGCGTTTCCGGCTCAACGGCAATTTCTCGAAGTACATGCTGTCGGGCATGACCGATCCGGTTGGTGTGGCTGCCGACAGCAATGATCGCGTGTGGGCCGTCGATGTTTCATCTCCGTACGGCATCTTCCTGTTCAACAGCAACGGTGACTACGTGATGAGTTGGGCGCTCGGCGGCAGTGGCGCGCTCTCAAGCCCGCAAGGGATTGCTGTCTTCAAGGATGGCAGCAACACGTACGTCTACGTTGCAGACACCGGCAACAACCGCGTCGTGAAGTTCCAGTACACCGATAACTCGGGCAGTGGATTGCAGTACGTCACGTCTGCCGGGTCCACTGGATCAGGCTCGAGCAACTTTAACCGGCCTACCGGGATTGCAGTCGATGACTGCGGCAACCTCTGGGTCGCGGACCAGATAAACAACCGCGTCCAGATACTCGACAAGAATCTCACCTTCAAGAGCCGGTTCACCGCGTCCATGAACAGGCCAACGGGCGTTGCGATCAATGAAGACACGCTCTACGTGGTGAATCAGACCGGCAACAAAGTGCAGCGCTTCTCCCTGAGTTAGCGACTGACGACGCACCACGAGGCCGGGGATTGCTCCCCGGCCTCGTGGCGTTTGGTGTGGCTGAGTACCTGACGAACTACCCCGGCTCGCCGCTTTCGCAGGCGATGCCATTGTGGTTCGGGTCGAGGTGGTCGATGTTCTTCTTCGCGGAGCCGCCATCCTCGATGAAGTACGTCTCGGCGTCGTCCTGGTCCGCGAAGTCTGCGCAGTCGTGATCCACGCCGTCCGCGCCGTTGACACCCTCTGCGCCATCTGCGGTGCGGCGGTACTCGCCGGCCCACTCCTCGCAGGCGCGGCCATCGTTGTCGTCGTCGAGATTGTAGGGGTCGTAGTCGGGGCCGCCGGTTTCCTCGTAGAAGGCCTGGGCGTCGGCCCGGCTATCGAAATCCGTGCAGTCGTAGTCCACGCCAGCCTGGGCGGCGGCGATGCCGCTCCCCACAGGCAAGCACAGGGCACACGCCCCCACCAGGGTTAAGGCGCTGCGCAGCGGTAGCCAGGTTGTCATGGCGTTCCCCCTACCGCCAACCCAGTTGCCATCCCCGCGCTGGGTTCCGTGGCGGTGATGCCTGTGTGTACGCGCGCGCACTGCTGCCGGATGTACCCGGCACTCGTGCCCGGTGCTTTCCTGCACGCACCATGCCAGGGGTTTTGTGGCCGGGCGAATCCTGCGATCCGGTACCATGCGTGCATGATGTTGCACGCACTGTCGCCGCCAGTGGCAGACCGGGCGGAGCCGATGCCCGCCACCACGCGGGTGCATGTCGAGCATGCCGCATGGCGCGATCTCCCGGCGCTGGCACGGCTGCAGCGGCGCGCCTTTCCCCCGCGCCTGGCCTACACGCTGCCCACGCTCGTGATTCTGCGCCTCATTCCCTGGGTGCGCACGCTCCTGGTGCGGCGGGACGGGCAAATCGCTGGCTGCGTGATTGGCGACCGGGTCCTGGAAGGCGGCCGCGTGGTGAACCTGGCCGTTGATCCGGCCTACCGGCGGCTGGGTATTGGCCGCGCGCTCCTCGCCGCCATCGAGCGGGACCTGGACACCCCGGTCATGATCCTGATGGTGCAGCAGGAAAACGCCGGCGCCCGCCAGCTTTACCTGAGTGCTGGGTACGAAGAAGAGATCGAACTCCCCAACTACTACGGTGCGGGCCGCATGGGGGTGCGAATGCGGAAGACGCGCGGCGGGGCGTAGGGGGAGACGCTCCTGCGGGAGCTTAGGGGGTGCCGGGCTAAAGCCCTCAGGGGGTGTCACTTCGTTCAGGGGTGAAGGAGAACGAGCGGCGAAGTAGTCATCCGTCGTTTTCCTTCACCCCCTGAGGCCCGCAGGCCGTCACCCCCTGAGCGCGTGAGCGCGTCTCCCCCTGAGCTCCCGCGTGAGCGTCTCCCCCTCGCTACCCGGACATGCGTCGTCGCATACGGTCGTATTCGTCGTTGACAGTGCGGCGGCGCAGGGATTTGAACTCGCAGTGATCCAGGCACTGGCCATGCCAGGCCTCGCAGGTTTTCCGGCACTGTTTGGGATTGACGTTGTCCCGGCACTCACCCTTGCAGACCCGGCGGTCGCCGCCACAGCGCACCTGGCAGGCGTTGCGCGCGGAGGTCGCTCCCTGGGCACGGTGGAGCAGGAGCGTCCCTGCCAGGAGGCTCAGCCCGGTGCGCAGCGTGCCGCGCCGGGTCAGTTGGGCATTGGCGGAGCGTGTCAGCGCATCCCAGCGCGCGTGATCCATGGCGCAACTCCCAGCGAAACAACGAAAGCCGGGCGGGGAAGACGGGCGGTGGCAGGATTGTAGCTGGAACGAGGGGGAGACGCTTCGCTCAGGGAAGACGCGCTCACGCGCTTAGGGGAGACGCTGCGCTTAGGGAGTAAGGGAATAAGGAGTGACGAACTGGCGCTGGTGGCCTGTACACCGTCGTTCTCCTTACTCCCTCATTCCCTTATTCCCCAAGCGCGTGAGCGCGTCTTCCCTGCGCGAAGCGTCTTCCCTTCGTCAGCAGACCTTCTTGCACTGTTTCTTGGCGATCTGGCACTCGTTCTTGCAGAGGTCGACGTCGGTCTGCAGGATGTTGCACGCCTTGTCGCACTGCTTCTTGTTTTTCTTGCAGCGCTTGTTGCACTTCTTGTGCTTGCTCTTCTTGTGCTTCTTTTTGGCCGCGCCGAGATCGGCGTGGGCCAGGATCTCCGTGAGTGCCAGCCCGGTTGCCCCGCTCAGCAACAAGGCGCCGCGCCGGGTGATCGCGGGTGATCCCTCACGTGAAGTCGCGGTTGCGGCTGGCATCGTCCTCTCCTCGCTGATGTCGCGCTCCCGGCGGGCGGTTGTTACGATGATAATGCCAGAGAACGGTGCGCTCGCAGCGCCGGGCGTGAATCGTGGCACGATGACGGAGAAGGATCATGAGCCACCGGGACAACCCCATCGCCATTCAGCTCTATACCGTGCGGGCCCCTGCGGCCCAGGATTTCCCCGGAACGTTGCGCAAGCTCGCGGCGGGCGGCGCAAAGGCCGTGGAGTTCGCGGGCTACGGCGGCATGGCTATTCCGGACCTCCAGGCGCTGCTGATTGAACTGGGCTTGCGCGTATCGGGGGCGCATATCCCGGTCGCGCTGTGGGAGAACAATCTCCCGCAGGCTTTGCGGGACCTGAAGGCACTGGGGGGTGAGTACGCGGTTGTGCCCTGGGTGCCCGAGGAACGCCGCACGAGCCTGGAGGCGGCCCGTACCCTGGCCGCCAGCTTGAACGTCTGGGGAGCCGCCGCGCGCAACGCCGGCCTGGGCTTTGCCTACCACCACCACGCCTTCGAGTTCGACCCACTGCCGGATGGCGACGGCGCAACGCTGTTCGACCTCCTGGTGCAGGAGACGGACCCCGGCCTCGTCGGCTTCGAGATCGATGTCTACTGGGCGGCCCGTGGCGGTGTGGACCCGGCGCACCTGCTGCGCGAACTTGCGGGCCGGGTGCCGCTGATGCACCTCAAGGATCTCGGCCCGGCGCCGGAACGCAAGGATGTGCCGGCGGGGACCGGCGAACTGGACTGGGCCGATATCCGCGCGGCGGGGCGGGAAGCCGGCGTGCGCTGGGAGATTGTGGAGCAGGATAACCCGAACCCGGATGACCCGGTAGGGGATGCCTTGCTGGCATTGCACACCATGGAAGCGTAGGACGCGGTGAACCAGAATCGACACGGGGAGAGGAATAGGGAGCGATACGTGCAACTGCAGAACAACGTGGCAGTCATCACCGGCGGGGCATCGGGCATTGGGCGGGCCACGGCGGAACTCTTCGCCAAAGAGGGCGCGCGCGTCGTGATCGCCGACCTCAATGGCAAGCAGGGGGAAGACGTGGCCAGCGCCATCGACCAGGCTGGCGGTGAGGCCATGGCGATCCAGGCCGATGTGACCTCGCCGGAGGCGGTGGCGCACGTCTTTGCCCGCGCCAACGAGGTCTTTGGCCCGGTCACGATACTCGTCAACAATGCCGGGGCGTCGATCGGCAACGATGTGCTGAGCATCGAGCCAGAGGTCTGGGACCGTAACTTCGAGATCGTGCTCAAGAGCGCCTTCCTCTGTACAAAGGCGGCCCTGCCCGCCATGATCGCGGCCGGGAAGGGCGTCATCATCAACATCGCCTCGGTGAACGGCATGACTGCCGTCGGGGAAGAGGCGTACTCGGCCGCCAAGGCGGGCATGATCAACTTCACGCAGAACACGGCGGTGAAGTACGGGCCGCAGGGCGTGCGCATCAACTGCATCGCGCCGGGCACCATCGACACGCCGATCTGGGGGGAGCGCAAGGCGGTCAACCCGGATGTCATGGATTCGCTGATCCCGTGGTACCCGCTGGGCCGCGTTGGCGTAGCCGAGGATATCGCGCAGGCTGCGCTCTTCCTGGCCTCCGACAACGCGTCGTGGATCACCGGGGTCACGCTGCCGGTGGATGGCGGCCTGACCGCTGGCTATCCCCTGATGGGCCGGGATCTCAACCCGGCTGGTGCGTCGTAGGCACGCCCGAGCACGCCCGGGACGGCAACGGTGCTGCCCGGGCAGCCGCAGCATCGAGGGACCGCCATGCCGGGACGTACATCGCTGCCATCGCGAGATCGCTGTCATTCCGCCCGGCCTCGCGCCGGCACCGCCTCGCGGCGCAGTCTGCTGGCCGCGCTCAGCGGTGGCGCGCTGGTGACCGCATTCCCTGCCGGGCAACCCCGTGCCCGGCAGGGCACGGATTGCTCCCTGGGCTGCACGGAATCGGCCTGCGGGGAAACCCCGGCCGGCTGCGCCATTTTCCCGCCAGATCACATCTGGAACGCGCCGGTGGCCGACCTGCTGGTGGATGCGCGGTCGGACGCCTACATCGCCAGCATCGGGCCGGAAACCGCGCTCCACCCCGATTTCGGGTCTGGGCTGTACGAGGGCGCGCCGCTCGGCATTCCCTTTGTACGCGTGCCCGCTGACCAGCCGCCAGTCGAGGTGGTGTTCACCGAAGCAGCGGACGAGAGCGACTCTGGCCCATATCCCATCCCGGCGGACGCCCCAATCGAAGGGAGTTCCTGTGCCAAGGGTGACCGCCATGTCCTGGTGGTGCAGGAGGGATCATGCCTGCTGTACGAGCTGTACGCCGCCGTGCCGCAGCCAGATGGCACGTGGCAAGCGGGCTCTGGCGCGGTCTTCGATCTGAACGGCTACGCGCTGCGCCCTGCCACCTGGACCTCGGCGGATGCCGCCGGCCTGCCGATCCTGCCGGGGCTGGTGCGCTATGAGGAGATCGCGGCCGGAGCCATCAATCACGCCCTGCGCTTCACCGCCGCACGAACGCAGGATGCCTACGTCTGGCCCGCGCGCCATGCGGCAAGCGACGACCCTGATCCGGACCTGCCGCCGCTGGGGCAGCGCTTCCGCCTCAAGGCGGACGTGGATCTCGCCGGTTTTTCGCCGGCCAACCAGATCATCCTGACCGCTCTGCAAACCTACGGCATGATGCTGGCCGATAACGGCAGCGACTGGTTCCTCTCCGGCGTGCCGGATGACCGCTGGGACAACGATGACCTGCATGCGTTGCAGGAGCGCATCACCGGCAGCGATTTCGAGGCGGTGGATGTCTCAGGCCTGATGCGCGATCCAGATTCCGGGCAGGTGGCCTGATCCCAGCCCTGGGGTGGCCCTGGTGGCGTAGCGCGGCAGCGCCCGATCCAGGCGTCTGCCGCGTCCTCACCAAGATTGCGTAGGCCGTCGCGAGAAAATGGGTAGGCTCGACGCTTCGCGTCATTGACGGGTGAGCGCACTATGTATGGTGACGGGCGGTAACACTTTGCCGCGCTTCGACGCACGAAAGGCAGACCCATGGCCGCATTGCTCCACGCAGGCTTGCCGGAACGCTACGCGCTCGGATCGAGCGCCCATGAGCACGAACGGCTCCAGCGGCAGGCGGATATCTTCCGCCCCGCCACGACCCAGCTCCTGCGCAACGCGGGCCTGGCGCCCGGCATGCGCGTGCTCGATGTCGGCTGCGGCGTGGGCGATGTCTCGCTGATCGCCGCCGACCTGGTTGCCCCCGGCGGCGAAGTGGTGGCGGTGGACCGTGACCCGGCGGTGCTGGAGCGGGCGCGAGCCCGGTGCGCCGCGCTGGGCGCGGCCGGCATCACGTGGGTGCAGGCGGACCTGCACGATGCACCGGATCTCGGGACGTTCGACGCTGTCGTGGGCCGCCTGGTGCTGATGTACGCCGGCGACCCCGTGGCGATGCTGCGCGATCTGGCGCGCCGGGTTCGCCCCGGCGGTATCGTGGCCTTTCAGGAGATCGACCTGACATCGCCGATGTCGCTGCCGGACGGGCCGCTCTACCGGCAGATGTTCCAGTGGATGGTGGCGGCGTTTCACGCGGCCGGGGCCGATCCCCAGATGGGCCTGAAGCTGTACGCCACCTTCCGCGCGGCGGGGCTGCCCTCGCCGGAACTGGAGACGACCCGCCTGCTCGGCGGCGGGCCGGACTTCTGCGCCTACGCCCAGGGCACGATGGTGCTGCGCAGCCTGCTGCCCGTCATCGTGGCGCGGGGTATCGCTACGGCGGACGAAATCGACATCGACACGCTGGAGGAGCGCGTGCGCGCGGAAGCCGTGGCCGGCGGCGGCGTGATCTCCATGCCGATGCACGTCGGCGCGCGCACCCGGCTGAACTAGCGGCTGGCTCGCCTCGGCGAACACGCGAGGATGAGGCTATTGGCCGTCGCCTCGGACATCCCGCCATACTGCGGGGGATGAGAGGAGGCACGCCATGCCCGTCGTTCTGGTTCACGGCAACCCGGAAACCGCCGCCGTGTGGGAGGACCTGATCCCACTGCTGGATGCGGACGAGGTGATTGCGCTCTCGCCGCCGGGCTTTGGCGCGCCAGTGCCAGCAGGCTTTGGCGCGACCGCCGGAGAGTACGTCGCCTGGCTGGCTGGCGAGTTGCAGCAGATCGCGGGACCAATCGACCTGGTCGGCCACGACTGGGGCGCCGGCCACGTCATGGGCCTGGTCAATGTCGCGCCTCATCTGGTGCGCTCGTGGGTCAGTGACATCGCGGGCGCGCTGGATCCCGAGTACGTCTGGCACGACATGGCGCAGGCCTGGCAAACGCCCGAGGTGGGCGAAGCCGCCGTGGCCGCGATGGTCAACGCCCCGCTGGAGGTGCGCTCCGGCATCTTCATCGCCAACGGCGCGCGGCCGGAACTGGCGGAAAAGCTTGCGGCGGGGATCGATGCCGAGATGGGCCGCTGCCTGCTGCCGCTCTATCGCTCTGCCGCGCAACCGGTCATGGCCGAGTTTGGGGCCGATCTGGGCGGGCTGGCCAGCACGCCGGGGTTGGTCATCATCGCCACGGAGGATCACTTCACCGGTGGCGAGGCGCTGGCCCGCCGCACCGCCGAGCGCGCCGGGGCGCAGGTGGCCGTGCTGGAGGGGCTCGGGCACTGGTGGATGCTGCAGGACCCGGCGGCTGGCGCAGCCGCGCTCAATGCGTTCTGGGCCACGCTGGAGCCGGGCGAAGCTGCCACGGTCAATTAGACTCAGCCTTGGCAGACTCGCGGCGCGCCTGCGCCTCCTGAAGGATCATCACGTGGCGGACCCGCCCAGCACTCCGGCTCACCAGATCACCGCTCAGGCAGAAGCCCTGCCACCCCTCCAGCTCAGCGCAGTGGACCGGGTTGATCTCCACCTCCACACCCTGGCCTCCGATGGCGCCTGGACCCCGGCGGCCCTCATCGACCACCTGGCGGCCAACGATTTCCGCGTTGCCGCCGTGGCGGATCATGACACCCAGCGCTCCGTGGCGGAGGCCACCCGGCGCGGCGCGAAGCGGGGTATCCGCATCATCCCGGCAGTGGAGGTCACCACGCGCTGGAGTGGGCGGCAGTGGCATGTCCTCGTCTACGGCATCGCCCCGAACCGGGCGGATGCGGCGGCGCAGCCATTCCGTTCGCTCATGGCCGACCTGGAGGCACAGGCGCTGACCCTGGCCGAGGATGCCCGGCAGCGCATCGAGGCCCAGGGCAAGCCGCTCGCGTCACTGGAAGAGATCGCGGGCGGGCGGCCTCTGCTGCCCTACCATGTGCTCACCTCCGCCATTCGCGAGGGGCACGTGCGCAACCTGTCGGAGGCGGCCAGGCTCGTGTCTGGCCTCGGCGGCGGCTTCAGCCCGGATGAGCCGCTGGAGCGCGTGGTCGATGCCGCGCACCAGGCGGGGGGGATCACTGTGGTGGCGCACCCTGGCCGCAGCGATTCCGTCGGCGCCCTGTTGCCGGAGGATCTGGACCGGATGCTGGCCGAGGTTCCCATCGACGGCCTGGAGGCGCACTACCGCTCGCACACCGATGAGCAAGTCGCACTCTACCGCAACCTGGCCGCCGAGAAGGGCCTGTTGATCGGGGCCGGGTCCGATTCCCACGCGCCGCACCAGCCGGTCAACCCCCGGCCGTGGCGCGCAAGCTGGGCCGCCGACTTGTTGGGACGGCTCGGCGTGACCGTGATGCCGCCAGAGGAGGGGCCGATCTGGGAGCCAGGCATGCCGGACCAGCCGCCGCCGCCGGCCGCCAACGAGGAGAATACTGGTACCCTGACTGATGGCGGTCGTACCTGACGGTCGTGATTTGCTGGCAGAGCGCCTTGAGCTGATTGCCGCCAAGGAAAGCGAGTTCCCATCATGTCCCTTGAGATCGTGACGTTCCCGGCGGGACCAGTCGAAACGAACGCCTACCTCGTGGCAGATACCGAGACCGGCGATGCCCTGGTGATCGATGCCCCATATGGTGTGACGGCGGATGTGGTAGCCGAAGCAGAAAAGCGCGGCTGGAAGATCGGCCAGATTGTGATCACCCACACGCACTGGGACCATGTGGCGGACGCCAAGGCGCTCACGGAAGCGACCGAAGCGCCACTTGCCGCGCACCCCCTGGCCGAAGCGCCACTGGCGAATCCGACCCCGCTGGTGGGTGAGCTCCCCGTCGAAGTCCCTCCGGTCGCTACGAACCAAGCCCTGGAGGATGGTGACACGGTCACCCTGGGAGGGTATTCCTTCCTGGTGATGCACCTGCCCGGGCACGACCCGGCGCACATTGCCCTGCTGGATGCCGAGCACGGCGTGCTGCTGAGCGGTGATGTGCTCTTCCCGAACGGCCACGGCCGCACGGATATCCCCGGCACGGACCAGCAGGACATGAACCGGAGCCTGCGCCGCCTCGTGGCCGAGGCCCCGGCGGAAACGGTCGTGTACCCCGGCCACGGCCTTCCGACGACGATCGGGGCGGAGACCCCGTGGATTCAGCTCCTGTCGGACGACTAGAGCGCGGCAGTCTGGCCGCGTTCCAGGCAGTGTTTTCGCGTCATGACCATCGTGCCTTCACCCGTGAACGTGACATCGGGCCTGCTGACTGGAGGCTTCTCATGATCAGCCGCCGTTCGTTTGTTACCGGTTCTGCGGGACTTCTCGTCCCGATTGCCCTGGGTTATGCGGCGGCTACGGCGAAACGGAAGAAAAAGAAGAAGAACGTCACCCGCACGTTCTCGAATACGCAGACGATTGATATTCGAACGTTTCAGACACGCAGCTCCCAGATCACCGTAAGCGGTTTGAAGAAGGGCAAACTCTTGGATGTCAACGTCATCCTCAATGGGTACACCCATCCCAAGCCGGATGACGTGGATCTGATGCTTGTGTCCCCTGCCGGCAGGAACGCGCTGATCTTGAGCGATAGTGGGGGCAACAACGATGTCGATGGCATCTCCCTGACGCTGGATGACGAAGCTGTCGATGTGTTGCCGAATTCTGGCCAACTCGTAAGCCAGAGCTATCGCCCGGCTAACTATGGTGGGGGCGCCAACGACATGTTCCTCGACCCGGTTGGCACGCCGCCTCCCACTCCGAGTGGAAACGAAACCCTCTTCACGTTTGATGGCATCAACCCCAATGGGATCTGGACGCTCTTCGTTACCGACAACAACGCCGGTGAAAATGGTGTCCTGGCGAGTGGCTGGACGCTGGTGATCAAGGCGCAGGTGCGGAAAAAGAAGAGGAAGAAGAAGAGGTAACGGAGTTGGTCTGCCTGATGCAGGCTCGGTGAAGGTAGGGCAACCTGCCTTCACCGGGCCCGCGTTGCGTTTGTCCTGAGGAACGAGGGACCGCACGCGGTGGAGTCCGCAATTCCTGAAACATGACTCAGGCGCACGCAGACGACACGCAGTTCCCACTACAACAGTCGGTGCCTTGGTTGCAGAATATGCCGATGGAGTTGCAACACACGTTGCCCTGGCATTCGCGTCCTTCACAGCAGTCGCAATCGAAGGCGCACTGTGCGCCAACCGCGCCGCAGCACCGGGGTGTGTTCGTCGAGCACGAAACCAGGCCGCTGTGGAGGTTCGACGCGCAGACGATCACGTTCGTTCGAACGCCGCAGCACTGATCATCGGTCGTGCAGGAACCGCGGCGGGCAACGCAGTTCTTGCAAACGCCCGAGCGGCACTCGCCCCCAACACATGAGGTGTTGTCATCCCGGCTGAACTGACGGCACACGTTGTCCAGGCAGACATCCTCCGTGCACTCCTCGGCATCGGCACACTCGGCGCTCTCGCAGCAGCCGCCGGCCGGGATGCATTTGCCGTCGCACGCCTTCTGGCCGGCGGGACATCGAGGACGGCAGGTCCCCTCGGAGCAGATTTCGCCAGCAGCACAGGCTCGTCGACACGATCCGCAGTTCGCCGGATCGGTCTGGACCGCAACGCAGCGCCTTCCGCACTTGCGCTTTGGCTTCTTGCACTTCTTCTTCCTGGCAGTGGCGCCGGTTGCGGGAAGCGACAGACTCAGCGCCCCAACCAGCCCGGCCAGCGAGCGGCGCGGCAGGCGACTGCCAAGGTGTGCGGTAAGGTGATCGAAGCGTGCGCCGTCCATGCTGGGCCTTCATGAAGCTTCGAATGCAGACCGCAACGTATCAGATGGCTCGCGAGATGTATAGCTTTGGGGTGCGAGATCTCGAATTGACGGTGTTGCCGCAACAAGAAATGGCAGTGCTGACGCTGGCGCGACCTCAGCATCTTTCAGGCGTTTGGCCACCCAGGCTCGTGATCGTCCGGAGGATTCCCATGTACAGGCGTCGTCGTTTTCTGGCCCTCTCGGCGGCTGCGGCGCCGCTGCTGTTGCCTTACGTTTCCGGAGAATCAAAGAAGAAAACGGTTCGCTGACCTTCTCTAACACGCAGACAGTCGATGTGCTGTCCTTCCAGACTCGCCATGCGAAGGTCGGGGTGCGCGGCCTCAAGAAGGCCAAGATCACGGGCGTGAACCTGACCTTGCACAGGCTTTCCCATGAATTGCCAGGCCCGGTCAGTTTCCTGCTCGTTGCGGCAGACGGCAGTAATCCGAACGGCGAGTGGACGCTCCATGTCTACAACGC
>DAOUDE010000065.1:0-16875 GCA_034431475.1 Thermomicrobiales bacterium | reverse complement strand
TGATTCCAAGCATGGTCTTCGCGACCTCCGTCTGCACGTCGTGCAGGTTCAGGCGCTTGCATAGGGCGCCAACTACACCCGGGTAGCGCAGAAGCTATGCCATTGCATTACTGGCACGGGGCGCTGCCGGCGCCACGCGAAAGCGATGATGACGGGACGCGGGTTGCCAATCCCCCCGGGGCGCACTACGCGTTTCCTCACCGTGACTTACCCGCCGAGAACGTAGTACCTGGTTGCTACCGGGTATTGCCGGGGAGCTTTCGTGAACCTGCCGACCCGGGTGTTCCTGGTGTAGAAGCGCGCTGCCGCCCGAGGGCAGGTGCTGAGCTTCATCGCCGAACTCCTGCATGGCTTCGGACAGGTGACGTTCCAGAACATCCCAATCGCCGGCCTCTGCATTGGTGGTTGGCTACGCGTTGCTCGGCACGGCAGCCAGCACGCTGGCGGCACGCTGGATGGCGTGCCCGACTCGGCAGTGAAGGCCGGGCTCATGGCGACGGCGGCACACCGACCAGTGTGGCGCTGGTCTTTTACCTGGACGGAAACGAATTGCTCCCCGTGTTTGTCATCTTTGGCGGCATCGTGTCCGCCATCGTCGCCCGGGACGTCGGCAATGTCTTCGCCACGTGGCAGGTTCCGGCGCTGACCGGCCCCTTTGTGGTGACCACCTGGTTCTTCGCGCTCGGCATCCACGGGCTTGGTCAACTTCAGACCGGGACCAACTCCGGCGGGCCCGCGCAGCGCGCGGTCACGTCTGGCGCGCGGGCGCAACTCGATCGCGCACTCATCCTGGATCGGCTGGTTCATGGAGTCTCGCAGGTGTTCTTCCAGGACTCGGTGATCGGGGGGGAGGTACTGGCGGCGGGGCGAGCGACCCGAAGGCGGCCAGCAGCACGGTTTCCGGCGTGAGCGAACTGCCGCACGGGTGTGGCGCGGCGGTACGTATCCTTGGCCCAACGGGCGCGGCGGTGACCTGGGCGCAATTCGACGCCGCTTGCGCAGAGCTGGCGAAGGCCAAAGCGCCGATCAAGCCGGACCTGGACGCCGCCTGGGCCGCGTTCGTGCAGGAGCGCGCGGTATGAGCCCTCGATGCACACCCTCGGGCAATACATGAGCCTGCCGCAGCCCGACTGGCCGTAGCCTCCCACGATTGAACCTGGATGAGATCTGCCGGAACCGGCGCGTCGGCGCTACCCCTTGACCGCACCCATCGAGAGGCCGCGCACGATGAAGCGCTGGCACGTGAGGGCGATGATGGTGGGTGGGGTGATCATGAGCAGGGTCATCGTGCTGGCGGCCGGGAAGTCGACGCCGCGCGTGCCTGACAACCCGACGATGTACATGGTGAGCGGAATCGCATCCTTCGACGCGAGGACGAGGGCGAAGAAGACCTCGTTCCACGAAAACGCGAGCACGATCAGCCAACTGGCGACGACGCCGGGCGCCACCAGCGGCAAGGCAATGCGCCGGAAGATCTCCCAGCGGCTGGCGCCATCAACCTGGGCCGATTCCTCCAGCTCGAACGGGACATCCCGGAACATCTGGCTCATGATCAGGACCACAAAGGGCGTGTTGAACGTGCCCGCCAGGAGCACCAGCGCCAGCACGGTGTCGAGCAAGCCGAGCGCCCGGGCCAGGATAAAGATCGGCGGGGCGAAGATGACCGCCGGCATGATCCGCTGTGACAGAAACCAGTTGGTCAGGAACATGTTGCCCGTGTTGCCGAACCGGAAGCGGGCGATGGCGTAGGCGGCGGGTACGCCGAGCACCGTCGCCAGGGTGGCTCCACCGAGTCCGATGGTGGCGCTGGTCATGAGCCCGCGGCGCACCTCCCGGATGTCCCACACGCGGAGCCATGTGCCGAGTTGCGGCTCGAATTGCACCCACGGAATCCATTTGCCGCCAAACGTATCCACGGCGGGCTTGATCGAGTTCAGGAAGGCCCAGTAGAACGGGAAGGCGATCCAGATCACGACGATCACGCTGACTACAAAGATCAGCAGCCGGCTCAGAAACTTGCGCACGGTGCTGCCGGTGCTCGTGGGCCGGGTGTACTGGACGGGAGCCGTTGCTGCCGCACTTGCCATCTCTACGCTCCAATTGCCTTGCGACGTGGTGCGGCGTGGCCGAGGAGCCAACGCCGCGCGCCCGGTTCGTGTTTGTCGTTACCGGGGCGCCCCGTAGTTGTGCTTGATGCGGCCCCACAAGATGGTGAGCAGAACCGCGACAATCAGCAGCAGCAGGAACCCCTGCGCCGCTGCGTAGCCGTAGTCCGAAAACTTGCGCATGGTGAGGTAGGTGTAGCGGCTGATCACCTCGGTGGCGCGCCCCGGGCCGCCCGCGGTCAAGGTCACCACGGTGTCGAACACCTTGAAGGCTTCGATCGACCGCAGGAGCAGGACGAGCCAGAGGAGCGGGGCGAGCAGCGGCAGCACGATGTGAAGCAGCGTTTGCCACCCGGTCGCTCCGTCGACCTGCGAGGCCTCGGTCAGGTCCTGCGACATGCCCTGCAACCCGGCGAGGGTGATCAGGAAGACGAACGGTGTCCACTGCCAGACATCGAGCAGCACGATAGCGCCCTTGGCCCAGAACGGGCTGGACAACCAGGGAATCTGCGGCCCACCGAGTAGACGAATGAACGAGTTGATCGGCCCACCCTCTTCGTAGAACAGGGTGATGCCCAGGTAGCCCAGCGCCACCGGGGTGGTGAACAGGGGCAGGGTGGCCAGGGTGCGCAGCAGACCGCGCCCCCGCATCTCCCGGTTGAAGAGCAACGCCAGGCCAATGCCCAGGAACATCTCGATGACCACGGAGGCGATCACGAACTGGAACGTGGTCACCAGGTCTTCGTGCAGGACCGTGTCCGTCACGAGCCGCTGAAAGTTCGCCAGCCCGACAAACGCCCCCTGGATGCCGAAGCGGTAGGCATGGAGGCTCATGTTGACGGCGTAGAGCAGGGGAAAGAGCGTGAAAAGGAGGATCCAGATGACGCCCGGAAGCAGAAAGAACCACTTGGCCCGATCTTGTCTGCTGCCAACGGGGACGGTGTCGGGAGTTGCCGGGGCACTCACCGGCCCGTCAACGATGACCTCGCCGTGCATGGAGTTCCACCTTTACCGCAGGGATGTGCACCTGCTCCGTGAGGGACGAACCGGGGGAAGCCGCGGCTTCCCCCGGTTCCAGCGTGGGCAACCGAATGGCTGCCCACCACACTCCGGGGTTACAGCCCCAGGGAGCTCTTGTACTGCTCGAGTTGCGCCTCGCGTCCGAGACGGTCGGTGATCGCCTCGAAGTCCGCCGCCACGTTGTTCAGGGCGTCTTCAGCGGTGGACTGCCCGGTGACCGCCTCGGAGAGGCGGACATCCAGTGCCTGCCAGTACTCGAAGGTGCCAGGAATGCGCAGGTACGGGAACTGCAGTTCGGCGCCGAAGTTCTCGAAGTAGGCATCGGTGTACGACTGGGCGTCGGCAGCGTCCCATCCGGCGCTCTCATAGCCCTCCAGGCTGCCATCGCCGTTCGGCGGCAGGAAGTGGAAGCTGCGGCCGGGGTCGACGCCATCCCAGCCACGGTAGCCGTAGACAATCGACTTCGGCTTGGTCGCCATCAGGGCGAGCAGGAAGTACGTGGCCTCCGGGGCCTTGGACGCCTTGGAGATGACGCCCGCCCAGGAGCCGCCGGTGGTGTTGCCGACCATGTTCGGCTCTTCGGTCTTCACCATCTCGTTGTTGGTGACGTTGAAGTATTCGAGAGTGCCGGGAATAGGGCCAGCGCCCGTCTTGCCCTGGACGGTGGACTGGCCACCGCGCTCCGGGGTCTCCTGCGCCAGCGCGCCGAGGTCGCCCCAGGTGAAGGTCATGGCTGCGCGGCCTGCCAGGAAGTAGCTCCAGCCTTCCGGCAGGGTCCAGCCGAACATCGCCTCCGGGCCGAACTTGGTGATTTCGATCAACTGGTTGAGCGCGGCAAGATGGCCCGCGCTGTTGATCAGCGGCGTCATATCTTCCGGATTGAACCAGTAGAGCTTCGGGTTATCCGGGCCGATGACGAACGGCGCGGAGAAGGACATGAAGTGGAACATGCCCTGCTGCCCGACCTTGAGGTGCAGCACAACGCCGCTGTCTGGCTCGCCGTCGCCGTTCAGGTCTTTCCCGTTGAAGTACTCGGCGATGTCCGTGAACTGATCCCAGGTGGTGGGCACAGCAAGGTCGTAGCCGTAGGCTTCAGCGAAGGCCTTCTGGTGGTCGGCGTCGGCAAACAGGTCGCTGCGGTAGTAGAGCACCTGGCCGTCATGGTCGTTGGCGACCATGTACTTCTTGCCGCCGTACTCCAGCAGCGAGCGGGGGCCGGGCAGCACGGCATCGTAGTCCCACTGCGGGAACTTGCCGCTGGTATCGGCGTACATGTCGTCGTAGTTGATGATGAAGTCGGCGGCGACGAGGTCGCCCAGCCACCACGCGCCGGCAATGGACGTGTCGTACTGGCCGGTGCCGCTGGCGGCATCTTCAATCAGCTTGGGGAAATGCTCTTCAAAGGGCACCGCCGCGATGTTCAGCGTCGCGCCCGTGGCGGCCTCGAACTCCGCGCGAACCTCGTGGAAGGGACCTTCGATGGAGCCCTTCTCACCGCCGCCGGTGTTGACGAGCACTGTCACCGTCTGCCCGGCAAAGGGCGGCTCGCCGGTGGCGGGCTCTGCCACAAGCGGGGGCACAAGTTCGGCGTCCTGCGCGGCGGCCAGCGGGGCGGCCCGCAGGAACAGGCTGGCAGCGGCGGCGGAGATGCCGAGGGCGCTGGCCTGCTTGAGAAAGTCGCGGCGACCAATCTGGCCGGCAAGTAGCTTACGGGCGAGAGCGAGTTGCTGCTGATCCGCCATGGATCTCCTCTTTCTACGACTGCACCGGCGTCTTTGCCGGCGGTCAACGAGACATGCTCCCGGCTCCGACCGTCGATGGTCAGGGCCCTGCTCCGTCGTTCGCTATCCCTCCTCGGAGCGACGCTTGCCAACCAGGCTGGCAAGCCGCCTCTACAAGCGCGATGACCCCTCCAGGACTCATGAAGCGCAAACAGGCTGTCTGCTGCTCTACCGCGAGGTCGATGCGTAGGCCATCACGCTGGAGCCAATCCTGACGTGGATGGCCAGAGCGCCGCGCCGCGCCATCATGCCGCGTGCGGCGTGACTCCACTGGGACGACGATTTCACCTGCCGTTTCGCGCCTCTGCCGGGATTATCTGCGCGGTCTCCCCGAGCGTCAATATCAGAAAACCTTGAAAAGAATTTCACAAATCTGGTGAGGCCGGGGATGCAATGCCGGTTGCAAGCGGTCGGCCTTGCCCGGCCATGAAGGCCAGCACATCCGGCAAGCGTGGGATCGCGACGCGTCCCCCCAGTTGCGTGCACTTCAACGCGGCGGTCGCGCCAGCGAATTCGGCGGTGCTGGCGAGGTCCCAGCCCTGCAGCAGGCCGTACAGGTATGCGCCGTGAAAGACATCGCCCGCGCCCGTGGTATCGACCACGGTCACCGGGAACGGCGCGGTGGAGAACGCGGCGCTGGCGGTCAGCGTGTACGAGCCATGCTCGCCCAGGGTGACTACCACGATCTCCGGGCCAAGCGACAGCAGGTGGGCGGCCCCGGCGGCTACCGTGCCATCCGGGGAGGCCAGCACGGTGAAGCGCTCTGCCGCGACCAGCACCTGGGTCTCCCGGATCAGGGGCAGCAGGTAGTCGACATCCGTCCCGGCGCCAGCGTCCAAGCAGACGCGCACCCCGTTCTGGGCGGCCTGGCGGGCGGCAATCACCGCTGAGTTCACGGAATGGCCATCGAGATGCAGGAAGCGGCCGGAGCAGAGATAGGTCCTCGTCTGGTCATCGAGGACGATTTCCCCGGCAGTACCGCGAAACGCGCAGATGCTGCGCTTCCCCGTGGCCTTGTCCACCAGGATCATCGATTGCAGCGACCTCGCGCCGGGCGCAATCTGGAGATAGGTGATCTCAACGCCTTCGTCCGCCAGCCCGGCCCGGATAAGCGCGCCCGCGTCGTCATCGCCAACGCGCCCCACGAAGCCGGCCGTCGCGCCGAGGCGAGCCAGCGTGACCAGCGCCTGCGCAACCGGGCCGCCACCCTGCCGGGTCAGGTCTTCGAGCAGGACGTTGTCATCGAGCGCGGGCAGGCGCGGGGTGAGGCCGATGGTATCGAGCGCCGCGTACCCCAACCCGATGACGTCCCGCTGAACCACCGCGTCGCCTCCTTTGTCACGCATCAAGCGCGGCTCTCACTCGTTTGATCACCGCAATCCCTGGCTCCAGCCCGGCATCCCAGATGCCCTGGATGATGATCTCATCAAACCCCAGGGCCGCGAGTTCCACTGGTTGGTGATCGAGGGCCGGATTGGCGTGGCCAGCGACGCTCAGCTTGAAGATGGCATCCAGCCGTCGCCGTAGGCCAAGGTGCGCCGGATCGACGGCCTGCTGACGCCCGCGCCAGCGATGTACAGCGGTGCCGTGTGACCCGGCCACGCGGGCGGGGCCATGGGCACGCCGTCTGGCACGACAAGCTGCGCGCCCCGGAAAGGAGGCACGGTGTTCCCCTTGGCGCTGCGCCTGACGAAGAGCATTTCATCCATGCGCTGTCCGTGCGTGGCGAAGTCATAGCCCAGCGCGGCCATCTCCCGCGTGTTCCACCCGGAGCCGACGCCGAGTACGAGCCGTCCCCGGCTGAGGACATCGATGGTCGCGGCCGTTTTCATCAGTTCGAGCACGTTGCGTTGGGGCAGGATGATGACGCTGGCGAGGAGCCTCACCCGCGAGGTGACGCCGGAGATGGCGGCCAGGCAGGTCAACGCCTCCAGCCAGGTTGCTTCGTCTTCGGGCACAGTCGCGCGGGCTGCCCCATGTTCTCCGCCTCCACACCGAGCCGGGTGCGCGCGGGTTGCTTGCCTGGTGTTTCCTGTTGCGCCATGCGGCTGAGACTCCTCGTGTCGCTGCGTGGGCGTGGCCGTCATCAGTCGTGATCTCCTTGCGACCCCACCCATTGGTCCTGTAGTTCAGGCAACATGGCCCCGTATGTGCGGTTTTCGCTGAGAAGCGCCGAAAATCGGCGCAAATTCGATGAAATTGGCCTGGCGGTGAGGAAACCCAACGCCCCGATAGAACGTTCATATAGGCAGAGAGCATGAGCAGATGCTCGGCGTTTTTGCCTGGCCCGCCGCCAGAAACAACCCCGCAGAGGATAGGACATGAAAAAGACCATCGCGACGGTTGTCATGGGATTCGGGCTCATCGCCGGCAGCGCAGTCTCGGCGCAGGCGCAGCAAGCGCCGCCGGGCGTTGCCTCCCTCAACACGACTGGCAACTGCGTCACCACCGGCACACCCGGGAACTGGACGATCAGTTGCGGCGACATCAACTATTCGCCCGGCAACGCGGTGATGGTTGCGCCGACCATCAACACCTCGAACGCCGCCGGGAGCGACGGCATTACCAATCGTTCGTCGAATAGCGGTACGCTCAACGCCTCGCCCGCCCCGGCGCCGGTTGCGGCCCCGGTCGATGACGTCACGAGCGACACCGCGACCGGAACGGTTGCCACCGCTGACGACCGCGACGCCGATAACTACCCTGACGCGCTCGAAGCGGAGGCGGGGCTCGATCCCACGAACCCCGATACCGACGCCGATGGCGTGGCCGACGGCGACGAGTTCACCCTGTACAGCACCTACCCGCTGTCATGGGACTCCGACGGCGACGGCATCTCCGACGGCGAAGAGCTGTTCGGCATCAAGACTGACCCGCTGGTGAACAACAACGGCGCTGCCAGTGCGCCGGTTGCCGACACGACCGCCACCGCGCCCGAGCCGGTGGGCGAGACGCTCTCGACCGAACCGGTTGACACGGCCGATACCACGTCCTCTGGCGCGGTGACCGCGGCCGACAGCGACTCGGACGGTGTGGCCGATGTGGACGAAGTCAACATCTACCAGACGGACCCGTACAACGCGGACTCCGATGGCGACGGCCTGACTGACGGCAATGAACTCTTCGCCACCACCACCGATCCCATGGTCTGGGACACGGACGGCGACGGCGTCCAGGACGGCCAGAGCGCCCTCGCGTAATAACCACCAGTACACGCAATCACGGGAAGGGCGGCCTGATACGGGCCGCCCTTTCGCTTTACCCCAGGTGCGAGTTGTCATTGAGCGCGATGCTTTTGAGGTGGTAGTGGCATGGTGCGTCCTGGCGCAAAGGTGACGCTACCGCTGCTCACCGTGAGAGCGTATCGCGGGGGAGGTGGTGGGGTACGGGGGCCGGCAGCGAGCAACCGGTGATCGTCGCGCTACTCCCGCACAAAGACCGTGAACAGGAAGTCGGTCGTGTCGCTCGGCTCGAATGGGGCGGTGAGTCCGTTTGCAATGAACGCACGCCCAGGACAACCGCCCAGGACACCACGCCACGTGTATGCGCCGCCGCCTGACCGCGCCAGCACGAGCGCATAGGAAACGCCAGCCGTCACCCGTGCCGGTTGGTTGAAGGTAAACACCACAACGCTTTCTCCAGCCGGCAGCGCGCGGTCATCGACGCGGGACGTTGCAAGAGACGCCTCGGTAGGGAGTCCGTCCAGCAGCGGAGCGAGCCGCAGAAAATACTCACCTGCCTCGATGGCGAAGTGATCAATCACGAGTTCAGCCCGAACGAGGTCACCACTGAGGCCGGAGGCAAAACTCTGGGCACTGCGAACCTGGGGACCCAGATCAAAGCTGGTTGTTGCGGGGCCCGGACAGGTGGCGGCGGAGCGAAGATTCGGAGTAGGCGAGTCTGCCTTCTTTCGCTGCTTCTTGCGGCGGCCTTTCCTCCGCTTCTTGCGAGCATCAGTTTCTTCCACCAGCCGCGCGAGCGGCGATGCCGCGAGCGCGCCAGCGCCAAGTGCTTGCAGCAGGGTGCGACGAGAGGCGGCGGCAAGGCCGCCATGCGAGAGATGCGGAGTAATGGTGAGCACGGGAGAAACTCCAGGACGACGGTCAGATAGGGGACGGCGGCGGAAAGACCTGAGCCGAGGCGTCGCCGTTGTGGGGCCAGCGTACGGGGGGCGTCGCAACGGCGAAATGGCAGAAAGCTGGCAATTCCGAATAGCCGCCGTATGATGCGACCATCGAGAGCGCATCCCTGATCATCGCGGGCTTCGCCTCTGAACGGAGCACTCCATGCCAGCCACCGCCTTGCTCTTGCCGCGTGACTCCGCCAGGTGTTTTCCAGGGAGGAAATGGAGCCGCCGTACGTTCCTGGCCGGGGCGGGTGGAGTAGCTGTAAGCCTCGCCGCCGGGCGGGGCCGGGGTGCGGCGCAGATCCCAGTCCCGACGCCGGTGCAGGGGGACTGCGGCAGTGATCCGGGTGTGGAGTTGTACCTCGGGTTCATCCTGGGTTACCCGGTCGTGCAACTGACTGACCTGGTGGTCCCGAACGACTGGACCTTGCACCCGAATACCTACGGCGGCGTGATCTTCCGGCAGCCGCCGGGGTGGAGCGGCGCGACGCTCTACGCCTACGAGTTCAGCCCACAGGGCATGCCGTATTTCAGCGCGCAGCAGCGCCCGCCGCTGGCGCCGGCCGTGGTGTCCGGGCGCACGGTCTCGGCCAACGGCGCGGCCGGGTTCGAATTCGCATCGGGGACGTTGCACGGCGTCATGTTGAGCCCGCTGCAGGCGGCCAACGTGGCGGAGTTGGGGATGGTCGGTGAGCGGGCTCGCCTCACCACACTGTGTGCGTACGAGGACCAGAACCCGTTGGGTCCGGCGTGGCTACGCGCCGTGGCAGTCGATGACGAGACGCTGCTGCTGACCCAGGGCTACGCGGTCGCGTACTCCGGGATGATGGCGTACACGATCGTGACCTACTACTCCATGTTTGGGCCGCGTGATCAGTTCGAGCCGCTGATGCGGGAGGTGTTTCTGCGCATCATGGGGCAGTTCTACCGGGGGCGGGAGATTTCGGTGACGCCAACGCCGACCCCGGAGCCTTGACCGGGCGGCGTGCAAGAAGGACGGCGCAGGTTGCTGCGCCGTCCCTGTTCGTGCTGAATGGGGTTGGTAATCAGGCCGGCTTGCCGAAGGTGTTGGTCCAGTGGGTGCGGCCATCGCTGGCGGTGGCATGGCCGATGCCGATCTGGGTGAAGTTGCTGCTCAGCATGTTGGCGCGGTGCCCGGAGCTGTTGACCCAGGAGGTGAAGGCGGACAGTGCGGAGACATCATTCGGGGCACTCTTGTAGATGTTCTCTCCCCGCCGACTGAAATTGGAGCCTGCGGCGGCGATGCGCTGGTCTGGTGGACCGCCCTCGAGCGTGTTGTGGGAGAAGAACCCATGATTCGCCATGTCCCGCGAGTGATTCAACTCTTGCCCATCTTCCTGGCCGCACCGTCGTCCGCGCCGAGGATGCCAGCCAGCGCGCTGGCTCTGGCCAGGCCGGCCAGGGAACGCAGCGCATGGCGGCGAGTGCCGGAAAGAGTCAGAACGGTGTCGAAGCGCTCGGTGTCCATGTCGGGCTCCTCCTGGGTGGATCGCTTGGTCCGGTCATCCCGGCGCAGTGGGTCCATCTTGTCGGGGGCAGCAGCCCTGGATGCCGTTCTGCGGCACAGCGCGCCCATACTCCGCGACACAGGAGCGCGGTCCTGGAACATTCAGTAGAGAGAACTGCTACATATCGGGTCTCCCAAAGACGTTCGTCCAGTTCATGAAACCTGCGCTGCCCAGAGCAGTGCCAATGCCAATCTGGGTTACGGCGGTGCTGAGCATGTTGTCGCGGTGGCCCTGGCTGTTCTTCCAGGCGTCAAACGCTTCGGCTGCCGAGCCAAGATTCCCGGAGCCCTTGTAGATGTTCTCCGCCCAGGCAGCGGCTTGATACCCGGTCGCGGCGATGCGGTCGCCAGGATCCTTGCCATCCGGGTTGATGTGATCGAAGAAACAGCGTGTGACCATGTCACGCGAGTGGGCGACGGCTGCGCTATCGAGCAAGTCCTGCCGGACGAATGGTGGGAGGCCGCCGTTCTGCTGCCGAAAGTCATTGATCAACTGAAGCAGCGTCACCTCTTCAGAAGCCGACGCGCTGCCATTGACGCTGCCTGTGCAGCTCCCCTTGCCGCCGCCCTTGCCGCCCTTCTTCTTGTTCTTGCGCTTCTTGCGCTTCTTTTTCGCTTCCGTGGTCTCCAGTGCCAGCAGGGTGGCGAGACCGCCGGCGACGGGTCCCAGGCCGAGCAGCGCGAGAAGCGAGCGCCGCGTTGGGGAGGCAGGGGAATCGGAGATGACCGGTGAAACCATGATGTCCGGATCCATGCCGATGCTCCTTTGGCGTGGTGATTGCGACGTGCTGTCGCACGCGTGTCGTCAGCACCCAGCCTGCATTCTGAGGAGCAGTGGCATGAAACGCAATCGTAGAAATACGCATTTCCTGGTGTGAACACACAAGAACGGCGGTGGTCTTGCCCACCGCCGCTCAGAAGTTTCGCTTCGGCTCTCGGGTCGGGACGCCAGGTCAGCCACCCGCGTTGCCCCTACTCGGTGACTTCCACGGTCGCCATCATGCCCATGTCGGCGTGGTTCAGG
Organism: Thermomicrobiales bacterium; assembly: GCA_034431475.1. Taxonomy (GTDB): domain Bacteria; phylum Chloroflexota; class Chloroflexia; order Thermomicrobiales; family UBA6265; genus JACCXM01. Next base: position 5,291 of record DAOUDE010000065.1, on the reverse strand, counting down.
ATGTGGCAGTGGTAGACAAACTTGCCGGTGAAATCGAGGAAGGGGATGCGGATGACCACCGTGCCTTCGGCCGGCAGGTTGACGGTATCGACGTGACTGGATGCCTCGAACGGCTCGCCGTTGATCGAGATCACCTGGAAGTCGTTGGTGTGAATATGGAACGGGTGCTGCTGGTTGTTATTGTTGATAATCGTCCACTCTTCCAGCGCGCCCAGCTTCACGGCCTGGTCGATACGGTTCTCATCGAACATCTTGCCGTCGATCAGGAAGTGCCCGGTGGCCTGATCCTTGGCGAACGTAATGGTGCGGAACACATCCACCACGCCCTCGTTCAGATCGTCCGGCTCGACGAGCTTCACGGGCAGAGTCGCCGCCGTCAGGTCGGATGGGTTGACCGTAACCGTGGCCAGCAGGGTCTCCGGGTAGAGGTCACCCTGCTGGTCGTACTGCAGGGTCTTGAACTCGGCCGTGCCGGGCTCGCCACCCTGGACCAGGACATCGAAACGCTTGCCCGGCGCAATCGGCAGCGAATCGACGCTGTTCACCTGCCAGACCGGGTTGCCATCCTCACCGATGATGTGGAGCTGGTGCTTGGCAAGCTGCAGTTCGTAGTAGATGTCGGCGCTCAGGTTCGCCATCCGCCAGAGCTGGGTTTCCCCGGCGTCAATGCTGATGCCCGGGTTCACGGCGGCGTTCACGGTGCGCGTGGTGGGGGCGTTGCTGTCGATGTTGGTCAGCAGGATTGCCCCATCTGCGGACTGGTAGTCCTTCAGGACGACGGCAATCTCGGTGATCCGCTGCAACTCCTCCGGGAGCAGATCGTGCAGGCCATCGATCACGACCAGGCCGCCCAACCCGCCCATCACCTGCGCTTCGGTGTAGGGGTGGGCGTGCGAGTGGTACCAGAAGGTGCCGGCCGGGTGGTTCTCCGGGATTTCGACCACGTAGTCCTGCGTGGCGCCCGGCTCGATCATGATGAAGACGTTGTCAGAGATGCCGGACGGCGAGACATGCAGCCCGTGAAAGTGCATGTTCGTGATTTCCGGCAACCCGTTCACGACCGTCAGTTCCAGGCGCTCACCAGGCTTCAGGCGCAGCGTCGGGCCGACGTACCCGCCGTTGTAGGTGGTGCCGATGACCTCGACGCCGCCGATCGTCACCGGGCCGCGCGTCACATTGAGCGTTGCGGTGAGCACGCCGTTCTCGCTGACGTACTCCTCCGGTTGCGGCAGGGGCACCTGCGCCAGCGGGGTCTGCGCGGCCGCCCGGCGGCTGACTGGCAACGTGCTGGCCAGCAGTGTGACAGCCGCGGCGCCAAGCAGATGGCGGCGGTGAAGCGCGGGCTGGGTACGGGCGGTGGGAAGAGAAGTGGGATCGAGGACGGACACAGTTCCCCCAGTACGCTTGGCGACCACGCCGCATGAACGTAGCGCTTGCACATGTGTAGTGCGTGCATCCTAACGTTCTCATTTGTGGAAAGCAATTCGATTGGCCGGGTCCTCAGAGAAAGAACCGGAGCGTTCATAAACGCCGTGTATGCAACTAAATGTGCATTGAAGGGTCGGGCTCAGTCCGGTACGGGCACCGGGCGTCGAGCTGTCACGAATCCTCTGGCACACCGACCGGCGTGTCATCGCCGCCGGCCGGGGTTGCCACCAGCACGCGTTGCAGGAACTCCCGCGTGCGCGCTTCCCGGGGGTGGGTGAGTAATTCTCTTGCCGGGCCGATCTCCACGATGTTTCCGCTGTCGAGGAAGGCGACGCGGTCGGCAATCTGGTAGGCGAAGCCCATCTGGTGCGTGGCCAGGACCATGGTCATGCCGAGCCCCTTCAGCTCGGCGATGATCTCCAGGACCTCGCCCACCATTTCCGGGTCCAGGGCAGAAGTCACTTCGTCCAGCAGCAGCAGCTTCGGCTCCATCGCCAGCGCCCGGATGATCGCCACTCGCTGCTGCTGCCCGCCGGAGAGGCGGTCTGGATATTCGTTCGCTTTTTCCGCCAGCCCGAAACGGTCCAGCAGTTCCCGCGCCTCGCGCTCCGCCTGCGCGCGGCTGACGCCGCGCGTTTTGCATGGGGCCAGGGTGATGTTCTCCAGCACCGTCATGTGCGGGAAGAGATTGAAGGACTGGAAGACCATGCCAACCTCCTGGCGGACACGATCCTCGTTGACGCCCGGGCCGGTGATGGACGCGCCGTCGAGCAGGATGCGCCCGGCCTGGATCGGCTCCAGCAGGTTGATGCAGCGCAACAGCGTCGATTTCCCGCAGCCAGACGCCCCGATGAGGCAGATGACCTCGTGGTCGTCAACGGCGAGGTTGATGTTCTGCAGCACCAGGTGCTGGCCGTAGGCCTTGTACAGGCCCTCGATCTGGAGGAGGGGTGCGTCGCTCACACCGCGCCGCCCATCTGGCGTTGCTGCGCCGTGCGCTGCAACAGGTAGTCGGTGAAGCGGGCGAGCGGGATGGTGATGGCGATGAAGAGGACCCCGGCCACCACGTAGCTGGTGAAGTTGAAGGTCATGCCCGCATAAATCTGCGCCTGGCGCGTGGCCTCCAGCGGCCCGATCACGGAAATCAGTGCGGTCTCCTTCTGCAGCCCCACGAAGCCGCTCAGCGTGGGCGGGATAACGGTGCGGATCGCCTGTGGCAGCACCACGTAGCGCATGGCCTGGGTGCTACTGAGGCCCAGCGAGCGGGCCGCCGCGCGCTGGCTGGTGTGCACGCTCTCAATGCCCGCGCGGAACGTTTCCGACTGATAGGCCGATGAGGTCAGGATGCAGGCCAGCGTGCCCCAGAAGATGGGCGAGCTCGGGACGCCTGGCAGCCGCAGGGCCGGCATGCCGAAGCCGAGCGTGAGGATAACGAGGATGGCCGGTGCGCCGCGAAAGATATCGACGTAGGTGACGGCTGCCGCCCGCAGGGGAAAGAGCACCGGGCTGCGGGTACTGCGGATGATGGCCAGAATGAGGCCCCAGAGCAGGATGATTGGCTCGGCGATGAGGAAGATGCGCACGTTGAGCCAGAACCCCTTGAGCACCATGGGGAAGGCCGCCACGAAATGCTCGGGGCTGAAGAACGCCTGTTGCACCACCTGCCAGCCGGTGGAGCCGCTGACGATATAGGCGAGGCCGCCAAAGACCACGAGCGTACTGACCAGTGCAATCAGCACCGACCGCTGAACGTCGCGCCGTTGCCAATTGGGCGTGGGGCGGAGGAGGGCAGTGATTTGCTCGGGGGAGAGTTCGGTGGGGGAGGGGTGAGTCATTGGGACGGATTCCTTGCCCCGAGGGCCCTCACTTCAGCGTCCCCAGGGGCAGCGTCAGCGCGTCAACGAACCGGTCCAGGAAGCGCGGCTGCTCGACGGAGGTAATGACCTCAGCGGCCGGGCGTGGCTCCCGCCCGGCAAGCTCGTCGCCGCTGCGGCCGACTGCCCGCCAGGCGCCCTCCCAGGGCTCGACGTAGAACGGCTTGCGCTCGCTGGAGGTAATCAGTGTTGGGTCCAGTAGCACCGCTGGCACCAGCGGGTCGTGCATGCGCGCCGACCAAATGCCATCCAGGCGATGCTGATAGAAGTTGAAGTAGTAGGGCAGAATCTGCCAGGCGAACTTGCCCTGCGGCGTGGTGCTGGTCCGAATGCGCTCGATATGCTCGGGGGTCAGCACCGAGTAGCGGGTGGTGTCGACCGGCACGACGACCAGCGGCGCATCGGCGGCGAAGAGCTGCTCGGCGGCCTGCGGGCTGCCGGCGATGTTGGCATCGAACGCAATGGGATCGCCGGGCTGGGGTTGCCGCGCGAATGCGCCCAGGATGGCGACCGTGCGGTAGCGGCTCAGCACGGCGGGGTCGCGCTCCAGCGCCAGGCCCAGGTTCGTCATGGTGGCGACGGCAATGAGATCGAGTTCCCCCGGCCGCTCCAGGGAGAGCCGGATCATCTGATCGACAGCGGACTCTCCGGTGACACGGCCCCGGGGCGCGGGGAGGCCGGCATCCGCCAGGCCATCGTGGCCATGCACCTGCGGTGCGGAGTGGGGCGGGTCCAGCGGGCCCTCGGCGCCCTGGGCCACCGGAATGTGCTCCAGCCCAAGTGTTTCCAGCACCTTGAGCGCGTTCTGGGCGGCAATGGCGGCGCTACAGTTGCCGTGGGCGCTGCCAACGGCCACGATCTCGGCATCCGGCTCGGCGGCGATGGCCATCATCATCACCGCGTCATCGATGCCAACATCGACATCGAGCACCATCTGGCGTTTGGGCATGGGATCCCCTGGATACGTCTGGACGTGTTTCACTGGCACAAGGATAGCGCTGGCCCTGCCGCCAACGGACGGTGTGGCCAGCGCTGAGGTGTACGGGAGAGCCGTTACTCGGCGATGTGCGGGAACTCCGGGTCCTTTGGCAGCCACTCATCGACCAGCTTCTGCCAGGTGCCGTTCGCCTTCAGGTTGGCCAACGCCTGGTTGACGAAGGGCACGAGTTTGCTGTCCTTCTCGAAGACCATGCCCAATTCGGTGCCCGGCCCCGGCAGGATGCCGACGATGCCCAGGTCCGGGAATTGGTCGGTGGTAACCTCGACGGCGATCTGCAACGACTCGACGTTGACATCGGTCTGGCCGTTGGCCAGCGCCTGAATCGCCTCGGCGTTGGTGTTGAAGACGGAGAGTTCCGGCTCCGGCTTGATGACATCGGTGATGTAGGTCGCGTACGACGAGTTGACCAGCGTGCCGAAGCGGTACTGGCGCAGGTCCTCCAGCGTCTTCGCGTCCTGCACCGGCGAGTTATCAGGCGCGATGATCACGAACGGCGTGCTGTAGTAGCCGTCGCTGAAGGCAACCGCCTGCTTGCGGGGCTCGGTGATGGAGACCTCGGTCAGGTAGAAGTCAAAGTCCTTGGGGCCGGGGGCGTACGACGCGTTGAACGCGGTGTAGCCCCACTCGACGTCCTCCGGGGCAAAGCCGAGTTGCTCCGCCAGGGCGTAGACGAGCGCGCTCTCGAAGCCCTTGCCGTTTGTCGGATCGTTGTCGATGAACCACGGCTCGTAGAGCGGCTGATCAGCATGCACGATCAGCTTGCCTTCCTGCTTCAGGGGCAGCGCGGCGTGATCGATGGGCGTGACCTCGGCCACCGGCGTGGCATCCTGCGCCGCAGTGCGGCGCGGCAGCACGGTCAGGCTGAGGCCAGCCGCGGTCAGCCCGGCCAGTAACGAGCGGCGGTTGTGTCGCGAATTCTGCATGTCCCGTACCTCCTCAGAGCATTGCGGCACAGCCCATCCGTGCCTTTCGCATGGTCGCGCGTCAAG
>DAOUDE010000064.1:0-35484 GCA_034431475.1 Thermomicrobiales bacterium | reverse complement strand
CCGGTGATCCAGGCCCCGGCGTCGCTGGCCAGGAAGAGGATCAGGCGCGCCGCGTCTTCCGGCAGCCCGATGCGCCCGAACCCGAGCTCCTGCCGGATGTGCGCCTTCAGGTCTTCCGACATCCAGCCGGTGTCGGTGCCGCCGGGATCGACGGCGTTGACCGTGATGCCGAGCGCGGAGACATCGGGCGCGAGCGAGGTGGTGAACGCCTCGATGGCGCCCTTGGTGGCCGCGTACGGCAGCTCCCCCGGCATCGGCCCCACGCCCTGGCCGGAGGAGAGGCTGATGATGCGCCCGCCCGGCCCCCCACGATAGCGCCGCGCGAACTCTACCGAGAGCAGGAGCGTGGCCCGCACGTTGACCGCGTAGTGGGCATCGAGCGAGGCGGCATCGAGCGTGCGGTAGTCCGCGTTCACCGAGTGGGCGGCGTTGTTGACCAGGATCATGGGCGGCCCAAGCCGCGCGGCCGCGGCATCCAGCACGCGGCCGGGCGAGGCCGGGTCGGCGAGGTCGATCGCCAGCGCCTCGGCCCGCACGCCCAGTTCCCGCAACTCACGGAGCAGGGCGTGCGGGCCGTCGGTGTCCGCGCCGTAGGGCTGCACGTGGTCGTAGGCCTGCCAGTGCGTGAACAGGATGTCCGCCCCGTGGCCGGCGAACATGCGGCAGACGGCCGCGCCGATGCCCTGCCGCCGGCTGGCGCCGGTGACGACCGCCACCCGGCCGGTCAGGTCTACGCTGAACTCACTCACCGGCCGCTGCCTCCCCGCCGACGGCCCGCGCCTCGCCCTGGCTGAGCATGGCCGCCTCGTAGACCTGCATCACCTGCAGGGCGAACTCCAGCGTACCGAGGGTGGGCTGGCGGCGCTGCGCGACCGCCTCGCAGAAATCGCTCAGCTCAGCCACCATCCCCTGCACCACGAACGAGGTGTTTTCCAGCGTGCCCTGCGCGTTGCTCGACTCCCAGACGATGCTGCCACTCTCCAGCCCGGGCGGCGCGAACTCGAGCTGCGTCTCGTAGGCAAACGGTACGCCCCGGTGGTATGCCACCCGCGTGCTGTTCTCGATCGAGATCATCTGCCCCTGCCCGTAGAAGTCGTAGCGCTCGGCGGCCAACAGCTCCGGGCTGCCAGCGGCAAGATGCAGGTTGCCAAGCGCGCCGCTGGCGAAGTGCAGGGCCACGATGGCCGCCGCCTCGTCGCCAGGGCCGCGCAGGGTCGTGACGTGGCGCACCGGGCCGCCACAGGCGATCATCAGCGAGAGCGGATGGCAGCCGACCGAGAGGAAGGGCGGCTCCGCGGCGTCTTCTAGCCACCGCGCGCCGTCACGCGGGATGGTGACCCGGTAGACGCCCTGCATCGACTGCAACGCCCCGAATTGGGGCAGCGCCAGCAGTTCCCGCGCTTTCTGCGCAGCGGGCATGTATGCCTTCTTGAACCCGACCGCGCAGACCCGGTCACCCCGCGCCGCCAGCAGCCCGGCCACCTGGGAGGCGCGCATGGCGGGAGGCTTCTCCATCCAGACATCGAGCCCGGCGGCAAAGGCCTGCCGGGCCAGCGCTGGGTGGAAGCGCGGGCCGGTGCAGAGCAGCACCGCGTCCAGGTTCGCCGCCCGGAACATCGCCTCAGCGTCAGCGAAGGCCGCGCCGGTGCGGTACTCCGCCTCGGTGCGGGCCAGCCGCCCGGCATCGACATCGCAGAGCGCGGCCAGTTCCACCGGCAGGTAGTGCAGCGTGGGCAGCACGTTGCGGTAGGCGTGCCCGCCCAGGCCCACCACGCCCACACGCAGCTTCTGCCGAAAATCCCGTTGGTACGTCATCACCTGTCCTGCCATGCGCTCCCGGATCGTGACGGCATTTTCGCCTACCGTCCCTCAGTCTCGTGCAGCCTTGCTTCCACCTCAGCCCCCAGGATCGGCACGGTGCAGTTTTGGCTGCCTGTGAGGGCTCACGCCGGAGAGGGCCCTCACCCGCCCGGCGCGGTTCCTGCTAGGGCCTCGTTGGCTGCACCAGAACGCCCGCTGCCTGATGCGCCACGTGACAAACAGGGAGGACACACATGGCGGATCGTTTTGCCCGGTGGGCCAATCGGGCCGCGACGCTGACCGGCCATTACCTGACGTTCCTGGCCGCACTAAGCATCGTCCTGATCTGGGCCGTCTCGGGGCCGTTCTTTGGTTTCTCGGAAACGTGGCAATTGGTGATCAACACCGGCACCACCATCGTGACGTTCCTGATGGTCTTCCTGATCCAGAACACGCAGAACCGCGATGCCCTGGCGGTGCACCTGAAGCTGGATGAACTGATCCGCTCCATCGAGGAAGCCGACAATGAGCTGATGCACGCGGAGGATGAGACGGATCAGGAACTGGCGGATCTGAAGGACAAGTACCTGCGCCTGTGTGAGGAGCATGACGCCCTCAAGCTGCAGGTCAGCCACAAGGCGCCCGCCCCGGCGTAGGGACGACGCAGATGCCGCGCACGAGAATCGAAGGGCGGGGGACTCACCCGTTGCCACCTGCCCGGAACGCCCGGGCCGGGTGACTCCTCAACGTGGTGCGCGGCCAGGCCCTGTGGCCAGCACCGCCTGAAGCTACCTGCTGGCGTGATTCTGCTGCCCGTCTCGAGACGACGCACGGTACGACTCTCGCGCTGGCGTCAATTCAATGTCATCTGAGCAAATGCCAAATACCTGGCCGAGTTTGCGCATTTGCGCGACCTGGGGCTGGCGGCGCCCACTTTCCCAGAGGTAGACCGTTTGTGGCTGAACGCCGACCGCCAGGGCCAGGTCAAACTGGGTCCAGCCCCGCTCTCGCCGCAGTTCCCAGATCGTCTTCATCGCTCAGTTCGCCTCGCCACTGATGCGTTCAATCGTGCAGCCGTTATAGTGCATCTGCACTATAACATGTGTTAGATTTATGGGTGGAACCTGGCTGCGCGACAGTCGCCACCCCGGCATCAGTGTGCCAGGGACCGCCGGGACCTTCCACAGCGCGCCGTTTCGTTACGACGGCGAAAGGACCAGCAACATGGCAAACGGTACGATCAAATCCCTGCGCGAGAACGGCTTTGGCTTCATCGCGCCGGATGGGGGCGGGAGGAACAGTGATCTGTTCTCTCATCGCTCCGCCACGATTGGCGTGGACTTCGACTCCCTGCGCGAAGGCCAGAGCGTGACATTTGACGTGGAGCCAGATCCACGCGACAGCTCACGGAGTCGTGCGGTGCGCGTGCAATTGAGTGGCAGCGCAGATCAGGGCTAGTACGCAACCTGAAATCGTGCCTGAGGGCCGGAAACCGGGAGGGGCTGTCATGGACCACCGTGCGTTGGTCACCATTGATGAGCACCTGCCCGGCGCCTTCACCTTCCGGATCAAGGTCACCGAGAGTGGCGCGTTGTTCCTGGTCCTGCCACGCCGTGACCCGGCGCAACCGCGTTTCTGGTGTGTGGTCGTGATCAAGTGTGCCCCGGGCGGCCTGGTCGATCCATCAGAAGGTGGGTGGCTGGGAAAGCAGGGCATCCGCCGCGAAGAACTCGGCGGAACCATGACCGCCATCCGGGAGAATGTGAACGGATGGCTCGCCGAACCCGCGCAGGAACGGCTCCTTGCCTGGGTCCGCACCACGCAAGCGACCCCGCCTGGGAACGACACCGTCTCCGATCTCCAGCGCGGGCCCCAGCGGAGCCCTGGCCAGCAACCGAACCGGTCGCGCTCGGGTGGAGCAGTCAAATCCTGATGCCATCCACACCGAGGAACCTCTTTCTGGACCGTGCAGGCGGTCAGGCGGCAGGCCTGACCGCCTGGAAGAACGCGTCTGGCAGCGTCCTGTTCGCTACGCGGTCTCCCGTGAGCCGGTGGCTTCCTTGAAAACCGCCGTGCCGGTCTCGACCGCGGCCGTGCGCAGGTGCCCTGCGGCCTGCTCGGCGCCGGCCTGCATGTGCTCCAGGAGGTGATCCCGGGCCTCGCCCATGAGCTGGTCTTCCTTCTGCAAGCGGGGCGCAATCACCCCGACGATGCTGCCGACGGCCAGCCCCACCGCGCCGAGCGCCAGCGGGTTCGCTTCGAGTTTCTGCCACAATCCCTGTGCCTGGTTCACCATCTGTCCTTGTCCTGCTGTCGTTCCTGACGGCCATCCGGTGTCCCTGGAGAGCCTGGCTCGCGTCGCCTCCGGGAGGGGAGGCGGCTCTGGCGATGCCGGACGCGCACTGCGCATGGCCTCTGCGGCCAGGTCACGCGCCGCGCCCTTGAGTTCCAGCACCACGTACCAGGCGACATCCTTGAGGTAACTGCTGACGTGCTCCGGTTCGAGCCGGCGCTGAATCTCATCCAGCGTCCCGGCCATCGCCTCGCGGGTGTGGTCGATCTGCCGGCTGATGACTGCCGGGTCGCTCGCTGCTGAGGAATCCATGCTGGTCATGCCCTGCGTACCTGCCTCTCCTGGGCCGGGTGTCATGACACCTGCTCCTTCACCATCGCGGTATCCGCCCGGAGGGACGCAATCGTCCGCTGCGGCGCGAGGTTCCCGGTTTGCAGCATGGCGCGGCCACGCATGAGCAGGACGACGCCGATCAGCACCACCACAACCCCAACCACGAGCGCCGCGGCCCAGTCGACCATGCCGTTCCGCCACAACCAGAGGATCACGGCGGCCATGATGGCAAGCAGCCCGGCGTAGGCCACCGCCCCGCCAGCCGCCATGAACCCTGCGGCCCGCCCAGCCTGCGCGGCGCTCTGGGCCACCTCGGCTCTGGCAAGCTGGACCTCCTGCCGTACCAGGGCGCCCGTCTCCTGCGCCAGGTCAGTGAACAATTCCCCCAGCGGGCGTTCGTCACGGGTGTACGTCATGCGTACCCTCCCACGCGGTGACCGTCGCCCTGCAACTTGCTCCGACCGGCGTAGGCATCTGGCCCGCGCTGGTAGCGCGGTGAACCCGGCGCGGTGGAACTGCGGAGGAACCGGGCGGCGACCACGCCGATCGCGACGGCCGCGGCAAAGAAGAGCACAGGCTGCCGCCGGGCGAGCCCCTGGACGGCGCCAATCAACTCGCCGTACTGCTGGTTCTCCAGCATGGCCCCGACGTCCTCGACCTGGTCCGCTGCCTGATCCAGGTAGGTGGCGACGGCCGCCTCGTCCTGCTCGCGCAGTTGCGACCCGGCGTCATGCAGGGAGGAGCCCAGCACCGTCGCGATGCGAGCGCCGCGCGAGGTTTGCGACGCGACGCTGGCCGCCACCTGCTTGCGCGCCTGGCTCACGATCTTGACCGCTTGCTCCTGGGCCTGGCTGACCGCCTCTTGCCCAATCTCGCCGAGGTCCATCGAGCCGGCCGCGTGGTCATTGGCGCGGCCGTTCCTCTCGTGCTCCGGGGCCGGGTCCGCGCGAGTGGCTCCCAATGGCTCCGGCCCCTCTCCCGCCCGTGGTCGAAATGTGCTCCCGGCGTCGGTGTGTCGTGCTTCGCTCAACGTAGGCTCCTTTGGTCTCGCTCGACGGCTGCGCACCACCCCGAGCATGCGCGCATCGCGGGTGAGCCAGCCGGTGTCCTGCCGGACGATGCACGAGGTCAATACACCTCGTACGCCCTCCCCTGGCGCAACTTGTGTGCCTCACCATCTTCGCGTCTGATGCATTGGCGACCAGGGAATGACAGGACGTAGCGCAGGCTAACCACCCGAGGGCCCGGGGTCGCGGCGTGGGGTCGCTGCGCCTGCCGCCAAACCGGGTCAGATCCTGAACGGGCCGCCCTGTTCCCCAATTGACGGTCCTTATGTCTCAGCCGTGGCGGACACGCGCTCGCGCCACTGGTGGAATGGCAGCAACCCAGGTGAGGCCTGGAACGCGCTGCGCCCTGGAAGGAGCGCTACCCATGGACACCACGACCTTCGATACCCTGGCGCGTGTCGTCACCACGGCCGCCTCGCGCCGCTCCGCGCTGCACGGGCTGGCCGCTGGCGCCGCCACGGTGACCGCCAGCAGCCTTCTGCACGCCGATGACACTGACGCACGCAAGAAGCGGAAGCGCAAGAAGCGGAAGAAGCCGCCCATGCAGGGTGAGGCTCCCCCGCCTCCCCCCGAGAACGAGTGCCAGGCGAAGAACTGGTGCGTGGACCGCTCCCAGACGTGTGGGCCGAGTGGCGGCTACGGCAAGTGCCTGGTGGAAGCCACGGGCGATAACATCTGCGCGGAAATCCTGTTCCAGGTGAGCAGTTGCGCCGACTGTGACGCCCCGAACTGCACCAACTGCCGGTGCGTGCTGGCCGCAGGCGGCGGCGACAGCTGCAACAACGGCGCGAGCGGCTACGACTTCATCTGCGTGCGGGCCATGTGAGGCAGTCGCAATCGGCCGCAGGGCAGCCCCGGCGCGCGATCAGTCCGGCTCATTCCCCGGTGTGCGCTGAATCTCCGCCTGCAGGGCCTGAATGAAGCCCTGAGGCAGGGTGCCGCCGGCGGGGCCGCCCACGATGTAGCCGTTGAGGACCACGGCCCGTGGCGCTTGCGGATAGAGCAGGAAGCTCAGCTTGTTGCGGCTGGTCAGCTCAATGACCGGGCCAGCCAGCCATTGCCTGAAGAGCGGCGCCCGTTCCTTGGGATCGGTCCACACGTTGAAGATCCAGCCAATCGTGGGGTCCGAGGTCATGGTCCGTGTCGCATTCGTGAGGCCGCCATACGTGCTCGGCCCCGGGTTCATGCCGATGGTCATGATCTGCTCGAAGCGCTTGAACTCCCGCCAGCGGGTGGCGTAGAAGTCCTGCCCGTACCAGTAGTAGACCGCCTCCCGATTCGACTCCTGGTGGTCATCACCGTCCGCCAGGAACCACGAGGTCTGGTCGATGCCGTCGATGTAGCGGTCGGTCGGGAGATGCGTGGCGCCGCCGAGGCGGGCGAACGTGTTGTAGGTATCCATCAGGTCAAAGAGCCCGTCGGAGACGCGGCCCGCTTCGATCATGCCCGGCCAGGCGGCAATGGTGGCCACGCGCACGCCACCCTCCCAGGTGGTCCCCTTCGCCCCACGGAACGGCGTGTGCCCGGTGTCGGGCGTGGAGGTGCCGCCGGCGAACGCGTCCTCCTCCGGCCCGTTGTCATGGCTGAAGACGATGAGCGTGTTCTCCTCCTGGCCCAGTTCACGCACAGTCTTGACGATCTCGCCGAGGACGTAGTCGACCTCGGCGACGCTGTCCTTGTAGGGAACGGCCGCCGGGGATTTCCCGCGAAAGTCGGGATTGGGGTAGTTCTTGAAGTGGGTGCGGTTCATGGCGTGGTACAGGTAGAAGGGCTGGTCGCCCTCCACCGCGCGGCGCATGAAATCCTGTGACCACGCCAGGTACTCCATCTCGAGCAGTGGCTCGGTCTCCAGGTCGATCTCGTCGCCGACCTCGCGGCGGCCATCCTTCCAGCCCTTGACGGTGCTGCGGGTGAAGAGCACGCGCTCCATCGCCGCCATGCGCTCGGGGTTGTAGAACAGTTCGGGGGCGATCTCCGGGTCGCGGAAGTCGTGGTACGACGTGTTGGCGCTCAGGTTGCCGAAGTATTCATCGAAGCCGACGTCGCTCGGCCACTGCCCCTCGTCCTCGCCCAGGTGCCACTTGCCCACCATGCCGGTGGCATAGCCGGCCTCGCCAAGCAGGCGGGCAATGGTGACCTCGCCCGCCATGCCGGCGCTGGCCTCCCCGGTCGCCGTGGGCCGGGTGAGACCGCTGCGCTGCGGGAGGCGGCCGGTCAACATGGCGGCGCGGGTCGGCGTGCAGGATGGCTGCGAATACGCTGAGGTCAGGCGCAGGCCGGAGGCCGCCAGGCGGTCGATATTGGGGGTCGGCGCGCCAATGGCCGCGCCGCCGCCGAAGCAGCCGGGGTCGCCCCAGCCCATGTCATCGACCAGGAAGATGATGATGTTCGGGGTGCGCCCGGTCTTGTCACGCAGCGCCGCCAACTTGTCGGCCGCAACCGCGTCCCGATCCGGGTGCGGAATGGCCGGTTCCAGGTTCGGCGCGGTCATCACCCCCTTCAGGAAGGGCGACGCCGCCTGCCACCAGACGGCCGCGGGCGACGGCACGGCGGCGCTCTCGCTCGCCGGCGTGGCGTCCTGCGCCGTGGCGGCGGGCCGGGCCAGCGCGCCCAGGGAGGTGGCGAGTGCGCCGGCCGCCAGGGTCTTCATCACGCCCCGCCGCGAGTGGCCATCCAGAAGCTCCGACCCCGTGACATCTGATGACATGACCCGCGACCTCCGTCGTACCGTCCTGCTCTGCGCGCGTACCCAGTGCCGCAGCGGCGCGCAGTGTAGCGGAACCTACGCAAATCGCCGGGGTCGCGCGCCTGGCAACATGACGACGCCCCGTCTCCGGGCAACGGCGCGCTTTGCACGCCGACGCGAGGAGCAGTGCCCTGCGAGATACCGGCGTTGCGTCAGTCCTCGAACGGTTGCCGATCCTGCGTGCACCAGGTGTTCGGGGCTGGTAGCACGTCATCGATGAGGTAGGCGCTGATCACGTCGTTGGCACAGGTGCTGGTGTTCAGCAGCGAGGTGTGGCCGTAGCCATTGACGCGCAGCAGCACGGAGCCAGGCAGCAACTCGGCCATCTGCTCGGCGTTCTGCATGGGTGTCGACGGATCATGCGTGGTGTTGACAATCAGCGGACTGGCGCTGAGGGGGGTATCCCAGGGGCCGGCGTAGGGATCGGCGGCCGCCACACGCCAGAACGTACATGGAACATCGTTGTACAGGGTGGAGAGCCCCCAATACCCGGCCTCCAGCCGGGCGTCCACCGCGAGCGACGGAATGCGCTCGCGTGACGGCCTGGCGGCGTCGCCACAGGCGACGGCAAGCGCCTGTTCGGGGCCGGCGTAGGTTACGCCGCCCGCCGGAGCCACCGGGCTGGCCTGGGCCTGGGCGGGCGCCGGCGTGGCTGCGACATCCGGGGCATTCGCCGCCTCGTGGAGCGCCTGCAGGGCCGCCGCCGTGCGTGGCCACCCGGACGCGCCCGGAATCGGCCAGACAATATCCAGCCCGTCATCAACCTGCTCGACCAGTGTGCTGAGGTCCATGCGCACCGGGCCCTGCTCGGTTTGCAGGGTCACCGGGCCCTGGCTGAGCCGGTTGAGCAGATCGACCCATTTCTGCGTCGTCAGTTCGAGGCTGGACTCCGCGAAGGGGCATGCCTCCGTCCCTGCGGCGGTGCACGTTTGCAGAAACAGGCTGAAGACATCGGCTGCCTGCTGCGAGCCGATGCGCAGGCCAATCGATTCCTGGGGACTCGGGGCGCCGTCCGCCGTCCACGCCAGCGGCGACAGGTTGCCGTCCAGCACGAGGGTGCGGATGTTGTCCGGAAACATGTTGGCGTACGTCGCCCCGAGGAACGTGCCGTAGGACACGCCCCAGTAATTCAGGGGGTCGCCACCGGCGGCGATGCGCAACTGCTCGAGATCACGCGCCGTATCCGCCGTCGAAACGTGGGCCAACAACTCGGGCTGCGCCGCGGCGCAGGCGTCAGCGACCTGCTGCCAGGCCGCTGCGAACGTGGCTTGCTCGGCGTAGGTGAGCGGGAAGGTGCTGACGCCTGCCAGCACCTTTCCCTCGGCATCCGGGCTTTCGAAGCACTGCACGCTTGTCGATTCGCCAACCCCGCGCGGGTCCCAGCTCACGAGGTCGAAGTGCTCACGCACGGGCGCGGGAAACTGCCCAAGCCATTCGACGAACTGCCCCGTGCCGGTGCCACCGGGGCCGCCCGGGTTGAAGAAGAGCGTCCCGATGCGCTCCGTGCCGCTGGCGGGCACGCGGCGTAGGGCAAGCTGGATGGTGGCGCCGGTGGGGTCGCGGTAGTCGAGCGGCACGGCGTAGACGGCGCACTCCAGCCGGGCCACCGGAGCATCCGGGCAGGCCTCCCACGCGATCGGCGTGGAACCGAATGTGACGGCATCAGCCTGTTCAGCCGCCCTCGCCACGAGCGGCGCGCCCCCGCCCAGGGCCAGCGCAACCACGAATCCCATGAACCACCGGGCCAGCTTCCACACAGAGAGACATCCCCAGCAGGCATCGCGCCACGATCTCGCAACGTGTTGGTCCCGCGATTGTGCCGCGCGGGCCAGGCGCCGTCAATCGGCGGAGTGATGCCTCCTCCTCCTGCTGCGCGGGAGCGGGGTGGGCTTTCCCGGAGCGTCGCGCCAGATGGGCGTAATCGTGCGCATGGTCCGCGCTCGCACGCGCCGCCGGCTCCCCTCTCCCGCGCATCGGGAGCGGGGCTGGGGGTGAGAGCTTCGCGCGGGATACTCGTCTCAATCCCCCGGATACCTCCCCCAATCAGCCAGTACCCAGGAGGCGCGCCTGGCATGGCAGCCGCTGCGCCGACTCCCGCGCGACGAGGAGTGCCCCGCTCCGTGAGAGATCCCCTACCCCGCCGCCAGCAGCGTCCGCGTCACGCGCACCAGCAGCCGCGTGGCGGCGGCAATGCTCGGCACATCGACCCACTCGTTTGCCTGGTGGAAGCGATCGCCGCGCGGCCCGATCATCACGGTCGGGATGCCCGCCTCTTCGGAGAAGAGGTTCATGTCGCCAAAGCCACCATAGCCCCACTCCGGCGTGCGCCCGGTCTCGGCCACATAGGCGGCCGCCACGGCCTGCGCCAGTGGGTGCTCCGGCGCGGTCTCCCACGGCGGGTAGTAGGGCGGATCGACACTGATCTCGAAGGTCGCGGGCGAGTGCAGATCGTCAACAAGCGCCTGCACCTCGTTCACGACATCCTCGCTGCGCTCCCCCGCCACGATCATGCGGTTCAGGATCACTCGCGCCCGCTCGGGCACGGTAATCACGTACTGGTCATTGCCGCTGCTGAAGTTGAGGACCGCACGGCTGCCGCGCATGCGCGGGTGCTCACGAATGGGCAACTCGTCCAGGCGGGCAACCAGGCGGGCAGCCTCGGTCGCCGCGTTCACCCCATCCCACGGCCACGAGGCGTGGGCCGCTTTTCCGGTGACATCGATGCGCAACAGCGTTTTGCCGACTGAGCCGAGCGCGGGGTGGTCCCAGGCCGACTCGGTGACGATGCAGTAGTCCGCGCGCAGGCCGCTGTCGATCAGCGCGTGCGCCCCGAGCGAATAGGCTTCCTCGTCGACCACCGAGGTAAAGAGGACCGTGCCGCGCCACGCCTCCCGGTGCTGCGCCAGCGCGCGCGTGGCGAGCATCGCCGCCGCCACGCCCGACTTCATGTCGGCCGCGCCCAGCCCGTACAGGCGGTCTCCCTCGCGGCGCGTGGTCCACGGGTCGCCATCCCACCCCGCCACTGCCAGCACGGTGTCGGTGTGACCATTCAGCAGCAACGTCGGCCCATCGCCGTTCTGGACGCGGGCAATCACGTTCGGGCGATCCCCCTCGGTGGCCTGCAGCTCCGGCTCCAGCCCCGCCGCCGCCAGCCACGCGGCCACGTGGCGCTGCACCGGGCCTTCCTCCCCCGGGTAGCTGCGGTACGCGACCAGCTCGCTCGTCAGCGCCGCCGCCTCGTCGTCGCTAACGGCCTCTGCCAGCCAGGTCTCTGTCATGACACCTCTCCGTTGTGCTGTGCATCAGGGAAACTCGACATCACACCTACAAACACCGGGCAGGATATCCCAGGGTGGCTGCACATGGGACGGAGGCGGCTAACACAAGCCGCGAACGGTGCGGAACGTCGGTCCGAGGAAGAGGCGCCTCTGGCGGCGCTGGAGCGCACCCAGCATTCATGAGTCGCGACCCTCATCCAACGCTGAAACCATCCGCAATGGCCGCTGGCGGCGCGACCACAGCACCCGACTCGATCGAGGCGACGCAGCCAAGCACGATCGCCAGGCTGCGGATGTTGTCGCGCGCGCTCGTTTCTGGCTCCTGCCCGGTCATGACCGCCTCTGCGAACAGCGCCAGGGATGCGGCGCGGTCAGGCACCGCCACCTCCGGCAGGGGAAGCACACGCGGTTCTTCGCCGACAAGTTGCAGCGCCAGTGTGCTGGACATCACGTCGGAGGCGCTCCCCGTCCAGGTAAGGCGGCCATGCTCGCCAATCAGCTCCCATTCGCCGTTCCAGGAGGTTTCGGGCGCGCGGGTAGCCCAGTCCCCTTCGTAGAGCACCGTCGCGCCGCCGCTCAACGTCATCGTGGCCGCCACCGCCGGGTCATGCAGGTAGGGGCTGTCTGGCGCCCGCCAGCCCTGGGCGTAGATGGCGGTCACTTCCTGCCCGGTAATCGCCCGGAGCAGATCGGCGTGGTGGATGCTCATGTCAAGCACAAAGGGATGGCGCATCTCGTAGCGAAAATTGCCGGCGGGCCAGGCCGTGCGCGTGTCGCGCAGGCAGCGCACCCGTACCGCCGTGAGGTCGCCCAGCAAGCCTGCGGCGACTGCCTGGCGCACGGCGACCGCTCCTGGCCGGTACCGGTAGTTCTGGCTGACCATCAGGATGCGGTTCATCGCCTCGGCGGTCTGGATCAGGTCCCGCGCCTCGTCAATGGTCGTCGCTAGCGGCTTTTCCAGCAGCACGTGCTTCCCGGCCTGCAGAGCGGCGGTGGCAACCGCGTGATGCGTATCGGGAGGAGTCACGACCAGGACGCCATCGGCGGCTACCGCGGACAGCGCGCGCGCAAGATCGGCAAAGACCGCCGCCTCGTCCAGGTGCAGCGCATCACGTGCCCAGGCACGTGCCGCAGGTGAGGGATCGACTGCCGCGACGAGCTCGACCTCCAGCGCTGCCTGGCTGACCTTCGCCCAGCTCTGCCCAAATCCCCCGAGCCCTGCCTGAATGACCCGCATCGCACCGTGCCTCTCACCTGACATCCTCGTGACTCGCTGGAGCTTCTCCCAATGATGTCATGCGTGATGTGATGAGGCATCACAGCCCGGCAGGCCTGGTGCTGCTGGCCGGCAGCACACCCGTCGATGGGGCCTACCCTGCCGGGCCTCCTGAGCGATTATCCTGCCCCCGGCGTGACCAGCCCTGGGGAATGGCTTCGATCAGAAGCACATCCTGCACGGGCAGACCAGCGGGGCGGATGAGCGCTCGAACGTTGCAGGTCGCGGAATGAGGGGAGAGGCCTTGGCTGCATCGCGCACGATTGCCGGCGTCCGCACCGTGGTGGTGGGCGCCGGGTGGCGCAACTACCTCTTTGTCCTGGTTGATACGAGCGACGGGCTGACCGGGCTGGGCGAAGCGTCACTCGGCGGGCAGACCAACACTGTCCTGGGCGCGATCAAGGACCTGGAGCCGTTGCTCCTGGGGGCCGATGCGGCCCGCATCGAGCACCTCTGGCAGCAGGCGTACCGTCACGCCTTCTGGCATGGCGGCCCCGCCTTCCTCAGCGCCCTGGCCGGTGTTGAGGTCGCGCTGTGGGACATCCAGGGGCAAGCGCTCGGCGTGCCGATCCACCGCCTGCTGGGTGGCCCTACCCGCGAGCGAATCCGCGCCTACGCCAATGGGCCACGCGGCGACACCCCCGAGGAGATGGCCGCGTCTGCAACTGCCCTGGTGGCGCGCGGGTACACCGCGCTCAAGATGGCGCCGTGGGACGCCATGCCGATGCTGGCCAGCCGGGGCCGCATCGAAGCCGGGGTGGCCAAGGTGCGCGCCGTGCGGGAGGCGGTCGGGCCGGACGTCGAGCTGATGGTCGATGCCCACGGCCGCCTCTCGCCCGCCGTGGCGATCCGCGCCGCCGAGATGCTGGCCCCGCTCGGCCTGACGTTTTTCGAGGAGCCGAGCCTGCCGCAGAACACACGGGTGCTGGCGCGGCTGGCGCGCAAGGCGACGGTGCCGATAGCGGTCGGGGAGCGGCACTACACCCGCTGGGACTTCGATGACCTGCTGGCCTCGCGCACAGTAAGCGTGCTGCAGCCGGACATCATCCAGAGTGGTGGCCTCTTCGAGGCCCGCAAGATCGCGGCGCTGGCCGAGATGCAGTTCGTCGCCGTGGCGCCGCACAATCCCTGGAGCTGGGTCAATACCATGGCGTCGCTCCACCTCGATACCGTGCTGCCGAACTTCCTGATGCAGGAGGTGATCACTGATCCCGAGCCGTGGAAGGACGAGATTGTCGTCAATCCCCCGGTCCTGGACGCCGAGGGCTACTTCGCCGTGCCCACCGCGCCGGGCCTCGGCGTTTCGCTCGACCTGGAGGCGGCAAAGCGCTTCCCGCCGGTGACAGGCCGCCCACCGGACCTCTGGCACGACGATGGCTCGGTCGCGGACTGGTGACGGGATGGCAGCGGCAGGCAATCGAGAGTTGCGGCAGCAGCCTGAGAGAATCCTCACCCCAACCCCTCTCCCTGTGCGCAGGGCGAGGGGCTACTGGCGGCCAACCCGTGCGTCAGATCTGGCAAGTAGCCGCCACTTCCAGCTCTTGACCGTGGGGTGCGTCTCCCCGCGCCCTGCGCAGGGCGAGGGGCTGGGGGTGAGGGTCGTGCGACGAGACCACCTTCTCACCAACAACCCACCCCCTGTCGGGGACTGGTAACGGGATGGCAGACGGGAGAACAGCCATGGCAAGCCAGGGCAGGAAATCAACGGAACGAGGAGCAATGGCGGGCAGCAACGACACCCTCGCTGACCTCAACCTGCGGGTGACCGAGGTCATTCCGCACGTGCTATTTGCGGGCCGCACGAACCTCATCTTCGTGGAAGTCCGCACCGATGCCGGCATCATTGGCCTGGGTGAAGCCAGCCTGGAGGGGAAGACCGAAGCGGTCGTCGGCGCGATCAACGACATCTCCGAGTACCTGATCGGCCAGGACCCAACGCGCATCGAGCACCACTGGCAGACCATCTACCGCCACTCGTTCTGGCGGGGCGGCGTGGTGATCGGCAGCGCCATCTCCGGGGTTGAGCAGGCACTGTGGGACATCCTTGGCCAGGCGCTGGGCGTACCCGTCTACGAGTTGCTCGGGGGCCGCGTGCGGGACCGCGTCCGTCTCTACGCCAACGGGCCGCGTGGCGACACGACCGAAGAGGTCGTCGAGTCCTGCGTGCGCATCGTCGAGGCGGGCTGGGGCGCGCTGAAGCTGGTCCCGTTCGAGGCGGTGCCGGGCGTGGCCGGGCAGCGCGAGCTGCGCGAGGCGCGCCGGCGCATGGGGATGATCCGCGACGCGGTCGGCTGGGAGGTCGACATCCTGATCGACTGCCACGGCCGGTTGACGCCCACTTCGGCGGTACAGATGGCGGAGGCCCTGGACGAGTTCGATATCTCCTTCTTCGAGGAGCCCGTCCTGCCCGAAGACCCCCGGGCCCTGGCCGAGGTCGCCGCGTCTATCACCATTCCGGTCGCCACTGGCGAGCGGTTGTTCACCAAATGGGGCTTTCGCGACATCCTGGACCTCGGCGCGGCGGCCGTGCTGCAGCCCGACCTGGCGCACTGCGGCGGCATCTGGGAGGCACGCAAGATCGCCGCTGCGGCGGAGGTCTCCTACGTCGGCGTCGCGCCGCACAACCCGTACTCCTGGCTGCTGACGATGGCGAGCGTCCACCTCGACTTCGCCACCCCGAACTTCCTGATCCAGGAGTTCCTGATCGATCACCCGCCGGAAGTGGAGCGCCTCTTCGCCCAACCCTTCACCTGGCTCTCCGGAGGCTGGGTCGAACCTCCAACTTCACCCGGCCTTGGCGTGGAGCTGGACTGGGACGCCGTCCGTGCCCACGAACAGCTTCCCTACCGCAAGACCTACCAGCCGTCGCTGTGGCATGTGGATGGGTCGGTGGCGGATTGGTGAATCGACACAGGGCGCCCGGCGACGACATTCCCCGTACCAGGTACGGGTGCAAAGCGCGGGCTGCGCAGCCACACTGCGCATAGTTGGCGGCCCATCCAGTGTGGTCAGGCGTCCGGGGCTAAGCGTAGAGACTCGCCGTACACGAGGTCAGCCCCACAACGCCAGGAAGGTGGTCCATCGTGCGATTGCGGCAGCGTTGCCATCGGGCTGTCACCGTACTCGTCGTGCTCCTCGTGCTGGTTACGCCGTTCTCCGCATTGGTCAGGCCGTCCAGGGTAGAGGCTGCAACACCCGCTGCGACGCTGTACGACGTGACCGACCTTGGAACGCTTGGGGGAAAGAACAGCGCCGCCGTTGCAATCAATGGGCGACAACAGGTGGTTGGCTGGGCGGAAACCGATCCGGCAACGGATGACGTGTTTCACGCGTTCCGGTGGGAAGCAGGACAGATAACCGACCTGGGAACCCTCGGTGGGTCGCAAAGCATGGCGACAGCCATCAACGACGATGGCCTCATCGCGGGTTGGGCCGAAAACATCGATGGCAAGCGGCGGGCCGTTCTCTGGCGAGACACATCCATCCTCGACCTTGGCTCCCTGGGTGGCGATCAGAGTGGAGCAGAGGGCATCAACGCCCAGGGCCAAATCGTAGGCTGGTCAACAGTCACCCCAGGCTCAGACGATGCCCACGCCTTCCTGTGGGACGGCGGGACGATGGTCGAACTTGGGACGATCAACGACCAGGCGAGTCGCGCGTTCGCCATCACTGACCATGGCCAGATGGTCGGCTTCGTCGAAAACTCCGACGGGGCGGAACAGGCGGTGACCTGGACCGGCAGCGAAATGGCCGCGCTTCCCGGTGCGGCGTCGTATGCCCGTGCCCTCAACGATCATGGGCAAATCGCCGGCGGGGCCATCGGCGATAGTCAGCCACATGCCGCGCTTTGGGACAAATCCGGCATCATTGATTTGGGCACACTCGGCGGCCGGGAGAGTTACGCCACGGGGATTGATAACACGGGGCGAGTCGTCGGTGGCGCTTTCTCGGTTGCGGAAGTCATGCGTGCCTTCGTGTGGGATGCAGGGACCATGCGCGACCTGGGCACACTCGGTGGCTGGCGTAGTTCAGCAGCCGCAATCGGTTCCGACGGTTCCATCGCTGGCTGGGCAACGACCTCGTCAGACGATCAGCGGGCATCGTTGTGGACGATCGTCCCCTCGCCGGCACAACCAGTGGCCACCCCTGCGCCCGCGAATGAGAACCTCCTGTTCGGGATCAATCAGAACATCGAGGGGACATCCGCTCTAGCTGCCTGCGCTGGCGCCGCAACCTGGCTCGCAGGCACCGCGACCAACGTTGACCCCATCTTCCTGCCGCTCTTCCCAGATTCGAGTTCCGGGTCGCATGCGGAATTTCGCGCGGTCCTCGACCGGGCGCACGACAACCTTGAGCGAAGTCAGCCTCCGCCGGCGGGGAAAGCGCTACAAGTCCACATTGACGACATGCTGCAGCGCCTCCAGGCAACGACGCGCGACGCCGACACCGGGACCAACCTGCTCGGCGTGGTGTCGGCCGACGGCCAATTCCTGACAGACCTGCTGGAATTTCTTGCGCTTTCACGCCAACTCAAACGGGACTGCAACCTGATCTACAGTCCCCAGTTTTTCGACGCTGCCTGCTACGGCATGGATGCGGCCGAGTGGTACAGCCGTACGTATGCTCGCTGGATGTCATTCGCGGACACGGCGGTCACCATGCAAGAAGGCATCAGCGCCGGCGACCTGAACGATGAAACGACACAAGACTTCATCACTCGGGCAACCGCCGAGTACGATCCGTTCCTTCGGGCCCAGATCGCGGAGGACGCCCCACCAGCCATGCAGGGCCTGCAGCAGCGCTATGTCGATCTCTTCGCCCTACTGACCTCAATGTGGCAGACCGTCATGAGCGGCCAGCAATCGCTCGACCAGGCCCGGTATGCCACCGCTGCGCTGATCATGTCTGTTCACCGTGAAGCGGCCCGGCTAGACATTTCATGTCAGAACTAGCGGAAAGTGCTCCACCCGTTCGTGATTCCGGGCGGCTCAGGTGCGCACCCGACGTTCCGGCCCTACTCATAGGCGATCTACGCGACACGCCACGCCTCGGAGCAATGTCATGAAACTCATGTATGCACTGTTCTCCGACCTCCTGGAATGGGTGCTATTCCCGGTCGTCACGTGGATGATCCGGCAGGTACTAGGGCGGATTCCACTTCGGCCATTCCTGGCCTTGACCCCCGCCCGGACCGCGTGGGGACGCTCGGCGTCGGTCGCCGCAATGATGACGGGAATTCTCTGGATCGTTGCGGCGCTTTCATCTGGATCCGGCTGGTGGCTTACGGTGGCCTTTGTCATTGCCGCCATCGTGGCTGTCGGCGGCGGACTGGCTTACGCCACGCTCTGGTGGCCAGCCTGTCTCACCGCGGCGCTCCTGATTATGGCCATCGGTCTTGACTGGCTGCCGCACCTCTCCCCAAATGCAGTCCAGATCAATGAGAGCACAGTCCACACTCTCGCCATCGGAGGGTTCGGGATCGTCATGCTCGCGTTCCTGACGGCCGCCATTGCCATTGACGCGTTGCGACCGCGTTCTGCGCCCGCGCGGTCACCGAACAACCCATGGGGCACGCTCGGCAGAGTTTCTTCCAGCCGAAGAGGCCAGCCGGACAGTAATGCGTTTCCTGATCAACCCGGCCGGTGATCAGCGGACAGGCCTGGCGCTCCCTTTCCCTCTCGAAATGCGCTTCAACGACGGACAATGATTCACGCGTAGAGAGCCCGCATCGTCACGTATCGAGCGGGATTCGAGAGCACGTCGACGTTGTCCGTGATCTGATCGACCGCCCCAATCATCCCGACCCGGCCGACAAGACCCCGAACCTCGTCGTCAGCGATCACGTCGATGATGGCTGCGGCGAAGCGCCCACCGTGGAGGACCCGGAACGGCCGGTCATGGAAAAAGGTCACGTAATCCTCGAGCGGCCCCGTAATGCCCAGCGCGTTGTGCATGTGGGCCACGGCCTCGTAGGCGGCGCACAGATGCCGCTCCCGCTCCGGCCATGAGCCCGCGCCGAGCGCCCCGTGCAGCGACGGCGTGAGCACCGGGGCGATCTCCAGCCGGGCGAAGGCCGTGCCGAACCACTTGGTGTACGGCGCGTAGCGGCGCTCCATCAGGAAGCAGAGGCGCATCAGATCGCGCACCAGCGTGGCGGCCACCAGGCGCGACCCCACCTCGTCGCCAACCTCACCGGCCCGGCCCACAAATGGCTCCTGTTGCGCGATGCGCTGCCACTGCGCCGCCAGCAGGTAGAGCCAGAGATCGCGCGGGTACCAGGCAAGCTGCGCTCGCATGTCTTCCAGTTCACCCAGGCCATCGTGGTACACGCGGCCAGCGGTGACCTCCAGCAGCTTCTGCTGCGGTAGCATCAGCCAGTCTCGCAGTGAGAGGCCACTGCGTGGATCGACGCCGAGGCGGTCGAGGAAGAACTGGCGCAGCGTGTGGATTTCCACCTTGTGCGCGACCGGGCCAGCGCTCAACGCTTCGCGCACCTGCACCCCCTCGGTATCTGGCTCGCCAAAGTGGGTGGAGTATCCGGCGAACTCGCGCGGCAAGCGCAGGCTCAGTGCCGCGTGCATCGGCTCGGCAACGTCCGCATACGCCTGCTCATCGACAAACAGGAGCAGGCGGGGACCCCACTCATGGTCGGTCGAGCGCGCGGTGTCGTAGCCAGGCACCTCCGAGCCGGAGCCGATCAGCGCGGCGGAGTACGTCAGCGCCGGGAATGCCTCTGCCAGGATCGGGCGCACGGCCTCCTCGTAGAAGCGCCCACAGAGCGTGACGCCCGGGATGAACGCGGGACGCTCGGTTCCGGCAGGGTTGTGTGCATCGCTTGGCAACGTTATGGGCCCTCCGGGTGGTGGTGGAGCAAGACGATTCGGGTCCCGCGTATTGTGCCGTGTGGCAGGCCCGTGCGCTGCCCAGGCCGTGGCCTCCGTTCGTCGCCAACGCCGTGACTCGCTCAATCACGCCACATTCTGATACTGTTTTCCGTCTATGAGAAACGTGCCGCGTTCATCATGCGCATCGCTCCCGATGCCTCGCACCCGCCTGATCGGCCGCGACGCCGAGCTTGCGCTGGCCCGTGCGCTGTTGCTGGATGAGGGCGTTGCGCTCCTGACCCTGACCGGGCCGGGCGGCGTCGGCAAGACGCAACTCGCCCTCGCGGTGGCCGCCGAGGCCGGCGCGGCCTTTGCTGATGGCGTGACCTTTGTGGACCTCGCGCCGGTGAGCGACCCGGACGTCTTGCCGGCAACCATTGCCACGGCGCTGGGGCTGAGGCCGGGGCGCGAGCGCGCCCTCACGGCGGACCTCGTCGCCCATCTGCGGCCGGCGCAGGTCTTGCTCGTCCTCGACAACTGTGAGCATATCCTTGCCCCGGTTGGCCATCTGGTCTCCACGCTGCTGGCAGGGTGCCCCGCGCTGCAGGTGCTGGCGACCAGTCGCGCGCCGCTGCACCTGCGCGCGGAACACCTCCTGCCGGTCCCGCCGCTGGCCGTACCGCCGGGGGATGCCCACCTGCGGCTCATGCGCACCGCGCCGGCCGCCATGCTCTTCGAGCAACGCGCGCGGGCCGTTCACACGCAGTTCGCCGTCACCGAACAGAATGCCACCGCCATCGCCCACCTCTGTCAACGCCTCGATGGCTTGCCCCTGGCGATCGAACTGGCGGCTGCCCGCGCAAACCTGCTCTCGCCAGCGGCCCTGCTGGCGCTGCTGAGCCAGCGTTTGCAGGTGCTGGGCACGGGCCCGCGCGACGCCCCGGCCCGGCACGCCACCCTGCACGACGCGATTGCCTGGTCCTACGACCTGCTTGCGCCAGCGGAGCAACACGCCTTCCGCCTCCTGTCCGTCTTTACCGGCGGCTGGACGATGGAGGCCGCCGCCACCGTCTGCGACCTCCCCGTGCTAGCAACCCTGGCCTGCCTCGAAGCCCTGGCGGACCAGAGCCTCATCGTGCGCCGCTCAGACCCGGATGCGCCCACCCCGCGCTTCACGATGCTGGAAACGATCCGCGAGTTCGCGCTGGCACGCCTGAGCGAGAGCGACGAGGAGACCGCTGCCCGCACCCGCCACGCCGGGTTCTTCCGCGACCTGGTGGTCTCGCTCGACCTGTTCTACGCCTTTCCCGGCGACGCCTCATGGCTCGCAACCATCGCGCCGGAGGAGGCCAATTTCCGGCAGGCGTTGGAGTGGGCCGACACGCGCGGCGACCGCCACGCGCTGAGCGTGCTCAGCGGGAGTCTCGGGCCGTTCTGGATCACGCGCTCCCAGCCGCTCGAAGGGTTCCGCTGGCTGGAACGCGCCATCGCGGGCGATCAGCACCTGCCGGCGATCCTGCGGGCGCAGTGCCGGGAAACCGCCGGCTACTTTCTGATGCAACTCGGCGACGTGGCCGCTGCCGCCCCACTCATCGACGAGGCGTTAGCCCTAGCCCACTCCTGTGGCGACCGGCGCCTGCTGCGGCACACGCTTCAGACGCGCGGCAACCTGGCGACCGCGCAGCGGGATTTCGCCCGCGCGATGGCCCTGCACGTCGAATCGGAGCACGTGGCGCGCGCCGTCGCTGCCGAAACGCCCGATGGCGAGTTCTACATCGGGGCGCAGCTGTGGCTGCAGGGGCTGGTGGCGTACCAGGCGGGTGACACCGGCACGGCCCTGGCGCGCCTCACCGCCGCCATCCCCTACCTGCAAGCTCCGGGCGGGCGCCGCCGGCTCGGCATGATCCTGGGGGAACTCGGCGTGATCCAGGTCACGATCGGCCAGATGCCAGAGGCGGCGGCGAACCTGCTGCAGTCCGTCGCCCTCACCTGGAGCACGGGGTATGACCGCGCGCTGGAACGGACGCTGCGGGGCACAAGCGCCCTCGCCGCGGTGACGGGCCAGGCCAGCGAAAGCGCCTGCCTGTTGGGCGCGGCCGACGCCATCGGCGCCCGCGCGCCCTTGCTCATCACCCGGGCCTCGCCCGACCAGGAGATCAGCGACTGGGTGCGCGCCCGGCTGGCAGGCCACCTTGCGCCCGGCGACCTGGAGCGGGCGCAGCGCGCCGGCGCTGACCTCGCAACCGAGCAGGCGGTGGCACTCACTCGCGACGTGTTGCGCCCGGTCCTGGGCGAGGCACGCGTCGCGGCGATCTGGCGAGAGGCGCAGGTCCCCGATCCCGGGCCAGCCCCTGAACCCGCCCGGATCAGCAGCATCCCGCCGGTATCCCCGGCGCCCATCCACCTGCATCTGACGCGCCGTGAGCAGGAGATCCTGGTGTTGCTGTGCCAGCGGCGCACCAACGCCGAGATTGCCGAGCAGCTCTTCATCGGGCAGCGCACGGTGGCGACTCACGTGGCCAACCTTCTCTCCAAGCTTGGCGCAGCGAACCGGCGCGAAGCAGCGGCCATCGCCATGCAGTGGGCGCTGATCTGACCCGGCTCACCCGGGCGACTACGGGGGATTTTTCGTCAATTTTTACGGATGCCAGCACGGGGCGCCGGCCCCATGCTCACTGCATGCCCACCATGGCAGCCCCGGCGCGCGGGCCGTCCGCACGCTGACGTGCACGACGTGAAAGGTATGCGTCAATGTCCAGCAAGCGTCTCCGTGTACCTTGGGGAGGATCCACCTCTCGCCGCACCGCACTCCGGCTCGGGGCCAGCGGTCTCGCCGTCGGCGTGGCGGGCCGCGCGCTGCCCGCGGCGGCAGCGCAAGCCGAGCCCGCGACCTTCGTGCTGGTACCCGGCCAGTGGACCGGCGCGTTTATCTGGCATCGGGTGACACCGTTGCTGCGAGCGGCTGGCCATGACGTGTACGAGGTCACGTGCACTGGACTCGGAGACCGCGTCCATCTCGCCAGCCCGACTATCGACATGGACACCCACATCACCGACGTCGTCAACACCATCGAGTTCGCGGATCTGCACGACGTCGTCCTCGTCGGTCACAGCTACAGCGGCATGATCATCACCGGGGTCGCCGAGCGGGTGCCCGAACGGTTGCGGATGCTGGTCTACCTCGATGCTTCGGTTCCCACCGACGGTCAGAACAGCTACGACGCCGACTTCATCGACGAAACGGCCAAACAGGAGGCCATCGCAGCCGACCTCGCGGACGGCATGGCAGCCGGCATGCCAGGTTTCCGGCCAGTGACCCCAGGGATCGAGGAGTGGGTGCGGGATATGGTCACTGACCCGGCCGAGGCCGAATGGTTCATTTCCAGGTTAGTGCCACATCCGCTCCTGAGCGACCAGCAACCCGTGAAGCTGGGCAACCCATTGGCCGCGGCGCTTCCCCGCGCCTTCATCCTGTGTACGGCGGACAAGGATCTCGACGCCGATCCGCAGATGGATCCCTATGTCCTGCATGTCGAACGGGTCCGCTCGGATCCCCTGTGGCGCGTCATTGAGATGAACGACAACCACGTGGTTAACCTCAACGACCCGCAAGGCACGGCTGAGGCATTCATGTCGCTGCTGTAGCCCGGCAAGGAACCCTCACCTCCAGCCACTTCGCCCGGCGAAGCTGACTGGGGGAGGTAAGGGCGAATGCTGGGGGTTGCCCGCGGCGCGCCCTCACCCCAACCCCTCTCCCGAAGGACTTGCGCGGGAGAGGGGCTTCTGATCTCCGGCGTCGGCGCCAGATTCCGCATGGTGACGCCAGGTTTCCTCCAGCCCATCGCCCTGCGGCTCCTCGCTCCCGCGCACCGGCAGACTGGGGGAGGTATGGGCTACGACGCGTGCCGCTCGTGGCGAACCCTCACCCCAAACCCCTCTCCCTTCGCGAAGGGAGAGGGGCTTTCGGTGGCGACGTCGGATGCCAGTTCCGCGCTAAAAACGTCAACCCAGGCCTCGGCGCACCAGGTCCTGGCCCTGCCCACGCGGACCGGCTCCCCTCGCCCTGCGCAAGGAGGAAGGGAGAGGGGCTGGGGGTGAGGGCTTCCAGCCGCCACATGCTCCCGCCTGGGTAGGAAGTTGCGTACTTCCTACGGATGACAACCTCCCCTTGTGCCAGCAGCATAGAGCGCAGAGCCAGTCAAACCCGGCGCGGCGTGCGCCGCCAGGCTCGGGTCCTGCATCCTGAACGGATCGTTTGGTGGTCACTGCTGCCTCGGTTCAACCCACCGCCCTCCCTCACCCCCGCACCCGTCCCATCGGCCGGTCGGTGGAACAGGCGGCGGCGCGTGCCTTCCTGCTCGATGAGGCCGTGCCCCTGCTGACCCTGACCGGCCCCGGCGGGGTGGGCAAGACGCGGCTGGCGTTGGCCATTGCCGGGGAGATCGCGCGGGAGTTCGCCGAGGGAGCCTGCTTCGTGGATCTGGCGCAGGTCCGCGACCCCTTGGTGCTACCGGCCGTCGTGGCCACGGCCCTGGGGATGATGCCGGGCGGCAATGCGGAGCTCATCGACCGCATCGTCATGCAGCTTCGGCCCACGCAGGTCCTGCTCATCCTCGACAACTGTGAGCAGCTCATCGCCCCGGTGGGCACGCTGATCGCCACGCTGCTCGCAGGTTGCCCCGCGCTGCAGGTGCTGGCGACCAGCCGCGCCCCCTTGCATCTGCGCGACGAGCAACTTCTGCCGGTGCCACCACTGGCGGCGCCGCCGCCTGCGTCGCCCCTGCGGGTCGTGCGCACCATGCCAGCGGCCCGCCTCTTTGCGCAGCGAGCGCGAGCCGTTGATCCGCAGTTTGACCTCACCGAGCAGAACGCCGGGGTGGTGGCTGAGCTCTGCCAACGTCTCGATGGGCTCCCGCTGGCGATCGAGCTGGCGGCGGCCCGCGTGAACCTGCTCTCACCGGCGGCCCTGCTGGCCCTGCTCAGTCATCGCCTGCAAGTGCTGGGCACGGGCCCGCAGGATGCTCCGGCCCGCCACCACACCCTGCACGATGCGATTGCCTGGTCCCATGACCTGCTTGCGCCAGCGGAACAACGGGTCTTCCACCGCCTGGCCGTGTTTACCGGTGGCTGGACGCTGGCCGCCGCGGCGGCGGTCTGCCAGCTCCCCGTACCGGAAATGGTGGCGCATCTCGATGCCCTCGCCAACCAGAGCCTGATCGTGCGCCGCTCCGACCCCGACACGTCGGCTCCGCGTTTCACCATGCTGGAGACGATCCGGGAGTTCGGGCGGCAATGCCTGCACGACAGCGGCGACGAAGCGGACACCCGTGACCGGCACGCCGCGTACTTCCGCGATCTGGTGACCGGGCTGGATCTCTACCATGCCTTTCCCGGCGACCCGGCCTGGGTCCCGGTCGTCATGCCGGAGGAAGCGAACCTCCGCCAGGCGCTGGAATGGCTTCACGCGCGCGGCCAGGCCCGCGCCCTGAGCGAACTCAGCAGCGGCCTCACGCCGTTCTGGATCACCCGGTCGCTCTCCGGCGAGGGGCTGCGGTGGCTGGACCTGGCCATGACCAGCGACAGCGACCAACCAGCCGCGCTGCGCGCCCAGTGCCGGGAAGCCGCTGGCGTCTTTCTCCTCCAGCACGGCCAGGTTGCCGCCGCCGAGCCGCTCCTCGCCGAGGCGGCCGGGCTGGCGCGCGCCAGCCACGATCTCCGCCTGCGCCGGGTTGTGCTTCACTCGCTCGGCAGCCTGGCGCTGGCGCGGCGTGACCTGGAGCACGCCATGGCGCTGCACAAGGAATCCGAATTGGCGCCCCGCGCGGTCGCCGGCGCAACGCCAGACGGCACGCTCTGGATCGGCTCCCAGCTCTGCCTGCAAGGCCTGGTCGCCCAGCAGGCTGGCGACACTGCCACGGCGCTCGACCGTCTCACTGCGGGGATCTCCTATCTGCAAGCGCCGGGCGGCCGCCGCCGGCTCGGCATGATCCTGGGGGAGCTCGGCGTGATCCAGATCATGATCGGCCGTGCGCCCGACGCCACACGCAACCTGATCCAGTCGGTGGCCATAACCCGGCACACAGGGTTCGAGCCGGCGCTGGCTCGCTCGCTGCGTGGTATGGGCGCGGTCGCCGCTGTCACGGGAGACGCCGCAACCGGTGCGCACCTGCTCGGCGCCGCCAGCGCCATCAAGACCAGCACGCCATTTCACGCCTTTCGCGCAGCGCCCGACCACGACATCGTGGATTGGTCGCTCGCCCGGCTGGCGGATCGGATGGCTGCGGCGAGCCTGGGGCAAGCGCTGCGCCGTGGGGCGGGGCTTGAGATCGACGAGGCCGTCGCGCTCGCCCATGCGGTCGCAGTCCAGGTGCTCGGGGCACGCTGTGTCCAGGACGCCTGGGCCGCCACGGAATCGCCTGATCCAGGCCCGGTGCTGACGCCACAGCGGCTGGGGCGGGCGGCGGAGCAGCCAGCCTCGATCCACTTTCACCTGACGCGTCGCGAGCGCGAAATCCTCTCGCTGCTCTGCCTGCGGCGCACCAACGCCGAAATTGCGGAGCAGTTGTTCATCGGGCCAAGCACCGTGGCCACCCACGTCGCCAATCTGCTCGCCAAGCTCGGGGCTGCCAACCGGCGCGAGGCCGCCGCGCTGGCCTTCCGGCACGCGTTGGTCTAAATCGCCTGGTGTGAAATGCGAGAGGGAGGCAGCATGGTCGTTGCGAGGCGCTTCGATCGGCCCGCCGGAGGCTAAAGACCTCCGGCGGAGCGACCGCGAAGGTCCGGGCTGACGCCGTGCCTGGCGATCGGCATTTCCTCTCAGGCGTCAAAGCCGAAGTCAGCGCCCGGAACTTCCCCCGTATTTCCCCATTTTCTGTGGATGTCTCCCGAGGGAGCGTGCCCCATGCTACGCCTGAGACCGGTCACACCGGGCTCGACCAGGCGCGTGGATCGTCCATGCGCCACCGCGCGAGTCGAGGAAGGTATGGGACAGATGTCTACCCAGCGCATCACGGCACCCCGCGTCACGTCGACCTCTCGCCGCACGGCGCTCCGGCTCGGAGCCAGTGGCCTCGCCGCCGGCCTGGCAGGCCGCGCGCTGCCCGCGGCAGCAGCGCAAACGGAACCCGCCACCTTCGTGCTGGTGCCCGGCCAGTGGACCGGCGCGTTCGTGTGGCATCTGGTCACGCCGCTGCTGCGGGCCGCTGGCCACCAGGTCTACGAGGTCACCTGCACCGGGCTCGGGGATCGCGTCCATCTCGCCAACCCCGCTATCGATCTCGATACTCACATCACCGATGTCGTCAACACCATCGAGTTCGCGGATTTGCACGACGTGGTGCTGGTCGGCCACAGCTACGCCGGCATGATCATCACCGGCGTGGCCGAGCGCATTCCCGAGCGCCTGCGGCTGCTGGTGTATCTCGACGCCGACCTGCCCCTTGATGGCCAGAACGACTACGAGATTGTTCCTCCCGAGCAAGCCAGGGACTTCCTGGTCGAGGACATCACCGCCAGCGTGGAGATGGACACGCTCGGCTTCCGCCCGGTCTTCCCCGCCATCAAGGACTGGCTGCGCGGCGCCATCAACGATCCCGAAGAGGCGGAGTGGTTCATCTCCAAGCTCGTGCCGCATCCGGAGTTGAGCAATCTGCAGCGCATCGAGATCAGCAATCCGGCGGCAGCGGCGGTGCCTCACGCGTTCATCCTGTGTACCGGCGACAAGGATATGGAAGCCGATCCGCAAACGGATTTCGTGGTCCTCGCCGCCGAGCGCGTGCGTTCGGAACCCAACTGGACCGTCATCGAGATGGATGACACCCACATGGTCAACCTGAACGACCCGGAGGGAACGGTGGCGGCGTTCCTGTCGCTGCTGTAGCCCAGCCAGCCAGCGCACGGCCGGAGCAACCTTGAAGCCCGGCCGCGCGCGAACGCTGCGTCGTCGTGATCTCTCGTCCTGCTTTGCCGACCACCGGGGAGATCTCCATCATGCATCGCCGTCTCTCAATGTGTGCGGTTCTCGTTCTGCTGGCGCTCATGGCTGGCCCGGCGGTGCTCGCCCAGGACGCCACGCCAGAGGTCGTGGAGCCGATCCTCACCGGAGACATGACCTTCCGCGAGTTCGCCGACTTCGGCGTGGTGGACGCGGCGACCATGCCCGCCGCGCCGGTCTCGATCGTCCTCTTCCGCATCGAGTTCGCGCCGGGCGCGAGTGTCACCTATCCCCCCGGCGATCCCGGGCTGGGCCTCCACCTGGTCGAATCCGGCACACTGACCCTGCGCGACTTTGACACCGATATCGTGGTCACGCGGGCGGCCAATGAGGCCACCCCGGACGCGGAAACCTCGGAGACGCTGGCGGCCGGGGACACGACGCGACTGCAGCCGGGGGACGGGTTCATGTGGCCGCCGTTCGCGGCGGGCGCCTTTGCGAATGACGGCGACGAACCCGTGGTGCTGTTGATCTCCAATATCTACCCGCCCGCGCCAGAGTAGGCTGCTGCCCGGGCCGCAGCAACGACGCTGACTGGTAACGGCAGGCACATAATGGGCGCTTGAGAGGTCCCAGCCGCGCCTGAATCTGCATGCGCCGGGCGGCGAACTCCTGGCCATTGGTTCGTGTCGAATTCAGGCGCATGATCTGCTACCGTGCCCGGATGATGGCGACCGCAACAGGGCGTCCGGGCACGTCCCTCCCTCACCCCCGCACCCGGCTCATCGGCCGGGCGGCGGAGGTGGCGACGGCCCGCGCCTTCCTGCTCGAGGAGGCCGTGCCGCTGCTGACCCTGACCGGCCCCGGCGGCGTCGGCAAAACGCGGCTGGCACTCGCTATCGCCAACGACGTGGCCCGGCACTTCGCCGCTGGGGTGATCTGGTGCGACCTGGCGCCGATCCGTGACCCGAGCATGGCGCCCACGGTCCTGGCGGCAACGTTGAACATCGCTCCGGCCACCGATCAGAGCACAGTTGACGCCATCGTGAATTACCTGCGCCATTCGCAGGTCCTGCTCCTCTGTGACAATTGCGAGCATCTCGCCGGTGCGGTTGCCGGCCTGGTTTCTTCGCTTCTGGCCAACTGCCCCGCCCTGCAGGTGCTGGCGACCAGCCGTGCGCCACTCCACGCGCGCGGCGAGCAGTTGCTCCCCGTGCTGCCGCTGGCACTTCCGGACGGGCCTGCGCCCGATCTCGCCAGTATCCGCACGTCGCCGGCTGTTGAACTCTTCGTCCAACGCGCCAGCGCGAGCGACCCTGCGTTCGCCCTGACAGTCAGCAATGTGGCCGCAGTCTCCACCCTCTGCCAGCGGCTGGATGGCTTGCCGCTGGCCATCGAACTGGCAGCGGCCCGGATAGCGACCTTGCCGCCAGCGGCCATGCTGGAACTGATGGCGCGCGATGTGCCGGTGTTTGCCCACGGCCCGCGTGATGCGCCAGCGCGTCATCAGACCATGCGCGATGCCATTGCCTGGAGCTATCACCTACTCGACGCGGACGATCAGGCGTTCTTCTGCGCCATGGGCGTGTTCGTAGGCGGGTGGACGCTGGACGCCGCCGCCGCCGTGAGTGGGCGGGCCATGCCCGATGCCCTGCAGCGCCTGGACACCCTGATCGGCCAGAGCCTGGTGGTGCGGCAATACCCCGACCAGGCCGCAAGCCCGCGGTTCACGATGCTGGAGACGATCCGGGAATTCGCCCTGGCCGAGCTTCCGCACACCAACGACAGCGAGGCCATCGCCCGGCGTCACGCCGGCTATTTCCAGGACCTCCCGCTTCGCCTGGATGCGATGCTGCTGGCCTTTCTCCCCAATTTTCGCGCGGTACTGGATCAACTGGCAGCCGACTATCCAAACATGCGGGCAGCGCTGACCTGGTTTCAGGCCACAGGCGATGCGTCCCGCGTGCTCCTGTTGGGCGGGCAGCTTGACTACTTCTGGCGGGTGACCGGCCTCCTGCCGGACGGCCGCCGGTGGCTGGAGTGGGGGCTGCAGCAACCGGGCGCTTCACCCGAAGCCCGCCGCGTGGGCCTCCTCGGGCTGGCTGGCGTGCTGTACGCCCAAAGCGACTCGGAACACGCGCTGATACGCTGCCAGGAGGTGATCCCCGCGTTGCAGGCGGCCGGCGACACAGTGGGGAGCGTGGTTGCCTTGCTGCTTGCGGCGCATATCGCGCTGGGCCTCGGTGATCCGGACCTCGCCGCCACGGCCATCGACGATGCCCTGCGTCAATGCACGGCGCTCCATTCATTCACCGGGCAACAGAACATCGTCGATCACCTTGAGATGCTCCGTGGCTGGGTCGCCTTCCTGCGCGGCGAACTCCGCACAGCGGCGCAGATCATGAGCGCCATGGCAGGCCACCAGCAATCCAATGCCCGCCGCACGGGATCACCTCAGCCGATGCTGAGTTGGACGCTGCTCAACTGGGGACATGTTGTGCGCGCGCAGGGCGCAGCCACCCAGGCGCTCGCCCTCTATCGCAACGCACTCGAGTTTGGCTGGCAGTTCCAGGATCTCCGGTGCAGCGCCCGCGCACTCGCTGGCGTGGCCGGCGTGCTGGCAACCCTCGGCCGCTGGCGCGACGCCGCCCGGCTGTACGGTGCTACCGAGGCCTTCTGCCGCCGCAATGGGCTCGATTTTCACGCGGTCTGGGCGCTGGAATGGTCGTTCGGCATACCGGAATCCTGGTGGCGAACCGACCGCCCCCTGGGCGCAGAGGCCGAGTTGGTGCGTCATGTGGCCCGGAAACACGGGCACGTCGCCTTCCCGGTGCTGCCGGCTCCCCATGAGGCGGCCGCCGCCTGGGAGAGCGGCTGGGCCCTCACCTTTGAAGAAGCGATAGAGATCGGTACCGCTCCTGCTTCGGCCGACCTGCTCACCGACACGCACGGCCCCGAGACGCCGGCTCGGCATGGGTCGCTCACGCCCGTGGCGGACCTCGCCCTACTCACGCGTCGCGAACGGGATGTGCTCACGCTCCTCGGCCAACGCCTGAGCGATCCGGAGATCGCAGCGCGCCTGTACATCGGGACCCGAACGGTCGAGTCTCACGTGTCGAGGATTCTCGGCAAACTCGGCGTCGCCAATCGGCGTGACGCTGCCGCCGTCGCGGCGCGGCTTGCCCCCAGGTGATACCCATCCCGTAATTCCCCACAAATTCAGTATCTTGTACGGATGGCAATACCCCGTCTACCGGCCATGCTGGTGCACAGTCGAAGCTGGCGCCGCATCGCTCCCCTACCGTTCTCACCCCGGCGCCGCTCCGGCCAATAGATCCATCACATCTCACCAGCAACCTGGTGGGTCGCCTCCGGCAGATCGCCCGGGCTGAGCGTGTCCACGCGAGGTGATGGCACGGTCCTCAGCCACCTCGGAGGAATGGTGTGCGCTTGCAAAGCGAACGGTTGGCGCTTCCCCTATCGGACCTGGCCCCCATCTTCCCTATGAAACGAATGTCTGATACAGTCATGTTGCATCATCACGGCCATGTTCCACGCAGACGCGGCGGGCGTTCCGGCCCGCCCGGGAGCCGTTTCCCGCCGGCGCGCACGACCTTGTCGCCATGCCGCCGCGCGTCGCCGTCATCGCCGCCGTGAGATCACTGGAGCACCATGCCCTCGCCGCGCCCGCCGCCCGCTGCCGCCGACCTCCACGCGCCCGCTCCCCGGGGTGGGGGAAAACGATCACCCGGCGCGCTCTTCCGGTTTCAGCATTGCCCTTGCCTTCATCACCCAGGAGACCGATATGCGCTCGTTCATTCGCACACTGCTGATCTTGGGTCTGCTGCTCTCCAGCGCCGCACTCGCCCACGCGCAGGACGGCACTCCGGCTACCTCAACCTCTCCCAGCGCTGGCCTCACCGTCGTGCTCGATGGCGTCACCAACCCCCGTGGGTTTACCTGGGGAACCGACGGCACGCTCTACCTCGCGCTGGCCGGCAACGGCGGCGAGGCCCGCTTCCCCATCGTTGAGGGGTACACGGTGGTCACGGGTCTGACCTCCTCCGTCGTCACCGTGGCCGATGGCTGCGCCACGCCGCTCGTACCGGGCCTCGTCTCCACGCTGTGGGAGGAGATGGGCTGGGTCTGGGGCGCGATGGACGTGGCGGTCCTGGATGGCGACCTTTACCTCCTGCTCAGCGGGGCCGGGCCTACCTGGGGTTCCCCCTCGGCCAGCAGCGGCGTCTTCCGCCGCAACGACGATGGCACCCTGACGCTGGTGGGAGATATCAGCACCTGGCTGGTCACGCACCCACCTGCGTTCGTGCCGCCGGACTACGCCACCGATGGCTCCCTCTTCGACCTGGAAGCGACCAGTGACGCCCTGCTCGTCTCCGAGGCCGTGGGCGGGCAGATCATCCGGATCACGCCGGACGGGGAGATGAGCACGCTCGCCGATCTCTCCGAGCAGCATCCAGTGCCGACCGGCATTGCCGTGGATGCCGATGACAACGTCTACGTGACCTTCGAGACCACCCCGCCCTATGCGGACGGCAGCAACAAGGTGGTCAAGATCGCGCCCGATGGCACGGTGACTGACGCCTGGACCGGCCTGACGCGCGTGGCCGACCTGGAGTTCGGCCCGGACGGCAAGCTCTACGCCGCCGAGCTTTCCACGAACAACACCGAGAGCTTCCCCTTCGTGCACCCGCACACGGGGCGCATCGTGCGCCAGAGCGGCCCGGACACGATGGAGATCATCGCCGAGGGGCTGGACTTCCCGGTCGGCCTCGGCTTCGACGGCAACGGCGTGCTCTATGTCTCCGGCCCGGCCAATGGCGCCACCCCCGAGGACGGCGCGAACGTGGGCGCAGGGTGGCTGGCGCGCGTGGAGATGGACGGCGCAGAAGCCGCCGCCATGGCGTCGCCCACCTGCATGAGTATGGCGACCCCGGCCTCCTGAGCGACGTCAACCACTTCCCCGGCAATCCGCATTCGTCAGCAAGGAGTCAACTCGCATGAGCGCCACTGCCACTCCCGTCGATGATGCCAAACTCCACGCGTTTCTTGGTCAGATGGTTGGTGATCTTGGCGCCGCCGCCAACGCCCCGCTGATGCTGATCGGCGACCGGCTCGGGCTCTACAAGGCGCTGGCCACGCTGGGGCCGCTTTCTTCCGCGCAACTGGCGGCCCAGACCGGCACCGCCGAGCGCTTCGTGCGCGAGTGGCTGGCGGCGCAGGCCGCCGCCGGCTACGTCCGCTACGACGCCGAAGCGGACACGTATGCCATGGGCCCGGAACAGGCGATGGTCCTGGCAGACGACGACAGCCCGGTCTTCCTCGCCGGCCTCTTCGAGTCGCTCTACGCCATGATGGTGGCGGAACCCAAGATTCGCGAGGCATTCCAGACCGGCAAGGGCGTCGGCTGGCACGAGCATCACCCGTGCCTGTTCAGCGGCACCGAGCGCTTCTTCCGCACTGGCTACCGCGCCAATCTGGTCCAGACCTGGCTTCCTGCCCTCGATGGTGTGGTGGACAAACTCCAGCAGGGCGCGACCGTGGCCGACATCGGCTGCGGCCACGGCGCCTCAACCATCATCATGGCCCAGGCCTTCCCCAACTCCCGGTTCGTCGGCTTTGACTACCACGATGCCTCCATCACCCGCGCCAACGAAGCTGCCCGCGAAGCGGGTGTCGAGGAGACCGTCCACTTCGAGGTTGCCTCTGCCCAGGACTACCCCGGCAGCGGCTATGACCTCGTGGCCAGCTTCGATTGCCTGCATGACATGGGGGACCCGGTCGGCGCGGCGCGTCACGTGCGGGAGACCCTGGCGGCGGATGGCACCTGGCTCATCGTCGAGCCCTTCGCCAATGACCGCCTGGCCGATAACCTGAACCCGGTCGGCAAGCTCTACTACGCAGCCTCGACAATGCTCTGCACCCCGGCCTCACTCAGCCAGGAGGTGGGCCTGGGGCTGGGGGCGCAGGCCGGTGAAGCCCGGCTGCGCGACGTGGTCGAAGCCGGGGGCTTCACCCGCTTTCGCCGCGCCACAGCCACGCCCTTCAACCTCATCCTCGAGGCCCGGCCATAGCCACCACGACCGCATAGTGAGAAACACCGAAAGGTAAACACGATGCACGCATCACGCAACGACCTCCCACTCCTGTTTGGTGACGAGGTGGCCGGCATCCGGGGTGCGGACTGGGGAGGAACGCGGTCGATGATCGTCGCCCTCCCGGCTGGCGCCGATGTCGCGGCCCTGCTGAAAGGCCTGCCGAACGACCAGTGCACGTGCCCACACTGGGGCTACGTCCTGCGGGGACGGGTGCGGGTGATCTCCGACAATGGGGAAGAACTCATCCAGGCCGGCGACCTGTTCTATCTCCCCCCGGGGCATGTTCCGTTTGTGGAGGAGGACGTTGAATTCCTGGAGTTCAGCCCGCCGGCAGACCATCAGGCGGTCCTGGACGTGATCGAACGCAATGCGGCTGCGGCCACCACTGGAGCGGGGTGACCGCAGGGGCTCTACCGGCGCCCTGGCGTGTCGAATTCAGGCGCATGATCTGCTACCGTGCCCGGATGATGGAGACTGCAACAGGGCGTTCGGGCACGACCCTCCCCCAGCCCCGCACCCGGCTCATCGGCCGGGCGGCGGAGCTGGAGGCTGCTCGCGCGTTCCTGCTCGATGACGCAGCGCCGCTGCTGACCCTGACCGGGCCAGGCGGGGTGGGCAAGACGCGGCTGGCACTGGCGGCGGCGGGTGAGGCGGCCGGGTCCGGGAGCTTCCCGGACGGCGTGTGCGTCGTGGACCTGGCGCCGGTCCGCGATCCGGCGTTCGTGCTGTCCGCCATCGGGCAGGCGCTCGGGGTGCGCGAGAGCAGCGAGCGCTCGCTGCCGGTGGCGCTGGCCGCATACCTCCGCCCGCTGCGGCTCCTGCTCGTCCTCGACAATTGCGAACATGTACTGCCCGCCACCGCGCAGATCGGCGATCTCCTCGCTGCCTGCCCAGGGTTGCAGGTGCTGGCCGCCAGCCGCGCGCCGCTGCGGCTCCAGGGCGAACACCTGCTGCCGGTACCGCCCCTGGCGCTGCCTGCGGCCGGCGCGACCTCCCCCGCCGACCTCGCCGGGGCGCCCGCTGTCGCGCTGTTCGTGGCTCGCGCGCGGGCGGTGCGCGCCGGGTTTGCCCTGACCGAGGCGAATGGCCCGGTGGTTGCCGCCATCTGCCGCCACCTGGATGGCTTGCCGCTCGCCATCGAGCTGGCCGCTGCCCGCGTTGCCGTGCTGCCGCCGCCCGCCCTGCTGGCCCGCCTGGAGCGCCGCCTGCCCCTGCTTACCGGGGGACCGCACGATGCGCCCGCCCGGCTGCGGACGATGCGTGACGCCATCGCCTGGTCCTACGATCTGCTGGACCCCGCCGCGCAGGCCCTGTTCTGCCGCCTGGCGGTGTTCACCGGCGGCTTTACCCTGGATGCGGCGGAGGCCGTGGCCGGCGCGCCGGTGAGCGCCGCCGATTCCGCCACCCCGCACCACGCGCCAGACGTGCTCGACCTGGTCACCGTGCTGGCGGCCAACAGCCTGCTGCAGCCGATCATCGCGCCGGGTGGCGAGCCGCGCTACGGGATGCTGGAAACGGTGCGCGAGTACGGGCTGGAGCGGTTGGTGGAGCGCGGCGAGGAGGCCGCTGCGCGGAACCGGCACGCGGCGTGGTGCCTGCGCCTGGCCGAGCAGAACCTGGTGCAGCAGGCCGGCTGGGCGGTGGAGACGCCCTGGCTGGCGCAGATCGAATCCGAGCACGCCAACCTGCGCGAAGCCCTGGCCTGGCTGGAGAGCGCAGGCGCCGGGGCAGACCTGCTGCGCCTGGCGGGCGCACTCCAGCCCTTCTGGGATGCGCGTGGCCACCGGGCGGAGGGCGTCGATTGGCTGCAGCGTGGGG
>DAOUDE010000063.1:0-37245 GCA_034431475.1 Thermomicrobiales bacterium | reverse complement strand
TCACCAGCGA
This sequence comes from Thermomicrobiales bacterium, assembly GCA_034431475.1. Lineage (GTDB taxonomy): Bacteria > Chloroflexota > Chloroflexia > Thermomicrobiales > UBA6265 > JACCXM01. The sequence continues at coordinate 37,235 of DAOUDE010000063.1, read as the reverse complement.
GGGGATTGCCTTCGGCCCCATCGTCTGCCGCCTTGCCTGGCCGGCGGAACTCGACCTGATGGCGCGCCTCGCGGGGCTGACGCTCGCCGAGCGCTGGGGCGGCTGGCACAAGCAGCCATTCACCGCCGACAGCCTGCTCCACGTGAGTGTGTACCGGAAGGCCGAGACGGCTCCGTGACCTCGCAGGAGTACGGCAGATCGCCGTACAATGCGACGAACAGGAGAGACCTCAATGCCAAACACCGAGCAACCTACCGCACGTTTGGAAGCACGGATTCCAACTCATATCTATGTCACGATGCAGCGGGCGGCCCAGTTGCAGGGCCTCAGCCTGACGGCTTACCTCATCGCCACCGCAGGCGAGGACGCGAAGCGGGTCGTCGCCGAAGCCGAGATACTCCGTCTGAGCCGTGAGGATCAGGTTCGCTTCGCCGAGGCGCTTATCGATCCCCCGCAACCAAATGAGCGGCTGGTCCGCGCGGCCAGCCGTCATGCTGCGCTCGTTGCCCCCCGGTGACAGCGCAGTTCGTCATCGAACCTCTGGCGAAGGCACACGACCGCTCGAGTTTTCGCTGTGGCAACGACCGGATAGACCGCTATTTTCGGGATGTCGCTTCGCAGGATGTCAAACGCGACTACGCCACGTGCTTTGTCGCGCGCAACATGGCTACGAACCAGCTTGCCGGGTTCTACACTCTCTCTGCCAGCAATGTCCCGCTTCTGGACATTCCTCCGGACCTGGCTCGGCGGCTGCCCAGATACCCCTCCGTGCCAGCGGTCCTGATCGGGTGGCTGGCGCGCCACCTCGACTTCGCCGGTGCAGGTGTGGGCGAGTTGCTCCTGACTGATGCTATCCGCACCATTGTGACCGCGCCCATTGGCGCGCACGCGGTGTTCGCCGACGCGATCGATGAGCATGCCGCCGCATTTTACGCCTCATTCGGGTTCACGCCGCTGCTGGAACGGCCTCAGACGCTCTATCTCCCCCTGGCCAACGTCGGCCACCTATTCAGCACCTGACGCGTTGCCGCACCGACCTGAGGCGACTGGCCCAGGGTATGCAGGCCCCCTGGTGATGATGCTCGCCCACGTTCACCTGAGCGAAGGAGGTCCACCTTGCGCTCGACCGTTGTTCTCATTACGCTGTTCGCCCTACTCCTGCCGGGCGGCATGGCGCGAGGCCAGGAAGCCTCCCCTGTCACGGGCATCGACCTGTCCGGCAGGACGCCGCTGCCACTCACCGGGGAGCGGCGGACCGCGTTCGAGGCGTATGTGGCCGAGGCGCTGGTGCGCTTCAACGTCCCGGGCGCGGCCGTGGGGGTCGTCCAGGACGGCGAGGTGGTCTACCTGAACGGCTTCGGCGTGCGAGCGGCGGGAGGCACGCAGCCGGTCACGCCGGACACCATGATGATGATCGGCTCGATCACGAAGCCGCTCACCACTACCCTGGCTGGCTCACTCGTGGATGACGGGCTGCTCTCGTGGGACACGCGGCTGGTCGATGTGCTGCCCGCGTTCTCCATCGCCGACCCCACGCTGACCGCGAACCTGACGATGCATGATGCCTTCTGTAACTGCTCGGGCATCCCCAGCCTCAATATGCAGTCGTCGTTCGAGAGTGGCGCCCTCACCCCAGAGTCGGTGGTGACCTCCCTGGCGGATACCCCGCCTGCCGCGCCGTTCGGCGAGGAGTTCATCTACAACAACCTGCTCATCGCCAGCGCGGGTTACGCCCTGGGCATCGCGAATGGCAGCGGCTCCAGGGATATCGGCCTGGCCTACGACCTGGCCATGCACCAACGGGTCTTCGCTCCCCTGGGCATGTCGCACACCACCTTTGATCCTGCGGCGGCTCTTGCCACCGGCAACTACGCCCAACCGCACGCAACCAACCTCGCCGGGAGGTTGCGCCCAGTCCCCCTGACTGCCGAGCGCGTTCTGCTGCCGTATCGCCCGGCGGGCGCACTCTGGTCAACCGCGCGCGACATGGCCCAGGTGCTCCAGATGGAACTGGCCTCCGGCGTCGCCCCGGGCGGCGCGCGTGTCGTTTCGCGGGAGAACCTGGAGGAGACCTGGACGCCGGGGGTAGCCGTACCCAATGTGTATGGCGGTCCGCCTGAAATGGCGGCCACCATGACGCACTACGGCCTTGGCTGGATGGTTGGCGAGTACCGGGGGCTGCGCATGATCAGCCACGCCGGGGGCACCACCGGGTACACGTCGCAACTGGCGTTCCTGCCGGATGCGGACCTGGGCATCGTCATGCTCTCGAACGCGTTCTCGCTGCGCCCGTTCCCGCTGGCCTTCGAGTACGCAGTGCAGATGCGCCTCTTCGAACTGCTTTTCGATCAGCCGGCTGACTTCGACGCCGCCATCGTGGCGCTCGCCGCATCGGCCCCGGCGCCCATCGCCCTGGGGCGGGTCGACCCAGCGGTCATCGAAGCTCACCTCGGCGCGTACACCAACGCCGACCTTGGGGATGTCACGCTGGCCCTGCGCGATGGCCGCCTGTTGCTCGATGCCGGGGAGGTAAGCTCGGAACTGCTCCCACGCGCTGATGATCCGGCCATTTTCCTGCTCGCCGATCCGCCGCTTTCGCTCTTTTCGGAGGCGTACGGCGCGACCATCACGTTCGAAAGCGGCCCAGGAGCCGCGATGGTCATCGCGATCCCCGCGAGCATCACCGGGCCGGAGCAGCGCTTCGTGTTCGAGCGCGCAGGACAATCTGCGGGCGGCTAGCTGGCGAAGTTCCAGCGTGTCGCACCGTACGGCTCGGCAGTTGCGACCCCGTGGGCGGAGTCGATGGGCATGCAATACAGATGCCATGGTGGCGGGCCTGCGCTCGGCGCGCTGTACGGCGCGGTCAGCGCGTCGCCGGCCACGTCGGCGGGCCAGCCGCTCTTGCGATAGACGGCAGCCAGCGCCTCCAGGGTGGCCGGATCGCTCACCAGTTCGGCCTTGCCTTCCAGCACAAGGTCCATGCCGGGCAGTCGCGTCGCAATCGTGGCGTACGGGTTTTTCGCGAGATTGCGCGATTTGCGCGTGGCCAGATTGCTGGTGAAATACATGTCACCATCGTGCCAGACCGCGCCAATTCCCACGGAGTGCGGCCGGCCGTCAGGCCGCGTGGTGTTCAGGTAGAAGATCGCAGTCGGGTCCGGGGTGATCGAGGCAAGCTGGTCGTGTACCCGGCTCCACGGCAGGGCGTCGTTCCCGTAGCGGTCGAGGTTCCTGGTCTGGACCAGGCGTCGTTCTGGCATGGTGTGACCTCCTTAGGTCTGGCGCAGCCCCGGTGAGGGCAGCGCGCCAGACAACCGTACCGGAGGGGATTCGCAGGCGCCAGAGCCAATTTCCGCACGCGGCGCCGGTCCATTTTCCCCAGGTCCGCGTTCCGGGCAGCCAGCCAACCGAGCGAACCAGGGGTAGCCTGATCCTAAATGAGGCCAATCCGAAACGCCGTGCGGGCGGCGTCCCGGCGGTTGGCCACGGCGAGTTTGCTCAGGATGTTCGAGACGTGGTTGCTGACCGTGCGCCGGCTGAGAAAGAGCCGCTCCGCAATTTCCCGGTCGGTCTCACCCCTGGCGACGTGATACAGCACCTCGGTTTCGCGCGCCGTCAGGATGCGCTCTGCGGGGAGCATGGGATGCCGCGCGCGATCCAGGCTCAGCGAGTCGTGAGCCCAGTCGGGGTGAGATGATCGGCTGTTGACTGCCTCCGTGCGCCAGCGGCGGGAGGCGATCTTACGCAGGACAGGGTGCTTCTGACGTCGGGTCATGAGACTCCCTTTCTGGCGAGGTGGTCATCGCGACAGCCTCCGAGCGCCGCGTATTCACGGTATCCAGGGCGTTGCGATGACTGGGTACGTTGTCGTCGGAGAGTTCCTGCAGGAGCGCCGTCTGACACTGCCATCGTGCCAGAGGTCAGGTACCTACACATGAGGGGAAACTACGCAATTGAGGATGGAAATTGCGCAGAAACTCACTACTCAGCGTCGCGGGTTCAGGCAGGGAGCGGCTCGCCGGTGCGCCGCGTCGAGCCCAGGGCGGCCGCCTCGCGGCGATTCTTCACCTCGAGCTTGGCGAGGATCGACCCGACGTGCCGTTCAACGGTGCGGTGGCTGAGGAAGAGGCGCTCGGCGATCTCCCGGTCGGTCCGGTACTCGGCCAGGAGCACGAAGACGTCGCGCTCGCGCGCCGAGAGCTTCTCCAGTACGCTCACCGGTACGTCGTCCGCGGATCGTGTGAGCAAACGCAGGGCGGCGAGGGCCGCCTCGTCGAGGGACAGCGCCGCCCCGGTCCGCCGCGCCTCGTCAACGTCCGTCGCGTCGAGGCGGTTCGTGAGCGCAGCCCACGCCGTCTCGATCAGTCGACGTTCGATCCACCTCGGCACGATGCCGATCCGGGCGCGGTACGCTTCCGTGGCCGCGAGGAGCCGCGCGGCCAGGGTGGCGTCGCCGCGTGTGGCCGCCACGGCCGCGATGCCTTCGACATTGACCACGATTCCATCCGCGCTGGCGAGCGCATGCCAGAGCGAGAGTGCCTCGTGGAACCGTTTCAACGCCTTGTGCTCGTCTTCTGCGAGCCAGTCACAATAGGCCATCACATACAGGGCGAATGCCTCGCCGCTGCGGTCGCCGAGACGCGTGAACATGGCGAGACTTTCGCCCAGGAGCGCGTTCGCCTGGTCCAGGTCCGCGTCCAGGCTCGCGACGTGTCCCAGATAGAGTGTTGCGTAGGCGCAGCCATCGATGTCGTTGAGGCTACGCCGGAGAGCCAGGACCTCGGAAAAGCAGGCGTGAGCGGTGTGCGTATTCCCGGCCGCAATCTCGACGGTGCCGAGGTTGAACAGGGCCAGGGCCTCAAATGCCGCGTTGTGGAGCGAGGCCCAGATCTCCCGGGCCCCCTGAAAGCGCGCTGACGCGCTGGGGTATGCGCCTGTTTCGCGATCCAGGAGCCCAAGCCCATTGAGCGCGTTGGCTATGCCGTCGCGATCCGCGGTGCGCTCCCACACCTCGTAGCACTCGGTGAACGCTGCCCGGGCAACGGCAAAGTCATGGAGCTCAAACGCCAGGTTACCGAGATCGAAGAGGGCGTTCGCACGCTGGCCCTCGTCTATGGGACCAGGGTGCGCCAGCGCGCGCTGGAGCAACGCACGCCCCTCGGCCAGGTTGCCGCGCTGGGCCCAGATCAGCCAGAGGATGGTCCTGAGGCGAAGCACGATCCCTGGCTCGTGGGCCTGAATGGCCCACTCACACACCGCGCGCACATTGCCGCGTTCGGCGTCGAGGCGATCAACCCACGGCTTTTGCTCGGGGCCGCCAATCGCCTCCCACGCGCGATCGGCAAGCCCGGCGTAGCCCGCACCCAGGGCGCGATACGTGTCTCCCTCCTCGTCGCAAGCCCGCAATTGCTGGAGGCCGAATTGCCGGATGGTCTCCAACATGCCGTAGCGTGGCTCATCCAGCGGATCAGCCAGGCGAACGAGCAGGCTGCCATCGAGCAGCGCCGAAATGCGCTCCAGCGTCTCCAACTCGGTCTGGTGCTCCCCCAACCCAAGCATCCGGGCGGTAGCGAGGGTGCAGCCGCCCGGCAGCGCAGCCATGCGGCGAAAGAGCGCCTGGGCGGGGGAGGAGAGCAGCTTGTAGCTCCAGTCGATGGCATCGTGCAGCGCCTGATGCCGGGTCGGCCGATCGCGTGGGCCATCCACCAGCAGCCCGAAGCGGTCGGTGAGGCGCGCGGTTATCGCGGCCAACGGCAGGTGGCGCAAGCGCGCCGCCGCCAGTTCGATCGCCAGCGGCAGGCCATCCAGCGCCCGGCAAACGGCCACCACGTCCGCGGCATTGTCGGGCGACAGGGCAAAGTCGCCCGTGGCGGCGTTGGCGCGCTCCACGAACAGGCGAATGGCCGGGAATGCAGCGAGTTCGGCCACCGCACGCGCATCAACCTGCGTACCGGGCAGCGCGAGGGGGTCGACAGCGACCCGGTGCTCGCCCGTCACGTTGAGGACAGAACGGCTGGTGACCACGATGCGGAGTGAGCGGCCAGCCTGCAGGAGGTCGGTCAGGAGCGGCCCGGCGGCGCTGACCTGCTCGAAGTTGTCAATGACCAGCAGGGCATTGCGCTGGGCGAGATCGTCACAGAGTGCCGAGAACGGCGTACTCCCGGCCGGCGCCTGGATGTCCAGTGATGACGCCAGCGCGGACGCAACCTCCGCCGGGTCGTGCACGCTGGCCAGCGACACCCAGATGCAGCCAGCCGGAAAGTGCGGCGTGAGCCGGTGCGCCAGTTCGAGGACAAGCCGGGTCTTGCCGATACCCCCCGGCCCGGTGATGGTGACGAGGCGGGCCAGTGTGCGACGCAGAATGTTCTCGAGGTTTGCGAGCTCGTGTTCTCTGCCGATGAGGGGTGTCAGGGGAACAGGCAGGCGCTGCGTCATGGCTCATTGCGCCCTCGAAGTGCCGGCCCCACGGCGCCAACCATCGTCCCACCGGCCAGAGCGCCGCCCGACGACGAAGCCAACGGGGCTAGGGACGACGGCCTGAACAGCCACTGACGCAGCCACGTACAAAGACCCCGGTCGGGTAGACGACAGCGGGTGGGTGGTTCGCCGCCACAGCCAGGGTGGCTTCGGACGTGCCGCTGTTGCGGAACCCGACACTCGCGCGATTCCGGAGTGTGACCCACTCATCCGCCTTGATCGTAATTGGACCGGGCAGTGTGAGGTCCTCGACGCCGGTGTCACTGCGCCAGATCGTGCCGGCTGGGGCGGGCGTGCCCGCCAGTCCGCCTGGCCCTGGTTCGACGAACATCTCGATGGTTCCCGCCGTGACGGTGATGATGGCGGCGGGATAGAACAGCGACTGGAACCGGCACGAGCCGGCAGGAAGGGTCAGGAAAACCAGCGCAAGGTCGCCAGAGAACCGAGGCATCCCATCGGGTTGCTCGACGTCCACTGCAGGAACGACGCCGACCGACGCAGATGTCGGGTTGAAGACCGCTGAGGCCGCGTCGGCCGGCGCTGGCTCATTGGTGAAGATGGAAAGCGAGTGCTGCTCCTCGGCGGTGAAGCCACGCCACAACTGCTCGTCCGGGCAGAAGCCGATTGACGCAGTGGAAGGCGGAGGTGGCGTGGCTTGCATCGCCAACGCCTGAGGCGAGCGCACACCCGCGCCAGCGACCGGAGCGAGGAGCCCGCACAGGAGCAACACGGTCAGCCAGCGCATGAAGCCTCCTCGGTGACGAGAGCGTCGGGCGAGTGAGAGGAGTGCGAGGTTTCGCCTATCGCGACCCGCAGCTTATCAAGTCTCCCTTGATTTGGCTAGAGCGAGTATCCGGCGTCCACCACTCCGGCCACATGATCTGCTAGATGAGGCCAATCCGAAACGCCGTGCGGGCGGCGTCCCGGCGATTCGCAACTGAGAGCTTGCTCAGGATGTTCGAGACGTGGTTGCTGACCGTGCGCCGGCTGAGATAGAGCTTTTCCGCGATTTCCCGGTCGGTCTCGCCCCTGGCGACGTGATACAGCACTTCGGTTTCGCGCCCGGTGAGGATGCGCGCTCCCGGCAGGATGGGATGCCGCACCCGTTCCAGGTCGAGCGGCAACTCGACGTGCCTCGCGATGCCATGGGCCCCTCCAGTTCGGCGGCGGCGGCAGGCGATCTTGCGCAGGACCGGGTGTTTCTGATGTCGGGTCATGAGCTTGCCTTTCTCGCGGGGGCATCATTGTCGGCAGAGCTATCCTGCGCGCGCGCAAGGCATCAGGCATCGGCCCAGGGTTGTAATCGGCATGGCCGCGTGCATGCCTGGGGTGATCCCCAGGGTGTAGCGAGGAGGTTGAGTGACGCGACCCGCTCGGCTCAGGCCAGGTTGTGCGTGTGCGCGAAGGCCACGGCCGCGGGACGGGAAGACACGTTGAGCTTGCCCATGATCGTGCTCACATGGCGTTTGACCGTGGGCACACTAATGAAAAGCTGGTCGGCAATCGCGCGATTCGCGTAGCCCGCAGCGACGAGTTTCAGCACTTCTTGCTCGCGTGGAGAAAGACCGAACGGAGGAACCGGTGGTCTGGAGGCTGCGACATCGGCTTCCGCCAGCGAGGTTTCAGCGAACGCAATGACCTCCGCTTCCAACATGCGTTGGCCGGCCAACCAGTGCGCTTCATAGGCACTGTCACCCAACGTCCTCCGTGCCGCCGCGAGCACGGAATCGTAGATGGCCTGGACATAGGGGCGCAGTGGCGCCCCATCCTTGCGCAACTGCTCAGCAGCAGCAAAAACCGTTACCGCCCGCTCGGGCGTTTCCTGGGCCAGCGCCAGGGCCACGCACAGGAGGCACCCGCCAGTCCAGTAAGCGCTTCCCAGGGCGTGGAAGAGCGGCACGGACTCCGCCAGATAGCGACCGCCTTGCTGATGGTTACCTGCCAGGATGGCGATATGCCCAAGATCCGCCAGGAACCTGGCCAGGAGCGCCGGGTCTCCCGATTGCCGGATGGCCGGCTCACACCGCGTTTCGTAGGCGTACGCGGTGGCAAAGTCGCCGCGAGCGTAGGCCGCGATCGCCAGAATCTCGTAGGAGTCGAGCAGGATCTCCTCGTCAGCGAGCGCCTCGGCGAGGGAGGCAATCTCCCGCCCGATGGCCTCTGCCCTGCGTGTGTCAAGAGGAACCCAGGCCAGGCCAAGCGTGCGGAGTGCAGAAGCCAGGCCCGATTTTCCGCCCATGTCGCGCCAGATCGCGACGGCGGCGTTCCCGTAGTCAATCGCCTGTGCATACTCCCCTTGCCAGTCTGCCAGGTCGCAGGCCGCCGTCAGCGCGTGAGCCTCGATTTCCCGGTCAACGTCACCGGGCATTGCAAGCGCAACCTTGAGGAGTGCGTGGCCCTCGCGATAGGAGCCGCGGAAGAACCAGTAATTTGCCAGAATCGTCGTCAATTCAAGGGCAGTCGCCTTCTTCCGGCTCTCGACGAGCCAGGCCACCGCCGCACGCAGATTGGCAAGGTCGGCATCCAGGCGAGCCAGAGTAGCGTTCTGAGAGTCGCCGGTGAGTTCTGAGTCGAGGTCTTTGGCGAACTGCAGAAAGCACGCTGCGTGCGCATCGCGGACAGCGACCGTCTGCCCCACTGCGTCGAGGCGAGCAAGCCCGAACTCGCGAACGGTTTCCAGGACGGCAAATCGATGCTCCATGTCCCCCCTGGACTCGCCCGCCTCAACCCGATAAACGATGCTTTGCTCTAGCAGCGATTCGAGCCCGGTAAGAACGGCTGAGGCGTCGTGTGCCTCATCATCGCCTCCGGCAATGGCCTCTGCGGACTCGAGGGTGAATCCCCCGGCAAAAACTGCCAGGCGATGGAAGAGCGCCTGGTCTTCCCGGGAAAGCAGGTTGTAGCTCCAGGCGATCGCATCATGCATGGTGCGGTGACGCTCGGGATCGTCCCGGCGACCGTTTGCGAGCAACGGCAGGGTTTTCGCAAGGCGAGACAACAACGTCTGGGGAGAGAGCACCCGCACTTTGGCGGCGACAAGTTCAAGCGCAAGCGGCAAGCCGTCGAGGCGCTGACAGATTGCGGCGACAACGTGAGCATTGCCCGGTGTCACGGCAAACGAGGGATCGGCTGAACGCGCGCGATCGGCGAAGAGCCGCACGGCCTCCGCTTCGATCTGATGATGCGTACGTGCATCAACGGCAGGGAGCGCCAGTGGCCGGACGCGATAGGCATGTTCGCCGGTAATCCTCAACAGCACACGACTCGTGACGAGGATGCAAAGGTTTGGGCAGGCGACAAGCAGGTTGGAGAGTTCTGGCGCCGCATCGCCAACCTGCTCGAAGTTGTCAAGGACGAGGAGGAGGTGACGGTGGCCAATGGCCTGTGACAGCAGGGAATGAGGGGAAGGGTCGCTCCCATCACGGAGGTTCAGCGTATGCGCAATGGTTGAACAAACGAGCGCCGCATCGACGATCGCGGCAAGCGGCACGAACGCGACGCCTTCGCTGAACGTAGCCTGGAGGTCAGCGGCGATACGGACGGCCAGCCGGGTCTTGCCCACCCCGCCAGGGCCGGTCAAGGTCACGAGCCGCGCCCCCTGCTGGTGGAAGAGGTCGCAAACACGCTGGATATCGCGTTCCCGGCCGACAAATGAGGTCATCGCAACGGGCAGGGATGCGTGGAATTGTGCGTGCGCCGTGTTCGTCATGTCGCTTCCGGTACAACACTGCAAAGGCAGCAGGATGCGAACAGCGAAACAGGTTGGCCTCATACAGCTTGCGGAAACTATACAAGAAACTGGCCACTGATCTGGGCGTCACGTTCGCCGCACATAGCGGGCTGCCAGGAGCAGCGGATTGATATTTGCAGGAAGCGTCGCCTCCGGAACCGGCGGCCTGCCCTATCCCTTTCGCAGGACGACCGGTCACAGCGGAGAACCCTTCGGCTCATGGTGGCCGGGAGCGAGGCGCTGCAACCTCGTTTTCGCGGCCACCTGAAGCCGGGCGGCGCGCCCGCGTGGCGGCAGAGGACGGTGGGCCTACGCCGGGGCGGCTTGCTCGCCGGCGCCGGTGGGGCTTCGGCCTGCGGCGCCCTGCGCCGGGCTGCCGGCGGCACGGGTGGCCGCGCGGGAGGCGGCCAACTCGGCGGCCTCCGCGCGGCGGTCCCGCTTGTGCTGCGCCTCGGCCAGGAAGTAACTGCCGAACACGAAGACGACCGCGATGAGCTGGGCGATGATCCCCTGCCAGGTGCCGTGGATGCCGAGCCAGACCCCGATCCAGGTCGGCCACGTTTCCGCGCCCCGGATGGGGGAGATCGGCAACCAGCCGACGAGTTGCAACGTGTGCACCGTCTGCCCGACCATCGTCACCAGCACGACGGCGATCATCACGCCGGTAACCATCAGCATCTTCTTGTGCGGCAGCTTCTGCTGCAGCACCAGCGTCAGCACGCCGACGACGGCCGTCGCCGCCAGGCCGAGCACCACCCCCTGGACCACGATCCAGGTACCGGCGTCCAGCACCAGCGCCTGCAGGAAGAGGACGGTCTCCGCGCCCTCGCGAAAGACGCTGGTGAAGCCGAGCGCCGCGAACCCGAGCATCTGCCCGGCCACGCCGCCGATCAGCAGGCGCCGCCGCTGCTCGTGGTGCTTGGCGATCCACTTGGTCCAGTAGACCTTGTGGAAGAACCAGTTCATGACAATGAGCAGCACGCCGATGGCCACGATTGAAACAATCGCCTCGATCTGCTCGCTGAATTGCCCGAAGGAGAGCAGCGCGTTCTGCACCAGCACGAAGAGGAGCGCGGTCACCAGCAGCGCACCCAGCGCGCCGAACGCAAGCGGGCGCTTGAACTGGCGGTTCGCGCCGATCATGCTGGCCAGCAGCGAGGCCAGGATCAGGATCGCCTCCAGCCCCTCGCGGAAGACGATGGTGGCCGCGTTGAAGATGATCGCCTGCGGGGCAGTGCCCGCCTTGAGCGCGGCCTGCGCGTTCTCCAGTTCGCTGTCCAGGGCGGCGCGGGAGCCGCGCAGTTCCTTCACGCTCGCCTGCTCCGCGAGCAGGCGGTAGAGGCCGGGCGTCGTACCGTCGCCCTCCCAGAAGAGGCGCTCGACCTTCAGCGCGGCATCCGGCGTAAAGGCCAGCAGGCGCTTCTCCGGGCCGGTCTCAAAGATGGCGTAGGCCTCGATGCGGGCGGATTCCGCCTGCTGGTACTCACCGGCGGCGGCGGCGGCCACCATCTGGTCCAGCAACTGGTTCACGATATCGAAGTCGGAATCGCCGCTGGCCTGCAGCCAGGCCTTCGGCAGGATCGCGTTCAGCCGCTTCGCCGCGTCGTCAGCATCCGCCGCGATGACAGCCGGATCGGCGATGGCCGTGCGCTTCGATGTCCCGAGCAGCGCCTGGTCGAGGTGCGTCAGGGTGGCATCGACCGCCGCCGTTTCCTGCGGGTTGATCTGTTGCAACGGCAGCCGCAGGTCGCTGAAGGAGGCGCGGGCGCCATCGAGGAAGGCAATCGCTTCCTGGACCTCCAGGTCGAGCAGGACCTGCCCATCCTTGACGCCGCGCCCGTACTCCATGGGGATCAGCGAGAGGTAGCGCAGCAGTTGCCCGGCGCGGCGGGCCTTGTCCGCCTCCGAGAAGGGCGCGGCGCGGAAGCTCTGCACGATGGTCGTGGCGTCCGCCTGGAGCGGCGCGAAGGCCGTCGCAGTCCCGCTCTGCACCGCCTGCTGCCAGTTGGCAAATGCGGCGTCGGCCTGCGCGCGCGCGTCCGCGCCCTGCTGCGCCTCCAGCGCGGGAGCCAGCAGCGGCCAGAAGCCGCTGACCAGGCCCACGGCCTGCGCCTGGGTGGGAGAGAGTTCGCCCGGCGTGCCAGTGGCGACCTCGTTCAGCAACGCCTCCAGGCGCGCCTGGTAGGTATCGAGCAGGTCCGCCTCCACGGTGGCCGCGACCTGCTCTGGCGTCGCGGTCCCCTCCGCAAGCTGGCGCACCGCCACGGTGGCATCGGCATTCGGACGGTCAAAGCGCGTGGTCAGGCGAAAGTCGCGCAGCAGCAGCCAGGATGCGGCGGCCTTGGCATCACCCGCCTCCACCGCCGCCAGGGTCTCGGCGTAGGCGCCGCGCATCAGGGTGGCCCAGACCTGCCCGGAGGCAATCGCCAGCCCTTCCGCGTCGTTCGCCGTCACCGCCGTGTGCGCGGCGGCCAGGTCGGCCTCGATGGCGGGCGCAACCGCCGGGTCCGCCGTGAAGAGCGGCAGCAACTGGTCTGCCGCTGCTTGCGCCTCGGCCACTCCCTGCGCTGCCTGCGCGGGATCTCCGGCCAGCAGCGCGGCCTGCGCATCGAAGAGACCAGAGCGGATCGCCTGGCCGGTGATGCCCGGCGGGTTCTCCGCCAGGGACTGAGCGCCTACGGGCATGCTCCTCCCCGCAACGGGGAGGAGCACCAGCGCCAGCAACAGCACGGAGAGCAACCGCGAGCACATGTTCAACGCGTGTTTCCTCGGTCTCAGGGCCGCGCGGGGGCCACTTGGGACGATCTAGCCTTCCTGGATTTCCACGCCCAGCAGCCCGGCGGCCTGGCTGACCTGCCCGGCAATGCCGGTGGCGCGCGCCTGCAGCTCAACGCCGAACTGGTCCGCCTGTTCGGGCGAGAACGTGGTCCCGGCCTCTTCCTGTGCGTGCAGGTCCTTGACGAAGGCGATCAGGTCGTCGAGCTCGGAATCGATCTGCGCGGCGAGTTCGGGATCGGTGGCCGCGACTGTCGGTTGCAGCACGCCGTAGGTAACATCGAGGCCGTTCATGATCCCGGCGACATCGACCAGGCGGCTGACACCCACAAAACGCTCTTCATCGCTCTCATTGCCGGCGACGTAGACCGATTCCCTCCACTCATCGAAGTACCCGCCGATGGTGGGCACCATGATCACGATGGCGGTGAAGGCGTCGCTGTCCGTCGGGTCCCAGGCGTCGACCGCCGTGGCCAGGTCGCCGGTGGCGGTATCGAGCGCCTGCGTGGTGCCCAGCAGCGCGTTGGCGTCTGGCAGCACTTCGCCCAGTTCCTGCTCGCCATCGCCGTCCATGTCGACACGCAGGGCCACAAAGTCCTCGTTCGTGCCCCACAGCGCCGGCTCGGTCATGTAGTGGTAGAGGCTGCCCGGCCGCTCGATGACGGTGCCGTCGGGGAACTCAACGGTGTTATCCAGCGCGTTCTCGGGGTCATCCGCACCGCTGGGGCCGGCGTCGATCAGGACATCGAACTCGGCGAGCGAGGGCACACCGGCCACCAGGCCTTCGCTCAGCTCGTAGTTGCCGCTGGCGTCATTGATCCAGGCCTGGCGGGCATCCGTCAGGAGCTGGGTGATCTCTGGCCCGTGCGCGGCCCAGAGCGCGTCGTAGTCGAACTCCGCCGCCTCGGCCAGGTCGTAGTAGGTCCGGGCGTAGCCGAGCACCGCTGCCGTGCCCGCCTTGCTCTTGCCAACGTGCTCGACGAGGTAGGCCTTGACCGGGGCCAGGTCGACCTCCGCCGGGGCCTGCGCCAAGGCGATTCCCGGCGCCAGCATCGCCCCGATGGTGAGCCCGGCGACTGCGCGCGCCAGCCGATTCCCTGCCAGAAACTGCATCGAATCCCGATCCTCCCAGCCCGTGCCCACGCCGCTTGGCGGCTCTTCCCGGCCCGCCACGCGCCTTGTGAATTGCCGTGAACGGCAATCCTGATTCCATCGGTCGGATTTGCCACGCGAAGGCTAGATTCTGGGCGGGCGAGTGTCAACTATCCCGGCGCGAAGGTGCTGCCGCCGTGAGGGAATAAGGGGACGGTTTGCGGGGGTCTCTAGTCACCATAATAGTGATCATCGCTCCTCCAGAGGGTGCGCCATGGAAAACGTCGTTTCGGCAGCGTGTACCAACCGCAAGTTCTCTCAGATCCTGCGTCACGTGCGTGAGGGACAACGTTACGTCGTTACGCGTCATGGACGGCCCGTTGCGCGCATCGTTCCCGTAAGCTCCAAGGAGCGTGTGCGGGTGGAGCACACGCAATGCTTTTCGCGCGCCTGGAAAGTCAACCTGCGCTGAACACCGGGCGGTGGACGCGAGACGAACTCTACGAGGATGAGGAGTGAGGGTCGCGCTCGACACGAATATCCTGGCAAATGCGGAGGGTGTCGACGCCGCCGTAAGACAGCGACTCATGCTCCAGTTGTTGCGCGATCTGCCGCATGACCGTGTCGTTATTCCCGTCCGGGTTCTGGGTGAGCTGTTCAGCGTTCTTACTCGCAAAGCTCGACTTCAGCAAACCGTGGCCCGCACGGCCCTCCTGAGTTGGCGCGACAACTTTCCGGTGCCCGAAACCACGCCGAAGGCATTGCTCGCGGCAGCAGATCTCGCTACTGATCACCACTCAGCATTTGGGATGCGGTCATCCTGGCCGTTGCCTCGCAGGCCGGATGCCGATTGCACGTGTCCGATGGCCTCCAGGACGGTTTTACCTGGGGAGGCGTAACCGTCGTCAGCCCGTTTGCATCGCCACGACACCACTTGCTTGCATCGTTGGTGGGGCAAAGCGACGCGCAAGGGGAATCGAACCTGAACTCGCCGCCCCGGGCGAACACCCCCCACACGCCGTCGCCCTCAACCCACCGCATCTTTCCAGTCCCCGGATCAGCGAGATTTCACCTTGCCCTTCGCGGCGCACAGCCGGGCCCAACACAACTATCCGCCGCGACCCACCCGCGCCACGCCAACATCGCACCAGCCGCGCCGAGCAGCCCCCTGATCATGTGGTTGGTACTGCACCCTCAGACATGATCGTTCAATACATTGGCAAACTGCCGTTCTCCACTGGGTCAGACTGCAACTGGCCCGACGCCCACAGAAAATGCGTATTTCTACCAATGTCCATTCCGCTGTCCGGCTTTAGGGTGTGTTTCAGTCACCAGTGAGGCAGGAGGCCCCGGATGGACGATTCACGTTTCGACGAGATGGCTCGCTCGCTCACCGCGCTGCGCACGCGGCGCACCGCTGTGGCCGCGCTGGGCGCGGTGTTCGGCGCACCGGCGCTGGCCGTTATCGATACCGGCGCCAGGAAGAAAAAGAAGAAGCACCACAAGCGAAAGAAGCCGTGCGCGCAGACATGCGGGGATGGCTGCTGCACCAGCAAGTTCGGCTCGTGCGTCCGGCCCGGCCAGCAGAGCCTTGGTCAGTGTGGGACGGGTGGCGAGACCTGCCGCAGTTCGGGCTGCCGCTGCTCGGCCAGCTTGCCCTGCCCGGAGGGACAATGCTGCGACGGCGATGGCGCCTGCGGCTCCTGCCTGGTGTTCATGACCAGCTCCACGCACACGGGTGATGTCGGCGGCCTGGATGGAGCCGATGCCATCTGCCAGGACCTGGCGGATGCGGCCGGGCTGCCCGGGAAGTACCAGGCCTGGCTCTCCGACGATACGGGCTCGCCGTCGACGCGCTTCACCCGGGCCACCGTGCCCTACATCCGGGTTGATGGGGAAGTCATCGCCAACAGCTACGACGATCTGACCGACGGCTCGAACCTCAACCGGGCGATCAACCTGACGGAAGAGGGCGTGGGCGGGGCAATTGCCCCCAACCAGGTCTGGACGAGCACAGGTGACGACGGGCAGCAACAACTGGCCCCCGACAATTGCGACGGCTGGACGAATGGCACCGCCGCCTTCAAGGGCGATTTCGGCCTGAAGAGCTCGATTGGCCCAGCCTGGACCGGGTCCGACACCCGCAATTGCGACCTGGAGTCGCGGTTGTACTGTTTCCAGCAGCGATAGTGGGCGCTTCCCGGTACTCGCGTCCAGCCTGGCAACGGGCTGGCGGGTTCGCCGGTTCTCAGCGGGATGCCCGCGGCACGCCGTTCTGCCGGGGGAGCGCCAGCGCGACGCGGGTGCCCTCGCCGACCTGGCTGGAGAGGGTCAACGTGCCGTGGTGCGCCTCGACAATCGCTTTGCAGATGGCCAACCCCAGGCCCGCGCCACCATTGGCGCGGGCGCGGCTCACGTCGACTCGATAGAAGCGATCGAAGACCCGCGCCTGATCCGCGGCGGGGATGCCGCACCCCGTGTCGGACACCCAGAGGTGAACGAGGGAGCCGGCCGTGTAACACCCAACCGTGACGCTCCCGGCGGGCGGCGTGTGCGTGATGGCGTTATCAACGAGATTGACCAGCACCTGGACCAGCAAGTCTTCATCAGCCTCGATCCGTGCCGGTCCGGTGTCCGCGTGCAGCACAACCCCCGCCTCCCGCGCCAGGGGTGCGTACTGCTCGTTGATCGCCTCGATCGTCTCGCGCAAGTCAAACTCGCTTCGCTCCGGGACAAGTTGCCCACTTTCGGTGCGGGCCAGGACCAGGAGCGAGCTGACCAGCCCGGTCAGCCGCCCCAGATCACGATCCAGCCCGCGTAACGCCTCACGGTAGGCGACCGTTGAGCGAGGTCTGGCCAGGGCCAGGTCGACCTGGGCACGCATCAGGCTCAGTGGTGTCCGCAACTCGTGGGCGGCATCCGCGGTGAATTGCCCCTGGCGAGCGAATGCCTCCTCGATGCGGTTCAACATGGCGTTGAAGGTGCTCACCAACCGGCCCAGTTCATCGTCGGGTAAGTCGAGCTGCAGGCGGGCGTGCAGGTCTCGGGCGCCGATGCGCGCGGCCAGATCGGTGATCGCTGCCACGGGCGCGAGAGCCCTCCCAGCCAGCAGGTACCCGCCGGCCGCAGCCGCGACGAGTGCGAGTGGACTGACCATGGCCAGCACGACGAGGAGCTGGGCGAGTGGCCCATCGACATCGTCGCGATCCGAGCCAAGCTGCAACGCGCCAACGATGGCGTTGTCTGGCCCGCCCCGCACCGGCGCGGTGATGACGCGCAAGGCCTCGTGCGGTGGATCGCGCTGATCACCCTGATCCGCCGGATCTGATGGCTCGGCTGGAGCGCCAAGCGTCGTTAGCGAGGTGTATGTGGTTTTACCCTCCAGCGCCGCTGCGACGGCGGCTGGATCGAGGGGTACGCCACCGAAGCTGGCGCTGTTGTCGGCGCGGATGCGGCCCGTCGTGTCGAACAGACGCCGGAAGAAGTCGCCGGTGTGGACGACCGTCTCGTTGAAGACCGGCCCCCCGTTCTGGACATCCACCGACGCCAGCGTGAGGGCGACCTGATCCTGGAGCTGATCGTCGAATTCGGCGTAAAGCCGTGCCCGCAACTCGAAGAAGACCGTTCCCGCCAGCAAGAGCAGCGTGACCGCCAGCAGCGTTGAGAACCAGAGGGTCAGGCGCCAGCGTACCGGCAGGCGGCGGTTCATGGCGCGGGCACAAAGCGGTACCCGGCGCCCCGCACGGTCTGAATGAGCTCCCCGGGGTACGGGTCACCGAGTTTGCGCCGCAACTGCCGGACATGCACGTCGATGACGTTCGTCACGTTCGGAAAATCGTAGTCCCAGACGTGCTCGGCGATCATGGTGCGGGTCAGCACCCGGCCCGGATGGCGCATGAGGTACTCGAGGATGCGGAACTCCTTGTTTGGGAGCGCGATTTCCGTGTTGCCGCGCCAGACGCGGCGCGCCGCCGGATCGAGCCTGACCCCGCCGGCGGCGAGCATGGCGTCACGCGTTTCCGGCGGGCGCCGGGCGAGCGCCCGCAGCCGCGCGGCCAACTCGGCGAAGGCGAAGGGCTTGATGAGGTAGTCGTCGGCGCCGGCGTCGAGGCCCGCCACCCGGTCAGCGACCGTGTCGCGGGCCGTCAGGAGGAGGATGGGCGTCTGGACGAGGGCCCGGCGCAGCCGCCGGCACACCTCCAGCCCGTCCACCCCCGGCAGCATGATATCCAGCACGAGCGCGTCGAATGACGCCGGATAGACGTCAACCCAGGCCAGGGCCTCCTCGCCGTCCGCAGCGAGATCGACCGCGTGCCCTTCCTCCACCAGGCCGCGCCGCAACAGGGCGGCCAGCCTCGCCTCATCTTCGACCACCAGGATGCGCATGCTCCAGCGCTCCTTACGCGCTGCCGCCTCCGTGCCACCCCATTGTGCAGGTTCCGCATGAAGTCTGAATGAAGTGGGCCGCCGTTCGTCGTGGAGCGTGGCGTCTCAGCGCCGACGGAGCATGGCGCTCCCGGTGTTCGTAGCGCCGCCTGGTGCTCAGGGTTGGGCTGGGGCGTCGGCAGCACACCCGAGTTCGGCAGGGCTGGGGGCGTTCTGCACGTCGACGAGCGAGGTCGATCCCTGTCCGCCCTCAACGGTGACCGTGTTGACCAGGCCGATACAGGGCACGTAGAACTTGTTTTCCGCGACTCCTGGCTCCAGGGGCGTCCATTCACGGGTGCGCAGGGCGTTCGCGTAGTCGCCGTATGGTGTCTTGACCGTGGCGTCGAGGGCTTCGACCTGCGCCTCATCGACCGCATCAGGCGGGGCGCACTCCTGCTGGTAGGCGTCGCCCGCGTTCGGCTCTGCCTCCATGATGATCCCCGGCTGAGCGCCGTTGAGACCGCCTTCCCACGACCCCTTGGTGCTCACGACCTGTCCGTTTTCGAACTCCCTGGTGTCTTCGCCCATGTACCAGACATTGCCCGCGTCGTCTTGAGCGAACCAGTCCAGGGTCTGTTCGATGAGTTCCCCCCGACTGTCGCTGACCGTGTCACGAACAACGACGGCCTCGACGCCCAGGATGGTCCTGGTGTCATGCGTGACTTCGACCACCGTGCGCTGGGCCACGCCGTCTTCCTGTCCCTCGTAGATGTATGTTGATCCTGGGAGCAAGGGCATGTAGCGATTGTCGATCCGCGCGACAAACGCCGCTGCCTCGGGAAACGCCGGGCAAGCAGCCGGCGCTGGTCCTGCCAGGGCCGGCGAGGCCGGCGTCGCCATGAGCGATGACGCGGCGAACGCGAGCCCCAGACCTGCCGGAATGACCTGCCGCACGAGCTGGTGGGGCAGGACGCGAGATTCTTGGACCATGGCAACCTCCTTGGCCTTGTAGATGCGGACCGTGACGCCAGATGAGGAGCGTCTGACCGCACTCTGGGGCTGCCCCATGAGGTTCGGATGAAGTCCGCCGGGCACACGCTGCCTGGACCGCCGGGCTTCATTCCTGCCGCGGGGCGTCGCCGTGCGATCTGGCCAATGAGGCGTGACAGGCCCAGGTGGGCAGGGGTTCGCTACGTCAGTGGCTTCAACCCCGCCTCGATGGCGGCACGGTGCGGCTCCAGGAAGGGGGGCAGGGCCAGGCCTTCGCCAAGGTGCTCGGGGTCTTCGTCGGTCGCGAAGCCGGGGCCGTCGGTCGCGATCTCGAACAGGATGCGGCCCGGCTCCCGGAAGTAGAGCGACTTGAAGTAGAAGCGGTCGATGACATCCGTGATGCCCAGGCCGGCCGCGCGCACGCGGTCTCGCCACGCCTGGTGCTCCTCATCGTTCGCGGCACGGAAGGCGACATGGTGCACCCCGCCGCTGCCAAGCTGGGCCGGGCGCAGGTCGGGCCGGGCGTCCACGCGCACCTCCGTGCCGGGGCCACCGGCACGGCTCTCGTAGAGGTGGGTCTTCACCGCCGGGTGCTCCAGCGAGGGGAACTCGCCCACCTTGCGGAAGCCGAGCACGTCGAGCAGCGTGCGTTCGGTCGGTTCCACGCGCGAGACGGTGAGCCCGATGTGGCTGAGACCGCGAATCTGGTGCTCTGCTGGCACCGGGCTCTTGCGCCAGGGGGAGAATTCAGCGTCGCTGCCGCCCGCCACCAGGGCCAGGCGCTGCCCCTCCGGGTCACGGAAGCGCAGGGTGGGGTGCCCGGCGAACTCCTCGATGCCCGCGTGTTCCACGCCCAGCTCATCGAAGCGCCGCACCCAGTAGGCGAGTGCTTCGCGGTTCGGCACGCGCAGGCCGATCTCGGAGATGCCGCCCGCGCCGGGCATGTTCGGGGCCATGCCCGCCCAGTCGAAGAAGGTCACTTCCGTCCCGGCGTGCCCCCGCTCGTCCCCGTAGAAGAGGTGATACGCGGAGACATCGTCCTGGTTGACCGTTTTCTTGACCAGGCGCAGGCCGAGCACGTTCGTGTAGAACGCCAGGTTCTGCTTCGCGTTCGCAGTGACGGCGGTGACGTGGTGCAGGCCGCTGAAATCCATGGACAGGCTCTTTCTATAGCAAGAAGTGACAGTCAGGTGCTGCCGGTGTTTCCTGCACTAATTGTGCCCGGTGATGAGACGCAGCAGCGAGTAGATCACCCAGGCGAGGGCAATACAGGCCGGCAGCGTGATCACCCAGGCGCTCACGATGCGCCCGGCAATGCCCCAGCGCACCGCCGAGAGGCTGCGCGTCGCGCCCACACCCAGGATGGCCGAGGAAATCACCTGCGTCGTGGAGACGGGAATGCCGAGGCGGCTGGCGATCTCGATCACCGTGGCGGCAGCGGTTTCCGCCGCGAAGCCATCGATGGTGCGCAACTCGACGACACTGAACCCCATCGTCTTCACGATGCGCCACCCACCCATGGCGGTGCCGAGGCCCATGGCGCCAGCGGCGGCCAGGATCACCCAGAGCGGGACGTGCCATTGGCTGCCGCTCCAGCCGTAGTAGCTGGCCAGGGCCATGGTCAGGACGCCCATCGTCTTCTGGGCATCGTTGCTGCCGTGGCTGAACGCCATGTACGCCGCCGAGAGGATCTGGAGACGGCCAAAGACGCGGTTGACCTTCGCCGGCCGGGACCGGGCGACGATCCAGAGCAGGATCATGAGCAACAGCAGCGCCGCCAGGAAGCCGAAGACCGGCGACAGCACCAGCCCCTGCAAGGTCTTGGCGATACCGGAAAAGTCGATGGCATCCACCCCGCCGGAGGCCAACCCGGCGCCCACAATCGAGAAGATGAGGGCATGGCTCG
The DNA here is from genome assembly GCA_034431475.1 of Thermomicrobiales bacterium. Taxonomy (GTDB): domain Bacteria; phylum Chloroflexota; class Chloroflexia; order Thermomicrobiales; family UBA6265; genus JACCXM01. The sequence goes on along the minus strand of DAOUDE010000063.1, from coordinate 15,897 downwards.
AGCTGGAGGGCACGGCCACCCACCAGGTGAACAGGTTCCAGGTGATAGCCGAAATCAGCGCCGCGATCACCAGTTGCTGCGTGGCCACCTCCGGTGGCACGATGCCGCGCCCGACCGTGCTGGCCACGGCGGTCCCGGACAAGGCGCCAACGACGTTCAGGACCGCCGCCATGCTGACCGCCTGGCCCGGCGTCAGGACGCGCGTGGCGACGGACGTGGCGATGGCATTCGCCGTGTCATGAAAGCCATTGACGAAGTCGAAAGCCAGGCCCAGCACCACGATGAGCACCAGGGTGGCCAGGGCTGGCTCAACCATTCTTGAGGTAGATGCCTTCCAGCACGTCCGCCACGTCTTCCGCGCGGTCCGTGGCGTCCTCCAGCAGGCCACAGATTTCGCCCCAGCGCATCTGGGAGATCAGGGCGGGAATCTCGGTCACGCCGTCGTAGAGCACGGCCAGCGCCTGGTTCAGCGTGTCGTCTGCCTCGTTCTCCAGGCGGTGCGTTTCCAGCACCAGGCGGCGGATTTCGCTGCCATGCTTGCTGACGTTGGCCAGCAGCGGCATCGCCTTCGCCAGCATCAGGGTCTGCTCCTGCAGGATGCGCGCGAGCAGCGTTGCCTCCTCCTTCTCGCCCTCCAGCCGGTAGAGCACCAGCCGCTTGCCCGCCTCCTCGGCGTCATCAACCAGGTCATCCAGCTTGACCGCCAGGTCCCGGATATCCTCCCGGTCGAGCGGGGTGACGAAGGTGCTGTTCAGGGCACTGAAGATGCGGTGCGTGATCTCGTCGCCACGATGCTCCAGATCCCGCAGCAGATGGACATTGCGCTCGCGATCCGGCCCGTGCGCCACTACATCCAGCAGCGCCCTGGTCACCTCGGAGGCGTTGTCCGCCGATTCCTGGAACTGATCGAAAAACTGCTCGTCTCGCGGCAGAAACCGCGCCAGAACCATGACTCACTCCTCACGCCACCACGACGGCAGACGCTCGCCTGCGGCGCACATGCGGCAAAATGCTAATGGAATGCTAACTGCCCGGGGCCAGACGCGCCCTACCCAGGTGTGGGGGATTGCCATCGACCCGGTCGCTATCGCGCTCGTCCTGTGCGCAGCGGTACTGCACGCGAGCTGGAATCGCCTGCTGCACGCGGTGAATGACCGGGTGGCAGCCATGTCCGTGGCGGGCCTGGCCACTGGCGTGCTGATGCTGCCCGCCATCCTCATCTGGCCGCCGTGGGCGGCCTGGCCCTTCATCCTGGCCTCGGCGGCAGCGCACACGTGCTACGCGCTGGGCCTCTCCGCCGCGTATAAGCGCGGCGCGCTCTCGGTGGCGTATCCGCTCGGGCGCGGTGTGGCCCCATTGCTGGTGACCATCGGCGGCTGGTTCCTGCTTGCGGAGACACCAGACGCCACCGCGATCATCGGGGCGGGGCTGCTGGCCGTAGGGCTGGCCAGTATCGCCATTGCCGGTGGGCGCTCCGGTCAGCAGGCCGCCGTCATCTTCGCCCTGCTGACCGGCGTCACCATTGCCAGCTATTCCGTGGTGGATGCCGGCGCGGTGCGGCAGGTGGCCCCGGCCGGGTACATCGGGGCGGTGCTCGGGCTGCAGGGGATCATCCTGGCCGTCATCCTGCGCGGCAATGTGCCCCGGCTGCAGGGTGGCCTGCGGAATGGGCTGTTGATCGCGGTGGGCTCACTGGCGGCCTACCTGCTCGTGCTCTACGCCTTCCGCCTCGCACCAGCGGGCCGTGTCTCCACCCTGCGCGAGTCCTCCGTGCTCATCGGCATCCTGCTCTCCCGCGAGCGCCCGGCCCCGATCGTCTGGCTCGGCGCGGGGCTGGTGCTGGCCGGGGCGCTGCTGGCCGCGTGGTAGCGGGTTCGCTATGCGCGTGGCTGCTGCCGGGGCGCATGTGGGACAACTAGCGAAAACAGGCCCACAAGCACGCCGAACGGCAGAATCCAGAAGATTTCGGGCGGCCAATGCAGGCAGAATGGGCTTGAAAGCGATACGAGGCAGATTGCGGTAGCGGCCAGGAAGAGACTCAGCCATCCGAGCGGGGAGGCCGACCAGCGGAGGCCAAGCGTCAAAGCGAGGAGCAGGCACGCCCACCAGGTCAGGTAGAAGTACCACGCAAAAGATACCTGAGAGATTGGCGTAGCCAGAAGAAAGGCGGCCAGCGCAAATGGCCATGAGCGCGCACGCAACGCGACGTACAAACAGCAAAAACTGATGGCAAGTAGCACGTAGAACGCCATACCCACCGTTCCCCGCGTTGCGATCACTCGGCGCCACGCGACACATGCGTAGTCTATCCTGTCTCCGCCCCGACGCGGCTAGTGAGAGACACCCATGGGCAAGGAAGCAGACATCCGCGCGGAAGTTGGCAACGCCGCCGGCGAGGTCCGGGCGCTGCTGGAGCGGGACGAACTGATCCTGCGCGGCGAGATTCGCCGTCGCTTCCCCCGCACCGCATTGCAGGACATCACCGTGGCAGACGGCGTGCTGAGCTTCACGGGCGCTGGCCAGGCGGTGCGGCTACACCTGGGCGACGCCGCCGCCACGTGGCACACGGCCATCACCACGCCGCCACCCAGCCTGCGCGCCAAACTCGGGCTGGACCGGGGCGCGAAAGCCCTGCTGCATGGCCCGTGCGACGACGCCGACCTCGCCGCCGCGCTCGCTGGCGTCGTGACGGCGAACGGCGCGGAGGCCGCCATGCTCGTGGCCTGCATCACCAGCCGGGACGACCTGGCTGCCGCCGAAGCCGTGCAGGCGCGGTACCCCCGGCTCCCGATCTGGGCCGTATACCCGAAGGGCCGCAACGTACCCTTCGGCGACGGCGCGATCCGGGACACCCTGCGGGCGCACGGCTTCCGGGACACCAAGGCCTGCGCTGTCTCCGCGCGCCTCACCGCCACGCGCTACAACCCGGCCTGACCCGCTTGCAGCGCCTGCGCCGCGAGGCGACTGCCCTGGCCACCGGCCGATGTCAGGTCGGCGCGAGGTGGCCGTCTCCTGCCCTGGGCCGCGCGGTTATCGGGCCTCAGCCAGGCTGCCGGTGGTCACGCTGCCCCCAGCCTCGCCTGGGTCGCTGGCGGAGGCAAAGCGGCCGTTGACCGGCTCGCCGACACCTGTACCGCCGAGGAAGATGGTGTACGTCTCTGCCGCTGAGATGGCCGGATCACTCACCAGCACCTGCCGGAATGCGTTGCCCGGTGCGAAGACGAGCACGTCATTCCCGGATGCGTCCTGGATGACGATCAGCGTGCCGGCCTCCTGCGTCTGATCAAACTGCAGGAGCAGCGACTGCTGCGCCGAAGCCGCAACCGGTACGGAGAGGCGCGCTCCCGTAGCAATGACCTGGCCGCCATCGATGGTGACGTCGCCATCGGCATCCAGGCCGCCGTTCCGGTCCGCCAGTGCCCCGAGCGTGGTTACGTCACCGCCGGTGATGGTGATCGTGCCGTTGGAATCGATGCCGTCGCCAGTCTCCGTCTCCACAACGAGCGTGCCGCCGGTGATGGTGATCTCGCTCACGCCGTCGTTGTTGGCGTTGATGCCATCTTCCACCGCCCAGACGTGGATATCGCCGCCGGTGAAGGTGAGGTGCATGCTGCTGGCGATTCCCTCGTTCTGGTTGCCCACCACCTCCAGCGCGCCCTCACCCCCGATGGTGAGCGAGACCTCGGCGGCGATCGCGGCGTCGACGTCGGTGTCGCCACCATCCTCGACGCGGTTCTCGCTGCCGGGAGCCAGGGTCAGCGTGGCCGTTGCGGCCTCACGGACCAGGATGGCCGGGCCATTGCTGCTGGTGATCTCTGCGCCGCTGAGGACCACCTCCACGTCAGCGTCCGGGGCATCCACCTCGATCTGGCCGTCAGCCAACTCACCCCTGACCTCGTAGACGCCGCCCGCCGTGATCTGTATGTGCCCCGCCGTCGCGCGCGCGCCTTCGCCCACGATGGAGACCTGTTTACCGAGCGCAATGACGGTGGCCGCCGGCTGCACCGCGAGCGCCGGGAGCGGCGCGATGACCCCGGCCAGGAGCAGCGCTGCCGCGAGGCGACGGCGTGTGGGCTTCGTGAGGCAGCAATTCATTGCGGCGGGTTCCCATCTCCATTCGACGCGGTCGAGACTGGCGTCGCGGCGGGGGTTGCATCCGGAGACGCCGGCGTGGCGACCGGGACCGGGCCCAGCGCCGCCTGTTCATCGAGCTTCTTCCGCAGATCAGCGGATTCCTTCGCCAGTTTCTCCGGCTCGATCAGTCCGCTGCTGGCTACGACATCCGTCAGCCGCGCCAGTTCTTTGCTGGCATAGTCACCGCCGAAGAGCGCGTTGTAGACAGTGGCATATTCGCGGGCGTAGAGCGCCTGGAACGCCGGCGCGGCCAGGAAGCGATCCTTGATCGGGTGGCCCATGCGCATGCCGCCGGGACCGCCCGGCCCCGCGCCGCCTGCTTCCGGGCCGCGCACGCGCTCGACGCAAGCCTGGATGGCGCTGAAATCGACATCCTCGAGCGCCGAGAAGCCACGTCCACCAGGACCGCCACCCATGCTGCTCAGGGCCAGGTTGAGGTCCCAGTTTACGACCGTGAACTTTTTCGCCCCGGGGTCGTACCAGAGGTAGTAGTTCTTGCCCGGGCCGGCCATGTCGTCGAAGTTGTCGAGCAGCTCCTGCAGCGCGATGTAGCGGGCGAGGGAGACGGTATCGACGTGCTGATCCAGCTCGTCGGCGAACTCCGCGTCCGAGGCGTCAGCGGTCCATCGCATCAGGTCGATGACCGGCTTCAGGTCCTGGTGGCGCCTGGCCGTCTCCTGGTCGAACGCGGCCACGTAGAGCGTGGGATCGTCACCGAGGTAATCGAAACCGCCCGTGCTGAGCGACTTGTAGAGCACCCCGTTGCCGCCAAAATTGCGCGTGGCGAAGGCGTCGCCCGGCGCTTCCAGGAGCAGGCGCAGGTCCGGCTCGCTGTCGTTCCAGGTCACGGAGGAGTAGGCAGCGAGTTGCGTGGCCTCGTCTGCCGCGCCCACCAGCTTCAGGGCGAGTGCCTCATTCAGGTTCGCCTCGGTCAGCATCACCGGGCGCACGGCGATGTCGGCGTACCCCTGGTAACGCTGGCCAGCGATGTACTCATCGAAGCTGATCAGCCACGGCAGGGTGGAGGGGTCCTCGGCATCGAGATTCGCGCCGAAGCCACCGGGTCCGCCAGGGCCGCCGGGGCCGCCGGGGCCGCCGGGTCCAGCGATTTCCCCGGCAAGCGGCGTAGTGGCAGCGGCAGGCGTGGCCCCGGCCACCGGGGCAGCACCAGCGACGGGAGTTCCACCGGCCACGGGTGTGCCAGCCACAGGGGTGGCGCCGGGCATCATGTCCCGAAACGCGGAGGGGATGCACTCCGCAGGTGGCATGAAGGCGCGCGAACCTTCGCCGAAGGGGCCATCGCGGCGCAGCCCCATCAACGTGGAGTTCCCCTTCAGGCGCAGACCCACCGGTGAGATGGTTGTGCCGTCGATGGTGACGCTGGCCTGGATGTACGCCTTCTCGCCCTCGTCCTGGTAGGTGGCAATGAGGTTGTCGTATTCGGCCTGGTTGAACGAGATTGCGACCTCGTGCACCACCCGGTCATCGAACAGGTTCACCGTGCCGGCGATGTTGACCGTGGTTTCCGCCTGCGAGGCCGATTGCTCGCTGCTGGTGAACGCGAAGATGCGCATGTCGCCCAACACGAGCACGAGGGCCAGCAGGAGCACTCCCACGCCGAGGATGACCGGCTGGGCGCGGCGGAAGCGCAGGGAGCGGGTAAAGGGGGTGAGCCGGGGCATGGCTAGAGGTCCGTCTGGTCGTAGCCGGTGAGCAGGGTGACCTTCTGGCCGCCGGTCTTCTCCTGCAGCGCGCCAATGAACCCGGCGGGGCGGGCGGTGGGCTTCAGGCGCACGCTGTAGGTCAGCTCCGTTAGCGCGCCGCCGCGAATACTCTCCATGCTGACCAGTTCCGATTGGCTGGTGAATTGCAGCAGCACATCATCGATCTGGCGGGAGAAGTCGTCCCCCGCTGGTGCCTGCACCTTGAGGATCTGGCTGCGCACGTCGAGCTTGAACCAGTCCAGCCGCTCCATGAGGATCATGGCCGCGCTGATCGCCACCGTGGCGACCACGGCCAGCAGGTAGAAGCGCGTACCGATGGCCATGCCAATCGCCATCGCGAAGAAGATGAACCCGACATCCCGCGTCTCCTTGATGGCGTTGCGGAAGCGGATGATGCTGAGCGCGCCGACGAGCGCGAAGGCGCGGGCAATGTTGCTGCCCACGACCAGCATGACCAGCGAGATGATCATGCCCATCATGACCAGGGTCTGCACGTAGGACTGGCTGTAGGAGATGCCCCGGTGCGTGGTGCGGTAGACGAGGCCCACCACCGAACAGAGCACGAAGGAGAGGACCATCACCAGCACGACATCCGTAACGGAGAACGCGCCGGTGAGGTCGGCGAACTGATCGAACGGGTTAGCCATGGACAAGTTGCTCCTGTTGCTGCCTGGTGTGCTCCGCTATTTCGTCCTCGAACGGCTCGTCGAAAATGCGGCGGGAGCGCGGCGCCAGCCCGAAGCGCTCAACGCTCTGGCAATACTTGGAGACGCGGATCAGGCTGATGTTGTGGCGGGCGATCAGTTCCGTCAGCCAGTAGGGAACACGCTCATTGACCTTCATTTCGACTACGGAGAGGTGCGGCGGGATGACGTAGCGGTTCTCGCCCGGCCAGCGCAGATCCAGGTCCCGGTCGCGGCCCCGGATGCGGCTGTCAATGGTGACGCGCAGGCCGCTGTCCTCATCGCGCCCGAAGAATGCTTCCCGCACGTAGCCGACCACGGTGGTGGGGCGCAGCATGTTTTGCCGCACCATTGCCTCGATCTCCTCGATCACCGCTGAATCCGGCGGATCGGCGCTCTCCGGCGGGATGCCGGCGCAGAGCCGGAGCGCCGCCTCGTAGGGCAGGTGCACACGGCGTTTCTGGGTGACACGGTTGACCCGCTGCTTGATTTCGGCGAAGACGGGCGTGTCGCCGGTCAGCTCCCCCGGCGTGCCGTAGTGGCGGATGCGCAGCTTGCGGCGGAACTTCTCGCCGTCGAACTTCTCCCAGTAGAAGCGCAGATCGGGCGAGTCGTAGTAGGTGCTCCAGATGGGATAGAAGCCATCGACCCCGTGCGGATCGCGCGCGAGTTTGCCGGGCAGTTCCTGCCGGAACGCCTCGACCAGCCGTCGATCCGCAACGTACTTCAGCTCGAAGCGGTTGAAGCGCCGGATGGCGGCCAGCAGATCGGGCGCGGCAGGTTGCCCACCCTCCGGCTGCGGCACAACGACGTTTGTGGCCATGAATCTGCGAGCACTCCCGGCGAGCCGAGTACCGGCCCTGATTCCCTGGCGACCAGCGTAGGGAGGAAATCTGGGAAAACGCTGGGAGCGGGCTTGAACCTTGCTCGAACAAGTGTAGATGGCAGGATCGGCAGGCGGCCCGGCACGCGGCCAGGAAGCCGCCGCGGCTTCCGCGCGCTCAGCCTCCCTGCCCAGGCCAGCCCCCGCTGGGGTTCCGCACTACCCGCGGTCAAATGCCGCGATCACGGGCGCGAACCGCTCAAAATTCTCGCTCGTGCGCGGATCGATGGTGACCAGGTGCTGGCGCATCCCGAGGTTGGCGTACTGGTGCAGCACCGCGGCCATCGCTTCCGGGGTCCCGCGCACCGCCGCCGGATTCGGGTCGGCCGCATCAAAGGTAAAGCGCGAACTGCTCGACCGCACCAGCGAACCGGGATCGCGCCCCACTTCGGCGCAGGCCTTGTCCAGTTCCGCCAGCATTGGCGTCAAGTCGTCCACCGACGTGAGCCAGTCGGAGTTCCAGGCGTCGGCGTAGCGCGCGGTCAGGCGCAGCATGCGCGGCCCCTTGGCTCCCAGCAGGAGCGGCGGCCCGCCGTGCTGCCAGCGCGGCCCGCGCGGCAGGTTGATCGCGTTACGCGCCTGGTAGTACGTCCCCTCGTAGGTGGCGCTGCCGGTGCGCGTCAGGCTGGAGATGATGTGCAGGGCTTCCTCGAAGCGATCCACCCGGTGGTCGAAGGGCAGGCCGAACATCTCATACTCAGGCCGGTACCAGCCGCAGCCAACGCCGAGCACAAAGTTGCCCCGGCTGATCGAGTCCAGGGTTTCCGCCATCTTCGCGATGGAACCGGGGTTGTGAAACCCGGTGCAGGCCACCATCGGACCCAGCGGGACGCCCGGCAGCGCCGCCGCCAGCCCGGCCAGGGTGGTCCAGCACTCCCAGATACCGCCCGTGGGCGGACTGAGATCGGGGCTGGCCAGTGTGAAGTGGTCCGGGAACCAGATCATGTCGAAGCCGACCTCGATCGCCAGCTTCGCCTTCGCGACCAGGGCCCAGAAATCCTCGCCGTTGTCGGCCTCACCTGGCGCCGCCGGGCGCAGCAGCGGCAGCATCACCGCCAGGCTCATCGGGCGGTCGCGCTGCGTCGTGATCCAGCGGCCAGAGGGCGCAGCGCCTGCGGCGGGTTCCAGCGCAACGTTTTCAGGTACGGTCATCAGCAGCAATCCTCAGTTTTATGCAGATCGAACACGGCCATTCTACGGGGATGCTCCCGGCAACACGACCGGCCCCGATTGCGACGAGGTCGGCGCTTCGGGAGATCATGCTGGGCCGCGATCGATCACTTGGTTGCCGAGACGTGGGTGTGGTGGAGGCACAGATGGCGGTCACGCTGCAGATCGAGGGCGAGGAACTGGTCGTGCGGCTCGATGGCTGGCAGCGTTGGGCCGCCCTCAGGCAGGAGGTGCGTGCGCCGCTGGCGGCGGTGACATCCGCCGCCATCTCTACAGACGCTGGCGCTCTCAAGCGCGGCCACCGCTGGCCGGGGTCATACGTGCACGGCCGCATGTACGCCGGCACGTGGAAGAGCAAGGGCGCGACCGACTTCTGGATGGTCACTACCCCGCGCGAGGTGCTGGTCATCGCGTTCACTGGCCAGGCGTTCGACCGGTGGCTGCTGACGGTGGCTGACCCCGAGGGCTGGGTGCAGCGCTTGTCTCCGAAGCGATGGGAGGCCTGGGAGTAGGTGAAGGGCCCGCACCCCTGGCGCCCCTCCCTGCGTCTTTGCGCGAGGTGGGGGGACCTTTCGCTGCCACGCCCATCCGCGCGGGTCAGCTAGCGAGACGCGCAGGACGAACCCTGGACTCGCCGCGCGGGCGGCCGGCGTGCCTGCGGCAGAAGCGCGGACGGGCTCGCGCGGCGTCGACGCTACGGTTGGTCGCGCACCTGCTGGATGGCGCCACCGGCGACCGTGAAGTACTTCATTGCGGTATTGTCCTGCTCCCGCTCCCCACCGCCTTCGTCGAGCAAGCCCTCCGGGTCAGCAGTCGACCTCACCGCATACTCTCCGTCGGGCAGGAGTTGATCGCCCAGGACGACCCACTGGTCGTAGAGGTCGGCACGGTAGGTATCAGCCCATCCGGGCGAGAGGCCCTGCCGGTCGGCATTGCAGGTGGTGTACTGGCTGGAAGCGTCACCTTCGATGCGCCATGTGTCCATGATGCAGTAACTGGTCTTGACGCCCTCCGTCTTCACTGGCTGGTAGTTCCCGCTGGAATTCTGCCCGAGCAGTTGATACTCGGCAAAGTCAGCGAAGTGGAAGTGGTTATGCTGGGGGTGAAAGATGAAATCCCTTGCGACGCGCTTGCGCTCGGTCAGATTACCGCCTACTGGCGCGTCATACAGGTTCTGGAAGATCGGTTTCGGCATGTCCGTTGAATCGATGTCACTCTCCAGTTCAAGCCGCCCTTCGCCGGCGTTCCAGACGGAGTTGGCGAAGCGCAGGATCCAGGTCGCACTGTCGTCGGGGTGCCGATCGAAGGAGAGGTTACTGACCGGCAACGTGCGCAGATTCGGGTAGAGCGTCGGCGCACCGCATACCCCCTTGCGACACTCCTGGTTGCCAGGACAATCCGGGTTGGTGCAGCAATGGTCGGTAGGAATGCAGGAGCCATCACACACCTTCATGCCGTCGTCGCAAGGCGCTGGTGGCTCGGGCGGAGGTGACTGCGGGTGCTGTGGCTGATTGCGGTCGCGCCGTCGTTCGCGCTTGCGTTCCCGCTGCCGCTTCTGCTGGCGGACCTTGCGACCGGCCCGCTTGCGCCGCTCGGCCTCCCCCGCTTCGTGCTGCGGGACGCCAAGGAGGGCAATCAAGCCGCCCCCGGTGACCCCAGCCAGCACGCGCAGGGCGCCACGGCGGGTGGACGCACTGCTGACAGTCTTCGTGAGAAGGTCAAACTGATACTCGTCCATATCGCTCCGGGACCTCAGTGCGCGCAGCGCGCCTGTTTCCGTGACACTATCCGTTGCATGCGCATCGGGTATAGTAAAGGAAATGAGGGAGATTTACCCTACATATTGAATATGGATATGATAAATAATGTTGAAAGATATTCTCTTCGGAATCTGAAGCATACTCCTGGCCTTCCGTCTGGCCGTGCAGCGGCTTCGGTGACGACGCTACGCTCAGTGCCCGTTCGGGAGGGTGCAAACATGCGCTGGAGCATTCAGGCCGTTGGGCGCGCCATCGTCGCCGGCGTTCTCTTCGCCTTGCTCCCGCTGGCCGTGGTGGCGCACGAGCGGCGAGCGCTCGGTGGGGATGGCGGGCCTGGGCATGAGCGCTACATCGTAGACATCGGCTTTCGTGAGGAGCCGGTTACAGTCGACGAGCCCAATACGCTCCTGGTGTGGGTCACGGAAGCCGGCGAAGTGGGCAGACCAATCGCAGGCCTGGAAGCGAGCCTGAACGTCGAGGTTGAGCACGGGGGCCAGACGGTCCCCCTGGATCTTGTGCCGCAGAGCGAACCCGGTGCGTATGAAGCGCCGTTCCGTCCGACCACGCCGGGGGAATACGGAATCCGGCTCTTCGGCACGATCGAGCAATTGCCAATCGACGAAACCTTCTCCCCCGATGTCATTGCCGCATCCTGGCTGGAGCCGCCCGCCGCCACGGATGCGCCCCAGACCTCCAGGAATGCCCCGCGCGCCCGGCGCGGCGCGCAACTGATCGAGGAAGCCAACCAGCGCGCCGCGCACAGCCAGCGCCTGGCTTACATCGGCATCGCCCTCGGCACGCTCGGGCTCCTCATCGGCCTGCTCGCCCTCGCCCGGTCGGGACGACCACGGCGGTAGGGGGCTGCGGCGGGTGGAGTATGAGAGGCACGACAGCGTGCCTGTGCCACCAACTCCTCTGCCCATTGCTATCGTGGAGACTTGCGCCGCCACCAACCCCATCGCCCGCTCCGCCGCACAGCCCTTCACGTACGCCTACACCTACCTCTCGCGGTCCGCCGCGCGCCATTCAGGGGAGGTTGAGCGCGGGGAGTGGAAGAGCGGGTTTCCGGAGTGGTTGCGACAGAAGAAGAGGAGGTAGAGCATCACGACGCTCAACGTCATATGAAGTTACGCCAATATCGTGCTCTCTATCTTAGGACGCACAACCCCAAGCGACAGAAGGAGCCTTGCTAGGTCGCCTCAAACCCTGGACTTTCCCAATCTAGCAGGAATCAGAGTTATTAGTCTCTATTGTCGATGACCCGATCTACACTTCCAAACTTCTCTAGTGTCTGAACAAGAAGTCACCCATAATGTATGAACGTCCGCCAAGATAAGGAGTTGGAAAATTGGATGTATTGGAAGGCTGTCTAGAACGCTATAGACGAGAGCTTGAGTTCTATAGAGCTGCCGCTACTGCGATTGAACAACGTTGCAGAGACCTTCTTTCCGAAAACGGAATTCGTGCAATCGTTTCTTCCAGACCAAAGGACCCTGAGAGCCTTCGGAGGAAGCTCTCTCAGCGGGCACCTGACCGCGGATACACCACTGTGGAAGAAGCTCTTGCAGACATTGTAGATCTCGCCGGTGTAAGGATCGCCCTGTATTTTCCAAGCGAGATTGAATCGGTAGAACGCATAATCTCTGAAAACTTCACGCTGAGAGGATCGAAGGTTTTTCCGCGCGATTCCACTCGGAAGAAATTAGCCTCGTACGACTACAGATTTGCTGGCTACTGTGCACGGCATTATCGCTTGGCCTTTCGAGATGCTCTTGTTGAGGTTCAAGTAGCGTCGCTATTGATGCATGCTTGGTCAGAGGTTGAACATGATTTAGGATACAAACCGGTGACGGGGGAACTTTCGCTTGACGAGCTTGAAGTACTCGACGAAATCAACGGCGTCGTTATGGCGGCTGAGATTGCACTTGGTCGCCTCCAACGTGCCGTCGAGCAGCGCGTCGGATCTGAAGATCAACCGTTCAGAAATCACTTTGAGTTAGCATCGTTTCTTCACGAGCACACTCGATGAACCACGGACCAAGTAACAACCAACTGCGCATGGGCCGGGCTGATGTCCTATTTCGCTTCTTGCAACTCGCTGGACTAGATAGACCCTCACGACTTCAGCGATACGTTGAAGGCATTTCGACTGAGAGTGATGAACCGATTGCGGAGCAGCTTGTGAATGCCATCCTTTCGGAGAATCCCGATTCAGACTTGTACGCTATCTACTCCCAAGCACAGAACGAAGTCGGACAAGCTAACCCATACAGCTCCTCCGAGGAGATGAAAGCCTCAGCGACAAACACTGGCTTTGAGAAGTTCCTGTCTCAATGGATCGCTCTTGAATCCGGACTAGCGGATCTAGTACGCATCACTCGAAGCAGGCAAGGTCGGAATCTCCAGCGGCCAGTAACGCCGGCAGACATTCACCTATTGGATTTGTTCAACGAAGAAGAGTTCAGGGCCTATCAGAGGACTCGGGCACTTCGCAACGACTGGGTGCATGGCAAACGGACTCCGAACTCTAACGAGATACGAGACGCACTGACGGAGGTACAGGGCCTTACAAGCAGGCTTGAAAACCGAAGTGAGTGGATCCGCGGGTCCATTGCTGAATCAAATGAGTCATTTCAGCGATCAAGCAAAGGCACTCTGGAAACTAATACTGGGCTCGACACTTCCGCGCTACCTGAAGGGCTCGAACATACTCCGCGAGCGGTTCTCGAAATACTCACAGATAGCGAAGCAGGCGGTTTTACATTTCTGGCAGCACCTGAAGGCGTTGAAAATGGTAACGACAAGCTTCTACTTGGAATAAGAGTTGTAAACAAAGGAAACGCTCCGGCCCACAATGTAGAGATAATAGCGCATCTCTTTGGTATCGAAGCTGAAGCGTTCGGACGAAGCCTAATTCTTCCGTCACGAGTTGTGCGATTCGTTCTCAGCATCAGCCATCCCGGGCTATCTGCGGAGTTGTCCTTAGCAAGCCTATCCAGAAAGGACACCTTGGTTGGAACACTTACTCTTATAGTCCGTTATCTCGACACGTCCAATAGCCGAGATCGAACCGAACAGTGCTTCTCCCTAGGCCGCGATGAGGCTAACCGTCTCGAGTGGCAACTCCAACGCGAATGTCCCGAGTTCACGCGAGTACCTGGATAGAGTTCCGTCAGTTCGCGGTCGAGCACGCTGAGACTCGTTGCCGACCGTTGGATCGCACCTTACTACACCGTCACCACTACCTCCCCCTCCACCACCCGCACCGGGTACGTCCGCACCTTCAGGCGGCTCGTGACCAGCGACACCCCCGTTGCAATATCAAATTCAATCCCGTGCCAGGGGCAGGTGACGATCTCGCCGTCGCGGACCCAGGCAAACTGCCAGTCCGTGGCGGCGGAGCAGGCGGTGGTGCCGTTCACCGTGCCCTCGCAGAGGGGGCCGAATTGGTGCGGGCAGACGTTCGGCAGGGCGTGCAGCTCGCCGTCGACGTTGAAGATGCCGACGGCGATGCGGCCAAGTTGCACCACCTTGTGGCTGCCCGGCGGGAAGTCGCTCAGGGGGCCGGCGTTGTGCTCCGCCACGCTCAGGCCTCCGTTCCGACGACGCGCTCAGGGGCCGGGATGTTGAAGAGACGCAGTGCGTTCTCCCCCATGATCAGGCGCTTCGCTTCCCGCGACATCGGCAGCTTCATGATCGCGCGCGGGTGATCGAAGTCGTGGTGCGGCCAGTCGGAGGCGAAGAGGATGCGCTCCGGCCCGCCGATCTGCTCGATCGTCGCCACCAGGTCCTTCGGGTCGTCCGGCTCCTCGATCGGCTGCGTCGCGAACCACATCCGCTCGCGAATGTACTCGCTCGGCCGCTGGGTCAGGAAGGGGAGTTGCCGCCGGTACTCGTGGTAGTACTTGTCCATCCGCCACATCATGTACGGCGCCCAGGCGATGCCCGCCTCGGTGAAGACCACGCGCAGCTCCGGGTAGCGCGCCATCACCCCACTGTGCATGATGCTCGTCATGTTCGCCATCATCGCGAAGGAGTGCGAGAGCACCTGCCGCGCGAAGTGATTCTCGAACTGGTCGAGCTGGCAGGGGAAAGCGGGGGAGACGATGGTCACGCTGTGCAGGCAGACCGGCAGGTTCACCTCCTGCGCCGTCGCAAAGATGGGGTCGTACTTGCGGTGCCCCCAGAGCGGGTTCACGCCTGCTGTCGGCAGGTAGACGCCGACGAAGCGGCGGTCCTGCGCGTACTTGCGGATCTCCGCCGCCGCCGCCTCCGGGTTCTGCGGGCTGGCCAGGATCACGCCATACATCCCCGGCTCATTCAGCCATTCTGCCTGCAGCCAGCGGTTGTAGGCGCGCCCCAGGAAGGTGGCGTACTCGATATTCGGCACCGCCGCCATCAGCAACATGTGATCCGGGAAGAGGATGCCGATGTCGACGCCGATCACGCTCAACTCGGCGCGCATCTGGGCCGCGTTGTGCACGGAGCGGCTGGGATGCTGCCCCGGGATCGGCGGATCGGGCCGCAGGTTCGGCGCGAACCCGGGCACCTGCAGGTAGGGGTAGTTCGCGCCCGCCAGTTCCTCCAGCGAGGCCTGCCACGGCGGATCGCAGTACGGCGCCAGCGCGTCTGGCGTGTCATTGACGTGAATATCGACGTCCACGACCACCATGTCGGCCGGGGCCAGGCGGCTGGCGGTAGCAGTCGGGTTCTCGGTAGCGGCGGTCATTCCCTCTCCTCGGTCAGGATCATGGTTGCGGCGTCGGGCCGCCGGGATAACCAGGTTCGATCACGTGTGATGAGAAGTACTGTTCTGAGGTGATTGCTCTCCCGCGTGAAGCCCTCACCCCAACCCCTCTCCCGATGCGCGGGAGAGGGGCTTTCGTTAGTGGCATTTTGGCACGGAGTGTGTCACTAGCCCTCCCGGCGTGAGACAAAACCCTCGCGACGCGGCGGCAACTGCCGGGAGGCAACGTCGATTGCCTCAAGCACAGCGGCCAGATCATGGAGAACCTGCTCGTTGGCAAACCGTATGACGCAGTAGCCAGCTTGATGCAGTAGCGCCTCACGCTCGGCATCCCGCTCCTGTTGCGTCGCGTGAATGTCTCCGTCGAGTTCCACGATGAGCCTGCGCTTGGCGCAGCAGAAGTCGGCCACGAACGGACCAATCGGATGTTGCCTCCGGAACTTGAGGCCGTTGAGCTTTCGACCTCGCAATGCCTCCCAGAGTACCGCTTCGGCATGCGTCTCACTCGTACGTAACTCGCGCGCACCAAGAATGTTGTTCAGGTTCCGGTGCTGGCTACCCATCATTCCAGTCTTTGCTCCCGCTGGTCAATGGACTCACCCATCCAACGCCTGCCACGCCACCGGAAGCCCCTCTCCCGCGCATCGGGAGAGGGGTTGGGGTGAGGGCCGTCCGGGGTTGGGGTGACGGCCGTCCGGGGTTGGCGCAAGGGCTATGCGTTGGCAGCCTGCTTCGCCGGGTCCACCGGCAGGAACTGCAGCGTCGGACGCTCCTCGAACTTCTCCGAAACGTCGCC
>DAOUDE010000062.1:0-89442 GCA_034431475.1 Thermomicrobiales bacterium | reverse complement strand
GCTGATCCTGGCCGGCATCGCCGGGCCGCCGGTGGTGGCCGCGATCTGGCGGGCAAGATTCTCGGAGCCAGCCAGTTGGCCCGGGCGGCTGGCCCTGCTCGTGGCCCTCGGGGCAGGAGGCGCCGGGGTCCTGACCCTGGCCTCGGGGCGGCCGGTGCTCGGCCTCATGGTCGCGCTGATGGGGGCGGCGGCCGCCGGCTGGCTGGCGTTGCCCGGGATCGGCGAACGGTTTGTCTGCCTGTTGCAGGCCGCCGCCTTTGGCGTTGCGGGCGGCGTAGAGGTTGTTGTCGTCGCCGACGACCTCATCGGCACCGACTGGTACCGCATGAACACCGTCTTCAAGTTCTACAACCAGGTCTGGGTGCTCCTGGCGATTTCGTGCGCGGTTCAGGTCGCCATGATGGTGGCGCGGACACTTGCGCCAACTCGGGAGGCAGCGTTCGCTCCCCGGATGCCGGCACTCAGCAGCGCCTGGTCTCACGTTGGGATCGCGTTGGCTGGCGTCATGTGCGTTGGCGCGCTTACCTATCCAGCGCTGGCGACGATGCCGCGCCTGGAGCAACGCATCTCGCCCGGCGCACCGGCAGGCAGCCTGAACGCCCTGGACTGGATGGATGCCGGTAGCCTGCCGGTGGTGGGAAGCCCCGAGTTCAGCGAAATTCGCTACGCGGGTGACCGGGCGGCGATTCGCTGGCTGCAGCAGCATGTTTCCACGTCGGCGGTGATCGCTGAGGCATCCATTGGTCCGTACCGCTGTAACGGCAGCCGCATCGCGAATGCGACCGGCCTGCCCACGATTATTGGCTGGGAGCGCCATCAGCAGCAGCAACGCTTCCCGGATCAGCTCCCGGCGCGCGTCAACGACGTGCGCACCCTGTACACCAGTGCGAACGTGGACGAGAAAGCGGCGATCCTGCGCAAGTACCACGTGGCCTACGTCATCGTGGGCGATCTGGAGCGTGTTTACCCGACGCCGAACAACGAGTGCACGCCGGGCGGTTCCGCCGAGGGCATTGCCGCATTCGACCAGATGCTCGGCAGCAGTCTGGAAGAAGTCTTCTCCCAGGACGGCACCACCATCTACCGCGTCCTGCCGGTTGCCGCATGAGCGCGTTCGAAGCGGCGACCCGCTGGTATCTGGTGCTGGCGGCCTGCACGTGGGCTTTCGCGCCGGTGATGCGTTGGCTCTGCCCGTCGCTGCCGGACCGGGGCGCGACAATCGCCCGGCCTGTCGCCCTGTTGGGCATGGTTTATCCCGCCTGGCTGCTCGCCTCGCTCGGCCTGTTGCCGTTCGGCGCTCTGCCGCTCGTCGTGACGCTCGTTGCCGTCGCGGCCGGTGGCTGGAGTCTGTGGCTGCGCCAGCCCGCGCGCGATCTCGCCTGGGTGCGCACGCTGGCATGGACCGAGCTGGCCTCGCTGGTGCTGTTCGCGGCGTACGCCTGGTTCCGGGGCTTCACCCCAGACATCCTCAACACCGAGAAGCCGATGGACGTGGCGCTGCTGGCCAGTAGCGCGCGCAGCGTGGTGATGCCACCGCCCGATCCGTGGTTCGCCGGTCAGCCGATCAACTACTACTACCTCGGCTACCTGTTGCACGGGACCTTAGCGCGACTGGCCAGCGTCCCCGCCTCGGTTGCCTTCAACCTGGCCCTGGCGACCATCGTCAGCATGACCGCCGTCGCCAGCTTCGGTGTCGCCTGGAACGTGGTGCGCCCCCTGCTCGGCAAACGCGCGGCAGCGGCAGCCGGGAGCCTCGCGCTCTTCGGCGTTGTGCTGGCGGGCAATCTCTACGCGCCACTGCGCCTGGTGCAGGACCCGCAAGCGGTCTGGAATGCCTGGTGGTGGGACAGCGAGGGGATTGGCTGGCGCGCCAGCCGCATCGTGTGCGATGGACTGCGCGAGGGATTCCGCTGCCCACCGCCGGCCGTCGAAACCATCAACGAGTTTCCGGCCTTCAGCTTCATCCTGGGCGACCTCCACCCGCACCTGATGGCGCTCCCGTACGCCGTCGCGGTGGTGGCGCTGGCCTGGAACATCTTCGCTGCGCCGGCCAATTCCGTGTCAGCATCCGCATGGGTGGGCCGGCTGGCGCTCTCGGCCGCCATTGCCGGCGCGCTCTACGCGCTGAATGCGTGGGATCTGCCCACCTACACCGGGCTGGTCGTGCTGGCGGCGCTGCTGGCCAGCGGTCCCGCGCTTGCCAACCGGCTGCGAGCGGTCGCCATCGTGCTGGTTGCCGCCTTGCTCCCCTGGCTGCCTTTCTTTGCCACCTACCGCCCGCCGCTGGTGCCATTGGACGACATCGACCTGGCCTGGCTGGCGCAGATACCGGTCGTCTCGCGCGTGCTGGGTCTGGTAGCGCCGTACGTGGGTGTGCGCACCTCTGCCGCGGAGTACCTGACGATATTCGGCGCACCTTATGTCGTGGGTGTCGTGCTGGTGCTGACGGGGCTTGACTGGACGGATGCTCGCCAGACCTTCACGCGACCGATCGCCGTTGCCCTGGTCAGCTTGGCGCTCATCGCGGTGGCGTTTGCCGCCCCGGTTGCGCTGCTCTGCGGCTTCCCTCTGGTGTTCGCGCTGCAGCAACTCGGCCGCGACCACAAAGCGCAGCCGCGCACCTTCGCCCTGGCGATGTTCAGCGCCGCCTGGCTGCTCTCGCTCGTGGTGGAGTTCGTGTTCATCCGCGACCTGTTCGGTAACCGCATGAACACGCTCTTCAAGTTCTACTACCAGGCCTGGACACTGGCGGCGCTGGGTGCGGCGGTCGGTCTGGTCGTGCTCGCCGTGGCGTACCGGCACTCGGCCCCCGCAACGTGGGTGCTGCGCGCCGGGACCGCCGCGCTGCTGGTGCTGGGTCTGGCCTACCCGGTCATCGCCAGCAGACAGTGGGCCGATGGCTTCACGACCTGGCAGGGGCTGGATGGCGTCGTCTACGGCGATCCGGACGAGGTCGCTGCCATCCAGTTCCTGGCCAGCCACGCTCGGCCGGGTGATGTGGTCCTGGAGGCGGCAGGTTGCTCCTACTACCCGCTCAGCCAGTTCCCGTACAACCGGGTAGCCGTGTTTTCCGGGGTACCAACGGTGATCGGATGGGACAATCACGAGCGGCAGTGGCGAAGCGGTCAGCCGGATCTCATCGCGCAGATCCCGGAGCGGGCCGAGGACGTGCGCGCGATGTACGCCGATCCCGCCAGCCCCCTTTACGCGCAGTATGGGGTGGATTGGGTGTTCATCGGGCAGTACGAAACCGGTGGCCCAGGGCCAGAGTGCCCTATCGCCGGCCCGTACGAAATCGACCTGGCTCGGTTCGCAGCGGCTGGCTGGGAACCGGCATTCCAGTCGGGCGACGTCACGCTCCTCCACCGGGCACAACCCGCATGAGCGCGTTTGGCGGTGATACGTCGCGAACGCTATACTCCCCGGCTGATTCGCGGGGTGTGGCGCAGTCGGTAGCGCGCGGCGTTTGGGACGCTGAGGTCGGAGGTTCGAGTCCTCTCACCCCGACCACGATCGCCATCCCCTCTTCCATCGCCGTGGCGCTGTCATGACAGAAACCCGCTCCGGCGCATTCAACGATCTCGTTGCGCAGCCAGATACGCATGCCGCGCTCGATCTTGCGGGCGACGCGCGCAGCCTGCTCATCCTCTTTGGCGGCATTGCGGGCGGCGTGAGCATGCCGGTCTTCGAGTTCTTCCGGTTGACCGCCGGCATGCCTGGCAAGAAGGCCTTCCTGCGTGATCCGCGTCGTGGCTGGTACCAGCTTGGCCTGCCGGGCATTGGCCCCGGCGCCCAGGATGTGCGCCGTTACCTGGATGAGGTGATCGCCGCAGCCGGTGTCGACCGCGTGGTGATGGCGGGCGCGTCCGCGGGCGGCTACGCCGCCATGCTCTTCGGGGCCTGGTGTGGCGCGGATCATGTCCTCGCCTTCTCGCCGCAGACGTTCATCGACGCTGCCAATCGCGCTGCCGCCAACGACAACCGCTGGGAGCCACAGATCGACCACTTGCACGCGGCAAACCCGCCCGAGGCCGTCTACGACTTGCGTGACGTGCTTGCGGCCTCCCTGACACCGCGCATCGCGCTCCACGTCAGCAACGATGATCCGCTGGACCTGCTCCACGCGCATCGCGTCGCGGGCCTGCCCAACGTGACCATCACCGAGCACGACCGGGGCGGCCACCGCCTGGTGAAAACCCTGCGCGACCGGGGCATCCTTGGCCCGATGCTCCAGGACGCGCTGCGCCTGCCTGTGCCCTGAATGGGCGGAGGTCGGCCTTCACGCACGCCCTGCGATTGGCCTGAATGCCTGCTTGAGAAGCAGGCTGTCTGACCCCGCTGCGGCCTCGTGCGCTTGCCTCGAGGTGCCGGGAGGCGTACACTTCGCCAGCCAGTTGCGGGGGTAACTCAGTTGGTAGAGTACCTGCCTTCCAAGCAGGCTGTCGCGAGTTCGAGTCTCGTCCCCCGCTCCACGAAAACCGCATGGATACGCCACGCGTGTGAGACGCTGTTTCAATTCAGAGGTTCACTTGTTGCCGGTGGTGCCATTCTGGTGCCATGTGTTCCGGTGAGGCTCGTTTCAGGCCGGAAAATCGGGTGCAAATGCTGCCGGCCCGCCCAGCCCTGATGCCCTGCGTGGAGGAGCAGCCAGGCCACGCGGGATCTGCCCGAGCCTGATTCCCATCCATCGAGCGCCATGAGAAAGCTGTTGCGCAGGCATGTATCCCTGGGCACTTGCCTCCAGGCAGCTCGATTCCGACGCCTCACGAGGCATCCTCAGCACACAACTCCCACCTGAACAGCGCGACGATTTCGCAAATGTGACGGGAACGGCCAATGACTGACCTGCGCGGCGTGGAATGTGCGCTCCTTCAGCCAGCGCGCCGTCCTACTTCCAGGTGCTGAATGAACGGTCCAAGTGGTAGGGAGCATTGCTCTTCCAAACTGGTTTGACGTTGTGAGGACGTGCGAACGCTCTTGCCACCGATTTCAGGACCGCTCGCAACGACAAACAGTTCGCTGCCGTGCGTGCCGAGTTGAACCTGCGAAAACAGACCGACGGTAATGCGTCCTCTGTCGGCAAACGCATCGTGGACTCCGAGGGCCAGGGCTTCAACAGATTTCCCCACCTGGCGTGTCCCATTCCCTCACCCCCATCGTTGTGGCGCTCCCTGGGAGGCCACTGGCTGCTGCCATCTCTACCAACACGGCTATGCGGGGGATGCTGCAAATTCAGGTCGACTAGGTTCTAGCAAGCAAGAGTCGCAACTCTCGCTCCAGAGCTGCACGTTCTGCCTCGGCTGCTCGTGCTTCCTCGCGGGTTTCCATCGCCAACTGGTGCCATCGATCACGGTCACGTTGCACTTCGACCAGTCGATCTCGAAGCTCGGCCAGTTCTCCTTTCAACCGCCCCAATTCCTGGCCAAGCTCGTGATCAAGCTTGACGAGTGGATTTGGTTGCGAACTCGGCTCATCGCGGATACCAACCGAGATGCGAACCTCCTTTCGCCCCCGGTACTCACGTGTGGGAATGGCGCCCACGCGAATCCGTTTCCGCACCGCGGTTTCGCTGATGCCAAGAGCGCGCGACGCTTCGGCAACCGAAAGCCAACCGGGTTCTGAACCGGATTCTATCATCGGTCTGTCGGTATCACATGATTTCGAAGGCAACGATTGCCACGGAGGTTGACAACCGGAGAGATTCGGGAACGAACCCACAAGCAGCCATGCTGAATTTGGCGTTGATTCATTGGCGTTTTCCCGTCTGATTGCTGGTTGCAGATATTCCTGTGACCGGCAAGTTGTGTTGAGAACTTTCCGGGTGCGTCCGGTTCTCATCCAGATCATAACCGCAATTGGCGAATTGAGTGTGCGTTTTCGATATCCGGTTGGTACTGGGTCATGAACCGGCCGTTGGTCAGGTTTGGCGGGCCCTGGCCCTGCGGATTCGCGTGTGGGCGTGTCTGGTGGGACACCCTGGCTGCCGGTCAGACAGGGTCCAACCTTGAACGCGGCCACAATGACCGAGCACCAGGCATGCGGTTCCGGGAATCGGTGCAGGGCTCAGGAGAGCGCCAGGTCGGCAGAGCCAAAGATGCGATGTCTCCGCGCCACAAGACTTCCTGAGCGCATCGGAACACGACCTATCGTTTTGCGCGCGTGAGCGAGTGGTAAGGGTACCAGCAGTATTCCTGGATTTCAGCAGCAATTCATTTCCGCAGTTGATGCGAGGAGCGCTCGGGTACGATGACATTGCTCCCCCGCTGTGTCGAAGGTCCAAGGAGGATCTGATGGCTCGTTCCCTGCTCCTGATCCCGTTGCTCGCCTTGGCCTTCGTTGCCGGGGGCTACTGGTCCTCTCGCACCGGCGCCCAGGATGCCACCCCGGCTGCCGCTGGTAGTACCGCGATCATCATTCTGGTCGAGTCCGCTGGGACGATCGTTGATCGTTTCGGTGATGACGGCCCATCAGCCGGAGACATCCGGGTCTGGGGGCCGAACCCACTCTTCGATGAGACGAACACCACGGATACGGGCGCGGTCACGCAGGGCTCGTGCATCGGGCTGAACACACATTTCGATTGCCTGCTCAATGAGACGATCATTTTCCCGGACGGAAGCACCCTGGAAATGCAGGGCCTCCAGCCGGGCGAGCCAGTCCCCTCCGTCCGCACCATCGTCGGCGGCTCTGGGCGGTACCTGGGAGCGACCGGGACCGTAACCGTGACGCCGTCCGCAGATTTGACGTTGTGGACCAAGACGATCGAGATCAGTGGCTTGAGTGGGCAGTAATCGTCTCGATGGCCCCGCCTTTCGGTACGTGACCGCGGCCCGCGCGGGCACGGGATATGCGTGCCCCTGCCGTGGGTCGGGGGCGCCAAGCGTTCCTGCATCGTGCTGGCCGGGCGCTCCCACGCCAGAAAGGCCACGCCGATGCTTCCTGCAACGCCACAGGCGCACATCCTCGTGATCAACGACGCGCAGGCGATGATTGACGGCCTGCCCACACTGCTCGCCGAGGCGGGCTACCGGGTCTCCTACTCCGTGACGCCCCTGGAGTGTCCGCGCATCAAGATCCTCATGCCCGATCTCATCGTGCAGGATCTGGTTGTCGCGGGCGTGCGAGAGCCTTGCTGGCACTTCCTCAGCCAGGTCCGGCTCGACCCGGACCTCATGCACATTCCCCTGATCCTGTGTCCGGTTGCCGGTGAGCGGTTCACCCAACCGATCATGGATTTCAACCTGGATCGCCTCGGGGTGCGCGTGCTGCGCAGGCCGTTCGCCTTCCCCGATCTGCTGCGGACCGTCTCGGAAGTGCTCCCGGCCTGATCGCGAAGTATTCGCGCTCGCGATCTCCACGCGGTCCGGGTTACCCCTCGTTTGCCCGCGAGACCTGGACGCGCTCGAGCAGCGCGGACTCGCGGGGATAGCGGGCGCGAAAATCGGCCAGATACTCTTCGCTGAAGAGCCGCTGCGCCAGGAGGCGGCCATCTGACAGCGAGGCCAGCCGGCGCAGCACGTCGTCCGTGAGCAGCGCCGCGCGTTCGTCCGCGGGGAGCGGCCACGCGCTGCGGCGCGAAAGCTGCACGATGCCCTCTGCCTGGGCAATCAGCAGCAAGCAGTTCTCGGCCCCTGCCGCCATGCCGGTCTCGCCTGCCGGTTCCTGGGTCATTTGCCTTACCACCACCGTACGTTATGCCGGATCAGTTCCGCACCCAACTTTACCCGCGCGGCTTCCCCCCGGCCCTCCCATATCTGTATGGCACACCGCAGGCGCTCTTGACCTCCCCTGAAATAGATCATATGTTCTAATACCCGTGGGATGAGAGCCGGGGCGGAGCGCTGGCTCCTGATGGGAAACGAGGCACATCATGGCCATAACTGCCATTGTCATACCGCACTTTGCGCTGCGCGTTGCGCTGCTGGAGCAGCCGCACCTGGATGGGCAACCGCTCATCCTGGGGCCAGCGCCGGGCGAGCGCCCCGTGGTGCAGGACGCCACGCCCGAGGCGCGACGGAGCGGTGTCCGCGCCGGGCAGGGGCTGCGGGAAGCGCTGGCTCTCTGTCCGGAGGCCCGCATCATCACGCCGCACCCGCTCCGCGAGCAGGCCGCTGCGGAGCGCATCATCGCCGGACTGGAGCGGCTCGTGCCGGCAGTCGGGGTCGCGCCGGAACCCGGGCGCTACCTGATCGACCTCACGGGCATGGAGCGCCGCCTGGGCCCGCCGCCGCACGCAGCGGAACGGCTCCTGCGCACCATGCCGGCCATCCTGCGCCCGCGCGCGGGCGTGGCGGAGGGGCGCTTCCCCGCCATCGTGGCCGCGTATCACGCGCGCCCGGGCGGCGTGGAGGTGATGGACGCGGCCCGGCAAACGCAGATCTTTGCCCAGGCGCCGATCAGCCTGCTGCCGCTGGCGCCCACCAGGCTGCGCAGCCTGGAGCGCATGGGGGTCCGCACCCTGGGGGCCTTTGCCGCGCTCAAGCCGAGCGCCGTCGCGGCTCGCTTCGGCCGGGATGGCCACTATGCCTGGCAACTGGCGCACGGGGAGCAGGACGAGCCGGTGCGGGGCCGGGAGCGGCCGGAGGTCATCACTGTCCACCTGGTGCTGCCTGCGCCGGTGACCACGCGCGAGATGCTGCTGGTCGCCATCACTCGCCTGCTCACGCGCGCCTTTGCCCAGCCGCGCCTGCAGCGGCGCCACGCGCGCCAGGTGCGGCTCCAGGCCCTGCTGGAGGGCGGGCAGTCGTGGGAGCACACGGTCACGCTGCGCAACCCGGGCCGGGAGCAGCGCGTGAACCAGGCGCTGCGCTACCGCCTGCAGGATGTGGAGCTGCCGGGCCCGGTGGAGGCGCTGGCGCTGGAGCTCTCCGGGCTGACCAACGCCGCCAGTCGCCAGGAGCAGTTGCCCGGCTTCGCCGCGCAGCGCCGCGCGCACCTGGAGGGCGCCTGCCAGGAGTTGGCGCAGCGTTTTGGCGGCGCATCCGGCCTGTTCCAGGTCGTGGAGGTTGAACCATGGTCCCATCTTCCCGAGCGGCAGCACGCCCTGATCGCGTTCACACCCTGAAGCTCCCCTCCCCCATCGAGGTTACGCTGCACGCCCGGAGCGGTGCTCCGCAGCGCATCTGTACCCGGCAGCGCTGGCGGGAGGTGGCGGAGGTGCTGGATAGCTGGCTGGTGGAAACGGAGTGGTGGCGGCCCCTGCCGGTCCGGCGTCGCTATTTCCAGCTCCTGCTGGCCGATGGTGCGGCGTTCACGCTCTTTCAGGACCTGCTCGATGACCAGTGGTACGCGCAGGCAGCGTGAAGCAGGGCCGGGTTCGGGGTATGCGCGAGGCAATGACGTCATCCGCCCTACTCGGTGCCGTGTCCCTCCCGTGTCATCCTGAGCCCGCCGGCGAAGGATCTCGGCCCAGACTCGCACCAGCAAAGGCCCATCGCACTCAGCCAGTTCCTACTCCACCGCCACCCTCGGGTGTCATCCTGAGCTTGTCGAAGGATCTCGTCCCCGGCCAACCCGGCCCGAGGTCGCCACTCACTCCATGTGTCATCTCGAGCGGAGTCGAGAGATCTCGGCCTGGATCACCGCCAGGCGACGATGCCTGCACCCAACGTTCGCGGCGACTTCGAGCCGCTGCGGCCGGGAGCGCCAAGATCACTCGACTCCACTCGAGATGACACGCGAGGGTGGGCGGCTGCCTCCGACCTGCGCGGCTGGGAACGAGATCCTTCGACAAGCTCAGGATGACACCCAAGGGTGGGCGGCACAAGGCAACAAAACGCCCGCCCGCAAGAGCACGACGTCCGTTCAGGCAAAACAGGACTTACCAGACATCGCCGGGAGCGGAAGATTCCGCTCCCGGCGACGGGGCACAAATACCTGGCACTGCGCCTACACGAGCGCCGGGCGAATCTCCTTCACCGCGCGGCGGAAGCCGCCCAGAACGGTCTCGATGGTTTCGGTGGTCATTGGGGTCGAGGTGCACATCATCAGTCGCGGCGCGGCGTAGATGCCCTCACCCAGCAGCGCCAGGTGAAGCAGCCGGGCCAGACCCTTGTCGGCGCGGGCTGCATCCCGGTAACAAGAGATGCTGTCCACACCCAGGTGAACCCCCACGAACGAGCCGTATCCGGTGATGGTAGCGATGATCCCCTGCTCGGCAACCAGTTCACGCAGCCCCGAGCGCAATTGCTCGCCCAGCGCGTTGATATGCGCCACCTGGCTGGGGGTGTACGCCTCCATCGCGGCGACACCAGCCGCCATGGTGATCAGGTTGCCGTTGAACGTGCCCGATTGCCAGAGCGGCGCCGGACGCGACGGGTCGAACTGCTCCATGACCTCGGCGCGGCCACCGAAGGCTCCCACCGGGAAGCCGCCGCCGATGATCTTGGCGAAGGTGGTCAGGTCAGGTCGCACACGGTAGTGCTCCTGCACCCCACCCGGCTCCAGCCGGAAGGTCATCACCTCGTCGAAGATCAGCAGCGAATCGTTTTCGATGGTCAGGGCGCGCAACGCCTCCAGGAACTCCTGGTCGGCGGGCAGCATCCCGGCGGAGCCCATGACCGGCTCGACGATGATGGCGGCGATTTCGCTGCCCCGCTCCCGCATCAGGCGCTCGATGGCCTCGATGTCGTTCAGCGGGGTGACGAGCACGTTCTCCAGCGTGTTCTGCGGCACGCCAGCGGTATCCAGCACCCCCTGCGGCGCGTGCGCCGGGCCAGCAGCGGGATCGCCCGGCGCGGGATGCACGCTGACCTCGGCGTCGTCGTAGGTGCCGTGGTAGCCGCCCTCCATCTTCACGATGACGTCGCGGCCCGTGAAGGCGCGCGCCGCCCGGATGGCGTTCATGCCCGCTTCCGTGCCGGAGTTGCAGAAGCGGATCATATCGACCGAGGCCACGCGCTCGGTCATGATCTGCGCCAGGCGAGTCTGCGAGGTGTTGGGGGCCGGGAAGGCGGTTCCTGTCGGTAGGAGCGCCGCAACTGCCGCGACCACCGCCGGGTGGCCGTGCCCATGAATGAGCGAGGTGTAGTTGTTGAGCAGGTCAATGTAGGCGCGGCCGTCCGCGTCGTGGATCTCGTAGCCGCGCCCCTCGGAGACATTCAGCGGGTAGGGCGCGTGAAAGGCGACCGTGCGTGTATCACCGCCGGGCATGACCTTGCGCGCTTCTTCGTGCAGCGCCGCCGAGCGGGGCGAACTGGCCCGGTAGTCGGCCAGCACATCCGCCTCGATCTGGGCTCGCGTTCGCGAATCAACGGTACTGGTTACCTGCAGGGCCACGGACACTCTCCTGTTCCTCGCCGCCCAGGTGGGCGCGATGGCGGGATCGTAAGAACTGGCCGCAGACGCGTCAATAGCCACCGTGTACGATGACGGCTGACGACAACCGTATCCGAAGAGGAGCGTACGTGAGGATCGAGCCATTCCAGCTTGAGCGCTGGATGACGAAGTACGAGATGGTGGTCAAGTGGGATATTGCCGAGAGCGGCATCTACCCGATGACCATGCGTGAGATCGTGAACCTGGTCCCGGTTGACGAGCGTGAAGCAACGCTGGAGGCGTTGCTGGACACGCGCCTCGGGTACAGCGAGGCGCGGGGCAGCGAAGAGCTGCGCAGCCTGATTGCGGCGACGTACACCGCCACCAGCCCGGACGAAATCCTGATCACCACCGGCGCCATCGAGGCCAACTACCTGCTCTTCAACGAACTGCTCGACCCTGGTGACCGCGTGGTGGCGGTGGCGCCCGCCTACCAGCAACTGAACAGCGTGCCGCGCGCCATCGGTTGCGATGTCGCGCTCTGGCATCTGCGCACCGACGGCACGTTCCACTACGACCTCGATGACCTGCGAGCCCTGGCGACGCCCGGCACGAAGCTGATCGTGATCAACACGCCGCACAACCCCACCGGGGCCATGCTGAGCGACGAGCAACTGGACGAGATCTACGCCCTGGCCGAATCGCTCGATGCCTGGGTACTCAGCGACGAGGCCTACCGCTGGCTGGAACTCCCGGGTATGCCGCCGCTCGCGAGGCCGATGCGGGATCGCGGCCCACGCGCCATCAGCACCGGCACGTTTTCCAAGCCATTCGGCCTACCGGGACTGCGTGCTGGCTGGATCGCCGCGCCGGAGGAGATTGTGCGCCGCTGCTGGGGGATGCGCGACTACATCACGCTCAGCCCGGGCAAGCTGAACGATGCCCTGGCGGTGATCGCGTTCCGGCACCGCGATCAGATCACCGCGCGTACGAAGCGCATCGTCGGCCAGAACCTCGACTTCGCGGAATCGTGGTTCGCGCAGAACGCGGACATCGTCTCCTGGAACCCGCCCCTGGGTGGCCTGCTGGCGATGATGAAGTACAAGGCGAACCTCCCCTCCTCCGGCCTCGCCAACACGCTCGCCGAGGAGTACTCGGTCATGCTCGCGCCCGGTTCCGCCTTCGGCTATGAAGGCTACCTGCGCATCGGCATCGGCAACACGCCGCATCTCTTCCAGGAGGGCCTGGAGCAGACGGCGAAGGCCTTGCGGAAGCTGAAGTAAACGAGCCGGAAACCGACTCACGCCACGCACAAGAAAACCCCTCTCCCGGTGCGCGGGAGAGGGGTTTGGGGTGAGGGAGACGGTCCCTACTGCGCGGCTGCCTTCTTGAGCGCGCGCTCGGTGAGGACACCGATCAGGTGGCGACGGTAATCCTCAGAGGCGAAGTGATCGCCGTTGACCTCGAGGCCATCAGCCGCGACGGCTGCGGCTGCGGCGATCGACTCGTCGCTCAGCTTCTTGCCCTTGAGGGCGGCCTCCGCCGCCGTGGCGCGCGTGGCCTTGCTGGTGGCGCCGGTGACGGCGATGCGCGCGGAATCGACCACGCCATCAGAGCCTGCATTCACCACCACCGCGATCCCAACCACGGCGTAGCCAGATGCCGGGTGGCGGAACTTCTCGTAGGCCGCCACGCTCCCGGCCTTTGCCGCCGGGAAGCTGACCGAGGTGATGATCTCGTCCGGGGCCAGATCGGTCGTAAAGAGATCGACGAAGAGATCATCCGCGCCGATCGTGCGCTTGCCACCGGAGCCGGTGACATCGACCGAGCCGTCGAGCGCCAGGAAGACGGCGGTGAAATCTGCCGCCGGATCGGAGTGCGCCAGTGCTCCACCGAGCGTGCCCCGGGCCTGTACCGCCGGATCGCCGACGTTGTCGGCGGTCTCCGGGATGATCGGCATCGCTGCGGCAAGCTCCTTCGAGTCGCGCAGGGCCGCGTACGTGGTCATTGCGCCGATGGTGACCTTGCCGTTGGCCTGGATACCCGAGAGGCCTGCCACGCCGCTGAGGTCGACCAGCGCGGATGGCGACGCCAGACGCAGCTTCATGGCCGGCACCAGCGAGTGGCCGCCCGCCAGCAACTTGGCGTCCGGGTCCGCTGCCAGCAGGGCGACCGCCTCATCGACGCTCGCGGGCCGGTGATAATCGAATTGATTCGGGAACACGGCATTCCTCCCTCGCGCCCCGGCGCAGCCGCCGTTGCTCGTTGCTCCACTCGTCTCAGGCCGTCGCGGCCTGCATCGCTCGCCAGACGCGCTCCGGCGTGTACGGCATGTCCAGGTGCTTGATCCCAAGGTGGGACAGTGCGTCAATCACGGCGTTGGCCACGCACGGCGTCGAGCCGATGGTGCCAGCCTCGCCCGCGCCCTTGGCGCCCATCGGGTTCACCGGCGTGGTCGTCACGGTACGGTCCAACTCGTACATCGGGAACATGCTGGCCTTCGGCACCGCGTACTCGTTCATGGTCGCCGTCACCAGTTCGCCGTCGGCGGTGTAGACCGCGCCCTCCCACATCGCCTGGGCCACGCCCTGGGCGATGCCGCCGTGGAGCTGGCCGTCCACGATCAGCGGGTTGATGACGTTGCCGACGTCGTCCACCGCCACGTAGCGGATCAGATCAACGTGGCCGGTGTCACGATCCACCTCCACCACGCTGATGTGCGTGCCAAAGGGGAACGTGCAGTTCGGCGGGTCGTAGTAGGTAATCGCTTCCAGGCCAGGCTCCATGCCCGCCGGCAGGTCGTAGGCGATGTGCGCCTGCAGCGCGATATCCTGAATCGTCTTCGCCGCTTCCGGCGAGCCCTTCACGTACGCCTTGCCGTTCTCGTAGATGACGTCTTCCGGCGCGGCCTCCAGCAGGTGGGCGGCCAGCAGGCGCGCCTTCTCCCGGATCTTGGCGACGCTCTTGTGGATCGCGGTGCCACCGACAGCCAGCGAGCGGCTGCCGTAGGTGCCAAAGCCGAACGGCGCGCCCTTGGTGTCGGAGTGCTCGACCTCGATGTCCTCGTACGGCACACCAAGCTCGTCCGCCACAAGTTGCGCGAACGAGGTCTCGTGCCCCTGGCCATGCGGCAGCGAGCCAGTGGTGACCGTTACCTTGCCGGTGAGGTAGACGCGGACCATGGCGCTCTCGTAGAGCCCGGCGCCCCAGCCTTCGCCCCCGAGGCCGATCCACTTCGAGGGTGCGATGCCGCAGACCTCGACGTACGATGACACCCCGATTCCAAGGAGCTTCTGCGCGTTGCTTGCGCGGCGTGCCGCCTGTTCGGCCTTCAGTTGCTCGTAGCCGATGATCTCCTGCGCCCGATCCAGGGCTGGCCCGTAGTTGCCGCTGTCGTAGGGCAGCATGCCAATGCCGGTATCGAACGGGAAATCTTCTGGCTGGATGAAGTTGCGACGGCGCACCTCGGCCGGATCGAGCCCGGTGGCGTCCGCCACCAGGTCGCAGACCCGCTCGATCACAAAGGTCGCTTCCGGCCGGCCCGCGCCCCGGTACGCGTCCACCATGGCCGTGTTGGAGTACACCCCGCGCACGTCCACGTGGATGTTCGGAATCTTGTAGCAGCCGGCGATCATGCGGCCATAGAGCGTGGTCGGAATACCCGGGGCGACCGTGGAAAGGTACGCACCGAGGTTCGCCAGCGTCGTCACCTTGAGCGCGGTGATCTTGCCGTCCTTCGTCGCGCCGATCTCCACGTCCGTCTGGTGATCCCGGCCGTGGGTGGTGTGCAGGTAGTTCTCGGTGCGGTCCTCCATGTACTTCACGGGGCGGCCCAGCTTCTTTGCCAGCCAGAGCACCAGCGGGTAGTCGAAGTACATAAAGATCTTGGAGCCGAACCCGCCGCCAACGTCCGGCGCGATCACCCGCACTTTCTGCTCCGGCACGCCCAAAATGAAGGCGGCGACGAGCAACTTGTGGACGTGTGGCGCTTGGGAGGTTGCCCAGAGGGTGTACTCCTCGGTCCCCGCGTCGTACTGCCCGACCGAGCCACGCGTCTCCATGGCCGTGGGAATCAGGCGCTGGTTCGTCAGCGCCTGGCTGACGCGGACGTGCGCGTCAGCCAGGGCCTGATCGACGGTGGCCACGTCCTTGCCGCAGGTCCAGTGCATGACGATGTTGCCGGCAGCATTCTCATGCAGTTGCGGCGCGCCGGCCTTGATCGCATCCCGCGCGTCGGTGACGGCGGGAAGTTCCTCAAAGTCGACCTCGATCGCCTCCAGTGCGTCGTTCGCCTGGTAGACACTCTCGGCCACGACCACCGCAATCGGATCACCGACCTGCTTGACCGCGCCAAGCGCCAGCATGCGCGGCGTATTGACGAAGTTGTCCACTCCGGCGGCTTGCCACGCACAGGGCAGCGGGTTGACATCCGCCACGTCTTCGCCGGTAAACACGCCCACGACACCCGGCATCGCCAGCGCCTCGCTGGTGTCGATGCTGCGGATGTTGGCGTGTGCGACCGGTGAGCGCAGCACGGCGGCATAGGCCATGCCGGGTAGCTTGATGTCATCCAGGAAGCGGCCGGCGCCGGTCATCAGCTTCGGGTCTTCGCGCCGGCGCAGTGGCTGGCCGACGTATTTCTGTGGAGCCTCGACGGTTGCTGTCATGACACTCCCCTCCAGGGACGTTCGGGTGGCTACGTTGCCGCCTCACCGTCTGCGTTGATGCGTCGTGCTCTCGGCACCTGGCGCATCGCCTGCATGTGGGATGCCGCCTTCCGCTAGCTCTCTTCGCCAGCGACCTGATCACCCCACTCCTGGGTGTTCTCAGGCTCCATGTCCAGGCCCTGCTCGTGCTCGAAGCTGAGGTCGGTGCCATCGCCCGGCTTCTTTGCCATTCCGCGCCGCTGATCGGCGGCGAACTGGATCGCCTTGACGATGTTCTGGTAACCGGTGCAGCGGCAGATGTTGCCCTCGAGCGAGTGGCGAATTTCCGCTTCGGTCGGGTTCGGGTTGCGGTCCAGGAACGCGGCTGCGTTCATGATCATGCCGGGGGTGCAGTAGCCGCACTGCAACCCGTGCATCTCCCAGAAGCCCATCTGCACCGCGTCGTACTCACCGTTCCTGGCCATGCCCTCGATGGTGGTGATCGTTGCGCCGTTTGCCTGCACGGCGAAGGTCGTGCAACTCTTGACCGGCGCGCCGTCGATATGCACGACACAGGCGCCGCACTGGCTGGTGTCACAGCCGATGTGGGTGCCAGTCAGGCCCAGATTTTCGCGGAGGAAGCTGACCAGCAGCAGCCGCGGCTCGACTTCGGCGGCGTACTCCACGCCGTTAACGGTCATGCGCACCGCGACTCGGCCTGGCGCCGCGACAGTCGTTGCCATGGTGTTCGCACTCCTTCACTCGCTTGCAGCCGTTGCGACATCGCCCGGCTTTGCGCACTCACTCGTCGCCGCTCCCCGGGAGCGGGCGGCAGCCCCTTGTGCAGGATGCTCCCACCGCGTGCCACAGGGTGCATCGCAGCCGCCGCGCCACCACGGCGGACCTTGTGCCCCGGCTCTTGCATGTGGCCCGGAGTATAGCGTTCGATTTCGGCGTTGTCGTGAGGGTTTTCTGGCAGCCTATCCGACAGCCACGCCGGGTTGTGCGTTTTGCAGCCGGTCCCGGTACTGCTGTTCGTAGTACGCGGCGAAGCGCTCGTCTCCCTCGCGGATCGCGCGCCACCACTCCGGGTTGTTCAGGTACCAATCGATCGTGTCATCCATCGTTTGTTGCCAGTCACGCGTCTCGCGCCAGCCGAGCTCCTGCCGAATGCGTGTGGTGTCGAGTCCGTACCGGCGGTCGTGTCCGGGCCGATCCGCAACGTGCCGCACCAGGGAGCGTGGCTTGCCGACCCGATCCAGGATCGCCTGCACCACCTCGAGATTTTCACGTTCGTGATCGGCGCCGACGTTGTAGGCCTCGCCGCTACGGCCCTGCCGCAGCACGAGATCGATGGCGGCCGCATGATCCTCCGCGTGGAGCCAGTTCCGCACCTGCTTGCCGTCGCCGTAGACCGGCAGCGGCTCATCCATGAGCGCGTTCGTGATGAACAGGGGCACCACTTTCTCCGGATACTGGCGCGGCCCGATTGTATTTGCGCCGCGCGTGGTCACCACGTCGGTGCCGTAGGAGATGGCGTAGGACTGGCACATCAACTCGCCGCCGGCCTTGGCCGCCGAATACGGGGATCGCGGGCGAAGCGGGTAATCCTCCGTCGCCAGGTCGCCTTCCGGGATGTGGCCGTAGACCTCATCGGTACTTACCTGGAGCATGCGCAGTCCCCGCTTGCGCGCGGCCTCCAGCAGCGTCATTACGCCGATTACGTTGGCCCGTGCAAAGGCTTGCGGATCGAGCAGTGAACGATCGACGTGCGTTTCGGCCGCGAAGTTGACGATGGCGTCAACGTCGGCGGTGATGTCGTCGATGGCGCCGGCGTTCGCAATGTCCGCCTGCACGAAGCGGAAGCGCTGGTCTTCATGCAACTCCGAGAGATTGGCCAGGTTGCCGGCGTACGTCAACAGATCCAGCCCGATGACCTCATCGTTGGGCTGGTGAGCCAGGACGTGGCGGACGTACGCGGAGCCAATGAATCCGGCCGCACCAGTGACGAGAATGCGCATGGAGACATGTCCTTTACTGGGCGCGGTTCAGGCCCAATTCCGCCGCCAGGTGCGGCACGTAGTCAGCAAGTGCATCCGGCCAGGGCCGCAGGGCAACTCCAAGCGCGGCGGCGCGGATGTTGGCCAGGCGGCTATCGGCGGGCCGGGCCGCTGGCAAGGGATAGCGCGCCAGAAACGCGGCCGTCGAGGTTGGGCGCACCAACTCGGGTGGCAGACCGGCCAGCCGCGCCGTTTCCCGCGCCAAACCAAAACGGGAGGTACCCCCCTCGTTCGCCAGGTGCAGCACGCCCGAGGCCCTGAGTGCCGCGGCCCCGAGCAACGCAGCCGCCAGGTCGCCGGCAAAAGTGGGGCTGCCGATCTCGTCGTCCACCACCTCCATACTGCCTCGGTCCCGCAACACGGTTAGCACGGTGCGAGGAAAATGCTTCCCCGCTCCCCCGTAGAGCCAGGCCGTGCGTCCGATCCCGAATGCTGGGCTGGCGGCGAGCACGGCTTCTTCCGCAGCCAGCTTGGAGGCGCCATAGGCGGAGATGGGACGCGTGGCGGCGTCCTCGGGGTAGGGCGCGCCACCGTCGCCGGGGAACACCATATCGGTGCTGACAGCGAGGAGATAGATGCCGTGCGCGGCAGCGGCCTCGGCCAGGTTACGCGTGGCAAGGGCGTTCCCTGCCTGGCCACGGCCGGGCTCGCATTCGATACCGTCAACATCGGTGCATGCAGCGGCGTGGATGATGACGTCCGGGCGTACGGTAGATAGGAGCACCGCAACGCTGGGTGCGTCCGCCAGGTCCGCAGGGTGGTCGATGTCCGGCGCGGGCTGGCGGCCGGTCGTGAGGACCGTTGCGCCAGTTGCGGGCAATTGCGCACGCAGGTAGTGCCCGAGCTGTCCCGCTGCGCCGGTGACCAGGACGCGCTGGCCGCCGAGATCAGATGACATCGACACGCGAGTGATCTCCCAGCAGCAGGCGGATCGCATGTGGCTTCAACCGCGAGCCCTCGATCATGACCTCACGGCCAATCAGGGAGTCCGCGATGCGGCGCTCCACACCGCGCACCGTGCTGGACGCGAGCATGATCGAGTTCTCGATTTCGCAGCTCTCCAGGAGGCAATCTGGGCCGATCGCGGTGAAAGGCCCGACGTAGGCGTCCCGTACCGCCGTGCCCGCGCCGATGACCACCGGGCCGCGGATGGTACTGCCGCTCACGCGCGCGCCCTCTTCCACCACAACCGGGCCGACAAGAGTGGAGTCGGGATCGACGGTCCCGTCAATCCTCCCCTGCAACAGGTTCAGGACGAGCCGGTTCGCCTCCAGCATGTCGTCCTTCTTGCCCGTGTCGATCCAGTCGTCGCTGATCGTCTGCGCCAGCACGTCCCCGCCGTCATCGATCAGGCCCTGGATGGCGTCCGTGATCTCGAGTTCGCCACGGCCGGAGGGTTCCAGACGCGGGGTAATGGTGTGCACCTGTGGGCTGAAGAAGTAGACGCCGATCACCGCAAGGTCAGAGACGAACTCTTTCGGCTTCTCGACGAGCCGCGCGACTCGCCCGTCGTCATCGAGCACCGCAACGCCGAGAGACGAGGGATCGTCGACACGGCGCAGCAGAATCTGCGCGGCCATCGGGCGCTCACGGAAGGCGTCGGCGTAGCGGCTAATCCCCCCGCGCAAGAAGTTATCGCCCAGGAACATACAGAATGGGTCATCACCCAGCCAGTCCTGGGCGGTGATGATGGCGTGGGCGAGGCCGAGTGGTTGCGGTTGCGGGATATAGGTGACCTTCGCGCCAAAAGCCGAGCCGTCGCCGACCGCTTCCATAACCTGTGCGGCGGTATCGCCGGTGATGATACCGATATCGGTGATCCCGGCCTCGACCAGTTGGTCCAGCGCGTAGAACAACACCGGCTTGTTCGCCACCGGCACGAGCTGCTTGGCGCCGGTGGCGGTTAGCGGACGCAGCCGGGATCCCTTGCCTCCCGCCAGCACCAATCCCTTCACCTGAGTGTCACCCCTTCCCCACCTGGCTGGCCCTTCTGCGATGGGCCCTGCCTGTGTCAGCGCGAAAGCATAGCGTTTACGCACAATCGCCCGGTTTCTTTCCACCCGATGCTATAGTCCCGCCACCCTCCGCAGGCTCTGGCGCCAATGCGGCCGGCTGCATTCCGGAGACTGAACCTTGGCCCTGCGCGAAACGAGCGCGTCCGCACTTCCTGCTGTCGACCTTGATGAACCCCTGACCCCGGCGCGTGGCCGATTCTGGGGTTCTCTGACCACGTATCCCGTCTTTCGCCTGCTCTGGTTTGCGGCGTTGGCAGCCTCAACCGGGCAGTGGATGCAGCAGGTGGCGCTCGGCTGGTTGGCCATCGACATGACCAACTCACCAGGGTTTGTTGGCATCGTCACCTTCGCGGCCGGCATCCCCTTCATCATCGTTGCACCGTTGGGCGGGTCACTGATCGACCGCATGGATCGTCGCAAGTTGATGTTGATCTGCCAGGCTCTCGCCGTGGTTCTGGCGTCCGTGATGGCCGTCGATGTCATTTCCGGCTTCGTACAGACCTGGCATCTGCCTATTGCGGCGGTGCTGAATGGTTCCCTGCAGGCGCTGTTGTCTCCAACGCAGCAATCGCTCGTACCGACGCTGGTGCCCCGCAGTGGCCTCACGAACGCCATCGGGCTGATGAGCGCCGGGCAGAACATGACCCGCGTGGTTGGCCCGTCGATTGCCGGTGTGGTGATTGGCACAGTTGGTGTGGGAGAGACGTTCATCGTCCAGGCCGTGGCAATCGCCATCGCGTTCGCGCTGGTGATGCGTATTGTCCTCCCTCCGCGTCAGGCCCTTGCCACCGGCAGCCGAGGCGTGTTCGATGGCGTGCGGTTGATGGTCGCGCGGCCAGATTTGCGCGGGCTCTTCCTGCTTGCCGCAATTCCCATGTTCTTCGTTTTCCCGTACATCGGTTTCTTCAATGTCTTCGCGCGCGATATCTTCAAAATTGGCGCCCAGGGCCTTGGGCTCTTCATGGCCGTGTCGGGATGTGGGGCGGTCGTCGGTTCGCTTCTTGTCGCCTCGCGCCAGAGCATCCAGGGCGCTGGAAAAATCCTGATCATGACGACCGTGATGTACGGATTCGTCGTGGCCATCGTCGCGTTCTCGACGCATCTCTGGCTGTCACTCCCCATGATGTTCCTCGGGAGTTTGCTGGGCTCCGCCTTCATGGGCGCGAACAATGTCCTCCTGCAGCACCGGGTGAGTGACGAGTTCCGGGGCCGCGTCATGGGTGCGTACATGTTGACGTGGGGCCTGATGCCACTCGGCGCCTTGCCGATGGGCCTGGCCGCAGACCGATTTGGCGTGCAGATTGCCGTGGCGGGCGGCGCCATCATCTCGACCGTGCTGACGGCGGTGCTGGGGCTGGCGTCTCCGGCAGTCCGGGAAATCTGAACGCCGCTACTCCCCGTTGGCGACGGCCACGGCGACCGGCCCCCCGCCCTGAGCTTCCGCGACCAGTTCCCGGACGACCCGCTCCAGTTCCCGATCCGCCTGCGGCGTCAATTCCTTGCCGATCTGGGCAATCTGACGCAGGACTTCAGGGAGATTCGCGACAGGCGGATTGACCGGCCCGATGCGCGAGCGCAACTCGGCGCGAAACCACGTACTCAGCCGGCGGCGCACCTGGTTCGCCGACGGTGCTTCAGCGCCCAGGCTCTCGGAGATTTCCGCCGCGCGCGGGCGCAACTCGCGGCCCGGGATCGGCAGCCCCGCAACCTGCTCGACACTGGCGCGCTGATTGCGCACGGTCTGCACGTCAGCGTCCCACTGCCAGATGAGCGAAATCGCCGATTCCGCATGGCGAGCGCGACGCTCGGCCTCCGCCCGCACCGCGGCCTCGTCCAGTTCGACGCGATCGTTGAAGAGCAGGAGCGGCTTGGTGGCGTCCAGCCAGAACCCCACCGCCGCCCGCGCCAGCCGGAAGTAGTAGACCCCTGTCAGCAGGCTCGACTCGGGCCGGAGCGACAGATCATCCAGTTCTGCCAGCGGGGCAATGACGCTCGCACCCGGGACGCCATCCCAGAAGTGCGCCGGATCAGTCGGCACCAGCACGACTTCGTGCGGTTCAACCGTGGGGCGCATGATACCGCGCAGGCCACGGCGGTCACCCCGCAACACCAGGTGCGTCAGTGGGTAGTCCGGCGCGAGGAAGATCCCCGGCTCGACGTGCGCGCTGCCGTCCAGATCAGGCAGAAGCTCAGGCAGGCGGTCGCGCAGCCCGAGCAGCGCCAGCACCACTTCCGGGCTGACCTGCTTCGAGCGGGCCGTTTCGATCGAAAACTTGGCGTCGGCCGCCTGGATGACCTGTCCCTGGTCGTCACCGCCAATCAGCAGGAGGTCGGGGTTCTGCAGGCCGTGCCGGGAGGCCTCGGCGGCAATGCGGGGTGTCGCGTCCAGGCGATCAACGCGGTCGATGGGCGCGGTGTCACCGTCCGCCAGCTCGATCCACCCGAGCCCGCCGGACCAACCGACGGCGTGGGCAGCCGCCAGGTCGGCCCAGCGGTCACCAATGATGTTGCTGGCGCCCCCGCGATCCGCGAAGGTCATCACATCTCGATCAAGGAGTGCGGCGAAGATGTCGCCGCCAGGGAGGAGCGGTGATCGAATCTCGTCGCGGATCACTGCGGGATACCCGTTGGCATAGGTCTGAACAAATCTCCTGCGTTAGCGAGCCGCAGTGCGCACGCGGCTCGCTTCATGGTAGCTACCGCGCGCGCCGCGGGACACGGCCAACGGGTAAATCATGACCAGCAGCAGGCCCATTGCCGCCAGCGCGCGGGCCAACCAGTCGAGCGGCTGCACCGTGTAGGTCAGTTCCACGGATGACGTGGGCGACGTCGCGGTTAACGCCAGGGAGCCATCGTTCGCGCGGCGGACGGAGATGGCCTCCCCGGCTCCCGTGGCGTTCCAGCGCGGAAACCAGTTCGCGCGCACGTGCGGTGACGGCGAAGCGGCGCTTGACCGAGCGGAAATCATCTGGTTGGTAAAGGTGGCCTGTGTGGCGTTCGCTCCGTCAAACGTGATCGTGGTCTGGGGATCGCGCACGACGTACGCCTGGTAGTCGATCCCACCAAGCAGCTCCAGCAGCGGCGAATGCGCGGCGGCAGCGGCGGCCTGCCCGATGACCACCACCCCCCCGATCCCGTGCGCCGCCAGGAAAGCCGGGGTCAGCGTCTGTTCGGGGTCCGGGTAGTGGTTCCCCGCCTCTGGCCGGTACCCGGGGGTGCCAACCTGATTCGGGTGCCAGTACCAGAGCCAGTTGTCATAGTAGAGCGGGCGTTTCGTCCAGAGGGGCGCCCAGAGCGCCTGATGCCAGGACAAGCCCGAGCCCAGCACGAGGATTGCCGTCGCTGGCTCCGCTGCCGTATCAGCCAGCACAACGGCTTGCCTGAAATGCTCCTGGACTGGCTGGGCCGACATGGTTACGGGATAGAGCCCGAATGCCGGCACCTCTGGTGAGGCGGGGTCGATCGCGGTCGCCGGGGGTCGCGTCAGCGCGATCAGCAGGACCACGGCGGCCACCGCCATCGCTACCTCGGCCACCCACATCCGCCGGCGGAAGGCCGCTGACACCAACCACCAGATGCCGGCCGCTGCCAGGTAGAGCGTGAGCAGGCGCTGCAGTGGCATCAGGCGCGTGGTCTCGAGTTGGGTAGCAGCCGCTTCGAGTGCGGGAACAAACGAGAGCGCGAAGGTCAGGAGCACGTATCCAACGAGCGCCAGGAACGCGCCCCGCGTGGCCAGCGGACGGGGTATCCGCTGCCCCACCCGTCGTCCTGCGAACGCGCCAATCCCGCCGAGCACTGCCAGCCCGATTACCCACGGCGTCACGGCCTGCAGTGACGCACGCGCATAGGCGCCAGGGTCTTCGTACCCGCTGTAGTGGACAAACGTGTAAAGGCCGCCAAACCGCAACAGCGAAAGAAGCAGTGGCGCCGTCACGAGGAGTGTCCCAACCGTCACCATAGTAATGCGCCATACCACGGAGAGCGCCACCTCGGGCCGCGCAAGGGTCAGGCTGAGGAGGCAACCGAGCGCCACCGCCGCCACGCCAATGAGCGAGCGAGGATTGCTGTAGACCGCGGAAGCCGCCAGCAACACGCTGGCGGCGAGTCCAGCCCAGCGCCCGGACTGGCAGAACCATGTCAGCGCGGGCAGTAGCAGGAACGCGGCGGTCGCCCCGGCCACGTTCGTAACCAGGCCCCACTGCACGAGTTCGGTGTAACCGCCGTGATACCAGCCGCTTGGCAGCGCCAGTTGCAGGCCAAGGGCGAGCAACGCCACCGCTGGCGAGAGTGCATCCAGGCGACTGAGCGCAAGAAAGCCAGCGCCGGGCAGGAGGAAGATGACCACAACGGCCAGGGTGTGCGCGCCCTCCGCGCCCAACTGCCCGAGGGAGGCGGCGCGGATGGCCACTTCCAGCCAGGCTTCGCCGAGGGGATAGAACTCGACTGGGTAGCCGCCCTGGTGTTGCCCGATCCAGCGCAGGAGGCGCCCCTGCTCCAACTCCTGCCAGAGTGTGGCCGCGCGTGCCACGTGAAAGGGATGATCGACCGTGGCGAAGGTGTTGGGGAGCCAGGCAACGCCGTCTGGCAACGAAACCTGGGCGGTCAGTACGAATGCCTGCATGCGCAGCGCCGCGTGGCACGCGAACGCCGCGAACAGCAACAGCCACACCGCTCTGTACCAGCGCTGTTCCCGCGCCGAGGTCACGATGCGTCCGGTGTCACCGGAGGCTCGGTTTCATCGTGGCGCTGGCCGAGTGCCCACCAGAGCAATGCAAGGCTTCCCATGAGTGCCGAGATCGCCGCCAGCGCAACCAGGCTTGTTGCCGGGGTGCTGGCCCCATGATCTGCGAGGTAGTCGAGAAAGCGGCTCCAGATGATGCGCACGCGCAGGCGCTGCCCCAGCCAGTGCCCGGCGCCGACGCGCACGCTGCCGGCGAAGATGAACCACGCCAACCCCAAGGTGAACAGGAGCCACCCGGCCGCGAGTACCAGCGGCAGCCGGAGCCCCCGCGCGGGGTGATCAGCCCGGAGCGACGCGGCTGAGGTCGCGGAGGGCTCATCAACAGCCGGGGTTGCGGTTACCTCAATCATTCCAGACCCAGGGGAGCGTTGGCTGGTCGAAGGTCGTCGTGAACGGCAGGACGTAGGCCGCGAAGATGTACACGTTGAGCGCGATCAACGCCGCGAAAATGAGCCCCTGCCCGGCTGGCCGCCACCGCCACGGGATGAGCGTGCGCAGGCCCAGCATGACCAGCACGGCGGCGGCGTTGACGACCGGGAAGAAGTACCGCGCCTGCGCCAGGGCGAACTGGGTGCCGAACTGGATGACCGCCAGGTAGGCGACGGCGCACGCCAGTGCGAGTATCCAGAGCGCCCGGACCTGCCAGCGTTCTTCATGGTCGGCAGGCGCGATGCTCCAGATTGGCCGACCGCGCCACCGCGCAAGCGCGTAGATCGCCAGCCCCATCGTTCCCGCGATCATCGGGATTGCGATGGCGACGAGCAATTCCTGACGGAAGTGAATGATGCGCCAGCCATATTCGCCCCAGCTTTCGCGGAAGCGCCCGATCACGAAGTCGGGATCGGTAAGCAACTGCCAGAAGCTGCCCATCGGCGCGTTCCAGTATTGCAGTTCCGCCACCCGCCCCAGACCACTGAAATCACCGTAGGTGTGGTGCAGATAGAGGTACCAGGGAGCCGCCAGGATGACGGCCGGGACACCTACCAGCAGGCCGCGCGTGACGAGGCGACGCCAGTCCCGGATTCCAAGGGTCCAGAGCATGGCCAGCGCGATCACCGGTGCGATGGTGGCGGTGGTGCTCTTGACCAGCAGACCGGCTCCAAGCGCGACGCCGAGCAGCACGCAGAGGCGTGCCGGGAAGGCGCTCTTCATGCCGGCCACGATGCCCCATATGAGCAGGGAAAAAATCGCGATGGCGACAATGTCGTTGTTGACCATCGCCGCCTCGTAGCTGATCTGGGGCTGAAACGCGACGAACGCCGGCACGGTGATCAGCATGAACCAGTCAGC
The DNA here is from genome assembly GCA_034431475.1 of Thermomicrobiales bacterium. GTDB lineage: Bacteria > Chloroflexota > Chloroflexia > Thermomicrobiales > UBA6265 > JACCXM01. The sequence goes on along the minus strand of DAOUDE010000062.1, from coordinate 63,434 downwards.
CGGGAACAGGAGCCGGGTGGTGCGAAAGGCGGCGTACACCGTGAGCACGCCAAAGGGAATGGCTGCCAGCCGCAACAGGTACTGCTGTACTTCTACCGACGCCCGGCTGGAGAGCAGATAGACCGGCGTCATCAGCGCGTAGTAGAGCGGCGGATGATTAGCGACGTACTGATAGCCTGACGGAAAGTAGCCATACCCCGGCACGGTCACGATACGGGGGGGATGCTCCCGCCATCGGAAATTCTCGGGCTCGCAGAACCAGTCCAGCACAAAGCGGCAGTACGGGTAGAGCTCACTCGGAATCTCGTCGGTGGGTGGCGGCTGCCCGCCTCGCAGTTGGCCTCGCCACTCCTCCAGGTCCGGCAGCACCGGCAACCGCCCCTCGGTCGCAAGCGTGCGGATATAGCTGTAGTGCGCCAACTCATCGTGGCCGCTGAATGGGTAGAACGCAGCGACTGAAAATATCTGCTTGGCTGTGAAGACTGCCAGGAGCAGGATGATGAACGTGGTCGCCTGCGACCACCGGGGGCGCGCATGGCTTGCGGGCGCGGTAGCTGCCGCGCCCGCTCCGAGGACCGCGCTCAACCGAGCACCGCCACGTCTCCCGGGAAGGACCTAGCTACGCCCGGCCACAACAGGCTCGGGCACCCGCTTGATCTCGTGATACTCGGAGTCGGCATTGACCCGGTCGAGGTCGTGGTGCTCTCCGAGGATGTTCTTGGCAGCCAGCAGGCCCGTCTCGATGGAGTGATCCGTGTTGTTGTAGCGGAACGTCCCGTACCGGCCAATGATCTGCAGGTTCTCGAGTTCGTCGATGAACGCCTTGATGCGTGCGAGCGGCTTCTCGTACCCGATCACATAGGAGGGATAGGCACGCGGCGCGCGGATGGTGAACCCGCCAATGACCTCGTCCGGCGTGATGAACTTGAGGTCCTGAACCAGGTGCTTCACTGTCTGCTGGACCAGTTCGTCTTCGGACATGGACCAGATGTGATCGCCGAACGAGCAGAAGTACTCCACCACGAGCGACGTGTACTCGTCGCTGGGCACCATCTCCGGGCTCCAGTTCTTGGGCTCGTGGAACCGGCCGAAAAGGATGTTCTTGTCGTGGACATAGAGCCAGGTATCGTTCGTGACCTGTCGCTTCTTCAGCATCAGGTTGACGGTGATGATGTTGCGGAAGGTCAACTGGTCGGCTGCAGCCAGAACATCGGCGGGTGGCGCCGGGTCGACGATCTTGGCGAGCAACGTCAGGGGAATCGACGAGATGTAATTGTCCGCCGTCAGGCGTTCGGTGCCATTCGGCGTGCGCACCGTGATTCCGGTTACGCGGTTGCCCTCACGGTGAACGCGCTCCACGCCGGTCTCCAGCAGAATCTCGTTGCCGGTGGCGGTGATGGCGTCGGCCATGCGCTCCGAGAAGCGGCCAAACCCGCCTGCCGGGTACATGAACTCGTCGATCAGGCTGACGACCTTGCCTTTGGAGGGCACCACCGCGTCCTTGACGGCGGTCACCAGCGACATGCCCTTGGAACGCTGCGACACCCAGTCGCCGCTCATCTGGTCGCAGGGTAGCCCCCACACCTTTTCCGAGTAGCGCTGGAAGAAGAGCCGATACAGTGTTGGGCCGAACTGGTCGATGTAGGCATCCTCCATCGATTCGACCTCGGCGGGCTTGACCTTCTGCTGCACGCGGGTACGGCCATAGTCGGCCATCGCCTGGGCGGCCACCACCGGACCAATCGCCTTCAGCGCGTTGGAAATCTTGAGGGGGTAATCGACGTACTTGCCATCGAAATAAATGCGGCTGATGCGGTTCACCCACAACAGTTCGTCAGCCACGACCTCGCGGAACAACTCGTTGAGCTCATCGTTCTTGGTGAACCAGCGGTGGCCGCCAATATCGAACTTGAATTCGCCGTACTCGGTCGGCTTGCGGATCGTGCGTGCGAGTCCACCGACGAATGGGGCTTTCTCCACGACCGTGACCGGGAGCCCGGCCCGTGAAAGCACGTACGCCGAGCAGAGACCACCGGGGCCGGCGCCCATGATCAATGTGGAATTGCTTTGAGCCGGTCCTGAGCCATTCTGCACGGAGCGATCACCGGAGCGTTCCTGACCGTTGCGTGCTGAGTCCATAGTGTGGGGAAGCCCTCTTCTCTACCTCTGTGCCCGCGGGAGGCACGTCAGCTGCGTCTCAACCGCCCGAAGCCGGTTCTTTTGCGTGGCCGAGTGTAGACCATGCGACGCCCGGCGCATGCGCGTAAACGCCAGTTCGCAGCGCAGCTAGCGCCGCCAGGTGAGCGCGTGATTCAGCCCGAAATTCCAGATTGCCGCTACGCCTGCGCCGATCACGTTGGCCAGGAGATAGTTGAGGCCAAGGTGCGTCAGCGTGACGAGCACGAGCCAGTTGATGATCAAGCCGCCGGAGTTGATGACTCCATACATACTGGCCCTGCGCCAGAGAGCCCCGCTGCCTCGATCACGCCACGTCCAATGCTCGTTGAGCAGAAACGTGACGACCATGGAGCCCGCAATGGCGAAGGGAGAAGCCGATGCCACGCGCATGCCGGTTTCGGCGACCAACAGATACAGTACTGCCTGGTTGACGGCGAGGCCAATTGCCCCAACGACAAGAAAGATGCGAAACCGACGGGCTGCCGCAGTCGCGCGCAGCGCAATTTCAGGCAAGGCCTCGGAAGAGAGCATCCGGGCAAAAACCTCCGTAGCGCTCGCTGTTTCCCGGCATATCCGGACAGCCAAACCTTACCATGCGCTCGTTGCGATCCTGCGTAAATCACAGGCCCGTCGGTGAGACTTTACGGCAGGTGTGGCGTAGGCTACTGCGTTGTCGCGGTGGCATCCTCATCAAGAGCCGCGAACGCTGCCTGGAGCTGGACATCCGAGCTGGCGGCCAGTTCCGCCTGCGTCATGTCCGGGTCGTCTTCCGGGCGCGCCGGAAACTCGTTCGACTCCATCATGACAAACTCGTCAGGATCCACACCCTCCTGCCAGACATGCTCGCCCTTTGGCGTCAGCCAGAAGGCAGTGCCCAGGATCAGGTTCGAGCCGTCATCCTGCGCGTAGGTGGCCAGGACTGTCCCGGTGCCGAACGTCGTCTCCCCAACGAGCTTGGCCCGGCCGTTATCACGCAATCCTGCCGCCAGGACTTCTGCACCGGACGCCGACTGGCCATCAATTAGCACAACCAGTGCCATGTCTCGCCCCGGGCCATCGAACCCGATGGTGCGCAGGTCATGGGAGATGCCGTCTCGCCCCTGCTCCTGGAAGATCGTCAGGCCCTCATCCATCAACTGGGACGCAACGCCAATCACCTCGGAAACCAGGCCACCAGGATTGCCGCGCAAATCCAGGATGAGCCGCTCGGCGCCCTCGGCCTTGGCGACCTGCAGGGCACTGCGCACGTCCTTGCTCACGCCGGGCTGGAATTGCGTGATGCGCATCTGGATTGTCTTGTCAGGCAGCCAGCGCCAGGTAACCTGGTCGCGGTCGATTGAGCGGCGCACCACGTTGAAGTCGATCGGGTCCGGCGATCCAGGGCGATGCACCGTTACCGTGAGCGAGTCCCCTTCGCTGCCGAGAATGGCCGAGCGCAGCCCGTCGATATCCATCTGGCGTGTCGATTCACCATCGACCGCCTCAATCACATCTCCTGGCTGCATGCCCGCATCGCGTGCTGGTGAACCCTTGAACGTGGAGGTGACGACCGGCACGCCGCACCGGGAATCCACCTCAACGCCGATTCCGACATAGCTGGAGGCTTCCTCGGTAGCCTGTTCCTTCACCATTTCCGGATCGAGGAAAGCGCTGTGCCCGGTGTCGCCGATGGCGTCGACCATGCCCCGCGCCGCGCCGTAGATAAGCGCCGAATCGTCGATGTCCGCAGGGTCCGCCCACTCGCTGTGGATCAGTTCCCACGTCCGCTCCAGCGTGGCAAACTCTGGGCGGCCAGTCAACGAGTCGTCGGCAAGCGTGCTGGCGAGGCCGCCCGGCATGCCACTGCCGATCAGCACACCGAGTCCCAACGCGCCAGCCACCAGGCCGGTCGTGACGCGGGGACGCACGTAGAGGAGCCCAGGACGTGCCGAAGGCGACGCCTCTGGCTGGCCGGTGGCATCGGGATCGAGCGAATTTCGGGGTTCAACGGGCGTGCGCATGTCGAGTTCCTCAGCCTACCCCGTCGCCTGCGCTCGGGGACGATGTCTCAGATGGGCGGGACTGCAACGTGCCATTCGGTAGCTGCCTGGTAGGCCTGCCCGGCCGCCAGCAAGACGGCGTCCGCGTCAGCGCGGCCCGTCAGGCACACAGCCGTTGGCAAGCCGTGGGCGCCCGGTCCGATGGGCATCATGAGCCCGGGCAAGCCACAAAGGTTTGCTGCTCCATCGATAGTACGCAATCCGAAGAAATCTGGTTCCTCCGAGAAGCGCATCGAGATCGGTGTTGCCTCTGATCGGTAGCCTGGAGTGATGATGGCGTCGTACCGGGCGAAGGCGTGCTCCAGCGCCGAACCGGCACGCATCCGCACCCGCAGGGCACGTACGTAGTCGGTAGCCGGCAGGGAAAAGCCTGAGAGCAACGACACACGGTCCTCAGGCGCGGTCAGGCCGTCAGCCAGCCCCGCCTCCAGGAACTCCTCGAAGGCTGCCGCCGCTTCCGCCGCGATCACGGTGGAAGCCGCGGCGTTGTACGGCAGGTCGGGCAGGGAGATTTCTTCAATCGTGCCCAGGTCCGCGAACACGTCCACGGCATCGCGGTAGCGCGCCAGGACATCTGGCTCCACCCCCTCTTCCCCGTCGGCGAGTGTGGCAAAGCGGAAGCCGTTGCGACGTGGATCGGGTTGGAACGGAGGCCGCCCCAGCGTGGCGAGGTCGCCGGGGTCACGACCGGCCAGCGCCAGCAGCATCGACTCACAGTCAGCCGCGCTGCGCGCCATGGGCCCGATCTTGTCCATCGACCACGAAAGCGCCATCGCGCCGCTCCGGCTCACCAGGCCAAAGGTGGGCCGGAAGCCGGTGATGCCGTTGAACGCCGCGGGCACGTGAATGGAACCCCAGGTCTCGGTGCCGATTGCCAGCGGCACGCAGCCGGCAGCGACCGCCGCGCCCGAACCGCTGGAGGAACCGCCCGCCCACCGCCCCGTGTCCCAGGCGTTGAGGCCTGGTCCATTGAGCGCCGCATTGGGCTGGTCGTAGCCGAATCCGCCCGCGAACTCCACCATCGCTAACTTGGCCGTCAGCACGGCGCCAGCCGCGTGCATGAAGGTGATGACCGCTGCGTTGTCCCGGAACACCTGGTCACGCAGGGGCGCGGCGCCCCAGGTCGTGGGGTAGCGCGAGACCGCCAGCAGGTCTTTCGCGCCGTAGGGAATGCCGTGCAACGCTCCCCGGTCTCGCCCGGCGGTGAGCTCGGCGTCGGCCTGCTCGGCTTCGGCGAGTGCGCGTTCGCGCGTCAGCGTCACCACGGCGTTCAGGTCTCGCCCAACGGAGTCCAGCCGCTCCAGCGAGCGCGTTGCCAGCTCGACGGCGGTGATCTGGCCCTGACGCAGCCACGCGCCGAGCTGCGCCACGCTCGCGAAATGCGATTCCTGATGGCTTACCACGGGCGACCGCCAATCGGCGAAATACGCGGGTTGAACCCGGTATCCGGAGCGTCACTGTTCACAAGCGGCAGTGTGCGCATCTCTGCCCGGTTCTCCAGGTCGCGCACAATGCGCTCCCGGACGAGGGCAATCTCCTCGCCGGTGAGCGGACGATGGGCGCGTGCCGCGACCATGTTCAGGCGAGCGTCGATCTCTGCGTCGTTCCTGGAGTCCACATCTGCCTCCGTACTTTGCCCGCGAGTGTGCGGTTATCCAGATATGTGCTATAGTGGCACGTCGCGGGTACGATGTAACCCGGATTGTTTTGTGCGTGCCAGACCGTGGTGCGTTTTTCTGAATGTAAGAGAGCGAGCAAGCATTTCATGGCCGAGTCGGCATCGAGCACTGCACCATATGCCATCATCGAGACGGGCGGCAAGCAGTACCGCGTCTCCGTTGGGGACCGGCTTGCGGTCGAGAAGCTCGATGCCGAGCCCGGCTCGGACATCGTCTTTGACCGCGTACTGCTGGTTGGTGGCAACGGATCCACCGCCGTCGGTACCCCGCTGGTGAGTGGCGCGACGGTTTCCGCTCAGGTGGAAGACCAGTTTCGCGGCGAAAAGATCATCGTCTTCAAGTACAAGCCAAAGAAGCGGTATCGCCGCCGGACCGGGCACCGTCAGTCGCTGACCCGGGTGGCAATTACTGGCATCTCGGCCTGACCTGCCGCTGACGTTCTGTCGCATCAAGGGAGATAGTCTCATGGCTCACAAGAAAGGCGGCGGTAGCTCGCGAAACGGCCGCGACAGCAATGCGCAGCGGCTTGGCGTGAAGCGATCCGACGGCCAGTATGTTCGCTCTGGCACGATTGTCGTGCGCCAGCGCGGTACCCAGTTCTGGGTCGGCGAAAATGTCGGCATCGGGAAGGACCACACCATCTACGCCAAGATTGACGGTGTGGTGTGTTTCGAGCCGGTCACGCGCGCCAAGCGCCGCATCAGCGTTTACCCACCGGATGTGTATCCGGTCGGCGGCAACAATGGCCTGCTCAAGCCGGCCTACGAGTCTGTGGCCTTCACGGAGTCGGTTGCTGCCGCAGACTAGTTTTCGTTCACGTGACCACCGGAGCGCCGTTACCGGCTACTCCGGAGAAAGATAAGCAACACCCATGAAGCAGGGAATTCACCCCAAGTACCAGGAAACTACGGTCACATGCGCGTGCGGCAACACCTTCACGACACGCTCGACGCGCCAGAATCTGCGCACCGACCTCTGCAATGTCTGCCACCCGTTCTATACTGGTGAGCAGCGCATTGTGGACACGGCTGGCCAGGTCGAGCGCTTCATGAAGCGCATGGAGGCCGCCTCGGGCAAGCCGTCCAAGCGACAGGTGCGCCTCGCCGCCCGCGCCGAGCGCGACAGCGCGAACCGCCGCCCGGCCGAGGATCAGGCTGAGGCCGAGGCCGAGTTGGTTGAAGCCGAGGCCGCCGTCAACTAGGGCGCGCTTCACGCATTCCACCGAGGACACCGGGGTCCGTGCTTGCACGGACCCCTTTTTGTCTTGCATGTTGCGATCGCGAAGACTGTGCGTGGTACGTTCTGACAGCGTCAATGGCCGTGGCCCGGCGGCGGGCATGGCATCACCGAGAAGAGGCAAGCCACTCCGTGAGCACCACTCCCGATCCCCAGCCGGCAGTACTGGACAGCCCGGACGATGCGACCGTCATGGCGCTCATCGAAATTCCGCGCGGCAGCCGCAACAAGTACGAGTTCGACGAAGCCACCGGCCGCTTCTACCTGGACCGGGTGCTCTACTCCTCTGTCCACTACCCGACCGATTACGGCTACATTGTGGAAACGCTCGCCGGGGACGGTGACCCGCTCGACGTCCTGGTGCTCGTGCAGGAACCGACGTTTCCGGGCTGCATGATCAAGGCGCGCGTGCTGGGCGGCCTGGACATGTCTGACGAAAAGGGCTCTGACTTCAAGGTCCTGGCCGCGCCCGTAGGCGATCCCCGGTATGCGCACTACTTGCGCCTGGCGGATATCGGTGACCATTGGTTGCGAGAAATCGAGACCTTCTTCGCCACCTACAAGCTGCTGGAACCGAAGCAGACCGAGGTGCTTGGCTGGCACGATGTCGAAGAGACGCTGGCTATGGTGGCCTCGTGCCGTGAGCGCTACCAGGCGAATCTGGCTGGCAGGTAGCTCATCCAGGGCGCGGCGCACCACGCCGCCCGCTAACGCTCCCGGGGAGGGCCGCGCGTGAACCGTTCTCGCCACAGCGGCATCATCTGTCATCCGACATCGTTTCCGGGGCCGCATGGCATCGGGGACCTGGGAGAGGCCGCATTCCGCTTCGTCGAATGGCTGGCAAGGGGCGCGCAAAGCGAATGGCAGATTCTGCCACTCGGTCCCGTTGGCCCAGGCAATTCGCCCTACGCATCGCCGTCCGCCCTTGCCGCCAACGCGCTGCTGATATCGCTACCCTGGTTGGCGGGGGATGGCTTGCTGGACAGCGCGCCGCTGGATGCGCCGCCTCCCTTCTCCAACGTCAGTGTGGATTTTGACGCGGTACGCGCGTTCAAGATCCCGCTCCTGCGGGAGGCGTTCAGCCGCTTCCGACGCGGTGCGGCCCCGCACCTCCGCCCCGAGTTTGAGGCGTACCAGGCCGAGCAGGCAAACTGGCTGGAGGACTATGCGCTCTTCATGGCGTTGAAGGACGCACACCACGGCGCGGCCTGGAACACCTGGCCACAGGAACTCGTGCAGCGGCAACCGGCCGCGCTCGCGGCTGCCCGCGATGAGCACAGAGACGCGCTCGCCTTCCACCGCTTTACGCAGTTCCTCGTCGACCGGCAGTGGAAAGAGGTTCACCGCTACGCAAACGACCACGGCGTGCAGATCATGGGGGACATCCCCATTTTCGTCGCGTACGACAGCGCCGATGTGTGGGCCAATCAGGATCTCTTCCGGCTGTCTCCCCAGGGGCTCCCCAGGGACGTGGCGGGGGTGCCACCGGACGCCTTCACGGACGACGGTCAACTCTGGGGGAACCCGGCGTACGACTGGAAGCGCCAGGCCGAAACGGGCTTCGCCTGGTGGATTGAACGCGTGCGCACCACGTTGCAGCGCGTTGATCTGCTGCGCATCGATCACTTTCGTGGGTTCGCCGCCTCCTGGGTGGTTCCGGCTGATGCGGAAACGGCTGCCGCCGGGCACTGGGAGCCAGGGCCGGGGCGCAGCGTCTTCGACGCCATCGAGCGCGCGCTCGGCCAGTCTCCGTTCATCGTCGAGGACCTGGGGCTGATTACGCCGGATGTCACGGTACTGCGCGAAGTCCTGGGGTTCCCGGGGATGCGGGTCCTGCAATTTGCTTTCGGCAATGGTCCGGAAAACGCCTACCTGCCCCACAACTACGAGCCCGTGACCGTCGCCTATCCCGGAACCCACGACAACCAGACCACCATCGGCTGGTTCCGCAGCCTGGATGACCGCACCCGCAGCAATGTGCAACGCTACCTGGCGCGCGATGGCAGCGATATTGCGTGGGACTTCATCCGGCTCGCCTCGTCCTCGGTCGCGGATCGCGTGCTGATGCCGCTGCAGGATGTGATGCGGCTGGATGACGACGCGCGCATGAACACGCCGGGTAAGCCGACAGGGAACTGGGAGTGGCGCTATGCGCCGCACCAGTTGCACGAGGGCCTGGCCGATGGGCTGCGCGAACTGACCGAGACGTACGGCCGCACGGCGGCGAGTGCCATCCGCCGGGGATACGATCCGTACGATTACACGGCGCCTTCGACAGCTCACCCGCTCATGGCGCACGCGCCAGACACGGCGGGAACCTGATCTGAATGAGCACACCGCGCCTTGCATGAAGGGAATACGACCATGAGCGCGCCCATCGGAACCTTTACGTTCATGCTCCATAGCCACCTGCCCTACGCCCGCCAGGCGGGCATGTGGCCCCACGGCGAAGAGTGGGTGCACGAGGCCATCGCCGAAACGTACGTTCCGCTCCTGAACGCGCTCTACGACCTGCGCGAGGAGGGCGTGCCGTACCGGCTGAGCATCGGGATTACCCCCATCCTGGCGGAGCAGTTGGCTGATCCGCTCATCATCGACCACTTCGTTGGATACGCCACGGAGCGTGCGGCACGGGCGGCCAAGGACATCGAACGCTTCGAGCTCAACGGCGATGAGCGCATGCGCAACCTGGCGCGCTTCTATCACCACTGGTACGGGCGGGTGTTGACGTCGTTCGTGGATCGTTACAACCGCGATCTGCTCGGTGCGTTCCGCACGCTGCAGGACGAAGGCCTGATTGAGGTCGCCACCTGCGCCGCCACCCACGGGTATCTGCCACTCCTCTCGCGCGACTCCTCGATCCACGCGCAACTGCACACGGGCGTCGAGGCGTACCGCCGGCACTTTGGACGCGCGCCGCTCGCGATCTGGCTGCCCGAGTGCGCCTATCGCCCGGCCATCATGGAGGAGGATGGAACGCGCGCCATTCGCCGCCCGGGGCTAGAGTCGTTCCTGGCGGAAGAGGGCCTGCTCGTCTTCTTCAGCGAGACCCACACGGTCGAGGGCGGCGTGCCGGTCGGCATGGCGGTCCCTGGTACCGTGGGCGCCTACGGGATGGTGGCGCGCCGCTATGCGTCCAGCGTCACCGAGCCTACTGCCGGCGAGCAACTCTCGCCGGGCACCTCGCTCCTCCCCTACTGGGTGGGCGATGCTCCGGGCCAGGTCGCCGTGCTGGCGCGGCACGAACGCACGGGGCAGCAAGTATGGTCCGCCGCGTTCGGGTACCCCGGCGATTTCGTCTACCGCGAGTTTCACCGCAAGGACGCCGAGTCCGGGATGCAGTACTGGCGCATCAGCGGCGCGGGGGTGGATCTCGGCGACAAGGAACCCTACGACCCGGAGCGCGCTGGTGGCCAAGTCGCATCACACGCGGACCACTACGTGCATCTGATTGAAGAGCAACTGCGCGCGTATCACGACCAGACCGGGGGCTTCGGCAGCATCACGGCCTCATACGACACCGAACTCTTTGGCCATTGGTGGTTCGAGGGTGTGGACTGGTTGAAGCTGGTGCTGCGTGGCCTGGCAGCTCGCTCGACCGTCGAGATGAGCACCGCCAGTGGCGTCATCGAGCAGCATCCGCCGCGCGAAGTGTTGTCGCTCCCGGAGTCGAGTTGGGGCGCTGGCGGCGGCCACTTCACCTGGCTGAACGATGACACGGAGTGGATGTGGCCATTGATCCACGCGGCCGAGCGACGCATGGAGGACCTGGTTGCCCGCTACCCGGACGCCAACGGCGATCTCCGATCGGTGCTCAACCAGGCCGCGCGCGAACTGCTGCTGCTCCAGAGCAGCGACTGGCCCTTCCTGGTCACGACGGGTCAGGCAAAAGAGTATGCGACCGAGCGCTTCCAGGAGCACCTGGCCCGATACGACCAGCTTTGCGCTATCGCTGAACGCGGAACGCCGACCAGCGAGGACATGGTCTTCACGGCCGCGCTGCGAGAACGTGACAACCCCTTCCCGGCCGTGAACTACGCGGAGTGGGCGCCGCGCCAGGGATTCGCGGGGAGCGCCCGGGAGACTGTGGCCGCGGAATAGGTCGGGAGGTCTGGTCGCCAGAACTACCCGCTTCAGGCGCCTGTGGGTGTGAGCGCCGCCAGTGGGATCGCCAGCCAGCCAGGCCGGTTGCGCGCTTCATAGGCGATCTCGTAGAGGGCCTTGTCCAGTTCCCACGCGCGCAACGCTCGCGCAAAATCGTCGTCGGATTCGGGGATCAGACCGGCGTCAGCGTCTGCGATCGTCTCGCGGTAGGCACTCAGGAAGGCGGCGCGGGCAGCGGCTTCCCATTCCAGTAGCCACGATTCCGCCACTGTCCTGCCTGTTTCTGGCCCCGCCAGCGAGGCCGCTCCGCGTGCATAGGCGAAGGAGCGCAGCATCCCGGCCACGTCTTTCAGAACCGATGTACGCTGCCGGCGCTCCTCGACCGGGCGGGCCGGTTCGCCCTCGAAGTCAAGAATGACCCAGTCATCTCCCGTCCACAACGTTTGCCCCAGGTGAAAGTCGCCGTGCGGGCGAATGCGCGGCAGACCGAGTTCGGCGTCGTAGCCTGCCAGATCGGCTTCAGTGCGCTGCAGCGCCGCGAAGATTGCCGGCAGGACGCGCTGCACCGCCGAGGGGAGCGTGTCCGCGCGGTCCCGGATGATGTCCTCAGCCAGGTGAATGGCTGCCCGGGTGCGCGCCTGGCTCTGCGCAACATCGGCCAGGGTTGCCTCCATCGGCGTAAATGCCTCGTCGCCACTTGCTGCCAGCGCCAGGTGCATTTCGGCGGTACGTTGGCCAAGCAGGCGCTCCGGCCCAACGTCGATCTTGCTGCCGGGTGTGGCATGCTCAAGGCGCGCGAGAAGCCACGACCAGCCGTCACGCTGGTGCGGGACAAAGCTGGTGGCCAGCGCGAGGGGAACCGGCACGCCCTCCGGACTGAGCCAGGCCAGGGAGCCCACGAACGCCGGTGCGTGGGCAAAGCCCTGCGCCGACAACACGCGCAGGGCCTCCTCATCGGGATTGATCCTCGGTTGCAGACGGCGGAAGAGCTTGACGATGATCGCGTCACCGAAGCGGAGCGAGGTGTTGCTTTGCTCCCCGCGCAGCACCTGCGCCTGGTATGCGGCGGCGCGGCCAAGATACTCCGCGCCACCCGGGCCGAGGTCAGCGGCCCACCCGGCATCCTGCTCCTGGAATGCGCGCAGCAGCCAGTCGCCAAACCAAGGCTGGGCCGTGGCGTCGAGCACTGCCACGTCACCGAGATGACCCAGGAGCGCCGCGGGGCTGCCGGCCTTCTCAGTTAGATGGAGCGGCAAGAAATAGCGGCTGAAGCCGCCATCCGCGAACCGGAACTGCACGACCACGAGCGCCAGCGTTCCCTCCGACGCAGGCTCCAGGCGAAGCGCCATCACCTCGCTGGAGGTGATGGCTCGGCCCTTGTCGGCGTACCAGCGCTGCTGCGCGAGCCAGTCCTCGGCCCGGCCCGCTCTCAGCAACAGCGCCTGCAAGGCCGCCCGGATGTCCGCTTGAGCGTCCACTTGCTAGGCCTCCGGCTGCACGAGCCGGAACCAGTAGAAGCTGTGCGGGCCGAGCGTCACGAAGTACGGCAGTTGGCCAATGAGCGGAAACGCGGTTTCTCCGATCATCTCGATTGGTTGCCACCCGTCGTAGGCGCTCAGGTCCAGTTCCGCCGGCTGCACGAACCGGGAAAGGTTCACCACGCAGAGCAGGACCTCGTCCTCGTAGGCACGGATGTAGGCAAGCACACGGCGGTTATCCGCGTTCAGGAACTCCAGTGAGCCACGCCCAAACGCCTTGAACCGCTTGCGCACACGGATCAACCGCCGCATCCACTCCAGTAGCGAGGTGGGCAGGCGCTCCTGGGCCTCGACGTTCACCGCCTGAAAGCCGTAGACCGGATCGGTGATAACCGGGTCGTACAGCCGGGCTGGATCGGTACGGGAAAACCCGGCGTTGCGGTCGCCGGACCACTGCATCGGGGTGCGCACGCCGTTGCGGTCACCCAGGTAGACGTTGTCTCCCATGCCGATCTCGTCGCCGTAGTAGATGACCGGCGCGCCGGGCAGCGAGAGCAGCAGCGAGTTCATGAGCTCGATCTTGCGGCGGCTGTTCTCCAGCAGCGGCGCCAGACGACGCCGGATGCCGACGTTCCGCCGCATCATGGCGTCCTTGGCGTACTCCGCATACATGTAGTCGCGCTCTTCATCCGTCACCATTTCGAGCGTCAGCTCGTCGTGGTTGCGCAGGAAGATCGCCCATTGCGCCGTTTCCGGGATGGCCGGTGTGCGCTCCATGATCTCGATGATGGGCAGCCGATCCTCGCGCCGGATCGCCATGAACATACGCGGCATCAGCGGAAAGTGGAACGCCATGTGGAACTCGGGGTCCTCGTCATCCCCGAAGTACTCCACCACGTCTTCTGGCCACTGGTTGGCTTCCGCCAACAGAATCTTGCCCGGGTACTCCTGCTCGATCGTTCGGCGGAGCAAGGCCAGGAACTCATGGGTTTTCGGCAAGTTTTCGCAGATCGTGCCCTCTTCCTCGTAGAGATACGGCACGGCGTCGCAACGGAAGCCATCCAGCCCCAGATCGAGCCAGAAGCGCATGACGTTGAGCATTTCTTCCGTGACGGCAGGGTTTTCGTAGTTCAGGTCCGGCTGATTACTGAAGAAGCGGTGCCAGAAGTACTGCCCGGCGACGGGGTCGAAGGTCCAGTTGGAGACCTCCGTGTCAATGAAGATGATGCGAGCATCGCTGTACCTGGTGGGGTCGTCACTCCAGACATAGTAGTCACGGTACGGTCCGTTGGGGTCGCTACGTGACTCCTGGAACCACATGTGCTGGTCTGAGGTGTGGTTCATCACCAGGTCGGCGATGACTTTCAGCCCGCGCTCGTGCGCCGCATCCAGCAGCACCTTGAAATCGTCCACCGTGCCGAAATCGGGGTGAATGCTGCCGAAGTCGGAGATGTCGTAGCCATCGTCCTTGAACGGCGACGGGTAGAACGGCAGGAGCCAGATGCAATCGACCCCGAGATTCTTGATGTAATCAAGCTTTTCGGCCATCCCCAGGAAATCGCCGACGCCGTTGTTGTCAGAATCGAAGAACGACTTGACCGGCGCCTCGTAGAAGACCGCGTCCTTGTACCAGAATGGATCCTCGCTCATGCGCTCCCCCGGGCTGCGCTCAGGCTCACGTGCAGGCCACTTCCTGCCCCTGCATTATCAGCGTTTCGGGACCTTCCGGTAGCGCATTCGTGACGCCAGGGGCTACAGCACGATATGATGATACCGTTATGTATCTGACCTCTCGGCACGAGGCATTCTGTCTCCATGGGTGAACTGGTCGCTGGTCAGCCAGCACTGCGTATTGAAAGCATCACGAGCCTTCCGCTGGAAATCGTCTCGTCCATGTCCCTGTTGCACCGGGCGGTGCCCGGGAGCACGCTGGATCCGTGGCTGATCCACTCCCGCGAGCAGTTGCCCCGCGACCTGCGGGACAATCTGGACCTGCTGCATGGCTTTTCGGGCCGCATGCTCCTCTACCCGGAAGAGCCGGTGATGCGGTTCAGCCCGCTCGATCCGGCGCGGCGCGACGCAGAACTCGAAGAGCTGATTGCCTTCATGGCGGCGCTCCCGGCCGAGGACTACCTGGACATGGTGGCAAATGCCCTGCGGCGCGTTCACGCGGGCTTTGATCGCCGCTGGGAAGCTCCCGAAGATGAGGAGAGCTGGATCCGGGTGTTGAAGCCCGCGCTGACTCGCGCCCCGCTGGACCAGGTCATGGAGCTCATCGCGGACCCCGAAGCCCTGAAGCAACGGACGATTGACCTCTTTCAGGGTATCTGGGACCACGTGGTGTGCGAGGCGCGGGCCGAGGCGTTGCCGATGCTGCAGCAGGCGGCGGAGCGGGGCGCCGCCCTCGAAGATCGCGGTTTTGGCGACGCCTACTCGGCCCTGACCGGTCAGCGGTTGCCAGATGTCCTCAGTCATCCGCCAACCAGCATCACGCGGGTGGCCTTTTGCCCCTCGGCGCACCTGGGCGCGTTCGTCAGCTACATCGCCTACGAGCCCGACCTCGTGGTGTTCTTCTCTGCGCCCGGTTTGCTGGAACGAGTGGGAGCGCGCAGCGCCAATACGAGCAGCCGAGGGCACAGCGCGTTGCCCGCGAACGGGCATGTGCAGCCAGCCGATTTCCTGGAGGCCACCCGCGCCCTTGCCGATCCCACGCGTCTGCGGATCGTGGATCTCCTGTTGGAGGGCGAACTCTACGCACAGGAGATCGTGGCCCGGCTGGGCGTGGCGCAGTCGGCCGCGTCCCGGCACCTCTCGCAACTGGAGCGCGCCGGTATCGTCACCGTCGCGGCGCGCCGCGGCTCCAAGTACTATGCGGTAAGTGCAGACCGCCTGGAGGCACTCGCCTCCGCCCTCGCGGAGCGCGGGACTCGCGCGCGCTCCCTGCAGGACTAGGTCGTCGCCGGTACACCGCGGGTGCGCAGCGGCTTGGGGCGGTAGACGCTCTGCACCTTGGCCCGCAGTACCGCCGCATCGCCGCTGCGACCAGCCGCGACGTAGGCGGAGATGGCCGCTTCGTGGGCGGCACGCTCCAGCGACCAGAAGGTCGGAACGCGCGTCAGATCGAGCGCCGGATCGAGCGTGGCAGCATTCAGGAAGGCAGCCTCAGCCGCGTCGAAGCGCCGGGCGCGCCCGAATGCAAGCGCACGCAATGCAGCGGCCCGTGCCCGGCGTTCGTTCGCCGTGAGCGGCCCCGTGCCCGAGGCAGCGGGCTCGCTGACCGGCGAAAGGTCAGCAACGCGCTCCTTCGCTGGACCCGCGTGTGCAACCATCCCGGCTTCTTGCGTCGCAGTTGGTAGCTCGGACTGTAGCCGGGCGCTCTGGGCGGCATGCTTCAGCCGTTCCTCTCGCACCGAGGCGGCGCGCTCGATAGCGGCGGGTGGCGGTGCGGCTGGCCGGGGCGCAGCACTTGCGGGGACTTCCCGCATGCTGGCACGGCCAGTGAGATTGCTCCAGAAGGAGGACAGGCAAAGGAGCGCGGGCTGGGTAAGGATCATGGCGCGGCCTCATGCACGGCGATGTGTGCCACCATGGCGCAAGCACAACGCTGAGTCAGCACGGCCCGGCGCGGTTCGGGGCGCGTGAACTCTGCAGACTGGCGGGGATTCTGGAGCTATCCAGTACCAGCATCGTACCATCGTCGCTGTACGGACACAAGATGGCTCGTGACAATCCGACAATATTTCCCGCGTAGTCCGCCCAAATCCGTGGCCCACGACTGGAGCTTGCTTGAACGACATCGCCGACCTCATCGTGCTGGCGCGGCCTGCCCGGAACATCGTGGCATTCACCGGCGCAGGGATCAGCACGGAATCCGGCATTCCCGACTACCGTGGACCAGGCGGCGTGTGGGAGAAGAACACGCCCCCGACCATTGGGGATTTCCGCGAGAACCCGGAGACCCGTGCCGCCTACTGGCGAGAGCGTAAAGAGCGCTACCCTGTTCTGCGCGATACGCTGCCCAACGGCGGGCACGTGGCCCTGGCTCGCCTGCAAGACGCGGGGCTACTTACCACGGTGATCACGCAGAACATCGACGGGCTGCACCAGAAGTCAGGGGTTGACCCGGAACGGGTGATCGAACTGCACGGAACGGCGCACCGGGTGCGTTGTATCGACTGCGGCGCGACCTGGCCCGCCGGGGAGATCCAGCGCCGCCTGGAAGAGGACCCCCTCCCTGCCTGCGACGAGTGCGGAGGGCGCTTGCGCGGCGCAACCATTCTCTTCGGTGAGGCGCTGCCGCAGGCTGCGCTGCAGGCCGCCGTGCAGGCCGCGCGGGGGGCGGACCTGCTGCTGGTGGTCGGGAGCTCGCTCATCGTGCAACCAGCGGCGCGGCTACCCGAAATCGCCGTTGCCTCGGGCGCGAAGCTGGCAATCATCAACAACGAGCCGACGCCGCTCGATCACCTGGCTGACGTGCTGGTGCGCGGCGGAGCAGGGGCGGCCCTAAGCGCGATGGCTGACGCGCTGGTTGGAGCGGAGGACGCAACTGCGCGGTTCCTTCCTGACGTAGGACCGTGAGTTTCGTGAGCCGGGTGGTTACGCCCTGGGAGTGGGCTGGCAGACCGGGCAGTAGTACGTGCCGCGCGTACCCACCACAATCTTGAGGATTTCCGAGCCGCAGGTGGTGCAGGGTTCGCCCTTGCGCGCGTGGATGGCGGGGAAGCCATCGCGCGGGTGCGCCTTGTTATTCCGAATGTCGGCGCCGCCCTGCTCCAGGCCGCGCTCCAGGGACCACGAGATCGCCTCGTGGATCGTGACTAACTCGTCTGGCGAAAGGCTGTTGGCGGGACGCTCCGGGTGCAGCCGGGCATGATGCAGCGCCTCATCGACGTAGATGTTGCCCAGCCCGGCTACCACAGTCTGATCGAGTAGCGCCTGCTTCAGCGGAATCCGCCGGCGGGCGAGTTTGGCCCCGAGATCGTCCACAGAAATGCGGTCTGCACCGACTCCCTCAGCCGCAAAGTTGAAGGCGGCCAGCGCGGCCGGGACGTCGTCCGCCGGCATCAAGCGCCACCAGCCAAACTGGCGCAGATCGTTGTAGTAGAGCACGCTGCCGTCCGTGAACGTCAGGGTGAGGTGCGTGGACTTGTGCGGCAGCGGCCCTTCGGGGCCGGGCACCGGGTGCCCGGCCATGACCCGCGTGCCGTCCGGCCGGATGACCGTCAGTTGCCCGGAGAGCTTGAAGTGCGTGAGCACACTGAAATAGTTGCTCCAGTGCGTCACCATCACCTTGGCGCGGCGGTCGGTGCCGATAAGCGTGGACCCGACCAACAGCTCCAGATCCGGCAGCGGCGAGTCGCGCATCAGCTTGGGCAGCGTGAGGTGCGTGCTTGCCAACTCCCGCCCCGTTAGCTCCCGCGCGACGATGCCGCGCATGGTTTCGACTTCAGGTAGCTCTGGCATCTGCGGCTAACGCGCGCCGTTCTGGTGCGCGTGGCTGCGAGTGCGCTGCTGCGCGTTGATCCACTGCACGGCGTGGCTGCCCGCGCGCACCATTTCCTCCTCATTTGACGCGCTCCCGACGCGCCCCATGAGATCGAACGTCGCCAGCTTGGCGTCGCGGTGCCGGGCCTGATGTTGCACGGTTGGCGGGCCCGATAGCGGGCCGATGGTCAACAGGCGCACCAGCCAGCCCTCGCTGGTGAGCGACAGGGTCACCTCAGCGCGTTCACTTTTCCAGATGAATGCTTCTCCGGTGGTGATGGCGTACTCTCCCCCACCCACTGCTGCCCCCATCCCATGGCCAGATGCGTCTGCGGTACACAACATCCGGGGCGCCGCAACGGGACACGGCTTGGCTGCAGTGCAAGCCAGGCAGGTAATTTCCCCGGACCCGCTGCCGTCTCAGCCGGCGCTTTGCGGAGCGCTCAGTCTAACGCATCCCTCAGGAAACCTGTGACGACAAGGCACCCCGGACAGCGCGAAATCTCAGGCGAGCCTTGTTGCCCGCGCCGCACGGATACGCTCCGCAATTGGCGGATGCGAGTAGAGCATGATGACCACCGGCCGCGGCGGGTCGGGATCGGCCAGCGCCGTGGCAGCCAGGCGCTCCATCGCCTGCGCGTAGGCTTCCGGGTCGCGCGTGAGGCCGATGGCGTAGCGGTCGGCGCGGCGCTCCATCCAGCGGCTGATGGCGGCCTGCAGGGGCGCAGCCAGGAACCCCAGCCCAGTCCCCAGGATCGCCAGCAGCGGGTATGCCGCTTCGTCGCCGGGCTCGGTGACGCCGGTCTGCTCACTGGTGGCCGCGATCGCTCGAGGGGCGAGCCTTGAGAGCAGCCACGCCCCTCCAAAGCCCATGGCGCCGCCCATGGCGATCAGGCGCCAGATATCGCCATGGACCTGGTGACCAAGTTCGTGCGCGACGACGCCCGCGATCTCATCGGGCGTGAAATCGCGCAGCAGCGTATCCCCCAGCACGATGCGCTTGGTCGCGCCGAGGCCGGTAAACATGGCGTTCGGCTTCTCGCTCTGGCGGCTCATGTCCATCTCGTAGATGTCTGCCACGCGCACACCGGAGCGTTCGGTGAGGGTCAGGAGCTGCTCGCGCAGGCGCTCATCACTGAGCGGGGTGAACGTGTTGAAGAGCGGCATCAGGAGCACCGGGGCCAGGTTGCTGAGCAGCACCATGAGCGGCACGGTGGCGCCGGCCAGGATCAGCCACCAGTCGTTGGGGCGGCGGCGGATGACGAGGAAGGCGGCAGTCATGAGCGGCGTCTGCAACGCCGTGCCAACCGCGAGGGCCTTGACCTGCTCCACGAACCAGGCGGGCGCCGATTGCTTCGTCAGCCCGAAGGCGCGCTCGACCACGTGGCCGCTTACGTACGCCAGCGGTAGACCGGCCAGCCACGACCCAGCGCTGATCGTGGCCAGGTAGGCGGGTGCGGTCAGGCGGTCATCGGGCACGACGGCGGCGATGCGCTGCTGCAGCCGCCTGGCCCGCTGCTGGCGCGCCAGCCAGGCCATGGACCCGACGGACCAGGCCAGCGATGCGCCGAGCAAGCCAAGCCGGATGCGGCTGTAGCGCTTCGCCTTCGGGATATCGAGGCCGGGGATGACGACAGGCTCGTGGGTGGGCATGTGAGTGCTCCTGGTAGCGGTGGCGGGCAAATCACCGGGGAAGTATGGCAAAGGGGGTTCGCTGTGGAGCTGGCTCTGACTCCCCGAGGGGAATGGCCGCCCTGGCGCCAGGTGGCAACAAAGCGTGCCAAGTGTGCCAAGAATGCCAACGTGCGCGGGTGAGGCGCATTGGCATTGTTGCGTGGGCAACAGTTGTGAGCTGGACCCCGTGGCCAAACCCCTACCTGAGACCCGCCGGCTCCTCGCCAAAGTACACGCGTCGTGCCCGGCCGTCCGCGATCAGGCCGTCGGGACCCTGGACCTCGATGAGGCCGAACCCGCCAAGGGTGGGGTCGGTTTCGCGGGCGCGGACATGGCCGGCCCGGCGGCGATCAGCCGCGTCGCCTTCGTCAACGAAGAGCTGGGCCATCCAGCGGTCATAGGCTCGGACCACGTCGTAGTAGCGTGCTCGCCGGCAGGCAAACTCGGTGACTGCCGCCGGCCAGTTGCGCTCGCTGAGGAGCAGGTCGCGCAGTTCCCGCACGTCGCGGTACATCAGCGACGTGCCGAGCCCGCCAGACGGATCCGCTGCGCCAGCCGCGTCGCCGATCAGGACCACGTCGTGAGCGGCGATCTGGCTCGCCCAGACGTTGCTGTTCGAGAAGAAGCCGAGCGGGCCTGCCTGTTCCACGCCGGCCGTCGCGCCGTCGGGCATGTATCCCGCAGCGTGGCTGATGAACGCCGCGAACGAGCGATCGACGCCGGACTCGCGCACGCGATCGGCCGTCATGCGCAGGTACAGGCGGGTTGCCGTGGCGCTCTGGGCAAACCAGATGCACTCGGTGGGAGCCGTGCGGGCATCCCCGACGACCAGCCAGGATTCCGGCAAGCCCGTGACCAGGACGCCGCCAAAGCGATGATGCTCCGCATCGGAAAGGGTGCCTCCGCCAGTCCACCGGCGCGCGGCGGAGAGCTTGCCATCCGCCCCGACCACCAGCCGCGCGGTGTACTCGACCTCGCGGCCAGCAACGGTCACGGCGACCCCCGGCTGGCCGTTGTGTGCGAACCCGGTGGCCTTCGCCGGACGCAGCGTGAAGGCGCCCTGGGCGGCCGCCCAGGCGAACAGCGCCTCCTGCAGCATCGGATGTGAGAACCCGATCATCGGCGTGCCGTCAAACGCCTCAGTGGCGGCCAGACAGCGATCCTCATAGAACTGCAGGGCCGGAAGCTCGACCCGGCCCGCCTGCTGGAGGACGTCTTCAAGCCCGAGTTCGTGCGCCTCGGTTACGCCCCAGGGCCAGGTGAGCTCGCCGCGTACCCGGTCGCGGAAGGCGGCCTCACGCTCAATGAGCAGGACGCCGAGCCCGGCCTTTGCCAGTGCCCCGGCGAGCGCTGAGCCCGCGAGGCCACCGCCGACAACAATGACATCAAATGCCTGCGCGGATGCCATATCACGTCCTTTGAGTGTGTGAGCAAGAACGTCGTGATGTGGTTCCACGAGTGTAGCATTGGCTGCTTTGCTACTGCGTTGGGGAGGCGACGGCGGCCGGGGTGCCAATGGGTTCGTAGGGTGCGTAGCCGGTGAGTTCGACGTAGCCGTGGCCGCCGACGCTGGCGCCTTCCTGCGTGCCGGCAACATCCACCGCGCCTTCCCAGTAGATGACGCCGGTGGTGCGCCGGGTATCCAGCTCCTGCTCCTCCAGGATAGGTGTGACCGTGAGCGCAAGGTTCGCAGATGGAACTTCGACAGTCCAAGTGCTGGGATATGTTGTGTTCGTCGCCGGGCTGGTCCAGGAGGCGGTCGGGGTGATCGTGAAGTCGTCCGGTCCGTAGAAGGTGACGGCGCCAGCGGGATCAACCAGCGTGCCATCGACACGCAGGGGTTCGCCTGCAGCGTCGCGGACGACGTAGAGCATGAGGTCGTAGTTGTTGGCGAGCTGGATGGAGAACCAGTCCCAGCCGCCCTCCTGGTAGGTGGCGAAATCGCCCCACTGGTGGTCCATCCAGGCGTCGCCGAAGACGCGCTGCTCGACGCCGTTGATGGCGACCGTGCCGCTGACCTTGAGGCGGGTCCAGGTGTAGTAGTACGAGGCGGTGCCGTTGCCGTAGTCGATGTAGCCGTCGCCATCGTGCAGAGCGGCTGGCTTCTGGGTGGCCAGCGTGAGGTTGATGGCGTAGCCGGGCATGTCGGCCTGGAGCGTGAAATTGCCGTTCTCGCCGCGCATTGTCCAGCCATCGAGGTCAAGATCGAGCGCGGCGCCATCGCCGCGCACGCCCTGCACGCCATCGATGCGCTGGTCGTAGGTGAAGTCCTCGCGGCCGGGTGAGGTAACGGCAAAGTGGCTGACGTACCCCTCCAGATCGCCCGGCCGGGCGCGGAAGATGACGTACTCGAAGCCGAGGCGCTCGCTCACTTCTGTCTGGATGTTGCCCGTGAAGTACCACCACTCGATGCTGGTGTCGTGGACGCCGTCATCGCGCGGGAACTCGATGGGGACCGGGATGTCGAGGACGGGGGTCGCCTGCCGGGCGGCCGCCCAGGGCGAGCGGCGAGCGGCGGCGTGCAGGGAGGCAAGCGCCAGCCCGGCGCCCAGGGTACGTCGGGAAAGTGTGGTCACGTGGTCTCCTCGATGAACGAAGCGCGCGGCAGCACCCGGGCCAGCGGCGCGGGCAGCCACCAGTTCCAGGCGCCGAGCAGCTTCATGGTCGCGGGGACCAGCAGCGCGCGCACGACAGTGGCATCCAGCGTTACCGCCAGAGCGATGCCAAACCCCAGCGCCTTGATCAACACGACATCCGCCGTCACGAAGGAGGCGGTGACGATGACGACCAGCAGCGCCGCCGAGGTGATGATGCGCCCGCTGCGTTGCAGGCCGACGGCGACCGCCTCGGTGTTGTTGCCGGTGCGTTCCCACTCCTCGCGGATGCGCGAGAGCAGGAAGACCTCGTAGTCCATGCTGAGGCCGAAGAGGACGCAGAAAAGGATGATGGGTAGCGAGGCCTCGACGTAGCCGAGGGCCGTAAACCCGAGCAACGAGTCCAGATGGCCATCCTGGAAGACCCAGACCAGCGCCCCGTACGAGGCCAGAATGGATAGCGTGTTCATGAGGATCGCTTTCACCGGGAGCAGGACCGAGCGGAACAGCAGGAGCAGTACCAGGTAGGTGGCGGCAACGATGAGGGCGGCGGCGCGGGGGAAATCGGCGTACATGGCCGCCACAGAATCGACGATCTCCGCCGTGCCGCCACCGACCTGGATGTCCCCACTGGCAATGGACAGGCCGCGGATATCCGCCAGCAGCGCCTTGCTGGCGTCGGAGCCGGCGAGGTCGCGCCCGTAGACCAGCAGCACCGCCGCGTTCTCATTCGCCAGCTTCGCGCCCTGGGCGGAGCCGGTTGCGGCGAGGCCGCGCTGCAGCTTGGCGGTGGCGATGGCCAGCGGTTCGGGCAGATTCGGCGGAGTCACGCTCTGGACGCGCACCACTTCGGGGTTCTGCGCGATGCGCCGCGAGAGGGCGTAGACCTCGCCCAGGGTTTCATCGCTGAAGATGCGGCCTGGGGCGTCGATCACCACCACGAACGGGGAGACCTCACCGGGACCGAACGCAGCGGTGAGAGCGTCGAACGCCTCGCGTGATGGCAACCCCTTGGGCAGGATGGTGGCATCGGGCGAGGAGATCTGCGCGTGGCGGAAGGGGGAGCCGAGCAGCAGCAGCAGCGCCAGCGTCGGGATGAGGACCGCGACCGGCCGCTTCATGACTGCCCCCGAGAGCGTGACCCAGAAGCCGTGGGTGGCTCGTGATTCGTTGCGGGTGCGACGGATCGGGTAGCGGTCGATGTTGCGCCCGATGATCGCCAGCAGCGCCGGCAGCAGCGTCAGGGCGGCGATGGTGGACCAGGCGACCACGATCACCCCGGCTACACCGACCGAGCGCAGGAACATGAACTCGAACTGCGACAGCCCAAGCAGGCCGATGAGCACGGTGGTCCCGGAGAAGAAGACCGCCTTGCCGGCGGTGGCGGTGGTGCGCGCCACGGCCTCCCCCACCGGCTGCCCGTGCGCCAGCTCCTCCCGGTAGCGAGCGGTGACGAAGAGGGAGTAGTCGATCGCCAGGCCGAAGCCGAGCATGGTGGCCAGGTTGAGCGCGAAAATGGAGAGATCGGTGAGGCGGGTGGCCAGCAGCAGCGAGACGAGGACCATGACGACGCCCGCGCCCCCGATCACCAGCGGCATCGCCGCCGAGACCGCCGAGCCGAAGATGACCAGCAGCGCGACCAGCGCGATGGGGAAGACGAGCAGCTCGGCGCGTTGCAAGTCGCGTTGGCTGACGGTCTCGATATCGCGGTAGGAGGCCGGGCCGCCCGCCAGCAGCATGGTCACCTCGGGCTGCGGCACGAGCGCCGCCTCCAGCTCCGGCACCAGCCGCTGCGCGGCCTCGTTCGGCAGATTCAGCCCGATCAGCGCGTAGGCAGTGTGGCCATCCGCCGAGACCATGCCGGCGCTGGCCAGCGGCTCCTGGACCTGGGTGACGAAGGGCAGCGCGGGCACATTCACCAGCGATGCCGTCACCGCCTGCTGGAACGCAGGATCACTCGCCTGCAACGTGTCTGACTGGTAGATCACGAGCATCGAGGAGGGCGGGTAGCCCAGTTCCTGCCGCAGCACCTGCGCCGCCCGCGCGGCCTCGGTGCCGGCGGACGAGAACCCGCCGACCTCCAGCGCCCCAGCGACGCGCGGCAGCAGCGGCAGCGCCGCCAGCAGCAGCACGGCCCAGACCGCGACCACCGCCCAGCGCCATCGGACGGCGGCCCTCCCGAGCGCAGCAAACATCAGCGGCGGTCGCGCCCTTCGCTACCTGCGGCATCGCCCGCGCCGGGCTCGCCCACGCGCTCGACCACCTCCCCGATCCCGAGGAACGCGCCGTCCGCCCCGCGCACGATGCGCCGCACCTGGCGCACCGCCGCCGTGTCGAGCTCACCGTAGATGTGCGGGTAGACCTGCTCCGGGTCCTCATAGATGGCCTGCG
Organism: Thermomicrobiales bacterium; assembly: GCA_034431475.1. Taxonomy (GTDB): domain Bacteria; phylum Chloroflexota; class Chloroflexia; order Thermomicrobiales; family UBA6265; genus JACCXM01. The sequence continues at coordinate 38,577 of DAOUDE010000062.1, read as the reverse complement.
ACCCGGCCGCATCCAGATCGACCTGCAGCGCCAGGAACGGCCTGGGATCGGCGGTGTAGTAGCGGTTCCCGACCTCGATCAGCCGCTCATCCCCGTTCGTGCAGTGGATGAACCCCTCCTCGGCGAAATGCTCCGGGGTGTACCTGGCCTTACCAGCATGCGCCGCCCAGTGAGGCTCGGGGGACAGGTGCCAGGTGAGGCCGGTGGCGAAGGCGCTCTTCTTCGGGGTTAGACTGTCTCGGTTACTTCTCTTCACAAAGTTGCTTCTTCACTCATTTGGCACCCTGCTTCCGCCGAAATCTAATCGGCCAGTCGCAGGTATGGGCCGGGCAAACTGACGTAGAATCAATGATAGATAGAGCAAGCCACCAACGAGGCCGGTCGCAAGACATACGCGGGTATCAGGAATGGCGAAGATAGCGAAAGAAAAGCGGCAAGAATGGCCAAGACTTGACTTGGCCGGCAACCACATGTCGTCTCTGTCCATCGTTTGGTCGTTCAATGTGTCGCCGTCCAATTCGGAACGCTTTTCAAGCCTAGTACCCGAAGAAGAGGTCCGGGTAATCGAGCTGGTTTACAATAAGAATAGGGTCAGCCATTCATGGATGGAGATTGCCACGCATGATCAGGAAACGGGAAAAATTTGGGTGCGACTCCGGTATGAAGTGCAACCGGAGTCGAGGCCCTCGACTTCTAGCTCTGCGGATCATTCTGAGCTGTACTTTTTTCTTAGAGATGAGGAGCCAGAATGCGTAGCAGGATGCGAGGTTGAGTTCGATTTTCCCGACAGCCCGAGTATTCGAACTGTTTTCCCCTTACCATTTGTTCTCAACACTTCGTCGGAATTTTCAGTTCCGCTGGATGAAATCCGTGGCATTAGAGGTGTCAAGTTTGGCGATGATGGAACCCAAGAAATTTCCTACAACTTCATCATGGATCGGCCCTACAATGAAGATCTCTGGTTGCTTGTAAAATTCAATTTGTCAAACGTGGATCCTGAGATGGTGCCGCATGAGGCATTGGCACGAGCAAAAGGCATTGCAGCAAGCATCGTGCTTCAGGATTAGAGGAGCTTTCATGAGAAGTCGATTTGCAGCGAGGGGCGCTGCCAAAACCGTTGGGGGCCATGCGACTATCGAACCAAGTTACCCAGAGGCACTGTTCCTGGTTGATCCCAAGCACCATGGAGTGAAGGAGTCGGGACCCGAAGTCGTGGAAAATTTTTGGGGAAAGCCCAAACAGACTCGAGGAAATAGTCACAGATCGCGCCTGGCGACCAATTCAGTACCAAAGCGATCAGAGTCGACACTCATCGAGGCGTATTTCGCTGGCGAGTTCGAGAGAGCAGTGCTGCTTTCCAAGATTGCCGTGCTAGAGCGTCAGCTACATGCTGAGCGAGTGTTGCGGTCCTCTCTGGAGCAGCGAGTTTCGGAACAAGGACAAGAAAGTACGCAATACGACGATGTCAATCTTGACGTTATCCTTGCGCCAAAGCGAACTTTCTCCGTGAGGCCTAATCTGCTCGCGTCGAAACGAGGTTTACCGATAGTAGCTTCTGAGGACTTCTCGGAATAGGTCTCGACTCGGTCGCCTTACCGTCGCGGTGCTTGGGATGTACGAAGTCACATCGGACGAGACCCTCGCTCAAGGGGATATCCTCTTGGATTTCCCCTTGCTGGTTCTGCAACCCCCGTTCGACCCTGAGACAGTTGCAACGAGTCCTAATGTAACGACAGAGGTTTACGACATAATCGTTTTGTCTCAAACCTGTGATCTCACGGAGGGGAAGTTGGATTCCGTTTTAGTTTGTCCGCTTTTCGATGTTGAGGAGATCATCTTAGCCATTGCAAACGCCGACTCGAACAAGGCACGCGAGAGTGCTAAGAAGCAGTTAGAGCAGGGTTCCGTCGTCAGCTTGTACTTGATTCCATCATGCGAGATTACCGAGTACGAGTCACCCTGTAGAGTCGCAAGCTTTCGACAGGTAGCTGCAACACCACTCCTCCAGGTTGAAACGCATGCAAAAGCAACTTCACCGAGAATGCGCCTGCTTCCGCCGTATCGCGAGCATTTGGCACAGGCATTTGGAAGGTTCGTGATGAGAGTAGGCTTGCCTGTCCCGGTCCGAATCGCATAGCTGAACGGCTGCAGGTTGAATGCGCATCATTACCAGCTAGAAGTCGGGCGCAGCGCTTGCCGAGTGAACGCGTAGCAAAAGCGATACGTTCCAATAGGTCTGTACTCGGTGGATGAAGTTAGGTCATCATTGCACTCACGATACTTCCTTTGCTCTCAGTCTCAATTTGACTCCCCCTCGCCCCCATCCCTATCATCGCCGCACGGCCGGTTCCGCCAATTTCGCCCCCGCAGCAGGAAGTTTCACCCCATGACGCACGCTGAATTGATCCGCCTGACGACGCTCGCCAGCACGGCGGGGTGTGCGGCGAAGATGGGACCGGCGGCCCTGGCGAGCGTGCTGGAGCCGCTGACGCGAGGGAGCCACCCCGACCTGCTGGTCGGGTTACAGACGAGCGACGACGCGGCGGTCTACCGGCTGACGGATGATCTGGCCCTGGTGCAGACGGTTGATTTCTTCACGCCGATTGTGGACGACCCGTACACCTTTGGGGCCATTGCGGCTGCGAACTCCATGAGCGATGTCTACGCCATGGGGGGCACGGTGCTCTTCGCGCTCAACGTCGCGGCCTTCCCGGACGATCTTCCGGCCGAGGCGGTAGGGCAGATCCTGGCCGGGGCGGCGGCGAAGGTCGCAGAGGCGGACGCGCTGATCGCGGGCGGGCACACCATCGTCGATCCGGAGCCGAAGTTCGGGCTGGTCGTGACCGGGGTGGTGCACCCGCTGGGGTTCTGGACGAAGGCCGGGGCGCGAACGGGCGACCGATTGTTCCTGACGAAGCGGCTGGGAACGGGCATCGTGGTCACGGCGGCCAAGCGGGGCAACGCGCGGGATGCGGACCTGCAGGCGGCCATCGACTCGATGCTGACGCTGAACCGGCGCGCGGCGGAAGTGCTGCGCAAGACGAGCGGCGTGCACGCGGCGACGGATGTGACCGGGTTCAGCTTGCTCGGGCACGGCAGCGAAATCGCGGCCAAGAGCGGGGTCAACCTGGCGATCACGGCGGGCAGCGTGCCGCTCCTGCCGGGCGTGCTCGACTACGCCGCCGGGGGCAACCTCGCGGGCGGGCTGGGGCGCAACCGGGACCACTACACCGCCCACGCGGGGGGCGTGCGCTTCGACGCAGAGGTCGATCCGCTGCGGCAGGCGGCGTTCTTCGATCCGCAGACCTCCGGCGGGCTGCTGCTCAGCATCTGCCCGCGCCGTGCGGAAGAGGTGCAGGCGGCGTTCGAGGCGGCCGAGCTGCCGTTGTGGGAGATCGGCGAGGTGCGCGGGGGCGCCGGGATCGACGTCAGCGCATGATCGACGCGCCGGGTATTGACCGGGAGAACCCGGCCAGCCGCATCCCCACCTCGCGCCGCGACTGGAACCGGCTGATGGAGGAGCTGGGCATCCGCCCGAACAAGGGGCTGGGCCAGCACTTCCTGTTCGAGCGCGGCATTGTCGAGCGCATGGTGCGCCAGGCCGGCATCGGGCCGGGGGACAGCGTGCTGGAGGTCGGGCCGGGGCTGGGCATCCTCACCTCGGAGCTGTTGAGGAAGGCGGGGCACGTCGTCGCGGTCGAGTACGACCGAGGGCTGGCGGCGCACCTGGAGACGGCATTCGGGGACCTGCCGACCTTCGAGCTAATCCAGGGGAACGCGCTGCACCTGACGGCCGACGACCTGTTCGCGCCGGGCATCGCGTTCGACGTGGTGGCGAACCTCCCCTACTCCACCGGCACCGCCATCCTGCGTCACCTGCTGGAACAGCCGCGCAAGCCACGGCGTTTGACCGTCATGTTGCAGAAGGAAGTGGCCGAGCGCATCACGGCCCAACCGCCGGACATGACGATCCTCTCCGTGGCAACGCAGTTCTTCGCCGAACCGAAGATCGCGTTCACCGTCTCGCCGACGGTGTTCATCCCGCCGCCCAAGGTGGAATCGGCGGTGATCCATCTCGATGTGCGGCCCGCAATGCCCCTGCCCTGGGAGGAGCAGCCGCTCTTCTTCAAGATTCTCAACGCCGGCTTCCGGCAGAAGCGCAAGCAGGTCGCCAACGCCATCGCGGACGTACTGCAACTGCCGAAGCCGGAGATCGCGGCCTGGCTGCAGGCGTGTGGAGTCGATCCCATGCGCCGCGCGGAAACGCTCTCGGTCGCGGAGTGGGTGACGCTGACGCAGGCCGCACCCGGCAGCGTGCGCGACGCCTAGGCGCCAGGATGGACGAGCTGCCGTTCGCGTTCACTGTCTCCGCCCCGGCCAAGCTGAACCTCGGGCTGGAGGTGCTGGGCCGCCGCGCGGACGGTTACCACGACCTCGCCACCATCTTCCTCACCGTCAGCCTGTGCGACGAACTCTCAGTGGCCGCGACGCCCGGCCCGCGCATTGGGCTCGAGTGCTCCGGCAGCGACGTGCCGCCGCAGGAGAACCTGGTCTGGCGCGCGGCCGAGGCGATGCAGCAGGTCGCGCCAGGCCATGGGGTGCTGCTGAAGCTGGAGAAACGTATCCCGATCGCGGCGGGACTGGGTGGCGCCTCAAGCGACGCCGCAGCGACGTTGCTTGCGCTCCGGGATCACTGGCAGGTGGCGGTGACGGACGATACGCTGGCGGAGATGGCGCTGGAACTGGGCAGCGATGTGCCGTTCCTGCTGCGAGGCGGGTGCGCGTTGGGCAGGGGGCGGGGGGAGGTGCTTCAACGACTTCCGCTTCCCGGTGAGCTGGCGTCAGCCTCTCCCGAAGAGCCCTCACCCCCAGCTCCTCTCCTGATGCGCGGGAGAAGGGAGACGGACCCTCACCCCAACCCCTCTCCCGATGCGCAGGGCGAGGGGCTCGCGGTGGCGGAGGGGGCTGCGGATCCGGGACAAGGCAACCAGGCTGAGAGCACAACGCCTCCTTCGTCTCCCCTCTCCCTGCGTACAGGGAGAGGGGCCGGGGGTGAGGGTTCTCCAGGGCTCTACTTCCTCATCGTCGCCCCGCGCGTCCAGATGCCGCGCAAGACCGCCAGCCTGTTCGCCGCGCTGGAGCCGGGGGATTTCAGCGATGGCGCGCGGGTGCAGCAGCAGGCCGAACGACTGCGTGCGGGTGAGCCGCTCGATCCGGGGCTGCTTGGCAACGCGTTCAGCCGCGCGCTGTACGCGCTGCGGCCGGATGTGGCGGCGGTGGCCGGGGCGATGCGAGCGGCGGGCGCGACGCACGTCGCGTTGTCGGGAGCTGGTCCTGCGCACTACGCGCTGTTTGCGGATGCAGCCATGGCCCAAGTCGTCAGGCAGCGGCTGGAGGAACACCTGCGGGATACGGCGGAGGTTTTCCTGACCACGCCGGTTCCTGTCCGCGTGGCCGGTGGGCCGGGCGCTGTGGCCGGCCAGCCGTGATCCGCCCGAAGTCGATCATCAATGGCCGCTACCGCGTCGAGCGCAAGATCGGCGAGGGCGGCATGGCGATCGTCTACCAGGGGCACGATCTGCTGCTGGCGCGCGACGTGGCGATCAAGACGCCGAGGCCGCAGTTCGCAAGCGATTCGGCGTTCCGCGCCCGCTTCCAGCGCGAGGCGCGGGCGTCCGCTTCCCTCTCGCACCCGAACATCATCGATGTCTTCGACGTCGGCGAGGAGAAGGGCCAGCCGTACATTGTCATGGAACTGGTGCGCGGGCAGACGCTGAAGGAGATCATCGCCGCCGAAGCGCCCTTCCACCCGGCCGATGTCGGCGAACTGCTGCGGCAGGTGGGCGGCGCGCTTGACTACGCGCACAAGCGGGGGTATGTCCACCGCGACATCAAGCCGGGCAACATCCTGGTGGATGAGCACCGGCGGGCGCGCGTGGTGGACTTCGGCATCGCACGCGGGCTGGCCGACAGCACGCTCACCGACCCCGGCGGGCTGGGCACGGCGAACTATGTCTCGCCGGAGCAGGCCAGCGGCCTGATGGCGACACCCGCCTCGGATATCTACTCGGCGGGGATCGTGGCCTTCGAGATGCTGACCGGCGAGGTCCCGTTCCAGGGTACCTCGCCGCTGGCCGTGGCCATGCAGCAACTCCACGATCCGCCGCCGCCGCCATCCAGCCTGCAGCCCTCGCTCTCGGCGGCCACGGATGCCGTCATTTTGCGCGCGCTGGAGAAGGACCCCACCAAACGCTGGCCGACGGTGACGGCCCTGGCGGAGGCCCTGAGCGGCAGCGGGCCGGTGGACCGCACGGCGAGTGGGCCGCTCACCCCGGGCGCCTGGCCGGTGGCGAAGTCCTCCAGCGCTGCGCCGACCTTCGTCATCATCACGTTGGTGCTGGCCGCGTTTGCGGCGCTGCTCTGGTTCGGCTTCCGCGAACTGTTGCCAACGGGTGAGCCCCCACCGCCGACGGTGATTACACCCATCGAGCCAGTTATCACCGGGGCTATCGAGGTCGAACCGACGTTGACGCCCGCGCCGTCACCAACGCCATCGCCGACTGCGGAGCCCACCGTCACGCCCACGCCCGAGCCGACGGCGACCTCCGCACCGGAGCCGCCCCCAATCGTGGCGAATGAGCAGCCGACGATGGCGCCGGTCACCCAGGTACAGCAGGTAACGGTGCCCGATCTGCGCGGCCAGCCGATCGGAGCGGTGACCAGCAGCCTCATCCCCCTGGGGCTGCGCTTTACCATGGATGGCATGGAGCCGTCGGACAGCATCCCCATGAACAGCATCATTTCGCAGAATCCCGCGCCGGGGGCGCGCGTGCCGCCAGGTACGACCATCCAGGTCACGGTCAGTCGCGGGCCATCGCCCTTTGGCAACAACGCGCCGTGAACGAGCCGCGCGAGATCACCTGGCGCGAGGTGCTCCACACCGCCGGGACGGTGTTCCTGGTGACGCTCGTTGGGGTCGGGATCGCCGTAGGCATGTGGTACCGCGACATCATGTCGCCGCGCATCGTCTTCCTGGGGTCGGGCGATCGCCTCTCGGTCCTCGTCAGCGACGGCCCCGCGCGCCTGCTCATTGCCAGCGGCGACGATCCGATCGGATTCGAAAATGCGCTGACCTCGGTGCTGCCCATCTTTGCCCGCCGCGTCGATGTCCTGCTCGTGTCGGGCGCGAAGACGACGCTGCTGGCCCCGGTTGCCGCGACCCAGGGCGAGAAAGTGCGGACAACACGCTCCCTCGGCGTGATTCCTCCCTCGCTCGAGGCGAGCGAGTTGGGTGCAGTTACGGTACTCACGGTACCCTCACGCATCCGGCTCAGCCCGGAGATCACCCTCGCCATCGAGACCGCCCTGCCTGAAGATGCCAAACCGGACGACCCGTTGTCGTGGCGGGCCGTCGTGGAGCGTGGGAACACACGTATCGTGGTGTATTCGGACGGAGAAGCGCCGGCGCTGTTCGCCGCACCACCACCGGCGAGCGTCGTCGCCGTCACCGGGGATGGCCCGGTGGCTGGCTGGAACGCCGCACCGGGTGTGGCGCTGGTGGCGTCCGCCGGGGAGCTTACCGGGCCGGCGTTGCGCGAGCGCTTCGCCGGGGCCAACGCGCCCCGCTGGGGGTTCCGCGTGGCCAGCGGCGAAGCGCTCACCTTTCACTTTGTGGAGAATGGGCTGGAGGTCGCGGCGGAGGCGGCGCAGCAGCCCGAGATTGTCGCCACACCGCTCCCTTGACGCAGCGCACGCGACTCCTGATCAGCGAGAAACGACGCAACGCCACCGTGTCTGGCAACCCTACGCGCGGGCGGCCTTCGCCCGCGTGAACTCGTCCTGCACGTCGGCGATCAGGTGCGGGTCCGCGATGAGGTCGACCCCGGTCAGGGCCATCGCCGTAGCCACGGCGATGGTATTGCCCAGCCCGAGGTCGGAGACCGAGGCGTCCACGACGTCCTGCGAGTGCCAGGTGCAGACGCGGTCGATGATCGGGTAGCTGGTTTCCACCGATGGCACGACATAGCTGACGTTGCCCCAGTCGGTGGAGCCACTGCCCGGCTCCGGCTTCGCCTGCGGCAGCTTGAGGCCGATGCGGTCCATGTTCGCGCTCAGGCGCTGCGCGAGCGTGTAGTTGGTAATCATGTCGGAGTTCGCTTCCTCCGGCATCTCGATCTCGACCGTTGCGCCCGTGATCAGCGCCGCGCCCTCGGCGATGCGCTTCACCTGCTCCACCAGCCGGTTCATACCGGCCAGTGTGGCGGCCCGCACGAAGAACTCGGCCTGGGCGTAGTGCGGCACTACGTTCGGGACATCGCCGCCGTGCGTGATGATCCCATGGATACGAGCGTCGCCGGTGATGTGCTGGCGCAGGGCGTTGATGCCGTTGAAGGTCTCGATGACGGCGTTCAGGGCGTTCACGCCGTTGTAGGGATCGGCGGCGGCGTGGGCCGCCTGGCCGTGAAAGGTGACGCGCACCAGCACGCAGGCGAGGGCGTTGCCGCTGCCCTCAACTGTCGGGCAGACCGCCTCGATGGTGCCAGGGTGGGCGCCCATCGCGGCCGCCACGCCGTCGAAAACGCCGGCGTTGGCCATGATCACCTTGCCGCCCACCGCCTCCTCGGCGGGGGTGCCGAACACCGCCACCTGCCCCTTACCGCCGAGGTGCGGCAGCGCCGCCGCCAGCCCGATGCCCGCGCCGATGCCGGCAATGGCGATCAGGTTGTGGCCGCAGCCGTGGCCGATTCCAGGGAGCGCATCGTATTCGGAGAGATAGGCAATCTTCGGCTCTCCCAAACCGGCCGTCGCCGCAAACGCGGTCGGGAGGTCCGCGACGCCGCGCGTGACCGAGAAGCCGTGCTGCTCCAGGAAAGCCGCGCAGGCCGCGCTGCCCTTGACCTCCTCCAGCGCAATCTCGGGGTTGGCGTGGATGAACCGGGAGAGCTCGATCAGGCCGTCTCGCGCCGCAGTTATGGCGTCGGTGGCCGCCTGCTGCGCGGCAGCAAGGTCAATTTGCTCGGCAACTGCCATCAGGATACCCCTTTCGTCACGGATGTCAGTTCGAACGGAAACCGAACCGGGGAATCCTACAGGGTTGCGCCGCACTCCGGGCAGAACACGTCACGCGGGCCCACCCGCGCGTGGCAAACGGCGCATCGCTCGTCCGGCGTGATGCCGACAGCCGGGGCCACCGGCCACTCCGTGCGCGCTCCACCGCTGCTCTGCGGGCCTGACGCTGGGTCCCAGGCAGCCCACACTGTTTCGTCGCCGGAAGCGGTTGTAGCGACATGCGTCTCGCGGCCGTTGCCGTTCACCGCGCGGCCAGAGCCTGGCACCCAGGGCGCGCCCCCACCCGCCGTAGCTGACAGCGGCGAGGTGGCATCGAGGCCGGGGGCAAAGCGCCCGGACCGCGCGATGTTGTCGGCCGGCTCATACTTCTCGCTCTCGGGCGCCATCGGTGTTGGGGCGGGCCGGGCCGCTCGCGCCGGGTAAACCTCGTCGCGATGCGGCTGTCGCTGCGAGCGAAACAGATTCACGATCCAGGAGAGAACCGTCAGGACGACCAGCACCCCGGCGGCAGCCAACAGCAGATCGCTCGTCCGGTGCAGCAACCAGGGACTGATATATCCCTCATCCAGCGAGCCGCCCTGACCGAGGTCTCGCTCGACCCATGTCAACAGGTAGGAGAGCATCAGCGCGGCGTTGAACGCCGCAAGCAGGCCGCCCACCAGCCGCGAGAGTACGCCCAGCCGGGATACCCCCAGCGCGGCCCCGCCGCCGTAGCCAAGCAAGAAGGCCCCGCCGAACAGCAGGCCCGCCGAAACGACGAAGGATGCCGTGCCCGCCGCCAGGCCAAAGCGTTCCCCGAGCCATTGGCTCCAGGGTTGCGCAAAGCGCTCCGCGAGCGCCGCGCCGAGGAAGATGCCGGCCGAAACCATTGCTTCCCTGGCCACGCCCCGGCGAATCCCAAACGGGACAAAGAGCAGGATCACCAGCCCCAACAGGACGTCCAGAAGCAATGGTGTGTCTATCTGTGGCATGTTGCGGTCGCCCCGTTTTCCCCTTGGTGCGCGTGTGCCAGGATGCACCACACGCCGCCGATGCGGCTGCGCCGCATCTCCCTACCTGTTGTACGACTCGCGGGCGAAGTCGGGTTTACGGAGAACGTCGCGTTGCTCACTGACAACGGGTCCATTTGGCGAGTCTAGCATGCATTTTCCCAAGCCTGACCCCGTGACTGGTTGTCAATAACAACTTCCGGTATGCTATGATTTGATAAGGTTTGGGTCGCGCAAGCCGTTATTCATACCGCTGCATTCGGCGCAGCCCTACCGAAAGGAGACGCCAATATCACCCACGCGACGGCGCACAGAAGATGCGCCACAACCTGCCAAGCAAGGCACGGCAGCTAATGGCCGGTCATCTTCGCCGGCTATCCCGCCCGTGCCGACACCTACCGATGCCAATGATCTGCAGTGGCGCAGAATCGACCTCCACGTCCACACTCCGGCCTCCGTGGATTACCAGCAGCCAGATATCCGCGTGCTGGATATTCTGCGCCGCGCCGACGAGCGGGGACTGCACGGCATCGCCCTGACGGACCATAACTCGGTCCGTGGGTATGCCGATATGTGGCGCGAAATCGAGGACCTCGAGCTGCTGGAGTACCTGGGGCGCATGGAGCCCGCCGAGGCAGAGCGCCTGGCGGAATACCGGGATCTCCTGAGCCGCATCCTGGTTCTGCCCGGCTTCGAGTTTACGGCGCAATTTGGCTTCCACATCCTGGCCATCTTCCCGGAGGGCACCAGCATTCGCCTGATGGAGCATCTGCTGCTCCTGCTTGGCGTGCCGGAAGATCGCTTCGGGAGCGGCGAGGTCGGCGCGACCACGGATGTCCTGCGGGCGTACGAGATACTGGCGGACAACGGTGCGCTCGTGATCGGCGCGCACGTGAACTCCACGCACGGTATCGCCATGCAGGGCCTTCGCTTCGGGGGCCAGACCAAGATCGCCTACACCCAGGACCCGAACCTGCACGCCATGGAGGTTACTGACCTCCTCCCGGCCACAAACCGCCGCTCGACGGCCCGGTTCTTCAACGGCACGAAGACCGAGTACCCCCGCCGTATGCACTGCATCCAGGGATCAGATTGCCACCGCCTGGAGCAGGATCCGCTGCGCGAAACCAACCTCGGCGTTGGTGACCGGCCGACGGAGGTGCTGCTGCAGGAACTGACGTTCGCCTCGCTGAAGGGCCTGTTCGCCAGCAACGAATTCGAGCGGACTCGCCCCTTCACGCCACCACCCAGCGACCCGGTCAAGGCCGCGCGCCTGGATGGGAATACGAGCACGCAGGTGTTCCATGAGTCCGCCACGGCCCGCCGTGGCCAGGGCGTGATCCTGCGGGACATCGTGGGCTTCGCCAACAGCGGCGGCGGCACGATCTACATCGGGCTGTCAGCGGCGGAGAAGCGGCCCATCGCCGGCGTGGCTGATCCCGCCGCGCTGATCGCTGAGCTCACGTCGGAGGCGGCGAGCCAGATTCTGCCGCCCGTGCACCTCTCACTGCGCGAACACACCGCCGACGGCAAGAAGATCATCATTATCGAGGTGGCCGATGGGAACCAGAAGCCGCACGCGCTGGAGCCGGGCGGCATCCTGATCCGGCGCGGCAGCGAGACAGCCGCCGCCAGCCGGGACGAGATCGTGCACATGGTGCGCGCCGATCTGGCCGGGCCACGCCCGGAACCTGCCCTGCCGGCTGGTGCCGCTCCCGTGACCGCGACCGCGCCGGCGCGGGCCGTCGCCAGTACGGCCCCTCCGTCGATCATGCCGCCCGAGGCCGATCTCGCGCCCGTGGCCCCGCCGGCCCGCAACGGCCGTTCTCACCGCCAGCAATCACCAGCACAGCCCACCGCGCCGGCCACGAAGCCTCGGACGACCCGCGAGGCCCGTGAGCCGCGCGCTGGCGAGGTGCGTGATGAGGCATTGGAGTTGGCGGCGCTGGTTACCGGACAGGCCGCGACAGCGGCGGCGCTGCCAGAGCACGCCTCCGAGCCAGAGGAGTTCGCCCTCTTCGAGGAGGACGCGGCACCCGATCCCGTAGCGCCTACAACCGGGATCGAGGTGCTGGAGAGCTTCGAGAGCGACGGCGTGCGCTACTACACGCTGCGTGACCTGCGGTACCACAAGCTCATCTACAACGTGACGAAAGACACGGACCGCCGCATGTGGCGCGCGGCGATCCAGCAACGAGAAAAGGGTGAACTCGACACTGGCGCGGTCCGCTGGCAGGGCGATTTCGGCCTGTGGCGCTCCTACCGGCAGCGCTCAGGCGACCGTCGCTATGACCTCGTCTACCTGGGCGATGGCGATCCACGCGTCTTCTATGGTGTCAGCGAGTCCGGAATGAGCGGGCCGTGGCGGGCACTGCTGCCCCCGGTGAAGGCCCCGGCGTGAGCGAGCGCCTGGTCGCGCCGGTCCAGGTCGGGGATGCCGAGGTTCGCGTCGGCATCAGTTCCTGGAACAGCCTGCCAGGCTTTTACCCCGCGCGTACCCGGGCGGACGACAAGTTGCCCTGGTACGCGCGCCACTTCCCCATCGTGGAGGTCAACACCTCGTACTACCGGCCCGTGCCGGTCAGTACGTACGAGAAATGGATTTCGCTGACCCCGGATGGCTTCCTGTTCGACGTCAAGGCGTTCCGCGACCTGACGCACGGCGAGGCGATACCCCCAGACACGACGTTCGCGCTGTTTCGTGACTCGCTGGAGCCGCTGCGCACCGTCGACCGCTTCGGCTGCGCGCTCTACCAGTTCCCGCCCAGCTTCGGCAACACCGAGGCGAACAGGGAATTCCTCGGCCGGGTGGCCAGGCACATGGCCGGTATCCCGGTAGCCGTCGAGTTCCGGAACGGCACCTGGCTGGATGCTGAGAGCGCGCCCGCAACCCTTTCCCTGCTCAGCGACCTCGGGCTGGCGTACGCCATCGCCGACGAGCCGCAACTGAGCCGGGGCACCGTGCAACCGCTGGTTGCGACGACCAACGAGGATCTTGCCTACCTGCGCCTGCATGGCCGCAACGCGAAGGGATGGCTGGGCCACAGCGGCCGCTACGACTATGACTATTCGACGGAAGAGCTTGTCGGGTTTGTCGAGATTGTGGAACAACTTGCCGGCTCAGCGAAGCAGGTCCACGTGATGTTCAACAACAATGAGAAGGGCGCCGGCACGCGCAATGCCCTGGTGCTGATCGGGATGCTGCGTGGCGAAGCCCCGCACACGGAGGACTTGCCGCCGGTGCAGGCGTCGCTCTTTTCCTGACACGGGGAACATGCGAAAGCCCCGCTCCCGGATCACGGGAGCGGGGCTTTCGTTCGTTCCCGGGGCTACTGCTGGAGCACGACCACGTTCTGGTCGAAGAGCGCGGGGAAGCGGCCTGTCCAGGAGCCCTGGCGGGTACCGCTGAGCCACGGCTTCTGGAGGAACATGGGCACCCAGTTGCCAATCGGCACGTAGACCGCGTTCTCCAGCACCAGCGTTTCCGCCTGGCGGTAGAGATCGTTGCGCGTGTCCTGGTCCAGTTCGACGTCGGCGCGCGCTACCAGGTCCGCGAATTGCTGGGCGGCTGCGCCCGGGTCACCGCCCAGGGCCTCCAGGTCAGGCGACCAGTTGAAAACGCCCTGCATGTAGGGCGAATCCGGCCGGAAGACATCGCTCAGCAGGAAGGGCGTGTCCGTCACGGTCTGCCACCACATGATGGCGAACTGTAGACCGCCCGTTTCGGTAATGAGGTCGTTGATCTCCGCCTGCGTGCGGCTGTTGTCGAGCGTGATGGCAACCCCCAGGTTGTCCTGGAAAATCTGCAACACCTGCTGCACACGTTCGACCTCGGCGTCGCTCTCGCCGGACGCCAGGTAGTAGATGATCTCCGGGAGACCTTCGCCACCGGGGAAACCCGCCTCCTCCAGCAGCGCTTGCGCCTGCTCGGGATCGAACGGGAAGCCATCTGGCGGCGCGTAGCCGCTCAGTTCGTTGACCACGGGTGGGGTGAAGACGGTTGCCGGGGTCCAGGTGCCCCCGTAAATCTCGGAATAGCGGTCCCGGTCGAACGCCAGTCCGAAGGCGCGCCGCACGCGCACATCGTTGAAGGGCGCCTGCCGAAAATCCATGGCCAGCGAGCGGATGGTGGCCTGCGAGGTGTTCAACTGCTTCAGTTCAGCCGTGAGTGTTTCATCTGCCGAGACATCGGAGAGCAGCGACAGCGGGACATCGGCCGAGGCGGCGTCCTCGTTCACGTAGAGATCGAGGCTGGACGTGGCTGCGTCAGGGCCGTTCACGACCGGCCAGGTGATCTTGACAATCGACGGAGACGGTTCCCCGAAGTAGTTCGGGTTTGGCTCCATGACAAACTGGGTGTCCTGCTGGTACGCCGTGAACTGCCAGGGGCCGGCGCCAGCACTGTTCAGGACGAAATTGGTCTCTCCGAAATCCGCAATGGCCTGCGGCTCCACGACCGACCAGACGAACGAGGCAAAGAAGGACGGGAAAAAGGTAACAGGCTGCTCCAGTTCCACGACGACCGTGCGGTCGTCAGTTGCACTGAAGCCGAGTTGCGCGCTGGTGTCCCCGCCAATCCAGGCAGCAAAGCCCTTGAGCGGTTCCATGAAGGCCACCATGGGCGACAGGTTGGCGGGGTCGAGCGCGCGCTGCCAGGAGGCAATGAAGTGCTCGGCCAGCACCGGATTGCCGCTGGCGTAGGCTGCGCCTTCACGTATGGTGCAGGTGTAGCGCAGGCCATCGGCCGAGCGCGAGATCTTCTCGGCGAGGTCAAGGGCAATGCGCCCATTTTCGTCGTAGCGCAGGAAGCCGTTCCAGACGTTCGGGTACATCACCCAGAACCCGCCGTAGTCGCTGGAGCGGTGCGGATCCAGGTTGATCGCCTGTCCGAAGGCATCGAACGGCACGGTGATCTCCGCGCCCTCGACGATTGGGGCATCCTGCGCCAGGACGGGACGCGGCGCGGCGGTGACGATGCCCTCGCGCGCCGTGACAACCGCGCCAGCGGCAATGGCCGACCAGCGCAGGAAATCGCGGCGAGACGGCTTCACGGATGTTGTGCTGAGGGCGTGCCAGAGCCGGTCCAGATCCGCGTGCTCGTCCGGGGCCAGGCCGTGTGCCAGTTTGGAATCGAACTTCAATCTCTTGCTCCTTATTGGGGGCCACGGCAAAGCATAGCCGCGGCACGAATGCCACGGCGAGACACGGGCGTTCTCTGGATTGCAACGAGTGAAGGGAGTCGTCGGTTACCCGGCCCCGGGGAGATGGCCACCGGCCATCTCCCCGGGGGTAACGATGGAGCTAACTGCCAGGCTCAGCGATGTAGAGAATCGCGCTGCCGGCCATGCTGGTGTCGCTATCGGAGGACGCCACCGCACCGAAGCCGAGCAGGTTCTCCAGGCTGCCGGCGGGCTCCGCCATCGGGGTCGCTTCCGCGCCGCCCTCGCTGAACCCGCCGGAGAACATCATAGCCAGTTGGGTCACCGGCCGCGCATCCACGTAGAAGACGCTGGAGTACTCCGCAGGCAGCGTACCCATGATTTCCTGGTACTGCGGATCATCCGCCAGTGCATCCGCCGGGGTTGCAGAAAGCTGATCGAGGCCGGTTCCAATGCCGGCCACCGCCTGATTGCCAACGACGCCGAAGTCGACGGTAGGCGAGTTCTCATCGTTTGGATCACCGATGGAGTAAACGGTGTCACCGGCCATGTCACGCGTCGTCAGCGAGACATCTTCGCCGCCCACACGTGTGATGAGTTGCGAAAGCTTCTCCATCGTGCCGGCGAGCGTTGTGGGGTCACTGGTGCTGACCGCCGCCACCGCGTTGAAGGAGAATTCATCCATGAAGGACGGGAAGGAACTGAAGAAGAGGTAATCCGGACCCAGAATGTCGAACAGGTCCGTGGCCGGGTTGAAGCCGAGGGTTTCGGTCGCCTGCGCAATGGCCGCGTCCACCTCTTCGGCGCTTGGCATCGTCTGCTGCGGCTCTTCACCAGACTCCATGGCGTTCACGGCCTGGGCGAGCGAGTAGGCGCCACCGGCAAACGAGCCGGGGGGCAGCGTGCCCGCCGAATAGATGAAGGTGTCGGCCGGGACATGCGCGGCCGCTCCGGTAGTTTCCGCGCTGTTCGGGACAATAACCTTGCTCGGGTCGGCGTTATCGGAGGCAATCGAATAGGAGTCCATGCGGAACCCTTCATCGACTGCCGTCAGTGTGAGGCCAGAGTAGGAGCCCATGTCCGCCAGGGAAAGGCCGGGTTGCATGGCCTCGATCGTCGCAACCGTGTCCGCGTCGAGCGCGCCGACGATGGCTTCGGCATCGACGTAGGTGAACGCGAGCGCCGGCGCGGGCAGCTCTGCCGCGATCTGGGTGAGCGGCTCGGACTCGCTCAACGAGGGCGCGTTGCCGTCGATGACGTCAATGATCTGCTCCACGTCGGCCGCCGTGGCGGCGCCGATGATGTAGTCACCAGCGCGGCCCGCCGCGAACTCCTTGTCGCCGTGCGCGCCGAGCAGGGCGTCGTAGGGTGAGTCGAGGTCATCTGTGGATTCGCCCTCACCACCGGTCGTCTCGACAATTTCGCCGCTGCCGTAGGGCGTAGATACGACTTCGAGGTCGTTCTTGTCAGCGAAGGCGTTCGTCTGGCTCTGGGCGTAGTCCCAGGCGGCGTCCGCATCACTGGCGCGCAGAATCATGGCGACGCCAAGCGGCTCGCCCTCCGTGAGTGAGACAGGCGATGCAACCGGCGTGCCCGACATCTCGGCCATCATCTGCGACTGCACGTGCATCAACGTGGCAATGGCATCGTCAGATACGACAAGCGCTGCTTCGCCACCAGTGACCGCGTCAAAATCCGCCTCGGTGAACGAGCCCATGTTGCCGTGGTGGCTCAACAGCTCGTCCTGCCATGTTTCGAGGGCGTCAGGGAAGCCGAGCCGCTCCATGAGCTGGTCGCTCTGCTGCCACTGGGCGCCGGCGAAGTCCAGGTCAACCTGCTGAAAGAATGCCGTGTTCAGAGGTGCGGCGTCGGTAATGGGTGGCAGCGCATCCTGGGCCGAGGCAGTCGGCGCGGTGAGCGCCGCGCCGCCCAACGAGACCACCAGGGCGGTGGCCGAAAGTGGCCGCCAGATCGTCGTCATCCTTCGCAATGATTTCACATTCTGTCTCCTGGAACACCACGGGGCGTCCAATCTGGACGCCCCGCGATGAACATGCATCACCGATGGGACGACGCGTCCCTACTCCGCGATGTAGAGAATGCCCGAAGCGTGCTGCATGCCATCTTCCTCGTGACCAACGACCGCGAAGGCCTTGACCGCGGAGTAATCCGCATTGGTCAGCGTCTCCTCGATGTCCGAACCAGCATCGCCACTGTCGTCAGCGGCAGCGGCGGCCGCTGGGGCGAAGTAGTCCTCACAGACTTCGCCGTCGAAATCCTGGTCGAGGTCGAACGTATTGGGTTCGCCGGCGTCGTAGGCGGTCTGCGCATCCTCCTGGGTGGCGTAGTCCGCACAGGCATCGCTGGCATCTTCGAAGCCGACACCGGTGTCGAAACCGAGCGCGTCCGATGACTCTGACGCCGTCTCGGCCAACGGAATTGCCTGCTCCAGATCAATGAAGAAGATGCTGTTCGTGTCCTCAGGCAGGGTGCTCATGACATCCTGATAGAGCGTGTCCCCTGAGAGTGATGCAGTATCCGGGCCAGCGAAACGCTCGACTGCATCGCCGGTGCCCAAAACGAACATGTCGCCGACCACACCGAACTCGAGGGCCATCCCGTCGCCGAGGTCCATGCTGTAAACACTGCCCTCCCCGACCGCGCGGGTTGCCAAGGCGCTTTCACCGCCCATGGCGCCCTGAATCAGGAAGGAAAGCTGCATCAGCGTATTGGAGACGGTGTCAGGGTCGGAGACCTGGCTGGCGAAAACGCCAGACCCGGATTCCATGGCGGCGTCAGCCGTCAGCCACGCACCGTATTCGCCCGCAAATTGCTGGAAGAGATCGGTCTGCAGGTTTACGCCAAGGATGCCCGCGGCGTCCTCGTACTGCTTGGCAATGGCCGCCTCAGGGTCGGCGGGAGCCTCGGGCGTCCCTTCGGTCATGCTAGCCATCGGGTCACCTGCCCCGAACGCAATGCCGAGCAGGGCCGCGCCGAGTGCGTCGAGGATGCCGGATTCGCCAAGATCCGGCCCGCTGAAGAAGACCAGCGCATCTTCCGGCGCGATGGCTTCCAGCGAGGAGTCGTAAGCGGCCGGGATCGGCGGCAACGCGTCCTCGCCAGGAATCGTCACTGACTCAAACCGGAAGCCCGGCTGATCGGCCGCCAGCGTAACGGCAGTGAAGCTGTCGTTGACGAGGCTGGAGAAGGACGACTCGAACGGGCCGAGATCGACATCGCTCGCCACGCCGTTGTTCACGATCGTGAAGGACATGAACTCGGCCGGCAGGGCATCGATCGCGGTGGCAAACTGCGGCACCGAGGTGATGTTGTCGTTGTTGCCGTTCGCGGTGTCGATTAGCGGATGGAGGTCCTCCGGCGTTGAGGCGAGCAGGATGTGATCGCCAACGCGGGCTGCCGCCATGCCGGTGTCATCCTCGCCAGACGGCGGAGAGAAGATGATCTCGGTCCCGTTATAGTCTGTCGATTCGCTGTTATCTTCCATCGCCGACTGGCTGATGCCCGTCCACGCCGTGTCTGGCGCGCGCGCATCGAGGATCGCCGCGATCCCCTGCAAGTCGTTGGCGGCGCTGACATCCTCCGAACTGCCCATATCGCCGGTCATCATGCCCAACTCGTCCGAGTTGAGCGATTGCTCGACCGCCGTGTCCAGTGCGCTGTCATCGACGACGACGCCGATCTCACCGCCCATGAAGGCATCGAGCGGCAGTGGGTTGCCATTCTCGTCGGTCAACTCTTCGGAGACCGCCTGGTCAATGGCCTCACCGAAGCCAGCCCGGCGCAGCAGCTCTTCCGAAAGCAACCACTGGTCCGACTTGTTATCCAGCGTCATGACCGAGTAGGCGAACGCGTCGGCCGGAGCCAGTTCGGCCGTGCTGAAGCTGACGGTTGCCGACTGCGCCGCAACCGGCATGGCGGCGGTGAGCAGCGGCACGCAACTCCCCGCCACAAACAGGGCGCTCGTGGCAAGACGTGTCAGGCGTGACGTTCCTCGCGACGTAGAGACCTGGGACTGCGCCTTCATCGACTCTCCTTCATCCGTCGTCAGGCGGAACCCGCCGGGCCCGCGTTGAGATGCAAACGCGTCAATGGGCTCCCGTGTTCCCTGGGCGAGAGTAGAGAGGTCGCCGACGAACGTCAACGCCTGTTGGTTGCCTGAGCGTCCTGTTACCGGCGGATGAAGAGATTCAGGATGATCGTCAGTGCCAAACTGATCAGGATCGAGGTGACGATGGGGATGAAGATGGTGGTAGTACCGCGCTGGATGAAGAGATCGCCCGGCAGCCGGCCGAGGCGGTCGAGCCCGGGCACCTGGGGCGCGATGACCAGCAGGAGCCCGATGGCGGCAAGGACGAGGCCCGCCGCCACCAGGAAACGCCCGATACCGGCCAGATCAGCCACGGCGGCGACTACTCGGTGATTTGATCATCGATGCCAGTGGCGATGCCAAAGATGATCATGAACAGTGCCGCGAGGGCCATGATGATCAGCACCAGCACCACCAACGTGATCGCACTTTGCAGGATCGCTGCCAGCCAGCCAGGCATCCCGATTAACCTTTCCCACACCGCCAATCGCAACTGGCCAGAGTATAGGGACAACGAAGCGCCGGATCGGGAGTACCCAATCCGGCGCCTCGCACTTCACGGACTAGACGACGGCTGGCTCGGGCGCGCGCGATCCGGCAAACGTGAGGTGATCGCCGTCCGCATCAATGGTGACCGTCTCGCCGTCGCGCAGATCGCCGCTCAGCACCATGCGCGCCAGTTTGTCCAGCACCTCGCGCTGGATAACGCGCTTCAACGGACGCGCCCCAAAGGCAGGATCGTACCCCTTGTCCGCAAGCCACTGCTCCGCCGCCGGGGTAATGGTGAGGTGCATCTGGCGGTCAGCCAGGCGGTCGTTGACGCCCTTCATCTGGATTTCGACGATTTCCCCGATCTGGTCCCGCGAGAGCGGGCGGAAGATCACAATCTCGTCGATGCGGTTCAGGAATTCGGGCCGGAAGTGGCTGCGCATCGCGTCCATGACGCGCTCACGCATTTGCTCCTCACTGCCCTCGCCGACCGGCAGGATGTACGCCGAACCCAGGTTTGAAGTCATGATGATGACCGCGTTCTTGAAATCGACCGTGCGGCCTTGCCCATCAGTCGCGCGCCCATCATCGAGGATCTGGAGCAGCACGTTGAACACGTCCGGGTGTGCCTTCTCGATCTCATCGAGCAGGATCACGCTGTACGGGCGCCGGCGGACCGCCTCCGTGAGCTGCCCGCCCTCTTCGTAGCCGACGTAGCCTGGAGGCGCGCCGATCAGGCGGCTCACGGAGTGCGGCTCCATGTACTCCGACATGTCGATGCGCACCATCGCCTGGTCGTCGTCGAAGAGGTACTGCGCCAGCGCACGGGCAAGCTCCGTCTTGCCAACGCCCGTGGGGCCCAGGAAGATGAAGCTGCCGAGCGGCCGATTCGGGTCGGAGAGGCCAGCCCGCGAGCGCCGGATCGCGTTGGAGATGGCGACGATGGCCTCGTCCTGGCCGATAACGCGCTCGTGGAGGCGGTCCTCCATCTTCATCAGCTTTTCGATCTCGCCCTCGACCAGGCGACTGACCGGGATGCCTGTCCAGCGGGAGACGATCTCGGCGATATCCTCGCCATCGACCTCCTCCTTGACCAGCGGGCTGCCAGCCACGTTCTCGCGCTGCTCGGCCTCCTGCAGTTGCTTTTCGAGCTGCACGAGCGTGCCGTACTGCAACTCAGCGGCGCGGTTGAGATCGTAAGCGCGCTTCGCCTGCTCGATCTCGACCTTGGCGTGGTCGATCTGCTCGCGCAGGGAGGCCACCGTCTGCACGGCCTCTCGCTCGCTCTCCCAGCGGCTGCGCAGGGAGTCGCGCTTCTCCTGCAGATCGGCCAGTTCCTTCTCCAGGTTGTCCAACCGTTCGCGGGAGGCGGAATCCTTCTCCTTCTTCAGCGCTTCGCGCTCGATCTCCAACTGCATGATGCGCCGCTCGGCCTCATCCAGCTCCACCGGTAGCGACGTCATCTCCATCCGCAGTTTCGAAGCCGCCTCGTCCACGAGGTCGATGGCCTTGTCCGGCAGGAAGCGGTCGGTGATGTAGCGGTTCGAGAGCAGCGCGGCCGCCACCAGCGCGGAATCGAGGATACGCACCTTGTGATGCGTCTCATAGCGATCCCGCAGGCCGCGCAGGATCGAGATGGTGTCCTCTACCGTCGGCTCGCCGACGTAGACCGGCTGGAAACGGCGCTCCAGCGCGGCGTCCTTCTCGATGTACTTGCGGTACTCCTCCAGCGTGGTCGCGCCGATGGTGCGCAGCTCCCCGCGCGCCAGCATCGGCTTGAGCATGTTGGAGGCGTCCATGGAGCCTTCTGCCGCGCCGGCGCCGACGACCGTGTGCAACTCGTCGATGAAGAGGATGATTTCGCCGGCGGCGTCGGTGACTTCCTTGAGCACCGCTTTCAGGCGCTCCTCGAACTCGCCCCGGAACTTGGCGCCAGCCACGAGCGCGCCAAGATCGAGCGAAATGACCCGTTTGTTCTTGAGGTCCTCGGGCACATCCCCGCGCACGATGCGCTGCGCCAGCCCCTCGGCAATAGCGGTCTTGCCGACACCAGGTTCACCGATGAGGACCGGGTTGTTCTTGGTGCGGCGCGACAACACCTGCATGACCCGGCGAATTTCGTCGTCCCGGCCGATGACCGGATCGAGCTTGCCTTCCTGAGCCAGTTCCGTGAGATCACGGCCATACTTTTCCAGCGCCTGGTACTTGTCTTCCGGGTTCGCGTCGGTCACGCGCTGTCCTCCCCGAATGCCACTCAAGGCCTCGTACACCCGATCCTTCGTTACCCCGTGCCGCGCCAGGAGTTTGCTCGCTCCGTTATCTGGCACGTTGAGCATGCCGAGCAGCAGATGCTCCGAACTGACGTACTCGTCGGTCATCTGCCTGGCTTCGTCTTCCGCCTTCTGCAGCACCTTGCGCAGGCTGCTGCTGACAACCGGCTGGGCGCTGTAGGAGAGCTTTGGCAAGCCTTCGAACTCGGCCGTCGCCTGGCTCTTGATCTGGCTGACATCAGCCTGCAACTTGTGCAGAATCTGCGGGACCAGCCCGTCTGACTGGTTCAACAGGGCGACCAGGAGCGCAATCGGTTCCAACTGCGAAATGTTGCGCGCTTCAGTTTCCCGCTGTGCGCTGACGATAGCGTCCTGTGCCTTCTCCGTAAACTTTGTGGTTCCTGACACGCTCTCCCTCACTTTCCGCGCACGGATCCGCCTCATGTTGTGTCAATTATTTCGTGCTACGCCAATCAATCGTGGACTACTGGTTCTCCTGGGCTGGTCTTACGACCGGGGACCAGACGGACGGCCCTGCACTCCCGGCTGCCTGGTGCCCGCGCCCAAGGCGTGCAACAGCGCTGCCAGGTCGGCGCTTACCCGCTCGATGGACGGATGGGACTCAGCGGCAGCCTCTCCGGCAAGCTGAGCCTGGAGGGTCTGCAAATGCCGCGTCAGTTCCAGGATCAGTTGCACGCCAGCCAGGTTCAGCCCCCGCTCGTTGACCAGGTACTTCACCTGGCGCAAGCGATCCAGGTCTTCGTCCGAGTAGAGCCGCAGATTCCCGGTCGTTCGTGACGGCGCAATCAGACCTTCGCGCTCATACTTGCGCAAGGTCTGCGGGTGCATTTCCAGCAACCGCGCCGCGACACTGATGATGAAAACCGGCTCACAGCCGGGATCGTTCATGGTGACGTCTCCTGCGCACGGCTGAACTCACGTGATAGCGCCCGTTGCGCATTATGTTGATGAGTATGATAGACCTTGACACGATCCGTGTCAACCATCAGGAGCGCACGGCGTGTGTGGAGGATGTCCGATGACCCTGGTTTACGCGCATCGCGGCGACTCGGCCGCCTACCCGGAGAACACCCTGCTGGCTTTCCGCAAGGCGATGGAGACCGGCGCGTATGGCATCGAACTCGATCTGCACGCAACCTCGGACGGCGCCATCGTCGTCATCCATGACCGCTCGCTGGAGCGAACCACGACCGGGCGTGGCTACGTTGACGAGCAGCCGTTGGCGGCAGTTCAGGCGGCTGATGCCGGCGCTGGGGAGCGGGTGCCCACCTTCGCGGAGGTGCTGGGCCTGGTCGGCGACCGCCTCCACTTCGACCTGGAGGTCAAGCAACCGGGAATCGAGGCCGGAGTCCTGGAGGTGCTTGCGGCGTACCCGGCGGTACGCTGGGCGATCTCCTCGTTTGATTGGGCAATACTGCAGCGGGTTCGCGTCCTTGCACCCGGTGCGGAGCTCTGGCCGCTGGCAATGCATGTCAACCAGGCGCTGCTCGATGTCGCAGCGGTCCTTGGTTCGCCCTGCGTGGCGATCGATGCCGGAGCCTACACTGCCGCGAGCGCGCGGGCGTTAAGCGATGCAGGCCTGGCCGCCATGGTCTGGACAGTGAACCAGCCAGATGAGGCGCTTCGAGTGCGCGCGTTGGGCGCGGCCGCCTTGTGCACGGATGTCCCGGGTGAGATAGCGGCGCTCTTCGTCAGTGAAGACTGACGCGAGCTAACGAGAAGGAGTTCGAGTGTTCGACTGGCTGGCGACGTGGGTGACGAACGTCATCGAAACGCTCGGGTACCCTGGGCTGACGATCCTCGTCGCGCTGGAGAACGTCTTTCCGCCAATCCCCTCAGAGGTCATCCTGCCTCTCGCCGGGTTTCTCACCGGCCAGGGGAGGTTTTCGTTTGCCCTGGTCCTCATCTCCTCGACCCTGGGGTCACTCATCGGAGCGCTCGTTCTGTATGCCATCGGTGTCGGGCTGGGCCGGGGCGGCATCCGCCGGCTGTTCGAGAAGTACGGGTATCTCGCGCTGCTCACACCAGAGGACCTGACGCGGGCGGAGGACTGGTTTGACCGGTGGGGGCCGGTGGCGGTGTTCACCGGTCGCCTGGTGCCAGTTGTGCGGTCGCTCGTGTCCATCCCGGCGGGCTACCGCCGCATGCCGCTGGTGCAGTTCATCCCGCTCACCGTCTTCGGCAGTCTGCTCTGGAATGGGGCTCTGGTTTCGCTGGGCTGGGCCTTCGGCGAGAACTGGCACGCTATCGAGAAGTACGTTGGCTGGCTGCAGTACGTCGTCATTGCGGTCGTCGCGCTGCTGCTGATCAGGTTCGTCTGGTCACGGCTGCGGCAACGCCGGGCGGTGTAAAAGCCGGCCAGGCCTCAGGGATTGAGATCCCCAATGGTGACCGTGCCGCCGTCCGCGACCGCTTCGCAGGTGCCCCCGTTGCCGCCGCCGCGTTTCCCCTCGCCCTTGCCGGCGCGATCCTCATCGCCGCCGGAGGCGTCGCACACGGCGCTGCCCCCATCGGCCCGGATATCGATGGTGCAGGCGCCGTTCACGCCGCAATCGTCCGTCACCTCGACCTTGCCTGGCCGGGCGCGGCACTTCTCTCGCTTGCCGCTGCACGTCGTCTTGCCCGCCTTGACCGACGAGTTGACCGAGCTGCGCTGGTCACCCTGCGCGGGGTTGCCGTTCGCTGGTGCGTCGTCAGCTTTCGCGGCGTCCTGGGCGCGTTTCTCGGCGCGACGCTTGTCACGCGTCGGGTTCCCCTTGTTTGCCTTCTGAGCTTCAGACACATCGGCCTTGCGCTCGCGGCCGAAGACTTCCACCTCGGCCAGATCGACGTCTGATTCGTCACCGTCTGGGAGCAATGTCAGCCGCACATACTGGGCATCCTCACGCAGGGTGTTCTCCTGCCAGCCGCCAGTGATACCCTGCGTGTCGAGCACTGCCCACTGCTTGCGATCCGCGGAGACCGAGATTTCTACCTCACCGCTGCCGCCGGCCAGCCAGCGCACCTGACGGATCGTTTCCGTGTCGCCCAGGTCTACCCAGACCCACGGCTCATCGACAGCTTGAGGAGACCAGATCGTGTCCGGATCACCGTCGTAGAGCGCAGTCGAGTTTGGGGTGTCCTTCTGGCGGCCACTCTGGACGATAGTCAGTTGGGTGGCATGGTCGGGTTCAGGCGGACGCTTCCTGCGAACTGGGCCATCGAGCGGGTCACCATCCAGCGCGTCCGGCTCCGCGACCGGCGTGGCGTCAGTCGACCGGTACTCTAGCGCATCGCGAGGCTCGGAGACGGCACACAGGATCTCTGCGCCGCGCGGCGAAAGACCCTCGGGTTGCTGGCAGAGCGTCGCATCTGGGGTGGGTTCGCGTTCGCTGGCCACGCCAGCTCTGGGCCACGCCGAGCCGACCACAAGCGCCAGAAACAGGAACAGGGAGACGAACACCAGGGCCTGCCGGCCCGAGGGCTGCTTTCTCGTGAGCCGACCCATCAGTCCGCAGCGAGCAGGTAGGCCAGCAGGAGGCGTGCGGTCTCGACCAGGGAGTCACGGTGCAGGCGCTCGAACGAGTGGGACGCGTCCACGCCCGGTCCAACCAGGCCTCCCCGCACATCCCACCCGGCGCGCAGCGCCTGGCTGACATCCGAGGCGTAATACCGGTAGGTGTCCACCCGGTAGTCGATGTTGTTGGTGCGCGCGAGGTCAATCAGGAGCCGGCTGAGATCGTAGTCGTAAGGACCGGAGGCGTCCTTGACGCACACCGTCGTTGCCATCTCATCGGAGGTCTGGCCCTCCCCCACTGCCGCCATATCAACTGCAATCAGGTTTGCCGTGCCCTCGGGCAGTCCCGCAGAAGAGCCGTGTCCGACCTCTTCGAAGTTGGAGATGTAGAGGAATGACGGTGCGACTAGCCGCACGTTCTGCTCAACGACCGCCTTTGCCACACCGAGCAGGATGGCGACGCACGCCTTGTCATCGAGATGGCGGGACTTGATGTAGCCGCTGTCGAGCACGGTTACACGCGGGTCGAGGCTGACGAAATCCCCCACCTCGATACCCAGCGCCCGAACGTCGTCGGCACTCTTGACCACGGCATCGAGGCGGACTTCGATGCTCGTTTCATCACGTTTGAGGTCGGTGAGATCCGGACCGTGGACGTGGCCGGAAGCCTTGTTGGTCAGCACCGTGCCGCTGACCGGCTCTCGTCCGTAGGCATGCACCAGGCAGTATTCGCCCTCGATGGTTGACCAGTCGTAGCCGCCAATACGGGTCAGCTTCAGCCGCCCACCATCGGTGATATCTCGCACCATCGCGCCGAGGGTATCGACGTGCGCCGAGAGCGTGCGGCCGCCCAGTGACGCGTCGCCACCCGGGAGCTCGGCGATCAACGCGCCCTTGCGGGTACGGCGCACCGGCAGCCCCAGCGCCGTCAGTTCAGCGGCCACGTGATCGACCGCCGCGCGCGTGAAGCCAGTCGGCGAAGGAATGCGACAGAGTGCCGCCGTTTGTTCCAGCATGTATGCGCCATCAACGCGAGGCAGTTCAGTACGCAAGGTCGAATCGGTTCCACTCATGGCGATGGATAGTGCTCCCCTGGGTTCGCGTCAGTCCCGGCCAAAGAGCCGCTTCAGGAACGACAGCCACGCTGCCTGCTGCGGCGGAATCTCCGGCGGAGGCGCCGCCGCCCGGATCTCCGAAAATGGGATCAACTCGTGCCGCTTTTCCTGCTCCCAGCGCCACTCCAGGATGCGGTCTGCGAGCTGACCAGGATCAGCTTCAGCCCACCCCATGTCGTACTCGCTCCACTTCTTGTCCAGCGCCATAATCGACGCCAGGGCATCACTCTCCTTGGCCTCGGCGGCCTCCATCGCCAGTTCATACGCCCGCTGGTCGGCCGAAATGTCGTCAACCAGTTCCTGGCGCACGTCAAAGAGCGTGCGGTTGGCGTAGTCCGGGTGCCAGGTGAAGCGGGCGGCAATCCTTCCAGCGCCAGCCATGATCAGGACGCTTCCCGGTGGATGACGCCCGTCATGCAGTGCACCGATCCGGCGCCCTTCATCAGTTCATCCACCTCGGCCTCGTAGACGGTCACCCCATGATCCTCCAGCGCCTTGCGGGTGTTGGGGTTGCCCGCTGGCGTGACCACGACGCCAGGCGCCAGCGGCACCATGTTCAGTGCCATGCCGCGGCGGGCCTCACCGGGGTCCGGCACATCGATAAAGCGGAACCCGCGCGCGCGCAGCAGTTCATAGATGCGCCATGGAAGCTGGGTGGGATAGATCATGGCCAGGTTGCGATCGACGATGTTGATCACGCCATCGAGATGGCCGGTGCCGTATGGCATCTGCACGATCTCGACCTGCTCGACGCCGGCGTCGATGAATGCCTGAGCTGCCTGGCGCGCACCCTCGCGGTTCGTGCGCTGGCCTTCGGCCACGAACACGAGATCAGGCGCCACCACGGCGACGTCCGCGCCCTCGAAGGTGCCGGTTCCCAGCACGGAGTGCGCGATGGGCACCCCGACCCGGGCCAGGGCCGCCGCAGCCGTCCGCTCCTCGCCCGCACGCGAGGCCGAGGCCAGTCGGGAGAGCAGGACGCCGCGCGGCGTCATGGCGAAGATATCGCGGCAGAAGTACGAATTCGGCTTGTCCAGCGCCGTCTCACCCAGCTCGTGGACGACGACGCCATGCGAGCGGTAGAGCTCGGTCAGCGCGTCGTGCTGCTCACGCGCTCGGGCAGGATCCACGATGTCGTACCAGAGCGCCCGCGCCGCGTCGGTGATGCCGTCGATTTCAGGGCCAGGCCGGTGCATGAGCACCGTGCGCAACGTGCCGCACTCCGTGCCGACCCCGAACTCGGCCCAGACCGAGCCAATCTCCTCGACCGACGACGGCGCACGGTCTTCCCAACCATCGCCTCCGTGCGAGGCGTCGCGGGCTTGTTCCAGCGCGTAATACGGTGTGGATGCGACGACCATGTATCCCAACCTCCCCCAAGCCAACTCCATGAGACAGGGCGGAGTATAGACCTGAGACGATTGGACTCCGGGCCGCGTTCCGCTCAATCGCCGGGCAAGGGCGCGCCGAAGAATGAAGGCCGATCCACCTGGCTGGAGCCATCACGCTCCGAGATGCTCCAGGCTTCGTTCATGACCGGTGACTGTTGCACATCCTCGACGTGGCTGATGATGAACATCTGCCTGAAGTGGCCGCCGTTCGCCAGAACTCCGAGGGTTTCCAGCAGTTGCTCTCGGCGGTCGACATCCAGAGACGCAAACACCTCATCCAGCACCAGGAAGCGCGGTGGGCGCGCCGCCGCGGATCCCACGATCTCCGACAGCGCCAGGCGCGCGCAGAGAGCGACGACATCGCGCTCGCCGCCGGAAAAGCTGCTAAGCGGAAAATCCTCGTCGCCGTCGTAAACGTGTATCCCGTAGTTCTCATCAAAGCGAATCTGGCTGTACTTGCTGTTCGTCACCTGGGCCAGCAGCCGCTCCGTCGTCTCCGCCAGCATCGGGCCAACCCGGCGCGCCACGTAGCGATCGAACTCGCCGAACTCGTCGTACATACGGGAAAGCTCATCGGCCTCGCGCGTCTTGCGATCCGCCAGGTCCAGCAGCTCCGACAGCCGGTCGTGCTCGTCCCGCAGCCGCTTCAGGGCCGCCTCCGCTTCCGTGACAGCCTGCCGGGCCTGGATGCGCGCACCGCGCGCCTGTTGCTCGGCAGCGCGGGCCGCATGCTCCTTGGCCTGCGCCGCCTGAAGCCGGGCCAGGTCGAAGCCGAGCGCAGCCTGATCAGCCTGCAACACCTGCTGCTGGCCGGCCAATGCCTCCAGTTCGGCATTGGCCCCTGCCAGGCGCTGCTCGTACTCCGGGCGGTGCGCCAGGTCGTCGTCGATGCGCTCGATCAAGGTGGCTGAACGCTGAGCGACAGTCAGGTCCTCGTTCGCCTGCTTGTGGGTGGCCGCGTCGTAGCGCACATCACCAATCGCCGCGGCCTCGCACTGGGCGCGGTTTCGTGCCTCCTGCGCCTCCTCCAGGTCCTGGCGAAACTGCGCCAGCAGTCCTGCCAGGGACGCCAGCCGCTCCTCCTCATCGGCCGCCGCCTGGGCCGCCACAAGATCGTCACTTAGGATGGGATATGTCGTCTGGGCGATCCGCTCGGCGGCGGTCCGCTGCTGCGCCATTTCCTGCAGCGTTGCTTCCACCCCCTCGATCTTCTCCGCGCCGTTCTGGAGCCGGCTGTCTGTTTCCACCAGGGACTCGCGCAGAGCGCGGGCCCGCTGCAGCGCGGCTTCGCCAGCCGCGATTTCGCG
This sequence comes from Thermomicrobiales bacterium, assembly GCA_034431475.1. Taxonomy (GTDB): domain Bacteria; phylum Chloroflexota; class Chloroflexia; order Thermomicrobiales; family UBA6265; genus JACCXM01. The sequence goes on along the minus strand of DAOUDE010000062.1, from coordinate 9,163 downwards.
CAGGGCGTTGGCTGCCTGCTGGGCCGCAGCCTTTTCGGCCGCGCTGTGGTGCGCCACGTCCGCCCGCCGCTCCGCGATCAGGCGTTCAGCCTCGCCCGGGGCGAGTTCACGCGCGCAGACCGGACATGCGGCCTCGCCGGCATGGGCCTCCAGATCGGCGATGACCCGCTCAGCTTCCTTGCGCGCCACCTGCGCCGCGGCCACTGCTTCCCGGGCGGCCCGCTCCTGCGCCCGGCCGGCGTCGATCGCTTCCTGAGCAATGCCAGCAGCCGCGTCCGGCCCACCGCCGGCCATGATCTCTGCCCGCTGCTCCTGCAGTTGCAGCAGAAGACGCCGGAACTTCTCGAGTGTGGCCTCCTCCCTGGCCTGAAGATCGCCGAGGCGCATGACGTCCTGCAAGGCCGCCACGCGCGCCCGGCTGGCCCGGGGATCACGTTCCGTGACGACGGCGTGCAACCGCGCCGTTGCGGCCAGCGGCGATGCCTGATCCTCCTGGCTCCAGGTCCAGCGCGGGTCCTGTGCTGCTGTTGGGTGCTCCTGCACCATCGCGGCCAGCCGCGCCACGATCCCGGCCGTCCGCCCGGCAGCATTTCCCTGCCGCTCCTCGAGAGACGCAATGAGACGCGCGCGTTCGCGCTCGTGCTCGTGCGCCTGCAAGGCCGCGACCAGTTCGGGAATGCGCCCCGCGACGGCCGCATGGTCCATGCGCTCGGCCGCGCGCTGTTCCAGCCGCTCCAGGTCCGTGCTGGCGGCGTCCCGGGTGGCCGCAGCCACGCTCATCTGGCCGCGAACCGCCGTGATCTGGCGTTCCAGCTCCGACGCCTGCAACTGGAGATCCCGCCAGCCCTCGAACTCCTGGCGGGCAGACTGAGCGGCCTGTTCGGCTGCCAGACTGGCCTGTTCGGCGATCTCCTCTTGTTGCCGCGCAATCGAGACCGCATTCTCCGCGATCGACTCTTCGGCGAAGAGATCCCGCGTTCCCAGCCGGCTCTGGTGCTCATTGCGGCGAGATGCGGCCTCGGCGCGGGCGGCGGCGCGCTCTTCGCCGATGAGGGTTTGCGCCTCTCGCACGGCCTCCAGGCCGAGGAGCCGCGCCACCTCCGTGCGCCGCTTTGTTTCGCTGCGGTCGCCAAAGAAATGCAACTCCTTCTGCCGCGTAAAGAAGGTGGAAACGAACGCGTCGTGCGGGAGGCCGATGAGGTAGCGTGTCACGTACCGGGTGACATCCCGGGTGCCCTGCACAATCGGCTCGCTCGGGTTGTCCTCGCGGTAGATTTCCGCCTGCGTCGTGCGGCGACGCAGCTCGCGTTGCACGACGTAACGCACGCCATCCGTTGGATCTTCGAGCGTCACCCGGACCGTCGTGTGCCCCACGCCGGCGTGCGGCGGAATGGTGGCCAGCGGAATGCTGTTCGGGTTGTACAGCGCCCACTCGATCGCCTCGAACAGCGTGGTCTTGCCCGCGCCGTTCGGCCCGGTGACGGAGACGATGCCCTGTTCGGGAAAGTCAATCAGGTGCTTGCCGGCGTACTGCTTGTAGTTGTCGATCTCGAGCGAGCAGATGATCATCCGGCGGCCTCATTCGCCGTCGCGTCTTCGAGCCGGGCGATGGCGCGCTCCAGCGCCTGTTTGCCGTGCGCCCCGAACGCTTCGGCAAAGGCGGGCTCGTAGTCACCCGCCACCCGCCGTTCCTCGACGAATGTCCCGAAGAGGGCCAGCGGGTTGAGGTCTGCCATGGTCGAGGGCCCCTCCCGCCCCAGCGGATCGAGCGCCTCACCCGGCACGGTCAACCGGATCAGCCAGGCGTTGTCTCCCGTTTCCCGCCGCACGATGGCGTCCGTTTCGCGGAAGAGCGGGCGGGGGGTGCTCCGCAACTCCACCCGTACCATGGCATCCGGCTTGCCCAGAGCGCCAGCGCGGTCCAGGATCATGTCGGCCAGGTCGCGCGCGGTGCGGTCTGCGCCGTCGATAGCCTGCAGCGTCTCCATCGGGCGCGCCGGGGTGTCGATGAACTCGACGTGCGCCAGATCACCGGGCGCCCCGAGTGTGACCAGGGCGTAGCCCGGCGTGGCGCCCTGGTCGCCCCACGAGGTGCGCTCGGTCGAGCCGCTGTAGACCTTGTTCAAGCCGATGGTCTGGCGCAAATGAATATGCCCCATGGCGACGTAATCGACCTCTGCAGTCAAGATATTGCCGCCAAGATCAGTCTCACCCTGTTCACGCGAGCCGGCCATGATGGCGCCGACTGCGACGCCATGCGTAACAACGACGTTCCGCTTCCCGTCCTGAGGCAGGATCAAGGGTGGGTCTGGGTTGATCAGCGACCCGTGAGGAACGCCATGAACTACCAGATCGAACTCGGGGAAGTCCTGCTCTTCTGTCTCGTATCCGGTGATAAACCGCACACGTGGCAGGGAAAGCTCCATCACGGAATACAGGGAGCCGCTCGTGCGCAGGCGCGGCGTGTCGTGGTTGCCCGCGATCACGACTGCTGGAATGCCGGCCTGTTCCAGGCGACGCATCTGCTGGACGAAGAGCGCCAGCGTGTGCCAGGAGGGGCGAGTGTGGTGAAAAACATCTCCGGCATGGATGACCAGGTCCACGTCCCGGATCAGGATGTCGTCGATGACATGGGCAAAGGCGCGCTCGAAGTCCACAGCACGCTGATTGCGGCCCGTTTCCGGGTCGCTCTTGCCGTAGCCGGAGTACCCCAGGTGCGTGTCCGCCAGATGCGCGATGCGGAGCGTCGTGCGGGAAAGCGTGCTCATTGGCGGGCGCGACCCCGGTTCAGGATCTGCTGAGCACTGCGCCAGGGGTTTGCGCGGGGATCGGCGATCCCCTTGGCGTAGGCCGCACTTACCTGCTGCATCGCTTTCTCAACTTCACGCGGATCCACGCCCTCGCAGGCCGTGCGCACCTCGTGGCGGCTCGGGATGCGGTCTGCGGGCAGGCCGGGGATGTTACGGATCACGGTCCACAGCCCGTCGCCGTGGTGACTGACGGAAGTCTCGCCCTGGCCATTGAAAATGCGCTGGCCCATCATGCCGTCGATGGTCGGTTTCAGCGGAAAGGTCCCGAAAAGGGGGGCGCGGAAGTGGGCATGCCGGCTGAGCAGCCGCCCCTTCTTCAGGCCCAGCAGTTCCTGCTTCGTCGTATCGGACAATGAGCGGTACGCGGCGTTGACGATCTCCTCGTCGCCGACCCGCCCGTAGAAGGACGTGCCGCAGTTGCCGAGAATTTCGCCGTCCACCTTGGAGCGGAACTGCTGCGCGCCAAAGAGCACGACGTTCAGGTGACGGCCGCGCGCGGCGATATCGACCAGCGTGTCACGCAGGCCGCCCTGTGCCCCGGCGGGGGCGTACTTGTTCAACTCATCCACAAAGATGATGACGGTATCGACTCCCAGTGTCTGCAACTCAGCCATGCGCCAGACACGCTCGATGACGCGCGTGACCAGCAGTTCCTGGACATCGGTCTTGCAGTTGGCGATATCGACGACACGCAACTCCTGATCGGTGAACGCGCCATCGACCTGCGGCACCTCGCCGGGTTGTACAACCGACCGCGAGAGCAGGCCTCCGAACTTGTTGTACAGGCCGCCAAAGCGGTTCTTCGCCTTCTGGATCGTGTACTTGTGGTGCCCGTGCCAGTCTGACTTGCTCGGATCGTCTTCGAAATAGGCGTTGATCTCGGCCATTTTCTCGTCGAACTGGTTCAGCGACTGGATGCCGAGATCACGCATCTCGTAGATGAAGCTGCTCAGCTTGTCATCCAGGTCTCCGAAGTCGAAGAGCTTGTGGGGAATGCTCAACAACGGGCCAAGATCGAGCAGAATCGGCTGCACCGGCCCAAACTCGGCCGGCTTGTCGCGGATGGTATTCAACTTCCCGGCGAGGGTGCCGCGCAACTGGTCGAGGTGCACCGTGGCGTCGCCATGGCTGCCTGGCGCCTGTCCGGCCTTGAACGGCGCGAAAATGCGGAAACAACCATCGAACGGTTTCGCTTTCAGTTCCAGTGCCGCATAGGCTTCCAGATCCTGCTGACGCAGGGTGCGCGATCCAACGGCAGCGTAGGCCGCTTCATCCCCCATCTCCGGCACGGCAGGCTTGTCCAACCAGAGGAGGTCCGGGCCCTTGACATTGAACATCAGTGCCGCAACGCTGCGGCCTTCGGCCTTCAGCTTCTGGAAGACGGCGCTCAGGAGGAAGACGGCGTGGCTCGTCTTGGTAGCCAGGCCGGATTGCCCAGTCCAGTTGGCGTGTCCCGCCTCCGGCCCGAGCAGGTAATCGCTGTCGATCCAGATCGGGGAGCGTTGGAAGACGATGTTGCCATCAGGCGTCCTAACCTCGTCGCCCTCCAGATTGCGCACGGCGTTGCCATTCGTATGCATGAGCGCGGGGATAGCGATGCCGCTGAAATCCTCCACCCCTAGCGCAAAGTCGATGGCGTCGGGTGTGGCGAAGTACACCGGGCCGCCGACGGCCGGGCGGTGCGAATCGACATCGTCGCGCAGGTGTTTCGTCGCCAGGACGCGCACACCGAAGACCAGCATTTCCGGCCGCCGCGTGATCAGTTCGCCGCCGAGTCCTTCCTCCATACGCCGGTCGAAGTAGTCATCAAGGAAGCTCTTCATGTCGGAGAAGCGGCGTGGCTCATCGACGACGCCGATGACTGCGGCCTCCTCTGAGAACGCGACCACAATGTGCCCGACATCGAGCGTCGTTGCGTCGTCTGCCGCCCAGAAGGCGAAGACATGCGCGCCGGAGGGCTCCTTCTCGCTGCCAACCACGCGCCCGATGACGCCGGTGGCCTCGTCAATGAAATTGGCGTACCTCTCCTGCGGCGAAGACGCTGGCTCGTGATGGCCATTGGCCGAGAACGCCGGGTGGGCTGTCAGGTCAACGACGGTCATCAGCAGCCTCCTATGCGCCCGGCCAACCGCGTGTGTCCGCGTCCAGCCGCCGTTTCAACATCCGTTCCAGCAGGTGGACCGGGTACAGCAGGGTCGCCCAGCGGGCGTCCCCGGTTGCGCGCGGGGTGCGCTCGGCCAGGATCCAGGAGGAAATCTCGTCGATTTCGTCCGACGTCGAGATGTTTGCCGAGGCCTCAATTCGCACAAGTGCGTGCCGAGCGTCCATTCCCTCCGCATCCCACAATCTGATGTACCACATCAGGCGTTGACTACCTTCACTTCCGTATCTGCGGGAGACTTCGGGAATGAACGCCGTGGTGCGGAAGCCCGGAGGCAAGCCATAGAGCGTTTCGGCCTCCTCACCGGTGAGATAGGTTTCGCTGAATTGCTTGACGAGCCCGATCACGCGTGGGTGGTTCAGGCGGTTCCGACCGTCTACGATGATCCAATCGCCGGTTTCACCCCAGCCATGAGCGGCAGCCCACGTGTCCAACACGCGCTCTTCGAGGTCAGCACGCACGTCGCGCGCCTTGATGTATGCCAGCTCGTGGAGCTGTCCGTAATCGACCGGAGCCCCCGCTGTGTCTGCACCGGACGGAAGCGGGTCATTTACCTCGATGCCGCTATCCTCGATCCGAACCCGCAGATCCTGCACGCGCGGATCAGGGAGGTTCGGAATCAGCATGACATGCTTCATGGCCAACGTGCCTGGCTCCAGGACACCATCACCGGTCGGGTCCCGCCGCAAGACTCCGGCCGCCGCAACGGTTGCCGCGATGGGGATCAAGCCACAACGCCACACGGCGAATGTTCGCTGAGCGCCGTCCAGGAAGTACCGAATACGCGACTCCCGAGCCACTGCCACCGGCACCCGCCGCGCCTCGATGGGCCCTTCCACCGGCTCTATCCCGGCCCTTCCGCTGAGGTGGGATGGCCGGGTTGCGATGTCGCCGGAACCCGCGAACTGCAACTCAAGTGCTGGCGAGCGGCGCATATCCGCGACCGGCACGCCTTCGCGAACAAAGTCGCGGTGCAGGCTGCTGATACGCTCAGTAAACGACTGTGGCCCCTGATTGGATACGTGCACCGTCACCTGACCCCTCGGCTTGCGGAGCTCAACCCTTGCGAGACGGGGCAGCGCGGGAAATACGAACACCTGTTCCATACAGCATACGACACAGGCGGACCGTCGGGTAGTCCAGCCCGATGATGTGCCCGGAACCACGGCAGAAGTGCCCCTACGAGGTCGGTGCGGGAGTGCCGGAAGGTACCACGGGTGACGCGCTTGGGGCCGCCGTGGCCGCCACCGGCGTCGAGTCCTCCGGAATCGGTGCGCCACAGGGCTGGGCCATGTCCTGGATGGTCACGAACGTAAAGCCCTTGTTGCGCAGGTTCTCCACCAGCCACGGCAAGGCGATCGCCGTCGACTGCGCGGAGGCCGGGCCATCGAGATGGAACTCGACGATGGTGCCGTCGACGACGTTCGGGGCGACGCGCTCGAAGACGTAGTCGGCGTCGATATCCGGGCCGTAGTCTGCCGCCGAGACATCCCAGGCCACGGGCAAGAACCCCTGGCCGGCGACGATGCCGCGGACGCGCTCGTCCATGTCCGCGGCGTACGGCGTGAAGTACGCGCCAATCTCCTCGCCGGTTGCCTGCTCGATGTGCGTCTCCGAGTCCTTCAGGTCCCTGGCAATGTCCTCATCGGCGTACTGCGGAAGATTGCCCCGCCGGTCGCCATGCGTCCCGATGAGGAATCCCAGGTCATGGATTTCCTTCATGTCTTCGGGGAACTGTTGGGCCCACCAGCCCATCGGAAACACCGTAGCGGGAACATCATTTGCCTTAAGCCACTCCAGGGCCTGCATCTGCATGTCGTTGCCGATACCGATATTGAAGAGGAAAGCCACGCGGTTGCAGCCTGGCGTGCCGCGAATCAGGTAGGGGGTGCCACGGCTGGGCGTAGCCACGTAGAGTTGCCACGCCCAGCCGGCCTTCCCTTCCCACTCCACCGGCAGGAAGCCATCCTGCGCGTCACCCGTGACGATGATGTCGTCCCGTAGCTGCGCCAGGCCCAGACTCTCGCACGATGCCTTGGGGCAACTCCGGATGTTGAGACCGGTCGTGCCGACGACCTTGCCGCCCTCGCGCACCGTGCCAGCCTGCGCCGCTGCTTCAAGCCCGACGCCAGTGCCCACCTGCACGCAGAGGATTCCGGCAATCACGAATCGCAGAAAACGCGCGCGGAGCATGGCTGATACGTCTCCGGGGCAGCCGTCACACAAGCGGTTGTGCTCAGTTCTTGACCGTAGCACCCACCGTCTGCATGGGTCAATCGTGCGTCAGCCTCATCTTTCTCATTGCGGGCCGTTCGCCGCGATCCAGGCCAGATACTGTCGCATCCCCTCGTCCAGCGAGGTACGCGGCGTCCACCCCAGGCCCTCGCGCGCCCGGTCGTTCAGCGTCAGCGGCCCGGGCTGCGGTTCGACGACCACGTTGGCCTCGCCAGCGGGCGCCACCTCATAGCGCAGGTCAGGCAGGTACTTCTGAAAGAGACCCAGCACCTCGCCCAGCGGGTACTGCTGACCGGCAGCCAGATTGAAGACGCGCTGCGCGGGCGCATCCTTGATCGCCCAGGCCGCTTCCACGCCCTCCGCGATATCTTCGACGAAGGTCCAGTCGCGATAGTTGCCGTCGAGCGTGGTGACCTTGATCGGCTCGCCTTCGAAGTGGATGCGCAGCATCTCGCGCAGTTCAGTCGCTCCGGCATAGCCGGGTGTGACGCGCTCCATGGGCCCGTAGACGTTGCTTGGCCGCACGGCGATGACATCCATCCCGAAGAGATCGCCGTAGCGCAAGGCCACGCGCTCGCCTGCCAGTTTGGTGATGCCATACAGGTTCGTGGAGTTGGCGGGCGAATCTTCGTCGCGGGTGGTTGCGCCAGGTGCATCTCCGAACACCGCGACCGACGAGATCTGCACGAAGCGGCGGAAGCTCGGCAGCGTCCGGGCCACCTCCAGCGCGTTGACGACTCCACCGAGGTTGACATCAATGATCCGGGTTGGCTCCCGCCGCTCCCGGTCCACGCGCGGGGTGATCGCCGCCGCGCTGACGACGCTGGTAACGTCGTGCCGGTGGGCCACCTCCTGCATGCGGGCGCGGTCGGTGACATCGCCTGTCTCGAAGATGACCTTTTCCGCGTCCTTGCCCAGGAACTCCCGGAGATATGCGTCTGGCTCCATGACGTCGTAGCTGACGACCGTTTCACCGGCGCGCGCCAGCCTGCGAACCACGTGGCTGGGGACCCAGCCGTTTCCCCCTGTCACCAGAGTGACCACGAATCTGTCCTCCTTCCAGGCCAGCGTCTGCCGCAGGCCGGTGCTATTCTCGCAACTTCCGGGCAGGTGGTTCGGGCGAGTCGCAGCGAGTGGTTACGGGAGCATTGCGTGTCGGAGCAGGCGGGGACAGCGAAGGCGTGGGGCGGCCGGTTTGCGGAGCCGCCAGACCGTCGTCTGGAGGCGTACAACGCCTCGGTTGCCTTCGACGTGCGCTTCATCCGCGAGGACATTCGCGGCTCCATCGCCCACGCCCGCATGCTCGGCAAGCAGGGGATCATCAGCGCCGAGGATGCCGCGGAACTCGAGCGCGGACTCTGGCAGGTGCTGGCCGAATATGAGTCTGGCGATTTCGCCCTCACCGTCGCGGATGAAGACGTCCACACAGGCGTCGAGCGCCGCCTGCGCGAGATTGTCGGTGTGGTCGCTGGCCGCCTGCACACGGGTCGTTCGCGCAACGATCAGGTGATCAACGATGTCCGCCTCTGGACGCGCGGCGCGCTGCTGGCTCTGATGGATGGCGTGCTCGACCTCGCCGACGCCCTCGCCGCCACGGCGGCCGCCCACCCGAATATGCCGATGCCCGGGTACACCCACCTGCAGCGGGCGCAACCGGTCTCCCTTGCCCACCACCTGCTCGCTTATGTCGCAATGCTGCAACGCGACTACGACCGCCTTTCGGACGCCCTGCGCCGCACCAACGTGATGGCCCTGGGCGCGGGTGCACTGGCTGGCGTCACTTACCCCATCGACCGGGAAGCGACTCGCGCGGACCTCGGGTTCGACAGCGTCTCGGCGAACAGCATGGACGCGGTCGGCGACCGGGACTTCATTCTCGACACGCTCTACGCCTGCGCCATGATCGCAATGCATATCTCGCGGCTCTCCGAGGAAATCATCCTCTGGACATCCGCCG
>DAOUDE010000061.1:0-4764 GCA_034431475.1 Thermomicrobiales bacterium | reverse complement strand
CGCAGGAGGCGCGCGCCGGCCTCAACGAGTTCACCGTTCCCAGGCGATTCCAGCAAACCCTATTCGACTTTCAGAAGGCCGCCGTGCAGATCGCGGCCCGTCATCTCAACCGACGCGGCGGCGTACTGATCGGCGACGTGGTGGGTCTGGGCAAGACCATCATGGCAACGGCGGTGGCTAAGATCTTCGAGGAAGACTTCGGCGTTTCCACGCTGATCATCTGTCCCAAGAATCTGGTCAAGATGTGGCAGTGGTACCGCGCAGAATATGGCCTCACTGGCGATGTGCTGTCTCTGAGCCGAGTGCAGCAGGAGTTGCCCCACCTGCGGCGCTACCGGTTGGTGTTGATTGACGAAAGCCACAATCTGCGCAACCGCGAGGGCAAGAGGTACCGGGCCATCAAAGACTACATCGAGCAGAACGAAAGCCGCTGCATCCTGCTCACCGCCACCCCTTACAACAAGACATATCTCGACCTCTCCAGCCAGCTGCGCTTGTTCGTGCCCGATGAGGCCGATCTGGGCATCCGGCCGGAGGCGTTGTTGCGCCAGATCGGCGAGATCGAGTTCAACCGCCAGTTCAACGTGCCGCTGCGCTCGCTGGGCGCGTTCGAGCGCAGCCCGTATCCCGACGACTGGCGCGAGCTGATGAGCCTGTACATGGTGCGTCGCACCCGCCGCTTCATTCGCGATAATTATGCGCTGGAGGATCCCGAGAACGGCCGCCGCTACCTGACCTTTCCCGACGGCCGCCGCGAGTATTTCCCCGATCGCGTGCCGCGACGCCTGGATTTCCGGCTGGATGAAAGCGATCCGACCGACCAGTACGCCAGGCTGTACGCCCTGGATGTGGTGGAAGCCATCAACGGCCTGCACCTGCCTCGCTACGGCCTGCAAAACTACGCACTGCACCGCCCCAAGCAATCCCCAACGGAGGAGGAGGCCCGCATCATTCGTGACCTCGCGCGCGGCGGCCGGCGTTTGATGGGCTTCTGCCGCACCAACCTCTTCAAACGCCTCGAAAGCAGCGGTTATGCGTTCCTGCTCTCGGTCGAACGGCACGTCCTGCGCAACTTCATCTTCTTGCACGCGCTGGAGAACGGTCTGCCTCTGCCCATCGGCGCGCAGGAGGCCGAGATGCTGGACACCGGCTTCGAGGACGAGGACCTGGAGGACGCGTTCTTCAGCGGTAATTCCCTGTTCGACTGGACCGACGCCGATAACGACGAGACGATGCAGGCGGATGCGACGATGGACGGCGTGGCAGACCCGGTCGAGGCCTATCGCGTGCGCGCCGGCGAGGTCTACCAACGCTATCGCACGGCGTTGCGCACTCGTTTCCGCTGGCTGCGCGCCGACCTGTTCGGCCCCTCTCTCAAGACGCACCTGGCCAAAGACGCCGGAGATCTGCTGCGCATCCTGCAAAGGGCCGGCCGCTGGCGACCGGAACGCGACAGCCAGTTGGACGCGCTCGTCAACTTGCTGACGACCGACCATCCCGGCCGTAAGGTGCTGATTTTCAGCCAGTTCGCCGACACGGTGCGCTATCTCGAAGGCCAACTGCGGGCGCGTGGGGTGACGGCGGTGGCAGGCGCGACCGGCAAGACCGCCGACCCCACCGCGCTGGCCTGGCGTTTCAGTCCGGTCAGCAACAACAAGCGCCAGCAGGTCACGGCGGAGCAGGAGCTGCGAGTGCTCATCGCCACCGATGTGCTCAGCGAGGGCCAGAACCTGCAGGACTGCGCCGTTGTCGTCAACTACGACCTGCCGTGGGCCATCATCCGGCTGATTCAACGCGCTGGCCGCGTGGATCGCATCGGCCAGCGTGCATCCACAATCGTCTGCTACACCCTATGGCCAGCCGAGGGGCTGGAGCGCATCATCCGGCTGCGCCAGCGGCTGCGCCAGCGCCTGACCGAGAACCAGGAGGTGGTGGGCGCAGACGAGGCCTTCTTCGAGGAGCAAGGGGACGGCGGCCGGCTGCTCGATCTGTATCATGAGCAAGTCGGCGCGTTGGAAGCGGATGACGAGGGGGAGGTTGATCTGGTCTCCTATGCCTATCAGATCTGGAAGAACGCCACCGACGCCAACCCCGCTCTGCGCACGATCATCCCGCGCCTGCCGCTGGTGAGCCATGCCACCAAGGCGCATCGCGCCGATCTGGGCGGGCCGCCCGGTGTGCTGGTCTACATCAAGACGGGCCAGGGAAACAGCGCATTGGCCTGGATGGGCGAGGCTGGCCGCAGCATCACGCATTCACAGCGGGCCATCCTGGACGCGGCCTGTTGCAGCCTGGACGAGCCGGCCCTGCCCCGCGGCGAGCGTCATCACGAGTTGGTGCAGGGAGGCGTCGAACACCTTCGTCAAGAGACGGCCGGGGCCGTGGGCGGGCAGCTCGGCCGGCCCACCGGCGCCCGTTTCCGCACCTACGAGCGGCTGATCGGCTACCTGGACCGGGCACGCGGCACGTTGTTCGACGGCCTGCCCGTCATCCAATCAGCCCGCGCGGCCCTGGAGCAGCTCTACCGCTATCCCCTGCGCGAAACCGCCGCCGAACAGCTCAACCGCCAACTACGCAGCGGCATCCGCGACGAAGACCTGGCCGAACTGGTCGCCAACCTCTACGACGAGGACCGCCTGTGCATCGTGCATGAGGACCAGGGTGATGAGGATGTGCGAATCATTTGTTCGATGGGGTTGTCCCCCGCTTGAGAGATGCCAACTTTCCGAAAGTTGGCATCTCTCAAGCGGCTGCCGGCGGCTCCAAAGTTGCTAACTTTCCGAAAAAGTTAGCAACTTTGGAGCCGCGAAGGGTTGCCAACTTTCCAAAAAGTTGGCAACCCTGCGAAGGGTTGCCAACTTTCCAAAAAGTTGGCAACCCTGAAACGAGTAAGGAGCACCCATGCCGTTGAACCGACCCGCCGTCGCCCGCTACCTGCGCGAGCGGCGCTTCACCGATCTCTTCATCGAAGAATTGGGCTGGGACGAGGCCCGGACGCCGCCGCTGGATGTGCAGGTGGATGGCCAGACCTACCTGCTGCGGCCGATCGCTCAGAAACGCGGGCTGATCGCGCTGGCAGTTGGCCCAGGGTTGCGGGCAGAGTTGCCAACTTTTGGAAAGTTGGCAACTCTGTCCACCCTGCCCCCCTACGCGCTGCGCCGCAAGATCGAGACCCAGGTGGCCCGGCGCTATCGCGAGCATCTCATCGTCTTCGGCGACGACGCCGGCGAGGCGCAGGTGTGGCAGTGGGTGCGCCGCGAGTCGGGCCAGCCGTTGCAGAGCCGCGAGCACGCCTTCTACCGGGGGCAATCGGGCGAGGCGCTGATCCAGAAGCTGGAAACCCTCCGCTTCAGCCTGGAGCAGGAGGACGACCTTTCCCTGGTGGATGTAGTCGGCCAGGTGCGCGCCGCCTTCAACGTGGAGCGGGCCACCCGCAAGTTCTTCCAGGAGTTCAAGCGCGAACACGACGCCTTCCAAAAGTTCCTGCAGGGCATCCCCGACGCCGATCTGCAGAGCTGGTACGTGTCGGTGATGCTCAACCGGCTGATGTTCATCTACTTCATCCAGAAAAAGGGCTTCCTGGATGGCGACCCTGACTACCTGCGCCACAAGCTGGAGGCCAGCGAACGCGCCGCGCCCGACCGCTACTACCGGGACTTCCTCTGTCCTCTGTTCTTCGAAGGGTTCGCCAAACCCGAAGGGCAGCGCGATCCAGAATTGGCCGGCCGGCTGGGGCGGGCGCCGTATCTCAACGGCGGCATCTTCCAGCGCCACCAGGTGGAGCAATTGCACGGCGCCACCATCGCCATCCCCGACCGCGCCTTTCGCCAGGTCTTCGACTTTTTCGACCGCTATCAGTGGCACCTGGACGACCGGCCGCTGCGAGACGACCGGGAGATCAACCCCGATGTGCTCGGCTACATCTTCGAGCAGTACATCAACCAGAAGGAGATGGGCGCCTACTACACCAAGGAGGACATCACCGAGTACATCGGCAAGAACACCATCCTGCCCTTCCTGTGCGACCGCGCCCGCGAGCTGCACCCGGCCGCCTTCCGCGGCGACAACGCCGTGTGGACGCTGCTGCAAGCTGATCCTGACCGCTACCTCTACGACGCGCTGCGTAAAGGGGTTGAGCTGCCGCTGCCGCCGGAGATCGAGGCCGGCGTGCACGACGTGAGCCAGCGCGGCGCGTGGAACACGCCCGCGACCGAAGCTTACGCCCTGCCCACCGAGATCTGGCGCGAGACTGTCGCCCGCCGCCAACGCTGCGAGGAGGTTCGGCGGAAGCTGGCCGGCGGCGAGGTCGGGCAGGTCAACGACCTGATCACCCTGAACCTGGACATCCGCCAGTTCGTGCAGGACGTGATCGAGCGCACCGAGGACCCCGACCTGGTGCGCGCGTTCTGGCGGGCCGCCACCGGCGTCACCGTGCTGGATCCGACCGCCGGCTCCGGCGCGTTCCTCTTCGCCGCGCTCAACATCCTGCGGCCGATCTACGAAGCGTGCCTGGATCGCATGGCGCAACTGGTGGCCGAGCTGCCCGCGAGCGCGCCGGCGCAGACCTATCGCGACTTCCGCGAGACGCTGGCCGACGTCGGCCGCCACCCCAACCGGGCGTACTTCATCCTCAAGCGCATCATGGTGAACAACCTCTACGGCGTGGACATCATGGCCGAGGCGACCGAGATCGCCAAGCTGCGGCTCTTCCTGAAGCTGGTGGCGCTGGTGGAGGACGTGGCCCGGCTGGAGCCGCTGCCCGAC
>DAOUDE010000060.1:0-5609 GCA_034431475.1 Thermomicrobiales bacterium | reverse complement strand
GCCGGTGACCGGCACGACCGGCTCGGGGATTCCGGCCGGCTCGCTCACCATCGGCGCGGGGGTGGGTGGCGGCGACCGCTGGCTGGAGGGCGACCTGTTCGGGCTGATCATCCTGAAGGGGGCGGCCAGCACGTTCGAGCGGCAGCGGCTGGAGGGGTACCTGGCCTGGCAGGCGGGACTGGCGTCGTTGCTGGCGAGCAATCACCCGTACCGGGACGCGCCGCCGCTGCGCAGCACCACGGTACGCATTGCGGAGATCGAGGAGACGCTGGCGCGGCCGCGCGACGTGGAGCGCTGGGGGGAGTCGATCGTGCACCTGGTGCTGGACGGGGTGTGAGGGGGTGGCGTTGCGCTCAAGGGGTGGCGGGCTGCGCCCTCAGGGGGTGAAGGAGCACGAGGGGTGACGCTGGGGGTGAGCGATCCGGGCCGGCTGGCGGAGGCGCTGCGGCCACTGCTGCACGATGTGGGCAACTACTCGCGGGTGGTGTTGCCGCAGCAGCGCCTGCGCGACTATCAGCTTCTGCCGGCGCGAGCCATCGCCGAGAGCGTGACGCGCGGCCTGGGCCGGCAGTTCGCCGTCGTCTTCGCGCGGCAGGCGGGCAAGGATGAGCTGGTGGCGCAGCTCATTGCCTGGCTGCTGACGCGGTCACAGCGCAGCGGCGGCCACGTGGTGCTGGGCGCGCCGACCATGACGCAGGCCCTGGTGAGCCGGGATCGGCTGGTGAGCCGGTTAAGACAGTCCCCGCTGAGCGTGGGACGGGTGCGGCAGCGGGAGGGCTACATTGTCGACGTGGGGCAGGCCTCGGCGCGCTTCCTGAGCGCGGCGGAGAGCGCCAACCCGCGCGGGCAAACAGCGTCGCTGCTCCTGATCGGCAATGAGTGCCAGGACATCGACCCGGCGATCTGGGATGCGCGCTTCGACCCGATGGCGGCGAGCACGAACGCCACGACGGTCTTTCTCGGCACGGTCTGGGACAAGAACGGACTCCTCTACCGCCAGATGGAACACCTGGACGCGCTGGAGGCACGTGACGGCGTGCAGCGCGTCTACCGGGTGCCCTGGGGGCTGGTGGCCGAAGAACTGCCGGCCTACGGGGAGCGGGTGCGCGCCCGCATCGCGCAGTTCGGGCCGCAGCACCCGTTCATCCGCACCGAGTACGAGCTGGAGCCGCTGGATGGCGAGGGCGGCCTCTTCCCGCCGCACCGCCTGGCCCAGATACAGGGGGATCACCAGCGCCGGCACCGGGCGGAACCGGGCAAGCGCTACGCCGGGCTGCTCGATGTCGCTGGCGAGGAAGAGGGCGGCTCCGGCCCGGACGCGTGGAACAACGCCGCCCGCCGCGACAGCACCGCCCTCACCATCGTCGAGGTGGAGACGCGCGGCCGGGACCTCCCCTGCTACCGCGTCGTCGACCGCCTGGCCTGGACGGGCACGCGCCACACCGCCCTGCACGCGCAACTGCTCGACCTGGCGCGCCACGTCTGGGGCCTCTCCGCGTTGGTGGTGGACGCCACGGGCGTCGGCGCGGGCCTCGCCTCCTTCCTGGCCGATGCGCTCTCGCGCGGCCCCCGCCGTGTGATCGTGGAGCCGTTCATCTTCAGCAGCGCCAGCAAGAGCGAGCTGGGCTGGGACTTCCTCGGCCTCATCGACAGCGGCCGCTTCAAGGAGTACGCCGACGACGGGGATGAGCTGACGCGGGTGTACCGGCACCAGTTGGCGGCGTGCACCTACGAGGTGCTACCGGGACCGGGGCGGTTACTGCGCTGGAGCGTGCCAGCGTCGAGAGGCCACGATGACCTCCTGGTGAGCGCCGCGCTAGCGGCGCGGTTGGACCGGCTGGACTGGCGGGAGCGGGTGGCCACGGGGGTTGCCGGGAATCTCGTGTGACGACTGGGTCGATCACCAGAAGACACGTACCCCGTCGCCTCTCCCACCTGCGGACAACAGCCCTTGTCCGTGAAACGGCAAGGGGGCTGCTCCATGCGGCCCCCTGCGCGGCAGTTGCACCTCAGGGCGATTGATTAGGCGGTTGGCGTGGCCGCCGGGGTGGCGCCAGTTTCGGGGATGTCAAACGCTTCGTCGATCAACCAGCGGCTGTCTTGCTGCGCGAAGATCCCGAGGACCGCGTCAACGTTGAGTGACCAGATCGCCGCTGCCCGACCGTCACTCAGGAGGCGTGCGTCCCCTGGTCCGGTGATCTCCAGCCCCCCGATCCTGCTCTCTTCTGTTCCGCCAGGTTGGTCCAGCCGCCGCGTTGCGCCCTGCGCCCTGCCCCAGGGACGCCCCGGCCTGGTGATAAACCCGTTGTGCCCCCGGCGTCCTCCCGGGACGGGGTTGACATCGGCGAGATTCTCCCTAAAATCCGTTTTGTCCACCTGAGAAGTGGACAAACGGAGAAGGGGAACCACCGGCATGCGGAAGCTCGTAATCCTGGCGCTCTTTGGGATGGCCGCCCAGCTCGTCGACGGCGGCCTGGGGATGGCCTACGGGCTGACCTCGTCGACGCTGCTGCTCGCCTTCGGGCTGGCGCCGGCGGTCGCCTCCGCCAGCGTCCACCTCGCCGAGGTCGGCACCACCCTCGCCTCCGGTGTCGCCCATCACAAGCTCGGCAACACCGACTGGCGGGCGGTCCGCTGGCTGGCCCTGCCGGGCGCGGTCGGCGCCTTCTCCGGCGCGGTCCTCCTGAGCAACCTCCACGCCGATGCCGCCCGTCCGTTTATCGCCGTCTTCCTCTTCATCCTCGGCCTCTACCTGCTCGTCCGCTTCGCCTTCCTCGGCGGCGCGATCACGCTGCGTGAGGGCAGCGTCAGCACCAGGGTGCTCGCCCCGCTCGGGATGGTCGCCGGCTTCCTCGACGCCGTCGGCGGCGGCGGCTGGGGGCCAATCTCGACGCCGACGCTGCTCGCCTCCGGCAAGATGGCGCCGCGCACGGTGGTCGGCACCGTTAGCACCAGCGAGTTCCTGGTCGCCTCGGCCGCCTCGATCGGCTTCCTCGTCTCGCTCGACCGCTCGCTGGTGGCGCTGCCGGTGGTGGCGGCCCTGCTGGCTGGCGGGATGGTTGCGGCGCCGGTCGCGGCGTGGCTGGTCCGCTTCCTCCACCCCCGTGTGCTCGGCGCGGCGATCGGCGGCCTGATCGTCCTGACCAACGCCCGGACGCTGTTGGGCACGCTCGGCATCGAGGGCGACGCGCGGGTCGCTGCCTACGTCGCCCTCGCCACCTTCTGGGTGATCGCCCTCGTCGCGGCCGGGCGGGCCGTCCTGGCCGAGCGGCAAACGCGGCTGGCGCTCGAACTCACGGCCTCGGGGCGGGTCCAAACCGGGTTCGGGGCCGCCGACTAGCCTCGCCCACAGCCAGCGGAGCCGCAGGAGGCAAAGCGGCCGGCTGCTGGCCGCGCCGGCTCAAGGCCCAGATGCCGTTCCTCGCCCTGACCCCCGCCGCGCTCGCCCTCCCGATGCTCGTCGCCGCCCAGGCCGACTCGGGCGTCCTCTGGGAGATCCTGTTCTTCTTCACCCAGGCGGGGGCATTCGTCTTCGGCAGCGGCCTCGCGATCGTCCCGTTCCTGCAGTAGGGAGTCATCGAGCGGTACGGCTGGTGATCGAGCAACAGTTCCTCGACGCGGTCGCGGTGGCGATGATCACGCCGGGTCCGGCCGTCATCACGGTGGCGTTCATCGGCTTCCTCGTCGCCGGCCTGCCCGGTGCGGAACGCGGCGGACTCACCGATCCCGTGAGCCACGTCGGCGGCGGAGCGCAGCGACAGATGCAGCTCGAACCGAGAGCAGACGGTGGAGGCCACGGACTCAGCGATGAGCCCCTGCCTGTCCCAGAGCATGCTGGTCGCGGTGACAGGCACAGGCGTCACCTGGCGCGTTCACGTCGTAACCAGACCCTGCGTTCGCAGGCAATCAGTGGCACGACGACCTGCTCGTGAGCGCGGCGCTGACCGCGCGGCTGGACCGGGTGGATTGGCGGGAGCGGGTGGCGCGGGGGGTGTCAGCGGTGGAGAAGCTTACTGCACCCGCTCCTCCAGAGGTGTAGGCTGGCGAAATCGATAAGATACCGGCAGAGATCGGATCAGATCCTGATCCATCTGAATTCTAGCGGGTGGACGCCAAGCCACTAGGGTCAAGGCTAGGTCCCGATAAGTTCTAGCAGAAGTGTTTTGTTTTTGGGCTTGATACTTTCCGATGCACATCTGCGCAATGCCCGGCGTAAATGCTCCTCAACAACTGGCAAATGAGTTGGAAGGTCAACATCGTCGGGGAATTTTCTTCCATGTAAGACCTTACTTCTCGCGTTGTATCCGTCCTGTGCGGCATTGAAGACCACCAATTTATCCGCTGGATCAACGCCAATGAATTGAGCTAATGCCGTGCACATCCTAAAGGTAATTTCTGAACCTTGTTCGGGGGAGAATAGCGCTTCAACCGCGATCCAGAAGTCGATGAAGCGATCAACTTCTGACTGCCTGGAGAAAGCTGATTGGAAGCGACCGATAGGTAGTTGGAGATTCTTGCGGAGTTCGCTCCCGCCTCCCAGGAAGTCAGTGAGTGTCTGAAGTTCCGTTTGATCTGCGACGGGCAACACATAGTCGACTGGCGGAGCATCAAAGCTGAGCGGTTGGAACCGACCTGTCGCAAGGTCCGCAATATGACTACGCAAGAATGGGTTGCTCCATTTCATGCGCAATGCCCCGAGGTACAACGTTCCGCTCCGAAGCAAACGTAAGCCGGACAGGATCCTGCCTGATCTCAAGTCCACTTCGAGAGGAGCAACCCAGCCATCGACTGGCGCTTTAGCGTGATCTGGTCGGGCAAAGTCTCCTGCAGCACCCACGATTTCCAGAAGCACACCAGGAGAGGGCTTTACACCAGTCAATGTCGGTGGGGGAGGTCCTGCAATTATCGAATTGCTGCCTTCCTTAAGCTCCTGAGTGGTTGGAGCTCGAAACGTACTTTGCGGACCTACGGCCAGTGGCAGTTGTTCTACTTCCAGTCCCCAAAACTCAACTGTCGCCTGATAAGATATGGCGTCGAACTCGAAGAGGTACTGTTCCAATTCAAGATAGATGCGATCAAAAATTGTAGTTTCTGTTTGAGGCCCTTGGTGCTCAGCCAAGTAGTTGAGAGCGAACCGCGCCAAGACCTCGATGGTTACCCGTGATGCCTCGTCAGCGGGAACGTCTGGATTTGGATCGATCGTGGACCAAAAGAATGGGATCGTTCGTGCCAGCGCAACTAGTGCGTTCGATGAGGGTAAGGCGGCTGCTCCGGTTATGGCATTGCTAAGTTCATGTCGTACATAGAATTCGTCAATGCTTCTCCGGTAGGCTCTTGGATCACGAGCGAGTTCCGGCAAAAGCTCATTTAGCCATTGCTGCAGCGCTGTATTGAGCCCTTCGTGACGAACGGTTGTCGACATGAACTCTAAAGCTCCTCAAATTCGGATTCCGCAATCACAATTGACGCACGCTAAACCAAAACTCCTATCCCATCAAGGGCCAATGCAATAACCCTCCAGCTTTGACCTGATCAGACGGGGCGAAAGCATATCCAGAGCGGTGGCCTATTGATCTATGACGCTATCAGTCCTCCGTTGCGCCGCTCAA
>DAOUDE010000059.1:0-21150 GCA_034431475.1 Thermomicrobiales bacterium | reverse complement strand
TGAGCACCCGCCGGACCCATCGCCTGAACTGGTCAACGCGTTTCGCGCTCTGCAGGAACATCGAATTGCTGATGATCAGTAATGTCGTTGGCGTGGCGCGAAGAGGCGCTTACCCGGAAACACCATCGCCAGCAGTTTGACTGCGCGCGCAGGAGCTCAACGACTACCTCAGCAAGTACGCGCGCCAGCGTCACGAAGCCGGCGGCGCGAAGACGTTTGTGGCCGTTGAGCCAGCACAACCTGAAGCCATCCTGGGGTACTACATCGTGTTCCTGGCGTCGCTGGAGTTTGCCAGGACTCCGGCCAGCGTGAGCAAGGGACTCGGGCGATACGATGTCCCCATTTACCTCCTGGGCCGCCTTGCGGTCGACACGCGTTGGCAGCGCCTGGGATTAGGCCAGGAACTTCTCACCGCTGCCATGATTCGCTGCATGCGCGTGTCTCAAGAGGTCGGGGGCGTGGCGCTACTCATTGACGCCAAGGATGACCGCGCCGCGCAGTGGTATGCGCGGTTCGGGGCGGTTCCCACGCCGGATCCGCCCCTCACGCTGGTGCTGCCCTTCGCCACGTTCGCAACGCTTCGTTGAGGCCTGCTGGCCTACGTCCAGAAGATCGCGGGCCGGTACCACTTCTGGGTGTCGCTGTCGTTCAGGCGGCGAATCTGGAATTTGATGTTTCGATCGGCAAAGCCTTTGCCAAGATCGATTTCCAGATAGTCGCCTTCATCGAGCGGCCACTCCGTGCTGCCATCTCGCTGTTTGACCGTATACCCGCCCACCACGTTGCCACTGCTGTCGATCGTGCTCCCAGGCTGGACCTTGGCCCACGGGGTCATCGCGAGGCCATTGCGCACCTCGACAAAGACCGGGATGGGGAGTGCCGGGCCACGGAAGTAGGCTCCGATGGAGTAGCGCTCGGGCGCATAGTCGGCATAGCCCCACGGAAACGGATCGACCGACCTGGCGTACACGAGCGGTCCAAAGTTGCTGAGGTCGCCCTTGACGCGGAAGTAGAAGTCCACGGACATTTCGGGATCGTTGTCCCGGTTTTCCGCCCGGAAGGCCACGTAGCGGATCAGGCTCCACCGTGCGCCCAGCGGCCGGTCGTTCGCGCCCTGGTCCTTCTTCTTGCCGTGCGTGCGCTTGCGATGCCGCCCCTTGTGGTCCTTGCCGCGCCGCCCGCCATTCTCGCCACCCTGTGCGCCTTCGCGGGCCTGCGCATCCTGGAGCACCGCGGGCAGGAACAACCCGCTGCTCGCCAGGGCGAACCCACCGGTAGCCGCGCTGAGGAGCTGGCGTCGCGTCGCGCCCGTGGAAGCGCCTGGCATGGCGTCGTCTCGTTCTCCGTCCACCTTCTGGTCTCCTACGCTCTCGTCACGCTGCCGATGAGAGGGGGATCTCCACCAAACGGTATCAATCAAGAACGCACCGCACACCCGTAGAAGATGCGGGGTTGTCGCTGGGTGCTGGGCATGCAGGCTGTCCGCGCTGTCCGCGCGATGCGGCCCAGGTCAGCCTCGTCGCCTGGCTACGCAGGTTGCCACCGCCTGGCCACCGTGTCTCCGGTGATCGCGGTGGCAACCTGGATGGCATCCAAGGCGCGGACGCGGACGCCGGCGAAGACCGGGTTCGCCTGCATGCTTCGGATGGCAGACCATGCATGGTGGGGTCTTCCCGGCGAGGCGCGGACAATCCGTGACGCCATGGTGCGGAACATTCACCCGGGCGCTTGCCGGAGACCCCGCTCCCACGGCGATAATGCCCCTTCCGGTTCCGCACCACGCGGCGTGCGCCGAACTCACCCGGGCGGGAGAGCCGCGCGCCAGGAAAGGACACCCCGGTGGGACGCACCTACGACACGATTGACGCCACGATCCAGATCTGGCTGAAAAAGCAGCCGATGTTCTTCGTGGCCACCGCACCGAACGACCCCGCGGGGCATGTCAACGTCTCGCCGAAGGGCGGGGCCGGGGTCTTCCGCGTTCTCGATCCGCAGACCATCGCCTACGTCGATCTGGTGGGGAGTGGGACGGAAACGGTCGCTCACCTGCAGGAGAACGGGCGCATTGTGGTGATGTTCTGCGCCTTCACCGGCGCACCGAAGATCATGCGCTTCCACGGCGTGGGCCGCTCCATCCCGGAGGACACGCCGGAGTACCGCGAACTGCTGGCGGGCTTCGCGCTGGACGATGAGCAGCGCCCGCTGGCGCGCGGCATCGTGGTGGTGGATGTCACCCGCATCAGCGATTCCTGCGGCTTCGGGGTGCCGCGCCTGGAGATGGTGGCCGAGCGGGATCACCTGCTGCGCTGGAGCGAGAACAAGCTGGAGAAAGACGGGCCCGACTGGAAAGCCCGCTACATGGCGGCCAACAACGCCGCCAGCATCGACGGCCTCCCCGGCTACGAACCCGACCGCGACCTGGCCGCCACCGAAATGGCCGCGCTGTCGAGCGAGGGACGGACGTTGTAAGGGAAGTCGCGCTGCGGCGCTTGGGGAAGACGCTTCGCTTAGGGAGTGAGGGAGTAAGGAGAACGAAAGGGAGTAGGCAAGCATCGCCTGTTCGTCGTTCCTTATTCCCTTACTCCCTTATTCCCCTAGGCCCGCAGGCCGTCTTCCCTAAGCGAAGCGTCTTCCCTTACGCCTCCACAGGGGCGTGCACGGGCTCCAGCACCTCGTCGATGATGCCGTAGTCCTTGGCCTCCTGGGCGGTCATGTAGAAGTCGCGGTCGGCATCGCGCTTCACCTTCTCGAAGGTCTGGCCGCTGTGCGCCGCGATGATGGAGATGCACTTCGCGGAGAGGGTCAGGGTTTCCCGCGCCGCCACCTCGATGTCCGGGATCGCGCCGCTGAAGCCGCCCGAGCCCTGGTGAATGAGGATACGCGCGTTCGGCAGCGCGTAGCGCTTGCCCGCCGTGCCGCCGGCCAGCAGCACCGCGCCCATGCTGGCGCTGAAGCCCATGGAGTAGGTCTGCACATCCGGCTTGATCATCTGCATCGTGTCGTAGATGGCCAGGCCGGAGTAGATCACGCCGCCCGGTGAGTTGATGTACAGCTTGATGTCCTGATCCGGGTCCTCGTGGGCCAGGAAGAGCATCTGCGCGATGATCGCGTTCGCCACGTCATCGTTGACCGGGGTGCCGAGGAAGATGATGCGGTCCTTGAGCAGGCGGGAGTAGATATCGTAGGCGCGCTCGCCGCGATTCGAGCTCTCCACGACCATGGGAATGATGTTCTCGACGGAAGGAATACGCATGAAGACGATGCTCCGGCTGAGTATGAGGAAGGGACAGACCAGCGATCGCGTATGACCACCGGGGAAGGCAGTCTACCACCACGCTCCAACGCCACATCGCTCCAGCCACGTCCCGGGAAACGGACGAGCACACGCTTGAGGAATTGCGTACTTCTACGGATGTGGCGATGGCCTGCGCGGGATTACCGTCGGCTTGGGTCCCTGCATGGAGCGGGCCCACGCTCCGCGGAAAGGTGGTTCTGCCATGGTTTGCCCCAGTCCTTTCGCCGGCACACTGGCCGAAAATCTTGCCCAACTCGTGGCGGAGGAGGCAGTGCTCTGCCTCGTCAATGAAGCTCGCGCGGATGCCGGTGTTCCGGCGCTGACTCTCAACCCCCTGTTGCGTGCCGCCGCCCGGCAGCACGCCGCGGACGCCCGCACCCTCAAGTGGTGGGATGGCGGCGGGCCCAAGGTGCATATCAACCCGGTCACCGGCTCAACGCCCCAGGACCGCATCCGCGACGCTGGGTACTGCGGCAACGCCGAAGAGCCAGTTTGCAACGAGAACGCCTTTGACGCCTGGTGGATCGGCGCTGCCGGCGGCACCGAGCCACAGGCCGCGGTCGACTGGTGGCTGGGAAGCCCCGATCACCATGACACCATGCTGGACCCGACGTTCAATGAAACCGGCATCGCCGTCATCCTGGGTGTCCCGGAAAAAGAGGGCAACGCCGCAAACGCCGACGGTGGCGCGATCTATGTGCAGACCTTCGGCTTCTGCGAAGAGCCCATTGTGCTGGGCCGGGTCTGGAGCTGGGGCAAGAATATCCAGGGCGCCCTGGGTGATGGCTCCACCACCGATCGCCACCTGCCCCAGCAACTCGAGGGACCGGTCGGGGTCGCGGCGCTGGCTGGGGGAGGCGCTCACACGCTGGCACTGACCGGCGGGGGCGAGGTGCTGGCCTGGGGCCACAATGCGCTGGGGCAACTCGGCGATGGCACGACCACCAACCACCTGAACCCCACGGCCATCGGGTTGACCGATGTGCAGGCGATTGCCGCCGGAAATTCTCACAGCCTGGCGCTCATGCGAGACAAGACGCTCTGGTCGTGGGGCGCCAATTTCTTTGGCCAGCTTGGCGATGGCTCAGGGGCAGACCGACCTGATCCCGCGGAAATCCTGGATGCAAGCCTCAACATTACGGCCATCAGCGCCGGTTGGGACTTCTGCCTCGCCCTGCGCGCTGATGGCCGCGTGCTCTCCTGGGGTGCGAACAACTGGGGGCAGTTGGGCAATGGCTCGACGGACAGCGTCGATCGCCCCGAGTACGTGCATGACCTGGACGACATCGTCGCAATCGCGGCCGGCTTCGAGCATGCGCTTGCCCTTGCCCGGAACGGACAGGTCTGGGCCTGGGGCAGCAATCATTCCGGCCAGCTCGGAGACAACAGCGGGGAGTTCCGGCAACTCACGCCGGTACCGGTGATGATTCCTGCCGCGTCTGGCCGGATCGTAGCCCTGGGTGGTGGCGGGTTCCACAGCCTGGCGCTCGAGCAAAACGGCCGGGTCTGGGCGTGGGGCGGGAACGGGTACGGCCAGTTGGGAACGGGCACCACCACGGATAGCCCGGTGCCGGTGCGGCCGCTGAATGTGTTTGATGTCAGCGCCATCGCCGTGGGATTCGGGCATAACCTGGTCCTCAAGAACGACGGCGCTGTCTGGGCCTGGGGCTACAACACCTACGGTGGCCCCGTCGGTGACGGCACCACGTTCGATCGCAAGACCCCGGTCCAGGTGCAAGGGTTGCAAGGCATCGCGGCCGTCGCCGCGGGCACGCACCACAGCCTGGCGATCTAGGTGGAGCGGCGGGCGCTTTGCGATCATCGCGCAACGCGCCCGCCTGCAGCCGACGAAAACGCGTGCAACCGTCTCTGCCGTAGGCGTGCGCGACGGCCGGCATGAACGTGTTTCATGGAATCATCACCCCGCGCTATGATCTGACGGGATGTCTCTCGCGACCATCCGGCGGGTGCACGGCGACCTCGAGCCATCTGCGGGCCGATGACGCGGCGTACGCAGCCTGCCGGGGAGGAGTGTCATGAACCCCGTTCAGTTCGATGCCTGGACACGCGCCCTCGCCACATCGCGCGGCGCGCTCGCCGGCGCGGTAATCGCCGGCTTCGCGGCGGGCGATGCTCGCGCGGGATACATGGCGGCAGCGGCTGGCCATTCTCCACAGCCAACCGCGAGCGTGGCGGGAGACGCCGCCACCGCCACGCCCGTTGCGCCGCGCTCCGTGTGCGCCAATCCCGATGTTGGCGACCTTGCGGGCTGCGCCATTGGGGATCTGCTGGACTACGAGGAGATCACCGCCCGCGATGATCCCAACTTTCCGTCAGGGGCACGCGCCTGGCGCGTGCTGTACGTCTCCACAAGCATCGACAACCTGACCAGGGCGGCCATCTGCGGCATTGTGGTCGCGCCCGACGCACTGGAGAAGATCGCGCTCCAGCACGAGGGGGACCAGACCACCGCGCGCGGCATCGCCTGGTGCCACGGCACGCTCGGCATGACCCAGCGCTGCCAGCCCTCCTCGCAGCCCGCATCGGAAATCTGGGGGCCCACGCCGTACGGCATCAATGCGCTTGTCTGGGGCAGCGCCGAGGCGGGTGATCTGCACACGGGCACGCCGGAGAACGGCATCCTGGCTGGGCTGATCGCCGCCGGGTGGGTAGTTGTGGCCAGCGACTATCTCACCGGCCTCGGTGATGCCGATCTTCTGGAACCGTATGCGGCGGGCAAGGTCGAGGCGGCGAACACCATCGATAACCTGCGCGCCGCGCACCATCTGCTCACGCAGGTCTATCCGGGGTACGCGCCGGGCGCCTACGATGTCATTCCCTGGGGACATTCCCAGGGCGGACACGCCGCGCTCTGGACCGGGCAACTGCTCGATGCCTACACCGCCGCCACCGCCACCGCGGATGAGCCGCGGCTGCGGCTCTCCGGCGTTGCGGCGGAAGCTCCAGGCAGCAATTTCATTGTGCAGCCAGACAAACAACCAGCAGCACTGCCGGCCTCCGGCCAACTCGATTGGCTGGCCAACGCCCAGATGACGCTGACCGGCGTGGCCAGCCCGATTCCGGTGGCCCCGTTCTTCATTTCGTATCTTGCAGGCACGTGGGCGCAGTTCTCCGCGTCTGGCGTACCAGACGCGTCGCAGATGCCGGCATTCCCCGATGTTGGGGAACTGGACATGACCGCATTGGTCCTGCCGGACGCCGTGCAGACCGTGGCCGATGTCAGTGAGATCTGCTGGGCCGATGGCGAGAAGCTGGTTGAGTACACCTCTCCCTACCGCTCGGCCCCGTTCCTGCAGTCGGCAGTCGCGAACGGCCCGGTCATCGGCGCGCTCCAGCATGGCAATCTTGGGGTCTCGTGCGCTGGCGAGCCCGATCCCGAACTCGGCAAGTGGTGTGCCTGGCTCCGCTACAACCTGCCCGGGCCGCTCGGCGAGCACCCGATGGCAAAGCTCCCGCAACGTGGGGACGCCCTGGCGCCAGTGCTCCTGACCCACGGCAGCGGGGACACCGTGGTGCATTGTGTGGCGCCGGATGGCGCCGAGAACGAGGCGCCTTCCGCCAGTGACTGCATGTCCGTCGCGCTCTTCGAGTCCCTGCAGGCGGCGTACTGCCCGGCCAGCGGCGACAAGGGGATGGTGCGCCTGCGCATCTGGCGGCCAGAAGCCGGTGTCACTGACGCCAGCCACAGTGCCATCACGGCGCTGCCGGGCACGGCCAGCCTGACCGAGCCCACCTTCACCGGGTCGATGCTCCAGCAGTTCTTCGAGGATGCCTTCGAGGGCCGGTTGACGCCCGGCTGCTCGGTAGAGGTGGTCAACCGGGCCTGACCGCGCCGCCAGGATTCCACTGGTTTTCCCCTTCCCACCACGAGGCCTGACGCACCCTCGGGTCGGGTCAGGAAAAGGCCACCAGGGCGTGCCCCTCTACCCGGGGCACGGTGACCCAGGTGACGCCGTCCACCAGCTCGGCCACCAGTGGCTCGCCGGAAGGGGCCAGCATCACGGCAGTGGGCGGGGGATCGAGCCGGAGACCGACGCGCGCATCGAGCAACGGCAGCACGTCCTCGACGATATCGATGGCGGGGCCGCGGCGCTGGGGTACCGCGTTGACCAGATGGAGGACCGTGCGCCCCGCGCCTGGCTGGCGCAGTAACGCGAGCTCAACAGTGGATGGCATGTTCCGGGTCAGCACGAGCGGGTCCAGAACCAGGCGCTCCAGCAGCCGGCCAACCAGGTCGCGGTAGGCGGGGACGGCGTACTGGCGGTACGCCCCGAAGAGGGGAGTGTGGGCGTAGATGATGGGGCCACGCTGGACTACCGCTGGCCGATCCCCCACCCGGTCAAAAGGGGCTTGCCGGTGGCCGTAGAAGTGCGCAGGGGCGCGAGTGAAGAAGGGCTCTCCCGCCCACGCCAGGACCGTTGCTCCTTCCGCGCGCACCGCGCTGCCCCGCTCGTACAGCACCTGGGGGAAATCCGTAAACGGCGCGCCAAGCTCCGGCCCGGCGACGAGATAGTCAGGCGTGGCAGGGGCGTCTCCCGCGTAGACAAGGCCCATCCGCTCGGCCAGGAAGGGCGCGAATCGGTCACCCTGTGGCGTCAGCCCCGCCCGGTGCGTGAGCAGGAGCGCCCCACCGCCGTCGAGGTAGTCCGCAATCTTCTTCGCCAGCGCGTCGTCGAACGGCACGACGTCGGGCGCGATCAGGACCCGGTATGGCGCAAGGTCGGCAGTGGCGTCGATGAACTGAAAAGGGCGGTGCAGTTCCAGCAGCATCCGCAGCGCTCCCTCATCGACATCGCGGTGGGTGGTCTGCAGGCGTGGCCCGGTTTCGGCCAGCAGGACCCCGACCTCGGGGACGGGCTCGGCCCCGGCACACCACGGTTCGAGCGCCGCAACTCGCTCGTAGACGTCGCCCAGGCGGCGGTAGGTCGCTGGCTCGAGCGCGCCGCGCGGGTGCAGGTGATCGCCGACCGAGCAGGCAGCGCCGGAGGCCAGCGTCCGCGCGCACTCATACCCCAGCGCCGCCTCCGTCTTGAGGCTGCCGAAATCACCCCACGCCGTGTGGAAGATGCCGGTCATCCCCAGCATCGGCCAGCCCAGGGTCTGGAAATAGGCCGCGAAAAGGGGGTAGTGGTTGTACCCCCAGTCGCCGCCGGGCAGCGACTCGATCTCGACGTGGGTGTAGTCGGGCAGCTCGGGGCGAGACCCGGCGGCAACGTCGCGGTCGAGCCGCAGGCGGCTGTTGAAGAAGACCGTCGCCTCGGGGGTGTGCTCGCGCACCCGGGCCGACAGGCGCGCCATGGCCTGCCGCTCGATGCGCAGCGCCAGCGCCGTCACCGCCGCCTCATCGCCAGGTTCGATTCCCTCCGCCTGCATCAACTGCCGGCGCCAGGGCGAGCCGTGGCCAGCGGGGGCCTGCCGCAGGATGTCGAAGAAGATGCCATCGACGGGGCCGTAGCGCCCGAGCACTTCATCCGTCAGGGCCAGGACGTAGTCGACGTAGGGGCTGGCCAGGTCCAGGAAGCGCCAGTTTGAGAGGTCTCCTGGCTGCGCCCGGCAGACCTCGCCGCTGGCGTCGACCTGCTGCCACTCCGGGTGAGTGTCCGCCGCGAGTTCATCCCAGCCGACGGTCATGTAGATCGGGGCCCGCACCCCGATCCCATGCAGCGCGTCGATCTGGGCCCCGAGCAGGTCGAAGCCCAGCCCCGGGTGCATGGTCCCAACCGCCGTCGGGTGGTAGGAGTAGCCGTGGTGGCAGCGGGAGAACACCGTCATCGAGTCAACATGGGCCACCGCGACCGTGGCGGCAAAGCGCTCTGGATCGAAGTCGCTACCGACGTTTGGGATCGTGCCCGGGGTGTGGAAATCGAGGTGCACCTGCCGCAGGCGAAGGCTGGGCGTCGTCATGCGTTCTCCCACGTCTTTCCCGCTACTCGCGTCAAGCCCCGGCGCCTTCGATGGTCCGGAGCATCGCCTGCACGTCCACCATCTGACCGGTCTCGGACGCCTGAATGGCGGCGAAGAGCATGGCCGTCGATTGCAGATTGTCGTCCAGGGTCGTCTCGGGCGGCGGGCCGCCGTCGAGCCAGTCGAGAAATTGCGCCGCGACGGCCTGATGCCCCTCCCAGGTCACGTTGACCAACGGCACTTCGCGCGTCTGATAAGCGCCCGTGGCGCTCCGCTCCTCGATGCGCACGATCTGATCGCGGTCGAGGACCGCGGCGCCCCCTTCGCACTCGACGCGGTAGTACTCCTCCCGCCAGGAATTGGTCTTCCCCGTGGCCAGGTTGTTGCCCTCGTAGCTGGCGAAAGCGCCGTTCGTCATCTGCATCACCAGGAGGGCGCTCGCTTCGGCGGCAAAGGAGTCGCTCGTCCGCCAGTGTGCGGCTTCTCCGCGCACGCGCCCGGGGTTCCAGTCCCAGCCGCCGATCGTCCGGCAGTTCGCTCCGCAGAGATTGCGGAGTTGATCGAGATGGTGGATGCCCCCTTCGACCAGCAAGCTGTGGTCAATGAGGTGGCGGAACATGCCCCAGGATCCTCGCCGGCGATAGTCGGACGCATAGCGAGCCACCGCGTAGTTGACGGGACCGAGCGTCGCGATGGCCTCCTTGAGAGTCAGGATGCGCGCGGTGGAGCGGTAATTTTGGGTAATCATCATCTTGACGCCGGCCGCACGCACCGCACGCACGATGGCTTCGCACCCCTCCCAGGTATCGGCGATGGGTTTCTCGGAGAGGATGGGCAGGCCACGCGCGCAGGCGAGCTCAACCGCCTCCTGGTGATAGGCCGGTGGGGTGACGATGCAGCAGAAATCGGCGTCGACGGTGGCGAACGCCTCCCGGGGATCGGTGAAGCGCGCCGCCGGGGAGAGGCCGATCCAGTCGGCTGCCGCCTGCAGGGCAACAGGATCAACATCGACCACGGCGGCGATTTCCAGGCGGTCGCCAAACGGGCTCCAGATATCCCGCACCCAGCGCGCGCCCATGCCGCCCACGCCGATCATCAGGCAGCGGTGTTTCACGTCCAGAGCCTCCTCAAATTTTGGGGCACGTCCTGCCTCTCCGTCGCGGTGATCACTCACTCCTGTTCATCGTGTGGGCGTCGAGGTGAATCTACCGCAGCGGTAGTCGAAGCTCCGTCATCCCGAGGCTCCCACATGAGCGACGTCAGCGGTGATCGCCGGGCGCAAGATCTCTTCATCCTCGGCGGGCATGTCGAGCCGCCCTTCATACGGTTGGGGACTCAGGGAATCGGCGGTGGCTGAAAGCCAGCCGCGCCACGCCCCCTGGTCCTTGCCGTGATCGCACCCGGCCAGTGCGGCCAACTCCGCGTGCGCGGCTTCGGCCTGGAGCGCCCGGTTGTCGGCCAGGTACGCGATCAGGATTTCGTAGCCATGGGCGCTGCCGCAGCGGGCCAGCGCTCGCCCGATGGCCACCTCCAGCATCGCCCGCCGCTCGTCGAAAATGTCGACCTGGAAGCCCGCGCGAGCCACTTGATCGCGCAACGGGGCGTACCCGTGCAGCGCTTCCAGGATCGGGACCGCCAGTGGGTCAGCCAGCCGATCCGCGCCGTAGCAGATGGCGTCGATGTAGTAGAAGATCCCCTTGTTCCGATCGAGAAAATCGTCCTCCGTGGGCTCGACAAGATCAACAACCCTCCGCCAGATAGGCACAGCGAGTGGTTCGCGGGTCTGGCCCAGGGAGTAGAGCAGGTAGCAGGCGTCGGGCATGGCTCCCTGATCGGGGGACCAGCCGACATGCCGGATCCCCTCATCACGAGCCGGCAGCGAACCGCCCGCCAGGAGGCGTTCGATCGCGGCCGCCAGGACCGGGGCGGCCGATTCCGCGCCGTACATCGCCAACGCCTGCGCAATGCGCATGCGATGGGCGCCCTCGGCGGTGGCCAACGCACGCTCGAGAAGGGGGACGATGCGCGGGCCAGCCGTGCAGACCTCGACGAACGTGATCGGACCATCGTAGCGATCGGTCAGCTTCATATCGGAGTAGGCGTGGAGGGGGTGCTCGGCTTCCTCCTTCAGGCCGACCACCAGCGCGGCAAGGTCGGCGTCGCTGTGGCGTCGCGGCGCGAGGTGGCGCGTGAGCACGTCGCCAGGCAGCAGACCCACCTCCACCAGTCGCTCCTGGAGCGCTCGCACGTCGATCTCGCGCGGCTGGCAGCCCGCGCGAATCGCCTGGCTCGCCGCCAGGCCGACCACGCCACCCTGGTTCTCCAGGTCGGACATCATCCGCGGCCCGGCCAGGCCATCGTGCGTGGTGGAGTAGGCCTTGCCGCCAATGAGAATGCCATCGAGGTTCCGTGGCGTCAGCGCCCGGTACGGTATCTCCGTATCCAGGTGCGGCGGGATGAGCCCCACGTTGACCCAATCAGCGCCGCTCTTGCCCTTGATGTCGTGGTTGCTGAAGTGGATGTTCACGACGTCGGGCCAGCAGCGGTGCAACAACTGATCGGTCATCGTGAGCGTGACGTCGCCCAGGATGTGACGCGATTCGCGCGTGGCAAGGTAGATGGCGTGGTCGTGGATCTCTTCCCCGTGCATACCGCCGCGACGGTGACCGGCCAGCAGCGCGCGGGTGTAATCCTCGATGTTGCCGACATCGACCTGGCTGGACTTGACGTTGAGCGTGCGCCCCGGTTTGTTGTACGGGTTGAGCGAGTGGTACAGCGTCCCGTGATCTCGCTCCGAGCCGTAGACGCTGTCCGCCCCGGCGAACGCTGCCACGTCGCCGTCGCCGGTGGCATCGATCGTCGCGCCGGCCAGAAGGGCGTAGGGTCCGTACGGCGTTGCGGCGATGACGCCGCGCACGGTGCTGCGGCTCGCCTCGACCAGCGCGCCGATCGCAAACGTGCCGAAAAGCAGCTCGACGCCAGCTTGCTCGGCCTCGCGTCGCAGCGCGTACATCTTGGGCTCCGCGCTCCAGCGGCGGTTGAAGTTGCCTCCCGCGCCCCGCTCGTCGTAGTTCAGGCTGTCCTGGACTTCCCGCACGCTGGCGACGATGTCGGTGCAGAAGGCGACCCGGCGCCCTCCCCAGTAGCTGTCGATCCCGCCGAGCGTGCCTGTGCCGCCGAGTTCAGGACCCATCTCGATCAGCAGCGTGCGCATCCCTTCGCGAGATGCGGCAATCGCCGCCGGCACCCCGCTCGTCCCGCCGCCGGCGACCAGGACATCCACGGCGCCGAGGACCGGGACCTGGCTGGAAGGAACGGCGATACGCCGGTAGGGACGCCCTCGTTGCGGGCTGTCGAACTCCCGGACCACGATGTCGTCCGCCGCTTCGTCCGCACTGGCCAGCGTGGATGCGTCTGGTTCAACGGATGCGTCGGGTTCAGCCGTGACTGGCGAACCCTGTTCGCCCACCAGGGTCTGCCAATGACGAATCACCCCGTCGCCGAGCGCCTCGCCCGCCCGGCTGGCAGCAACAGCGTCCTGGAACAACGGTCGCTGCTGCGGCTGCAGCCACGCGGCGTCCCCCAGGCACCACAAGTTGCGGAGCGGGCTGGCCAGACTCTCCAGCCGCAACGCGCCGCTGCCTTTACACACGACAGCGCCAGAAACCCCGTCGGCGGGGACCCACGCCGGGGCGCCCCCAGCCAGCGGATCCGTCTGCGGGCCAAGAAGTTCGTAGGATGCCGAGGCCAGGAACGCCTTCGCGAAGGCCGGCTCGTGCTTGATCAGGTGCGAGGCCAGGCGCAGGGAGCGATGACGCGCCTCGGTCTCGCGCCGCGCCTGACCGGCGATATCGGCGTCCGCGGGTAGAATGAACTGGCACTCAACCAACATGTGACGTGGCCCGTGATAGCCGCGGTGGAGTCTCACCGCGTTCCCGGCCAGGCCGAGGTCAGCTGGCACGTCCAGCCTGGACGCTTCGATGGGCTGCACGCGATCGAACTCCAGCACGCGCGTGTAGCATGCCGTCTTGGTCTCTTGCGGCGCGAACGCGGCGCCCGCCAGGCGACTGACAATCGCCGTCTCGGTCGCGTCGATGATCGCGCGGCAGGTGATCGCCTGCCGGCCCGACTTGTTCCCGATAACGAGACCCGCGACCGCCCCGTCCCGAGCGAGCACCTGCACGGGCAGGCTGGCGTAGAGGATCTCGACCCCCGCCGCCAGGAGCAGATCTTCCAGCGCGACCTTGACGGCTTGGGGCTTGAGCGGGATCTCGTCCCCAAGCGCCTCGTCGCCGGTCGCCTCCACGCAGGCACGGACAAGCTCGGGCAAGTCAGACACGGCCGCCTGGCTATCCGCACCAATCCAGTAGCGGCCAGTGGCGGTGATCTCGCGCCCCAGGTAGGTCCGCGGCTCGATGACGATCACCGAGCGGCCGGCACGCGCGACTGCCAACGCGGCGGCGACGCCGGCGAATGAGCCGCCGCAAACGGCGACCTCGGCGGTGCGGAGCACCGGCAGCGTCGCGCGGTCGTACACGATGCTCATGTCACGTTCCCCATCCCCTCACCCAGGCGGTCGCTCACTACTTCATGCCCGTCATGGTGATCCCCCGGATGACGTGCCGCTGCAGCACCAGGAAGACTGCCAGGATGGGCAGGATTGCCAGGCTCGCGCCTGCCATGATCAGCCCGTAATCCGTGGCGTGCTCCCCGACCAACGTCGCCAGCCCGACCGAGAGGAGGTACTTGTTGGGATCGGTGATCACGATCAGCGGCCAGAGAAAATCGTTCCACTCCCACATGAAGTAGAAGCTGGTCATCGTGACCAGAATCGGCTTGGACAGTGGCAGGACGATGCGGTGGAAGATATGGAACTCGCCCGCCCCATCGGCCCGCGCCGCATCGATCAGATCATTGGGGATGGTGTACATGAACTGGCGGAAGAGAAAAATGGCGTAGGCACTGAAAACCGACGGGAGCACGAGCGCCATGTAGGTGTCGCCGAGCTTGGCGCGCACCATCATGACGTAGAGCGGAATCATGTACACCTCGAACGGGATGATCATGGTGCTCAGGATGCCAATGAAAATGAGGTTCTTCCCCGGGAACTCGAACTTGGCGAAGATGTAGCCCAGCAGCGCTCCGGAGTAGACCATCAAGATTGTCTTGATGACGGAAACCACGGTCGTATTCCAGTACAACCTGCCAATTTCGAGGCGGTTGGCCACGTCGGCGTAGTTCTCCAGCGTGGGTTGCGCCGGCCACAACGTGGGAGGGAACGCCACCGTTTCCGCTGGCGCCTTGAAAGAGGTGCCGAGCATCCACAGGAAGGGGCCAACCATGACTAGCGCCCCGAGACTCAGGAGGACGTAGTTCAGCAGATGCCCGCGCCACAGCGGCCGCGGCAGCGCGTGGGGCACCGGGGTGGTGATGGCCGGCTGCGTCAGGACGTCGCTGGTGGTCTGCATGCCGATCTCCTGTTCCTTCCCGCTCCCAGCCGCGGCGTTGTGGCGGCGTTGACCGTTGGAGCCGCGCTGGGCACGCGGCGGTGGCGGCCTGATCTCAGAGTTCCCAATCGACGCGCCGGAGACGCAATTGCACCAGGGTGAAGACCGAAACGATGGCGAACAGGACGAACGCCATACTGGCGGCCTGCCCCATGTTCAGGTCCTTGAAGGCGGTGTTGTAGATGTGCAGGGCCAGCACGCGCGTCGCGTTCAGGGGGCCGCCTTGCGTCATGAGGTAAATCTGCTGGAAGACGTTGAAGCCGCCGATGATGGTCGTCACCAGGACGAACGTGATCACGGGTCGCAGCAGGGGCAGGGTGATATCCCGGATGATCCGGAGCGGGGATGCGCCGTCGATGGCTGCGGCCTCGTAGTACATGGTGGGGATGCCGCGCAAGCCGGCCAGGAAGATGATCACGTAGAAGCCGAGACCCGCCCAGACGCTCATCAGGATGATGCTCGGCATGGCCGTAACCGGCGCTGTCAACCACGTCCCCTGGGGGAGATGGAACGAGCCGAGAAGCTGATTGAGCGCGCCGAAGCGCGGCTGAAACAGCCACAGCCAGATCGTCGAGATGGCAATCGTCGACGTCATCACGGGCAGAAAATAGAGCAGTTGAAAGAGCGTGCTCCCACGCCCGATCGGGTTGAGCATCAGCGCCACGAGGAATGAGAGCAGGGTCAAGCCGATGCTCGCGGCCGCGGCGAAGTAAAGCGTGTTGCCCACGACCTGGTGAAACAGTTGATCGGAGAGGATCGATTGGTAGTTCTGGGAGCCCACAAACTGTTGGTGCGGCCTGATCAAGTGCCAGTCGTGCAGGCTCATCCAGAAGGCGTACCCGAGTGGGTAGAAGCGAAAGATGGCAAAGAACACCACGGCTGGCACCAGGCAGATGGCGACGAATCGCTGCTCGGCGCGCCGCAGGCTCGACCGGCGTCGTCGGCCCTGCCGCATGGGATGGGTGTTCGCTGGCGTCATCGTCGGCTCTCCCGGCTGAGAAGCACCGCCTGGGCGGGCGGGTGAGATGGCCGACATGGCCAGCGCCCACTCCCGCCCGCGCCGGTACGCTGCGGCTACTGCAGGTAGTTCAGGGAGCCTTTCGCCACGAGCTGCTGCATCTGCTCCTGCCCGTAACTCACGGCGCTTGCAACTGGCTCCTGCGTCACCAGGATCCGCGTCAGCACATCTTCCGTGATCGTTTGCAGTTCGCCAATGGCCTGGACGGGGTCGTGCTCCTTGGCCGTGAACTCCGGCATGATGCTCAGCCAGGGGGACTCTTTCACCCGGGGATCGTCCAGCAGATCTTTCCGCTCTGGCGCCAGGGCGATCAGGTCAACCAGCTCGAACTGGATGTCCAGCCGCTTCTTGTAGAGGTACTCCAGAAAGCGGAA
Source organism: Thermomicrobiales bacterium (assembly GCA_034431475.1). Classification (GTDB taxonomy): domain Bacteria; phylum Chloroflexota; class Chloroflexia; order Thermomicrobiales; family UBA6265; genus JACCXM01. The sequence continues at coordinate 5,031 of DAOUDE010000059.1, read as the reverse complement.
GGCCGCCGCCTGCTCCTCGGGTGGCCGCCCGGTCAGCACTGAGACATCCAGGACGATCGACTTGCGGCCGTACAGGGGCTCCGGCTCACCGGTCGGTGTCGGCGGCGCCGCGAACGCCAGATTTGGCATCATGTCCGCGTACGATGAGCGCCAGTCGCCTATCTGGTACGACTCGCAGAGGGTCATCGCCGCGCGGCCCGTCCCGATGGCCTCCTCCGAGGGGAGGAAGTCGTGGCTCCAGACCTTGTGGGTGAGCTCCAGGTCCGCCAGGAACTGGTAGGCCTGCTGCATCTGTGGGGTATCGAAGGTCGCTACCGGCTGGCCGTTGTCACGCGTGACGATGTTGCCGCCAAGTTGGTAGAGGTAATCGAGCGGGGTGAAATCGACGCCGGGCACGAAACCCGCCCGCGTGATCGCGCCGCTGTCGTCCCGTTGCGTCAGTTTCTTGGCCGCCTCGATCAGCTCGTCCCAGGTGCGCGGGGGAGCCGCTGGATCGAGCCCGGCTTCCTGGAACATGGCCGTGTTGTAGACGAAGACCGAGGCGCTCGCGCCGGTGGGCACGACGTAGCGCCCGTATGTGGCCCAATCGAAGCCCGGGTATGCCTCCTGCAGCCAGCTCTCGGGGAAGAGATCCTCCGGGAAGGGGACGACCAGCTCCTCGTCCCGCAACTGAAACAGGAACTCACCCATCTTGAGCATCGTCGGTCCGGTGCCAGAGGGCAACGCCGAGTAAAGCTTTGGCAGTACGTCGTCCCCGCTCGGCAGGGTCACGACTTGGACGGTGACGTTCGGGTTCTCCTCCATGAAACCCTTGGCCGCCTCCTCGTAGATCGCCATGCGGATATCCCACCATCCCCACAACGTGATCGTGACAGGCGCATCCGACGCCTGGGTGGCGGCGAGCGCCGCGTTGGGGTAGGGCAAGCGCGCCGCGGCAAGGCCCGCGGCGCCCAGGGCTGCTCTGCCGAGAAATCCGCGTCGATTCATTCCCGTCTCGTTCATCGCGCGCTCCTGTCTGCGATGCCGCCGTGACGCAGCGTTGTCGTGCAACCGCTCCGTCGCGGTTACTGCTCCGCCCATGGTTGGGTCGTCGTCGTGATGGTCTCCTGGGTCGCCACCGCCGACTCCATCATCAGGCTCAGGTACTGGTCCTGCGAAGCCTCGGCCAGGCTGTAGAAGCTCTCACCTCCTGTCACAAAACTCGCCATCCTGTCCAGGCACGTCCCAACGGCGACTTCGTCGTCACTCAGGCGGGCAGGCGCCAGGGGATTTCGGTAGATCCACCGCTCACCCGCCAGGATCCCCTTGTGGTGGTAGCCTTCGAGATTGCCATCGAGCCCGGCATCCTGCCGCCGCAGTTCGAGCGCAACTGGTGTGCGGTAGTCCGCCAGATAGCGCACCTGCGTGTTGTTGATCTCCCCCCGCTCGCCGCGAATCAGCAGACGAGGCGCGCGAATCCAGGAGAAATACTGGTCGCCGCAGAAGTCGTACACCCCGAACGCGTCCCCGAAATCAAACTGGGCGATGACCTGCCCGGAAGACGTGATGCATTCCGCGCCCGGCTCCCCGCCGCGATCGGGACCAGCCACGATCGGCGAGACGATGCGCCGCGCGTCGATCCTGGCGTTGTCGTAGCCGAGGCCGAGCGCCCGGCGCAGCAGCGCCATCCCGTGATACCCGTGGGCGACGGACACCTGGGCCTGTGCGGGCGTGCCCAGGAGACCGGAGGCGACGAGCGCCAGGCGCGCCGCGTGCAACGGCTGAAACGGATACTGCTCCGCGATTTGCACGCGCGCCGTGGGGTCCACCCGCGTGTTGAGCGCCAGCAACGCATCGAGATCCGCCGCCGGCGGCGTCTCGGCCAGGACGGGCATACCGCGCTCGACCAACGTCGTGATGACGTCCGGCGCCACGGCACGGGGCACGCTGACCACCACGAAATCCGGCTGCTCAGCCTGGAGCAGGGCATCGAGCGTGCGGTATGACGCGGTGTGCCAGGCCGCCTGGAGGCGCTCCCCTTTGGCGGGATCGCGCGAGACGATGCCAGAGACCTGGAAGCGGCCGGGCAACTCCCGCGCGACCCGCAGGTAAAACTCGGCTCGCCACCCGCCACCGACGATCCCGAAGCGGACGGGCCGGCCCGCGGTCACAACATTCTCCCGTCGCGGCCGCCACCGGCGCCCGCGTAGGGCTGCCCCGGCTCCCAAGCCGTGGCCGGTGGTGGGACAAAGCTCGCGAGCGGAAATGTCACCTGGCACCGGTGCCGGCTCGACAGATACGCGGCCTCGCACACCTCGAGGGCCAGTAGCGAACCTTCTGGAATGCTGAAGTCGTGATCCCCTGACACGATCATGTCGGCCAGGTGTTCCAGGTGCCGCCGGTGACCGATGACCGGGAACTCCTCTGGCACGATCGTCTCGCCGGACGGGTGGCAGGCGTTCACGATGCGGTAGCCGTTTTCCCAACCCCAGAATTCGATGACCCCCGCCGTGCCCACCAGCCGGAAGAGCGTCGCCTTCCCGGGGCGATTGACGTGCAGGTGATCGCCAGTGTGCATGACCACGCGCACGCCGCTCTGCATCTGGACCGAGGTGACGGCCACCGTCTCCACCTGCATGCCATCGCGGTAGGTCCGGGTGGTGCTGTCGCACAGCGCCAGGACCGACTCGACCGGCTCATTGCGCAGCGCGGTGAGGGCGAAATCAAGCCAGTGGATGCCCGCATTGATGATGTCCCAGCCCGTGCACTGGATCTCGATCAACACCAGCTCGCCGATCTGGCCATCCTGGACGCGCTCGATGATCTCGAGCGGGGTGCGCTTTGCGAGCAAGCCGTGCGGCACCGCCATCGGAATCCCGCGCTGCCGAATGGCGTTGAGGATGCGCTGGCCAGACGCGGCGGTGTGTCCGAGCGGCTTTTCCACCAGTATGCCCTTGAGGGGAAGCTCCAGCGCGTCGAGGGTAATCGGCTCATGACTGGGCGGGTACGTGCTCACGCAGACGACATCGGTGGGGCAGGCCGCGAACATCTCCCGGTAGTCGGTGAACGTGCGGAGTGTGGGATAGTCTTGCTGCAGCCCGCAGAGGACATCGTCGCGCAGGTCCGTGGCGGCGACGAGCTGAAAGCGATCAGAAGCGGTCAGCGCCTTCAGGCTCAGCCGTCCCCCGCTGCCGCCTCCCACGACGCTGGCGGTCAACGGCTCACACGGACCGATCATGGCTTCCTGGCTCCTCCAGTGGCGTCCGGGCCTTTACGGCGCTCCGGTCCCTGCGTATCGGCGCTCGCCGCGAACCGCCGCGCATGCTCGTCGCGCCCGGCCGGCCACGGCTTCGATCCGCAAAAGTAGTACGATTGCATTGTCCGAACCACCAGTTTTCGCTACAGATATATCGTACTCATTCTACTGTGTCAATCCCGGTCAGCTTGCTGGTCAGGCCATGGAATGCACTCCATGTGGTCCGATAGAGCGGAGCAGGCGGGTAGTAGGTCGTCGTCAAGCCAGAATCAGGGTACGGGTGATACAAGTAATGAGTCCTACCAATCCCTCGCGCCATGATTTGCCGCTCCATGCCGCGCGTCGTATGCTGGCCGTGGGGTCGGGCGGCCACAGATGCCCAGGGCTGCCGTGCTCTTGCCCTCCAACGGGCGTGCAGCGGAAGCGCGAGAGATGACCGGTTCCATGGTGAAGGCGGAGATCAACCCGGGAGCGAACGTCTACCGGCCCGGCTACGAGAAAACCGCCGAGAAGATTGCGGACCTCATCGCCAGCGCGGGCTATCGCCCAGGCGATCGCCTGCCGACAGAGCAGGAGTTGGCGACGCGCCTGGACGTCAGCCGCAGCATGGTGCGCGAGGCGGTGAAAATGCTGACCGCCAGCGGTCTGGTGCGCACGCGGCGCGGCAGCGGCATCTATGTCTCGAACCAGGCGCGGTCTATCGCGGTCGCCGGGATTGACCTCGCGGTGCCAGCGGACCCCGAGCACATCCTGAGCCTGTTCGAGTTTCGCGGCACGCAGGAACTCCAGACGGCGCGCCTGGCGGCGGAACGGATCACCCTGCGTGAGCTGCGCGCCCTGGAGGAGGCGGTGGCCTGCAACCGGCAGGGCCTGGAGGAGGGGGACCGCGAGCAATCGACAGCGGGCGATGTCGCCTTCCACCAGGGGATTGCCGCCGCCGCGCACAATCCCTTCCTGGAAGAAGCGGTGGCCGCCGCCTTCCGCGTGCAGCGGCAGATCATGGACCGCATCCTGAACGTGACGCTTGCGCCGCCGCTCACCACGGCCGATCAGCACGAGGCCATCCTGGACGCCATCCGCCTTGGCGACCCTGAGGCGGCGGCGGCGGCGATGCGGGCGCATCTGGCCTCTGCGGTGGCCGTCTACCGCCAGTGGGTGCGCCAGCGCCTGGCCGATGATAACCCTCCGGTCAGCGAGCAGGCGCTCCCACTCCGGTCAGCGGAACCCGCTTCCGGCTAGCGGGCTCCGTGCCCGGGGCGCCCTGGATTCACCCATGACAAGGAGTCGGTCGGCTCACCGTTCATGAGCCGCTCGCCTGGCCCCTACCGGCGCACCAGCTTGTGCACCAGCTTCGGCCACTCCGGGTATTCGCCGGTGCGCTCCACTTCCTCGTTCTCGAAGTAGCGCGTCTGGCGCACCAGGTTCACGCCGATGGAGCGCAGCGGCTCCGGCTCCCAGACGACCGGGTTGTGCGAAGCCATCGGCAGGCGAGTGAGGGGTGAATCGGTCTCCGTGATGAGGTCAGTCAGCACCCGGCCGCTCAGGTTGGAGGTTGCTACACCCTCGCCAGTGTAGCCATAGGCCAGGGCCACTCCCGTGCGCGGGTTGAAGCCCATCGTCGGCATGCCATCGCGCGGGGTACCAAAGACGCCGCCCCAGGAGTGGGTGAAGGCCGTCTCGCGCAGGTCCGGGAACCAGGTGCGGGCGGCGATGTGCGCGTGCTCGAAGATCTCCTCGATGCGGTCAAGGTCATCGGTGATCTTCGAGTTGTAGGGGTAGCGCGCGCGGTACGCCCC
>DAOUDE010000058.1:0-31095 GCA_034431475.1 Thermomicrobiales bacterium | reverse complement strand
TTTGTAAACAGCAGGTTGCGGGTTCGAGTCCCATCGTCGGCTCCAGGGAACACATGCAAACTCATCCGCGCCCGCCATCGTCGACACCCGTGCGAACCTGACGACGGGCGTCGCTCCACCATATACTCCGACCACAGCGAAATCCATCGCAATGCAACAGCACACGAGTCATCCTGCCGGCAACGTTGGGTCGAGGCACGCCGCCGCATTCGCCACAGGGAGTCCAGTTCATGGTTCGCCCACTCGTCGACGAGTTCATCGACAGGCTTCTGGAACTCATCTCTCGCCGCAACCTGCTCCAGGTGGGCCTGGCCCTGCCACTTGCCGCCACCCTGGCTGCCCTCCGCTCCCCGGCAGGCGAAGCGCGTCGCCGGCGACAGCGTCGCAAGGCACGGCACCGCCACAATCCCGGCAGCCGCAAGGGCAAGCGCAAGAAGCGGTGCAGGAAGAAAGCGGCGTTCTGCAAGCAGCATTGTGGGCGAGTGAAGAAGAAGCGCTGCAAGAAGTTGATCGATTGCGGCCCCTGCCGGGTCTTCCTCAGCAGCACCACGCAGAACGGCAATCTGGGCGGTCTGGCCGGGGCCGATGCGTTGTGCCAGAACCTGGCCGCTTCCGCCAGTCTGCCCGGCACGTACCGCGCCTGGCTCTCTGACGACACGCAATCGCCCGCGACGCGCTTCTCGCAGTCGAGCGGTCCCTACCACCTCCCGAACGGCGTAGCCATCGCCAGCAGTTGGGCTGATCTGACGGACGGCGCCCTGGCCGCGCCCATCACCGTGGCCGAGAACGGGGTAACGTTCGACGACCCGGGATTTCGGACCTGGACAAACACCCGAGCCAACGGCACGGGCGGCGGGGTGCTGGACGAGAACTGCACCGGGTGGACGACAGGCGCCAATGGGGCCAACGGAGACGAGGGACAGGTCACGGCCACGAGCGACAACTGGACAGATTTCGCCTCCGGTACGTGCAACAACCTGTTCCACCTGTACTGCTTCCAGCAGAGCTAGCACCGACCGACGACACGACCAGGAACGGCGCGGCCAGCGTTGGCTGCCCCGTTCCTCTGTGCCCTTCCACAACCACACCTGAACGGTTTGCCGCACCCTGTATCGCTCCGGCAAGGAGGGGTAGGGCCACTGCGCTACGCTACAATAATCTTCACCCGTGGCGATCGCATGCGGGAGGCGCCAGCCATCATGGCGGCGCTTCCGCCCCGAGTCGGTGAGTACCAGTATGACGATCGGCTCGATAGCGCCGCACGACCATTCGAGCGTGTCCACGACAGAACTTCGGCCCGCGTGGGATACCCTCATTCCGCAATCGCTCACTCCTCTCATCGGAAGACAAGCTGAACTCGCAGCCGCGGCGGCGCTGCTGCGCCGCCGCACCACCCGCCTGTTGACCCTCACCGGCCCGGGTGGGATTGGCAAGACCCGGTTGGCAATCGAAATCACCCTCGAACTGAAGCCGGATTTCCGTGATGGCGTGGTCTGGGTATCGCTTGCACACATCCGCGAACCTGGCGCCATCATCGGCGCGATCGCGGCGCGATGCGGCATCACTGGCGTTGCCGTCAAGGACCGGCTCTTACGCGCCCTGCGCGACACGCAACTCCTGCTCGTTCTCGACAATTTCGAACAGGTGCTGGATGCCGCGCCACAGGTTGCCGAGCTCCTCGCCACGTGCCACGAACTTCAGGTGGTGGTCACGAGCCGGGCCCGGCTCCGGGTCAGGGGCGAACGCGTACTCCCGGTCCCGCCGCTCTCCCAGAACCACGAGCCAGATGGCGGCAGGAGAACCCGCGAGGAACCGGCGCTCCACGCACCACAAACGCTGCACTCCGAGGCTGTAACGCTCTTCCTCGAACGCGCCCAGGCTGTCGTCCCGGACATCGACGTCAGTGAGACAAACGCGGCCGTGGTCTCCGAGATTTGTCACCATCTCGACGGTTTGCCATTGGCGATCGAACTGGCCGCCGCCCGCGTCAGCCACCTCTCGCTGCGAACCCTGTTGGCGCGATTGGACCGGCGGCTCCCCCTCCTCGTGGAGGGCGACCGCGATCTGCCCGCCCGGCTGCAAACCATGCGCAACGCCATCGCCTGGAGCTACGACCTGCTCTCCGCGCCCGAACGGCAGGCGTTTCGCTGCCTTGCCGTGTTCGATGGTGGCTTTGGGCTCGATGCCGCCGAAGCTGTGGTCAATGAGGTCGCAGCGGCAGCGACAGGGTTGGCAGAAGCTGGCTCGACGCACGCGCCCGGGGTGCTCGATTCGCTCGCCTCCCTCGTCGACAACAGTCTGGTCCGGCACGAACCAGGCACGGGTGCATCTCCCCGGTACACAATGCTTGAAACGATCCGGGAATTTGCGGCCGAGCAACTGGCAGCCGAGGGGCAGGAGACCGCTGCCCGACAGGCCCATGCCGCCTACTTCCTTTCGCTGGCCGAACAAGAGGAGTTGGCACACTTCCTGCCCGACGGCGAACGTCGCCTGGATGGGCTGGAGACAGAGCTCGCGAACATGCGCGCGGCGTTGACCTGGTGGGAAACAACGGGTCAGTTCGCGCACCGACTCACGCACGCCGCCGCGCTGGGGGGATTCTGGTACGCCCGCGTTCACGTGCGGGAAGGCAAGGCATGGCTGACCCGGGCCCTGGATGATCAGGACCTGTCACCGTCGCCCGAGCGCGCCCGGGCCCTCGTGTGGCTCAGCCTGATCGAGTTTCTGCGTGGCGAAATGACCGACACCGCACGCCACAGCACCGAAGGACTGCGCCTCTGTCGAGAGCTGGCCGGCACGTGGTCAGTATCTGGTGCATCTGCTGCGCCGGCGGCCAGCCCCGGGCCAGGCGCGCCGCGCACACTCACGGAGGCGTTCGCTCACTACGCGCTCGGTGTTGCCACCTTCCACCTCGGCGAGCCAGCCGATGCCGCCGCCTGCTTCGAAGCAGGGCGGGTGGCGGCAGAGGCAATTCCTGATCCCCGCCTGTCCATCCTCATGGTCGGGAACTGCACCCGAAGCCTGGGCATCGTTGCTGGTGAACGAGGTAACCTCGACGAGGCAGAGCGCCTGTACGACAACGTGCTGGCGCTCTGTCAATCCGTTGCGTTTCTCACTGGCGTGCGCAGAGCCCTGGGAGATCTCGCCTACCTGGCGCTCCAGCGAGGTGACTACGCCACAGCCCTGGAGCGCTTCCAGGAGATCCTGGCGCAGGAAGACCTGGGGACATCTCCGCTGGCCGTCTACGACGATCTCCGAGGGGCCGCCATCGCCGCCACCTTCCTGGAACGGAGCGAAAGAGCGGTGCGTTGTCTCGCCGCGACCGAGGCGTTCGGCGAACGGTTGGGCCTCGACACCTCCATCCCCAGCGAGCGGACAGCCTGGGATGGGGCCATCGCCGTCGCCAGGCGAGCCATTGGGGAAGCAACGTTTACCCACGCCTGGGCGGCGGGCCGAGCCTTGCTCCCAGGGCAGGCAACCGCCCTGATCGCGGCCATCCCGAGCACCACGGAGCCAGTTGCGGAGCAGGCCCTCCTCTCCGAACGGGAGTTGGACGTGCTTCGTCTGCTCGTTGCGGGACAGACCGACCGCGTCATCGGAGAGGCGCTCTTTATCAGTCACCGCACCGTCGAGTTCCACGTTTCCCGCATTCTCGCCAAGCTCGGCGCAAGCAAGCGGAGTGGTGCGGTCGCCGCTGCGCTGGCAACCGGCCTGGTCGAGGCTCCGGCCGCCACGCCCCGCCGATCTGCGAGCGTCCCAAACCGCACCCGATAGGTCCTCCTGCCCGGAAACCCGTGGTTTCCCGAGGTGACACAGCCGGGCTCTCACTCCACAGTGGGGGCGCAATCAGCATGCGTCACAGATCGCGCCGACGGACGTCGACGGCCATCACCGGCGGAGGAACGACGATGAGTTCACGAGACCACATGGCGCCGGAAGGCATGACCGAACTGGCACACCCGGATCCCGGTGGGCCGCCCGCCGGGACCCGCCGCGCCCTGCTCTGCGCAGCCAGCGGGGTCGCGCTGGCCGCCGGCGGTGTGCTCGTCCCGCGCGGGCCGGGGCAAGCTGATGCGCGCGAGGGCGCGCTGCACGGAACCAAGGGCGGCCGGCGCGGCAAGAACCGCCGTGGCCGCCACAGGAAACGCACCCATGGTGACCGGAAGTCCCGGCAAAACGATCAGCGGCCACGGGGCAGCGGCCCGACCCAGAACATCGCGTTCACCGTTCGCAACTTCCGCTCCGTTGCGGTGCAGATGCAGGGGTGGGAGCCAAATCAGGCCAACGACGCCTACGTCGTGCCCACGGGTTGGGACTGGACCACCTTGGCCGCCCTTCCTGCCGCAGGTCCTGCGCAACCCACCACCAAAGAACTCGTTGGCGACTCGTACCAGCTTATCGTCCGCATTGGCACAAACCGCCTCGTCTGGGCCCTCAATCATGGTCCGCGTCCATTCAGGAACGGCGAACTGCCGGATGTCTTGATCGGTGTTGGCGGGTGGGACGCCAAAGGCTGGAACCCACGAGGAGTCGCGCGAACGGAGTCGGATCCGCTCGATAGCGGCCGCTCCATCTCGGCAGACGGCATCAAGGTCACCCGCATCGACGACTCGCCAACGCATTTGCGATTCACGATCGACTTGACCTGACGCCGGCCCGGAATCGAAGGGAGCTGCACGCCCGGAATTGCGCGGGTTCACACCGACATTGCAGTTCGAAGCGGAGATCGACGATGAGCATGACGCACCCTGAGCATGACGATGACCTGGCCGGGATCATGACTGCCGAGTCAGAACGACTGGGCGGTCACTCCCGGCGACGCCTGCTGGCGGGGGCGGCCGGTGGAATGGCGCTGGCCGCCAGCGGGCTATTCCTCCCGCCGTGGCTCCAGGAAGCGGAAGCGCGCGAGGGCGCACTCGGGGGAACCAGAGGCGGCCGGCGCGGCAAGAATCAGCGTGGGCGTCACCACAAGCGCACCCATGGCAGCAGGAAGGACAAGCCGCGCGGAGGCGGCCCGCTCAATCCTCGACCCTTCACGTTTCTCATTGACGTCTATAGCGCCCACGACCCCATCAAGGCTGATTTTTACTCGACCCGGCTCCGCCCCGGCGTCGGCGATAACTGGGAATTGAAGGCGTCGAAGCTCGTGGCGCGTTCCGCCGGCGTCGAATTCTCCACGACTGACATCAAGGCCGCCGTTTGGCTGGACGACCGCATCCTGATTTCCGCCAACGCCCGGGGGGTCGGTGTTCGCATTGGCCATGGTGGCGATTTCTGGGCGGGGAATCGCGGTTGGCAAGGTGGGCAAACGGTGTTCGACGACGGACTGCAGGTCCACGAAATTACCCAGGGCTACGTGATGGAGGGATACCGGATTCGCGTCGAGCGCCTCCCGGATGATGGTGATGTTGTGCGGTACCACGTCCTGGTCAACCCGGGCTATTAAACACGGCTCTGCTCGCGCAGCGCGCCTCGGGGCGGTGACTCCTCGGTGCTGCCAGCACCAGGCTGCACTCCACTTGCCGTACGTGCGATGCGACCTGGAAGCAGATTGCGTCGCTTGACAGCGAGCCTACGTTTCCGCATCGCAGGTCAAGGCAACACGTTACGCCAGACAGGCCTCGACGCCCGGACACCGGAGACACCGCATGGAGTCTGAGGATAATGATCGCCTGCCGCCTGTCCCACCGGTCACTTCGTCCCCGGCGACACCCTTCCGGCTCCCGGCGTCTGCTGGCACGGGAGAGTCCGGCGAGCTGGGGCCTGCGCCGGATGAACCGCCAGGCGCAGCCGAGCAAGCGACTGGACGTGGTTCGGAAGGCGCACCCTGGGGCCTCGACAACGTTTGGCGCTGGCGGCTGCTGACAGTGCGTCACGCAGCGCGGTGGTGCGACAACGGCCACACCATGCCGTGCCTTATCGCCGTGTGTCGCAACCGACGGGTTGAGGTCGTCACCGCCGACCGGTGGCTTGCAGCGCTCCGCGAGAGCATCTGACTCGCCAGCCGCACTGCGCCAGTGCGTACCCGCCCACACCACGCCCCGCTCCCTCGACGTCAACATGTGCGGCCCTTGTTTTGCGGACAGCGGCAGCGCTGTGAACCTCGTAGTCGTCACGACGCCGATCCCGTGGTTTCCCGAGGTGACCCGGAGCACGAGCGACATTAGGGTGGAGGAGCTGAACAGAGCAACGCAGCACCTGGCGACAACGACAGATGCGTCCATGCGAGCCGTGGCAGAGGAGCAGGAAGGCTATGGATACGCCCCCGGAGAATCAGGAGATGGACCAACACGAGAAAACGCATTGCACGCTGGCTATTCCAGCCGGCGGCAGCCGCCGGCTGCTCCTGGGTGGGGCGGCTGTTGGCCTCACCTCGGCCGCCGGCATCCTGCTACCAGCGTTGCAAGCTGCGGCCGCAGCCGGACACCCGGCGCAGGGCGTGCAGAAGCGCAATGACCGGCGCAGGCGAAAGAGCCGCAATGAACGCGACCGGAGAGCGCGCAGCAAACGCAACCACAACAAGGATCGGAAGCACGACTCGTCCAGGCCGCCTCAGCTCGGCCCCAGCGGCATCAAATTGACTGTGTACAACAACACCACCACTGATTTCGACATTAAGTGTTGGCTGGGCTCAATTGGCTGGGAATCGCAGGAAAGCAGCTTTCCCTCGCAGGGCACATTTTTCGCCGGATCTGATGACCTTCACGTTGGGATCGAGTTCTTGACCGAAAAGCTTCCATTCATCTGGGTAGAAAACCCGGTTGCCGGCACACCGAACACGACGTTCCAGTATGGCGGTTCAATGCATTTCGTCGGCTATCTGGGCGGGACCGTCGAAGTCAATCACGGAACGCTGGAGGTGGGCGCGGAAACCACCCACCGGATTCCGTTCACGAGTACGCGCAGCTTTGGCGTCAAGGTCCTTCGCGAGTCGGACAAACCCGCCTTCAAGGTTTTCACAATGACGGTCCTGGAGTCCTGACGAGGAGGTGGCACGCCCCGCAAATCCTTCAGAACGTCCTCTTTCACGGTCCAACCAGATCTGGAAATTACTCGAGAGTCCCGCACCCGGAACACTCGCGAAGAGCACGAAGAAAGGGACCTGCAAGCCATGTACACGTCTTCACCGGACAACCTTCAGCAATGGGAGAACAGCGCGGAGGGCGCGTGCGAAGAGCCGATGGTGACCCGCCGCCTACTGCTACGTGCCGGGGCCGGTGGCCTGATGCTGACGGCCAGCGGCGTGTTGCTGCCCGATTGGCGGCAGGAAGCTGAGGCACGCGAGGGCGCCCTCGGTGGCGACAAGGGCGGCAGACGTGGCAAGGACCGCAGGGGCCGCAACAACAAGCGTCACCATGGTGACAAGAAGAAGAACGGGAACAACGACGCCCCACGCGGCGGCGGCCCACTTTTCCGCTCTTCGGCGTTGACCGTCGTGAACCAGGGCATTCACACCCTGAACTGCACCTTCTTCTACCGGACGAAGACCGGATTGGACGACTACGGTCTTCCCATCGCCAACGGCACGCGGACCATAAATGAGGACCAGAGATACCGCTACGATTCCGACCACTATCGGGTCGGGGTGCTCATCAAGCAGGCCCCGATCGTAAACACCGACCTCTACGCCGACGTGCGCAACCTCTCCTTCTGGTTTCCCCGCGGGAGCGTGACCAAGGGCAGCAACCTCGATCCCGCCGCCGGCAATTTCGGCACCGACTTTTTCCAGGAACAGGAGTTCGACACTGGCGAAAAGCGTCAGGAGTTCAACGTCATCCTGCAACGCATGAAGGACGACTCGCAGGGGGCTCGACGTATCGAGTGGGAGTTGATCATCAAGTAACCCGAGTCCCCTGCATTCAGTTGGGACTCGCGATCAGCGTTGCACAGGCGCTGGATTGGAGTAGGGCAAATCTGTCCACCCGGTACTACCGGGCCCGTTGCACCCAGGATGGCCAATGCGGCGGGCGCAGGCCATGTTTGACAACGACCGGCAGGTACCCAGCATGCGAAATGGAGAAATGACGATGGCCAGGTCAGTACGTGATCTGCGGGAGGACGAGGTCGACGACGCTTCCGCCCCCGTACCGGCGCACGCCGGAGAGAGCCGCCGCGAATTCCTGGGCGCCACGGCCGGCGGACTGGTGATCGCCGCGAGTGGGTTGTTCTTGCCGAACTGGCTGGCAGACGCTGAAGCGCGGGAGGGCGCCCTCGGTGGCGACAAAGGCGGGCGGCGCGGCAAGAACCGCCGTGGCCGCAGTGGGAAGCGCACACACGGGAAGAAGAAGGACAACAGCAACGGTCAGGACAATCCACGGGGCTTCGGTTTGAATGGTATCGACTTCACGATCCTTGTCGAAGACGCTCACGGCAAGACGCTCGACATGCAGTACTACTCCGCGTCTGATCCATTCGGAAACTACAAGATCATGGGTGGTGACTCGGTCTCGACCAATGGCAAGCAGACCGGTTTCAACACGGTCTCCACGAGAGCATTCGTCTGGATCAACAATCGCTACTACATCGAGGCAATCAACCCGTTTGCCGCGTTGCTGGAGGGCAAGATCGGCCACGGCGGCCGAATTGATGGCAGTGGTTGGCGTGACGGCACGCTCGCCACAAGTGGTCCACTGGACAGCCGCTTCGCCTGGTCCCTCAAGATGGAGATGGACAACTTCACTTTCTACCTGAGCCATCTCGACACGGATTCCCGCTTTCAGCACATCAAGCTGACTATTGCATAGCGGTTGGCGCCGGAAGACTGGAGGATTCAATGCGCTGCTCAACGTTTCGTCAAGGCATGCTTTCCGTCTACCTCCTTGCCGCGCTCATCTTTTTTGGGTGGTTCCCCGCGATGGCAGCCGCCCAGGACGCCACAGCCGTCGCTACGCCGGGTAGCTCAACCTTGCAGTGGGAAACCTGCGACGACGTGCCGGACGCTGAATGCGCCTGGCTGGATGTGCCGCTCGATCCGGCTCAACCGGATGGGGAGCAACTGAGCCTGCGGCTCGCCCGCCTGCCAGCCCTTGACCCCAGCACAAGCCACGGTTCGTTGCTCCTCATTCCTGGCGGCCCTGGTGTGGGCATCACGGCTGCCGGAGGGCAGTTCGGCGTCCTCCGCCCTATTTTCCATCTCGATGAGCTACGGGAGAACTTCGATGTCGTCACGTATGACCCGCGCGGCATCGGGCAGAGCCACCCCATCCGCTGCGCGGCGTTTCCGGTCGCCACAGTCGCCTCAGACGCCCTGAGTGGCGTCATGTCCGTGGCTGAATTTGAAGCACTGGCCACCAACAATGCGGCCTTTGCCGAGAGTTGCTTCGCCACGACCGGCGACCTGATGAGCCACCTCTCGGCCAAAGACTCCGCGTCGGACATTGAACACATCCGGCTAGCCCTGGGTCAGGATGACGGGCTGGTCGCTTACTCCGGTTCCTACGGCACCCTCTACGCCACCGCCTATCTCGAGCAATACGGCGACAACGTCAAGGCACTCGTGCTCGATGGCGTCGTCGATCACAGCCTCGGCCTGGCTCCATACGGTGTGCGCTGGATCACTTCTACCGAAGATGCCTTCGGCCGATTCGCGCAGTGGTGTGCGGAAGACGCCACCTGCGCTTTGCACGGCCAGGATGTCACGGAGGCCTTCAACACGGTCACGGCCGAGCACCCGGAGGTGCGGGCAACGGTTCGCGCCCGCCTCTCGGCGGGCCGTAACCCGGAGCTTGGCTGGGCTTTCGTTGCCGAGATGCTCGCCACCATGGCGCAGGACGAGGCCCCGGCTGCGTCGCCAGTGGCTGCTGCAGCACCAGACGCCGCGGATCCGGAACTGGTGAGCGGCGAACTTGGGCTTTTCCGGGGTGTGCTCTGCGCCGACTACGGACCGCAGGATGACTACGCCGCCCTCGCCGCCGACAACGAGGCGCTGGCCCGCCAGGCAACGCACTTCGCGTGGCTCTACTCGCTCGAACTTCCCGGCTCGTGCGCGGGTTGGCCACGTGCGGCCACCAATCCACCGCACCGCTTGCAGGTCGGGGCACACCCGAATGTACTGGTCGCCAACCCGACGCACGATCCGGCCACCCCGCTGGTCGCGGCTATCGAGGTCTGGGCGCAGATTCCGCAGGCGCGCCTGCTCATCGCGGACGTCGATGGGCACCAGGCCCTCCCCTTCTCGCGCTGTGCATTCGAGGCCCAGGTGCAATTCCTGATCGACCCGGCTTCCCTGCCGCCAACGACATTCTGCGCCAATTGAGCCGCTTCTGAAGGAGCACACGAAGATGCAATGGCCTGGTCGGGTCCTGCTCGGTTTTATCCTCACGCTGAGTTGTCTGTTGCCACTCCAGCGCGCCAGCGCGGCCCAGGACACGGTCGGCACGCCGGAGCTGTCAGCGATTGCGCTCAGCCCGAACGACTGTGCCTTCCTCATCCAGGGCAGCGACGATCCCCGCGCGCGGCTCGGCGACATCGCCTGCGGCACGCTCGATGTGCCGGAGAACTGGTCCCAACCCGAAGGTCGCCGGCTCCAGATCGGCTACCTGGTCCTGAAGAGCACGGCTGCACAGCCCAGCCCTGACCCCGTTGTCTTCCTGGCTGGCGGCCCGGGCTCAAGCCCGTTGACCGGCGCCGAGGTCTGGTCCAGGTTCTTCGCTGGCCTGCGTCAAGAGCGTGACGTCATCTTCTTCGACCAGCGCGGCACGCGCCTCTCCTCGCCGCTCCGCTGCGAGGCCTATACAAAACTGATGGCGCTGGTGCTGCCGCCAGACGAAGACGCCAGCGCCGGTACTCCGATAACGCCGCTGTATGCCGGCGACATCACCAATCCCGATGACCTCTTGCAGGCCGCGCGCGAGCGATACGGCCCTGCTGGCGCCGAGTGTGCCCAGCAACTCGAAGCGCAGGGCGTCGACCTCGCCCAGTACACCTCCATCAACAGTGCCAACGATGCCGTCGCGCTCGTCAAGGCCTTGGGGTACGACGAGTACAACCTATACGGCATTTCCTATGGCACCCGGCTGGCGCTGGAAGTCATGCGCAACCACGGTGCCAGCGGCCTGCGTAGCGTCGTGCTTGATTCAACCTATCCGCCCGAGGTCAAGACCTACGAACTGCTGTCGATCTCCACGCACGAGGTCGCCATGCAACTCTTCGCGGATTGCCAGCAAGACCTTGCGTGCAACGCCGCCTACCCGGATCTCAAGCAGCGCTTCATCTCCCTGCTGGCGCAACTCCGCGAGACGCCCGTCATTGCCAGCGACAGGACGTCAATCTCGGACCGCGAGTTGATCAACGTGATGCACAGCCTGACCTCCCGGGTCGAGATCGTACCGTATGTTCCCCTGCTGATTGACGAGTTGGAGCGCGGCGAAACCGCTACCTACGAGGGAATTGCAGGCGGGTCGCTCTTCGCGGCAGCCACCACGCCCGCCGAGGCCAGCGCCGGCCTGCCAGAGATTTCGGCCGCCCGCCAGTTTGTGCTGGGTCTGGAGACCGACCTCGCGTCGCAGGAGGAGCAGGAGGCAGGCACCCTGTCCCAGGCCCTCATCGAGCTCGACGCGCTCTCGCACGACCGGCAGACATTGCGAGCGTTCATCGAAAACGCCATTGCGGAGTCAGAGCACGCAGAAGCCCGTGCCAGGATCCTCACTACCATCGACGCCATGAGCGACGCCGAGGTGCAGGAAGTCTTTGCCGTCATCGAGCAGACCATCACCCTGGACGACTCGAAGATCGCCGGGCAATCGGTCGCGCAGTACTACTCGATCGAATGCAACGAGCGCATGCCCTTCCAGTCGTTCAGGCACACGGTCGAGAATGCTCAGCAACTCGAAATCCCGGATCTTGCCCTGGGGAAGCCTGAGGACCTGGCCAAGGTGTTCGCCATTTGTGAGAAGTGGCCTTCGGGCCGCGCGCCGGACGTGGAAGCGGAGCCGGTGTCCAGCGACATCCCGACCTTGGTTCTCTCCGGAGCCTACGACAACCTGACGCCGATCTCCTGGAACTCGTCCGCCAGCAGGACGTTGTCGAACGGGACGCTCCTGCTGGTGCCCATGTCTGGCCACGCTGCCATTACCTACTCCGCGTGTGCCGAGCAAATTGGCCAGGAGTTCATTGCAGACCCAACCGTTGCGCCAGATACGTCTTGCCTCACCGATCTGGCTCCCCAGTGGGTGATGCCGGCCGAGGAGGTCTCCGGCGGCGGGCAAGCGACCCCGTAGAATTCGGGCCAGCAGCGCCGGTCCGCCGCTAGTCCGACCACATGTCTGAAGCGGTGTCGAGTGGGCGCTCCTGCGGGGCGTCCACTCACGTTGTGATCCCGCTTTCGCATGTCTGTCTTCCAGGCGCCACTATTAGGCCACCAGTCCTGCGCAGCCTGGGTTGCACCGGAGTATGGTCTGTTCCAGCTGCGCAGTCACCTGGAGGAAGTCCACGTGATCACAGGCCCTCCATCCGCCCTGCCGCGCAACGCACGCACCCGGCTTCTACATCGGCGCTTGTCACGGCGAACAGCTCTGGGAGGGCTGCTCGCCACGACGATGCTCGCCCTGGCGAATCGGGGGCGAACCAGCCCGCAGTCCGCGACTCCGGCAGCCAGCACGCTGCTGCCCCGGGACATCCTGCTGCCGGTTGAAGCCGTGCAGGACGTGATTCCCGGGATCACGAGCGAGGTCGGCACGGGGCCAAATCTCACGACCATGGGCACGCCAACAACCAACCGCTCCGTGACCTACGCCAGGCAGGACGGTGCGCACCGCGTGGTGCTATCCGTCGATCGATACGCCACAGCCCGTGACGCGCAGCACGCCTTTGATGCAGCCCTTGCGGCAACCAGGGAAGTCCCGGGCGTCACCACGGAGGCCGTTTCCGGTCTTGGCGAGGCCGCCCTGATCGGCGTAGTCACGCAGGGCAGCGAAACGCACGTCGGCGGCGGCGCGCTGTTCGGGACGCTTATCGTCAGCGCCACGCTGCAAACCTTCGATGGCACGGACGAGAACAAGGCCAGGGCCGCTGAGCTGATCCGGATTCAGGCCGAGCACGCCGCCGGGGCGCTCGGCCTGTCACCTGTCGCGACACCAACGGCGTAACGGCAACCGCAAAGACCGGTATGATCGCTGCATGAGGGGAACATACCCCGAACGTGAATTGTCCCAGGGAGACGACTGATTCCATGTGTACTCGGCTCACCTATCTCGGACCAGATCACCTGGTGCTGACCGGCCGGTCCCTCGACTGGACCGTGCCTATGGACACCAGCATCTGGGTGCAACCCGCTGGCATCGCGCGGAACGGCTCAGCCGGTCCGGACTCATTGCAATGGACGTCGAAATACGGCAGCCTGACGGCAGTCGGGTACGGCGCCGCGACCATCGACGGCTTCAATGAGCATGGCCTGCTGGTGAATGTGCTGTACCTGGCCGAGGCGGACTATGGAACCGCGGCGGACTACCCCGGCAAACCGGCCGTCAGTGTGGCGGGTTGGGGTCAGTACGTGCTGGATCACTACGCCACAGTCGCGGAAGCCGTGGAGGGCCTGCGCCAGGAACCCTTCCGCATCGTCACCCTGATGCTGCCTGACAACAACCCCGCCGTGGCGCACCTCTCCCTGTCGGACCCGAGCGGCGACTCAGCGATCATCGAGTGGGTCAACGGCAAGCAGCAGATTTATCACAGCCGAGACTACCAGGTGATGACCAACTCCCCGGTCTTCTCCGAGCAGTTGGCGCTTTCCACGTACTGGCAGCAAATCGGGGACGCCATGCTGCCCGGCACCGGCCGGGCCGCTGATCGTTTCGTCCGCTGTGCGTACTACCTGCAGACGATTCCGGCCACCGCCGATGCGGCATTGGCGCTGGCCAGCACGTTCGCGGTGATCCGCAACGCCTCGGTGCCCCTCGGCGTGGAATCGGAGGACCGCCCGAACGATGCTTCAACGCGTTGGCGGGTCGTTTCCGACCTGAAGAACCGCCTCTACTACTTCGACTCCGCGATGAGCCCATCGCTGTTCTGGATCGACGCCAGGCAGCTCGATTTCAGCGCCGGCGCTCCGGTCCTGAAGCTGACGCTGGATGAGAACTGCGCGCTCATTGCCGAGGGAGCGTACGTGGCCGGAGAGGCGAATGCCTTCTTCAAGCCGGCGGAATTGTTCCAGTTTCTTGCTGCATAGCCGTGCCGGCTACCCACCCTGCGTGTGTGAAGCGGGGGCGGCGCGCTGACGCCGCCCCACCGGATCCCGGTCCCTGAAGCTGACAGGCGCTACAGCGCCGGTTCGGGCAGGATCACCGACGTTTCGATCTGGGAGTCTTCCACACTTGGTCCCAGCCAGGCTGTTCCGGAGGATCCAGGGTCGTTCAACTCCGCCAGGCCAATCATCATCTCGCGGCGACCACCTTCGTCGGCCGTCATAGCGCCGCTAATGCAGCAGCCCGCTCACGCCCTTGCTGAGGGCCATGACGCCAAAGACCACAAAGACGACGCCCATGAGTACGTTGTAGTTGCGGGCGAGCCAGAGCCGCCACTCCTGCAGGGCCGCGGCGGCGCTCTCCCCGCCAGCCGCGCGCCAGATCGCCGGCACCAGGACCCCAAGCGAGCCAACGATGGCGTAGGTAGCCAGGAGGATGGCATTCTCCGAACTGGTCAGGTGCCACTGGGCAATGGCCACCGCCGCCGACACCGCGAACACCAGGTTCTTCGGGTTCACCCCGGACAAAGCCGCGCCCATCCCCAGCGCCGAAAGCGGGCCCGCGCTCTCCAACGATGTCACCCAGCCCGGCAGCTTCGGCGTCTCGCCTTCTTTCGGCCGGGTCATCCACTTGCGAGCCGCCAGCCAGAGCAGGCCCACGCCCAGCACGATGCGCACCACCGAGGCCAGGGTCGATGGGTCGCGCTCCGTCCCGACGAGCCGCTCCGTGGGGACCACAAAGATCAGCAACCAGCCGACAAGCAACAGGCCGCCAAACCACCCCACCAGAAAGGCGGGGACCACCACCCCTGCCCGCGCCGAAAAGAGCAACAGGATCACGGCCATGATCGGCAGCGGATTCACCATGGCCAAACCGAATGCAATGGGAATCACCTCAGCCAGTGCGTCACTCATGTGTGCAGCTCCGAATGTGCGTGCGTTCGGCAGGCGTTGAGCCATGTTCCTTGCCGGCTATCGTCGCATAGACCTCACCTGCCTGATGCGATGTGACCCGGTACTGCGTGTCTACGCCGGCCGCCGGTACGCCGATCTTCATGCCACAATCACCTGATGGATTCGCGCCCGTTCAGCGAAGAGGAGTTGCTCACTGTGGTACCGGCCGCACACGAACCCGCCGCGCCCCCGCTTCTGCCTCCACCGTGGCCCGAACATGGACCGCGCATTCGCGACGTCCGCGTCATCCTGACTGCGCCTGACGACATCCGGCTGGTGGTAGTCAAGGTCGAGACGGATGAGCCCGGGCTTTACGGCCTGGGCTGCGCGACGTTCACGCAGCGTCCGCTTGCCGTCGTCACCGCCATCGAGCAGTACGTGCGGCCGCAGGTCATTGGCCGCTCGGTGCATGACATCGAGGACCTGTGGTCGATGCTGGCGGTCAGTTCCTACTGGCGCAGCGGGCCCGTGCTCAACAACGCCATGTCCGGGCTGGACATGGCGCTCTGGGACCTCAAGGGCAAGCTGGCCGACATGCCCGTCTACGACCTCCTGGGTGGGCGCTGCCGGATTGCCGCGCCCGCCTACGTCCATGCCTCCGGGCGCGATGCCCACGAGGTGGAAGACGACGCGCGCCGCCTGATGGCGCAGGGGTTCCGCCACATCCGCTGCCAGGTCGCCGTGCCCGGCGCATCAACGTACGGCGTCTCACAGGCGCTCGATAGCGACGAGCCGCATCCCTATCACCTGCGGCTCACGCAGGAGGCCTGGGACCCGGCGGCCTACATCCGCGTTGTCCCGGCCATGTTCGAGCATATCCGCTCTGCACTGGGCGACGAGGTGGAACTGCTGCACGACATCCACGAACGCGTCCCCCCCATTCTGGCGATCGGGCTGGCACGTGAATTGGAGCAGTACCGGCTCTTCTTTCTCGAAGACCCATTTGCCCCGGAGGACAACGGCTACTTCCCGCTGCTGCGCCAGCAGACCAGCATCCCCATCGCCATGGGCGAGTTGTACGTCAATGTCAACGAGTACCTGCCGCTCGTCCGGGACCGGTTGATCGATTTCATGCGCGTTCACCTCTCGGACATCGGCGGCCTGACCCCAGCCCGCAAGCTGGCGGCGCTCTGCGAGTACTTCGGCGTGCGCACCGCCTGGCACGGTCCGGGGGACGTTTCGCCGGTCGGGCACGCGGCCAATGTGCATCTAGACCTGGCAGTGCCGAATTTCGGCATTCAGGAGGCCACGCTCTTCTCGGACCTGCTGCGGGAGGTCTTCCCCGGCACGCCGGAGTATCGCGACGGCATGATGTGGGCGAATGATCAACCGGGCCTGGGCATTGACATCAACGAAGACCTGGCTGCGAGGTACCCGTTTCCGGAGCACCCGCTGAACGGCGCGTGGCCGCCCGTGCGCCTCCGGGACGGCACCGTGCAACGCCCGTAACGCGGGCATCGCTTGCTGCAAGCAGTCTGGATGGAGCACGCGTCAGGAAAGGGAACAATGAAGATCACGCGAGTCAGCACCGCCGTTGTCGCGGGCAACTTTCCCTGGGTCCTGGTCAAGGTGGAGACCGATGAGGGCGTCACCGGCCTGGGTGAGGCCTACTGGGGCGTGGGCGTCGCCGAACTGGTCCACAAGGCGGCGCCCGTGATCATCGGCCAGAACCCGTTCGATATCAATCGCCTCTACGAGATGATGCTTCGTTGTCTCTCCGGCGAGGGCTCCCAGGGCGGGGCGACCGTGACCGCTATCAGCGGCATCGAAATCGCCCTCTGGGACCTGATGGGGAAAGCCCTCGGCGTTCCCATCTCGACCCTCTTCGGCGGCCGCTTTCGCGACAAGGTTCGCGTCTACGCCGATTGCCACGCCGGGGCCACGCCTGACCCGGCATCCTATGCGGAGCGCGCCCGCCAGGTGGTGGACGCAGGCTTCACGGCCATCAAGTTCGACCTCGATACCCGCAATCCGTACACTGCCGACCTCAGCGACTTCGACCACCCGCGCAAGCAATGGGTGGAACCGTTCAACCGTACGATCTGCCCCGCCGAACGGCGCTGGATGGTTGAGGTCGTCGAAGCGGTGCGGGATGCGGCTGGCCCCGACGTGCTGGTCGCCATGGACTGCCACTGGAAGTATGCGGTGAACGATGTGCTGCAACTGGCCTGGGCGCTGGAGGACTACGACCTCCTCTGGCTGGAAGACCCGGTGCCGCCGGAGAACATCGCCGCCCACAAGGCAGTCACCTCGCGCACGCGCACACCAATCTGCGCCGGGGAAAACCTCTACCGCAAGCAGGGCTACCGGGAAATGATCGAGACGCAGGCGGTTGACATCATCGCCCCGGACATCCCGAAGATGGGCGGCCTGGCGGAGGCGCGTCGCGTTGCGGACTGGGCCGACACCTACTACATGAATGTCGCTCCCCACAACGTCGCCAGCCCTATCGGCACCGTGGCTTCGGCACATGTCTGCGCCAGCATTCCGAACTTCCTGGTCATCGAGTTCCACGCGCACGACGTACCCTGGTGGGCCGCGATGGTCGATGGCGAGCCACCGATCCGGGACGGCTATATCGAGCTTGGCGACGCGCCGGGCCACGGGATGACGCTCAACGATGATGTCGTACGTGCCAACCTGGCCCCCGGTTCGTCGTTTTTCGGCGATTCACCGCACGCGTAAGCACGAAGGGACGCGCGAACCATGATCTTCAACTCACCCGATCGCGTGGCGGCGCTCACTGGCGCCTACGCCGACGCCCGCCTCCCCGACGGCCGCCCCCACGTACCGGACGACATCCTGCGCCGCATGCGCGAGGTGACGAACGACGAGGCCTGGGGCGTGGTCGAGCGCGGCCACGACTACCACTTTCAGTTCGAAGGCGGCTGGTACAACCTGCACCCGGACCGCGTCCTCGTCGGCCGGGCGGTGACCGTGCGCATGGTCCCGTACCGACCCGACTTCCACGATGTCGTGCAGGCTGAAGGCGAGCGTGATGGCCGCTCTGGCGGGCAGAACACCTGGGTCATCGATACGCTCCGTCCTGGCGACGTACTGGTGGTCGACCTCTTCGGCAAGATCGAGGACGGTACGTTCATCGGGGACAACCTGGGCACCGCCATCGCCGCACGCGCGGGCACCGGCCTGGTCGTGCACGGCGGCATCCGGGACTACGAGCGCGTGCGACAGCTCGAGAACTTCAACGTCTTCTGCCGGGGCGTCCACCCCTCGGCAATCCTGGATGTCACCCTGGCCGAAGTGAACGGGCCGCTGCGCATCGGGAACGCGTCGGTGTTGCCGGGTGATGTCGTGCTCGGCACGCGGGAAGGGGTCAGCTTCATCCCGGCCCACCTGGCCGAGGAGGTTGTCACCCGCTCGGAAGATGTTCGGCAGCGCGATGTCTTCGGCAAGAGCCGCATCGCGGACGGCATTTACACCTCCGGCCAGATCGACGTCTCGACCTGGGCGGACGACATCGAGGCCGATTACCGGACCTGGGCCGGCGCTTTGTCGTAGCGGTGCACGCGGCGTTCCAGCCGCTCACGCGCGAGCCAGCACGGCCAGGCATTCCGTGATTGAATTCCGGGTGAAAGGAGGTCGCCGATGGCATCCACCATCACCTCGACCGCGCTCGAAAAGATGATCGAAGAACTGGGCCTGCCCGACCAGGCGATCCAGGCCGACGAATTGCCCTGGGTGCCACAGGGGGAGAATGTCTGGTTCAAGCCGCTGCGCTTTGACCTCGCCAATGGCCGCTGGGTCAACCTGCTCAAGGTCACCAAACAGGGCAAGGTGAACCGGCACCGCCACAGTGGCGGGCAGGTGCTGGGCTTCTGCATCGCCGGCTCCTGGCACTACCTGGAGCGGGAATGGGTCGCGCGTCCCGGCACGTTCGTCTACGAGCCACCGGGAGACATCCACACCCTGGTGGTGGACGGGGCTGAGGAAATGCAGACACTCTTCATCCTGGAAGGGGTTATCCAGTACCTGGATGACGACGACAATGTCATCTACCAGGACGACGTCTTTACCAAGATGGAGCGGTACCTCGCCTTCTGCGAGCGGGAGGGTATCTCCGCGCAGGACCTGCGCTATTGAGCGCAACGGGAAGCGATCGCTTCCGGCTGGATGGCCAGGTTGCGCTCGTCACTGGCGGCGCGCGCGGCCTGGGGCAGGCCATGGCGACGGCGCTCGCACAAGCGGGCGCCGCCGTCTGTGTGGCGGACATCCTGCCCGCCGAGGAAACGCTCAGGCTCGTCGCGGCCGCCGGTCACCCCGGCCACGCGCTGGTGACCGACCTGACGGATCTGGATCCCGACGGCGCAGCCGTCCTGGTGCAGCGTGTGACAGAGCACCTGGGCGCGCCCACCATCCTCGTCAACAACGCAGGGATCATCCGCCGCGCGCCGGCACTGAGCCACAGTTGGGAGGATTGGCAGCAGACCATCACGCTCGATCTGTCTGTCCCCTTTCTGCTCAGCCAGGCGTTGGCGCGGCAACTCGTGGCGCGGGAGTCGCCTGGCAAGATCGTCAACGTCGCCTCGATGCTCTCCTATCAGGGCGGCTACCTGGTGCCCGGCTATACGGCAGCCAAGAGCGGCATCGCCGGGTTGACGCGGGCGCTGGCGAACGAATGGGCCAGGTACGGCATCAATGTCAACGCCATTGCGCCGGGGTACATGGCCACGGAGTTGACCGCCATGCTGCGCAGCGACCCGGCCCGGGCCGAAACCATGCTGGGCCGCATTCCGGCCGGCCGCTGGGGCGAGCCAGATGACCTGGCGGGAGCAGTCGTGTTCCTCTGCTCCCGGGCTGCGGACTACATTCACGGGACAGTGCTTCCGATTGATGGCGGGTGGTTGGCATGGTGAGAGACACGACTCCGTATCACCTTTCCGCGCACGGCGCAGGCGACCTGCTCGGCCCGATTTCCGGCACGTTGCGCGACCTGGAAGCGCGGACGCAGCACCTGCGCGATCACGTTCCGCTCGATAGCGAGGCAGACGCTGCCGCCCTCGAGGCCGCACAGGCGGCGCTGGAGCAGGCGCACGCGATCATCGCTGCGCTCACCACAACCGGCGGTCGAGCACCGGACGCAAGCGAATCGCGGCGCACACGCGTGCTCATCACTGGCGCCGGTGGCAGCATTGGGGGCAGCCTGGCGACGTTCCTGCGGGATCGCTACGACCTGCGCCTCATCTACCGCACCCACCGCCCCGCCGAGCCACAGGTCGAAGACTGGCGCACGCTGGACCTCGCGGACCTGCCAGCCCTGGTCGACGCCATGCAGGGCATCGACGCCGTCGTGCACATGGCCGCCGATCCGGAGGTGGAGGCCACCTGGGAGAGCGTGCTGCACAACAACATCATCGGGACCTACAACGTCTTCGAGGCGGCCCGGCAGGCGGGCGTCAGGCGGATCATCTTCGCCTCAACCAATCACGTCATGGGCATGTACGACCGCGACGGCATGTGGCCGATCTTCGCCGATCAGCCGATCCGCCCCGACTCACTTTACGGCGTATCAAAGGCGTTCGGCGAGGCACTGGGCCGCTTCTGGTACGACCAGCATGGCGTGAGCGTGATCTGCCTGCGCATCGGCTGGATGCTGCCTGAGCCGCACGATGAGATCGCGCGCTGGATGTGGCTCAGCCCGCGTGACTGCGCCCAAATCGTTTCCCGAGCGATCGACTCCGATATCGGTTTCGACATCGTCTACGCCATCTCCCAGAACGCCACCCGCCGCTGGGATATCACAAAGACCATCGAGCATTTCGGATACCGGCCGCAGGATGACGCGGAACGCCATTTCGCGGCTTCACCCGATCAAGGCGCGTAGGCGGGCCCAATGACCGCTGACCTGCCGCCCAAGTCCTTGCCTCGATCCCAGGCCGAATGGCTGCAGGCCGGCGAAGAGGCCCGCAAGTCGCTCTCCCGCACGGCACAAGGGGAATACCCGCCACAATCGCGCGATCCCATCGCCATCATCGAAGCGCAGAACGCGACGCGCCTGCCTCACCTGATCCCGGTGCGCACCGCACTGATGGCGAAATCACCCTTCGTGTTCTTCCGGGGCTCGGCAGCCATCATGGCGCGAGACCTGGGCGCATTGCCCCACACCGACACGCACGTCGTTGCCTGTGGCGATGCGCATATCTCGAACTTCGGCATCTTCGCCACGCCAGACCACCGTCTCACATTCGAGCTGAATGACTTTGACGAGGCGAGTACCGCGCCCTGGGAGTGGGATGTCAAGCGCCTCGCCGCCAGCATCGTCCTGGCGGCCCAGGAGCGCGGCGCCTCCGACGACGACGCCAAACACGCTGCCCGGGAGGCTGTGCGTGCGTACCAGGCCAGGATCGCGTCCATGGTGACGCTCACCAGCCTGGAACGCACCTTCGCGCGCGTGGATATCGAGGCCCTGATCGCGGAGTTCGGCGGCCACAACACAGCCTTCATGCGCGGCGCGTTGCAACATGCGTGGCATCAGACTGCGGAGCACCTGCTGCCACGCATTGCCACCACCACGAGCGATGGCCGGTTGCGCATCATCGATGTCCCGCCAACCGTCACCCACCTTCCGACGCTCACCCTCGAAATGGCGCAGGGCCTGAAGGCGGAGTACATGCAAACCATGCGCATGGACAGCGCCTTCTTGCTCCATCAATTCCACCTGGCCGATATCGTCTTTCGCGTCAGTGGTGTCGGTAGTGTCGGTACCCGCTGCCTGCTGCTGTTGCTGACTGGCCCCTCGGGCGAGCCTCTCTTCCTGCAGGTCAAGGAAGCGGAGCGCTCGGTACTGGAGCGGTTCGGCGGCGCACCGGACCTTGTGCGCACGTCGGGGCGGCCAGATCACGACCGCGAATGATTCCGCGTCGTCAACTGCCAGCGCATTCTGCAGACCGCGCCCGACCCCTTTCTCGGCCACGTCTCGTACGATGGGCACGACTATTACGTCCGCCAGTTCCGGAACATGAAAGCCTCCATCAACATCGACAAACTCAGCGACCGGGAGTTCCGCGTCTACGCCAGGCTCTGCGGCGAATTGCTGGCGCGCGGCCATGCTCAAAGCCCGGCCGTGCCATTCATTCATGGCTACCTGGGTACGGGAGATCTCTTTCCAGAGGCTGTCGCGCGCTGGTCGCTGGCCTATGCTGAACAGGTCAGGATGGATTACGCCGCCCTGCTGGCGGCGGTGGCAAGCGGGCAACTACCGGCTGCCACCCAGGACAGAACATGACCACTCAGGATATCTCTGCCACGTCACAGACCCTGGCGCAGTTCAACGTCGTGCTCATCGCCACCTACGAAATGGGCCGCCAACCGTTCGGCCTCGCCTCTCCCGCCGCGTGGCTCCGAGCAGAGGGCGCGCACGTCACCTGCCTCGACCTCGCCCTCGAGAAGCTGAATCCGCAGGCCATTGCCAGGGCCGACCTGATCGCCTTCCACCTGCCGATGCACACAGCCACGCGGCTGGCGACGGAGTTCCTGCCGCGCGTGCGCCGGCTCAATCGACACGCGCACATATGCTTCTACGGGCTCTATGCGCCGGTGAATGAGGCATACCTGAGGCAGATCGGGGCAGATTCGATCCTGGGCGGCGAGTTCGAGCGTGGCTTGCTCAGTCTGGCGCGGCGCCTGGCGCGCGGTGCGAGCGAGCCCGCCCAGCGCCAGCCCGAACCCGCCATCTCGCTTGAGCGCCTGCCCTTCATCCCGCCAGACCGCTCGCGCCTGCCGGATCTCCAGCGCTATGCGCACCTGTCCATGCCAGACGGCACAACACGCGTAGTTGGCTACACCGAAGCCTCACGCGGCTGCAAGAACCTCTGCCGGCACTGCCCCGTGGTGCCCGTTTACAACGGACGCTTCTTCATCGTTCCGCAAACGGTTGTGCTGGCGGACATCGAGCAGCAGGTGGCGGCTGGCGCGCAACACATCACGTTTGGCGACCCGGACTTCTTCAATGGCCCCACGCACGCCATGCGCATCGTCGAGGCGTTGCACGAGCGTTTTCCGGACATCACCTACGACGTCACGATCAAGGTTGAGCACCTGCTCCGGCACGACCGCCACCTGGAACGGTTGCGCGACACCGGCTGCCTCTTCGTGACCAGCGCGATCGAGGCCGTCGATGACCACATCCTGGACATCTTCGCCAAGCACCACACGCGTGAGGAATTCCTGCGGGTCGTCTACCGTCTGCGGGAGCTGGGCCTGACGCTCAACCCGACGTTCGTCACGTTCAACCCGTGGATTTCTCTGGAAGGTTACCGGGACCTGCTCCGGGTCATCCTGGAAAACGACCTCGTCCGCAACGTCTCCCCGATCCAGTACGCCATTCGCTTGCTGATTCCAGCGGGCTCGCGGCTGCTCGAGCTTCCCGACGTTCAGGAGATGGTGCTTCCCTTCGACGCCGCCGCCCTGGCCTACCCCTGGCGACACCCTGACCCGCGCATGGACGCACTCCACACCAGGATCATGACGCTGGTCGGCGCACAGGGCGATGTGCCCGACGACCGCTTCGCCACCTTCGCCCGCATCTGGCAACTCACCGAGGATGCCGCGCGCAGCGAGGCCAGCGACCCCTTCGCGCTCATCAGCACGGTCAACCTGAGCCGGGAACCGATCCCGCATCTCAGTGAACCCTGGTATTGCTGAGCAGAGCCCACCTCGGAGCAGTTTGCTCCGGATCGCGTGTAGAACCGGCGTCGCTATCGGCGACCGCAGGTGCGGCGTCAGGTATGTCACTACCCTTCAGGGGACGAGCGCATGACTGCGTGGTGCGCCGCGTATCCCGAGTCCGGCCTGCGCACGCACCTCGTTGTCGCGCAGGCGGGGTTCGTAGTGGCCGAAGAACACTTGGCCAGTCAGCTCGCGCCTGCTTCGCACACCCGTTTTTTCGAAGATGCTCTTGAGGTGCTGCTGCACCGTCGGTGGCGTCACGCCAAGGCGGAACGCAATCTCCATGGTGTCGTGGCCCTGGAATATCAACCGCGTCAGTTCTTGCTCACGCGCGGTGAAGCCATAAGCTGACATCAGCAGCGTCGCGATGCGAACCGGCTCGACGGGTTCGATGATTACCGCGACACACGGCTCACCGTCACGCTTCATCGCTGCACCATGGAGAATCAGCCAGACCCCGTCTCGTGTGCGCACGCGAGCAACTGTCGACGCCCGATCCGTGAGTCCGTTGCTCATCCTGCCAAACTCCTGGCTGGCAACGGCCACCACTGCCGGAGGCAGTTCGCCTGTGGACTCCCAGCGACTGTCGGGGAGCGCGGACAGCCAGCATTCGGCGCCGCTCGAGACCGATTCTACGGAGAAGTCACGAGTCATCGTCACCACGCCGGGACCGCGCGGGCTGTCTGGGTGCCAGGCCTCCCCAACCAGCAAGCCGCGACGTGCACCCTCCCCCAGGATTGGCGCTACCTCGCAGAGGAATTGCAGCTCTTCCTGTGAGAACCAGGGTTGCTTTTCCGCGCGGTAGAACCCGGCGACACCCCAGGTATCACCGTTGCGGGTTCTCATTGCCAGCAGTACTTCCTGATCTCCACCATAGGCTTGCACATATTTCCGCCACCCGGCACTCCTGGCCGGGTTTCCGTCCGTAGCCTCGTGAATGGTGCTTATGCCAGAGGCGGACCGGGCAATGTCCGCCAGCTTGTGAAAATCGTCTTCAAGGTACTCATGCGCGAGCATGTCAGCCGGAAGTTCGGCGATGTCCGTCTGGAAGTGACTGGTTGCCAGCAGCGATCGGGGATCCAGCGTCCACCAGCACGGCGTCGAATAGAGTGGCAGCGCCCGCTCAAGAACACGCCCCGCCGCTTGCCAGAAGGCGGGAAGTTCCAATCCCTGACCGGCCAACTCGCGGAGCTTCGCGGTTCCAGCGCTCATGCTGTGCAGCGTCATGATCTTCCTCCGGGGTTGCACGCACCGTCAATACCACAATTCTGGAATCGACACATCTCGATTCGATCATTACCGTCCTGGCAAGCGGTCGCGGCTGCGGCCGGCTCCAGCGCACGTGCTGCGCTCGCCTGCGGGGGCAGTGACCCCTGAATGGGAGGATTCGGATGTATTCGCAAGACCGCGCGGCATTCTCGTTGGGCCCCGAGGATGGCGAATCGTTGTGGTGCATGGGCTCGCTCTCGACGATCAAGGTCTTGGGACCAGAAACCAACGGGGCCTACGCAATGATCGAAGACCTCGCCCCACAGGGATCGGGCGCGCCGCCCCACCGGCACGAACTGGATGACGAGGCGTTCTACATCCTGGAGGGCGAGGTGACGTTTGCCATCGGTGACGATGACCCCATGCGAGCAACACCGGGTTCATTCGTCTTCATCCCGGGCGGGGTGACGCACGCGTTCGAAGTGAACTCTTTCACCGCCCGCTATCTCATCATCACCACGCCACGGCACATGCAGTTCTACCGGGCCATCGCGGATCCTGCCCAGGCGCGCACCTTGCCACCTGAGGCGCCTTTTGACCCGGCGCGGATTTGCGCGGCCTGTGCGGCGTTTGGGGTGAACGGGGTTGAGAGCCCGGATGCAGCCGACCACAGGTGAGCGCACCTGTCTCGCACATGTTTGTCGAACGAACGACGCAACTGCCCGTTTGCAACTGGCAGTCGCCCTTGAGTTTGGCTTTTTTGGCGCAAGCGGGCTGCCCCGGCGCGCTGGAGGACGGCGCCGAAGCGGCGGAGCGGTAGCGGAAATCGCGCCGCCTCGGGTCACTGGTGGCTGACAGGCGGCTGGCGGTGGCGAGCGGAGCCTTTGGCCAGATGGTGAGCGTCATTTCGGGCCATCGCCCCGGATCGTGGCCCAGACGTGCGGAAATGCCGCGCCGGGAAGCTGCCTCAGTTCCTGCTGGACGACGCGCCACATCACGCGCTGTCCAGCGCCGCACCCGTTGCCATGTCGCCTGGCGCGCAGCACGCTCTCAGCCCCAGGCCAGATAGCCCGCGAGCACCAGGGGCCCAGACCGCCAGACCACCCACGGGATGACGAGCGCCGCCGCGACTATCTTCACCATCCCGCCGCTCCTCTTCTTCGCGGGGCTACAGCGTCACCTCATCTCCGGCAAGACCGGCGGCGCGGTCACGGGGTACCTGACCAGCAACTCGCCTTGACGAACGTGCGCCCTGCACCGACGATTGCGCGTAGTAGTGCTGGCTCGATGGTCAGCCAGGTTTTCTCTTCAGGGAGGTTTTCTCTCGTGTCTAAAGATTCCCGTATCACCCCGGTGCCGCTGGGGAAGGCCACGTTCCTGGATTCGCCGCGCTGCGAGGACCTCAGCACGCTCGATGCTGACGTGGCGATTCTCGGCGTGCCCTTCGGCTACCCCTACGACCTCTCTGGGCTGACCTCTCCCTCTGCCTCCGCGCCCGACGCGCTGCGCGAAGCATCGGTGCACATGGCGGCCTTCGTCACGCACTACGACTACGACTTCGGCGCGGACATTTTCGATGGCCGCGAGGTGCGCATTGTCGACTGCGGCGATGTGGCGATGAAACCGGGCGACTTCGCCGGGAACTTCGATGCCACCACCACCGCAGTCAAGGCAATTCTGGAGCGAGGCGCAGTGCCGATCATCCTCGGCGGCGATCACGCCATTCCCATCCCCGTGTTCCAGGCCTACGAGGGCCAGGAGCCGATGGTGGTGGTGCAACTCGACCAGCACATCGACTGGCGCCAGGAGCGCAATGGGGTGACTCGCGGCCTCAGCAGCACCATGCGCCGCGCCTCTGAAATGCCCTGGGTCAAGGGCATGGCGCAAGTGGGCCTGCACATGATGGGCAGCGCCCGCCAGGGCGAAGTCGATGACGCGGTCGCCTGGGGCAGCGTGCACGTTCGCGCCGAGGATATCCACGAGAAGGGTGTGGACTGGGTGCTGGACCAGATTCCGGAATCAGCACGCTACTACATCACCTTCGATGCCGATGGCCTTTTCTCGGGCATTGCCCCGGGTGTGCTGGCGCCCGGGTTTGGCGGCCTGACCTACTACGAGGCCTCCAACATCCTGCGCGGCCTCGCACGCAAGGGCAAGATCGTCGGGTACGACATCGTCGAAATCGTGCCATCGGTCGACGTCCAGAACCTGACTAGCCGGGTCTGCGCTCGCCTGACGCTGAACCTCATCGGCGAGATGGCGCACCAGGGGCAGATTGGCCGCGCAAAGTAGCGGAAAGAGCCTTCACCCCAACCCCTCTCCCGGTGCGCGGGAGAGGGGCTTCTTGATGGCGAAGGTAGCAGTTTTCTGCCGGCCTCAACGGTTCGAAGACGCCAACTTGTTCAGGTGTCATCCTGAGCGAAGTCGAAGGATCTCGGTCGCGGGCCGCCTGGCTCGAAGATGCAACGGCCGTTCCGAGCGCAAGGGGCTGCGAGGGTACGAGCGGTCTACAGAAGCGAGCGCAGAGAAAAGGCCCTTCGACCAGCGCACGACGACACCGGACAGGGACCTGCACCTCGGATCGTGATGGTTGGCGAGCGAGATCCTTCGACTTCGCTCAGGATGACACGCGTGGGTGGCCGCACGCCTCGAACCGTGGCGGCCGGGGAACAGGAACCTTCCGCCCGACGGCCGCGCGCCTGGAGCGTGGCTGGGGTAAAAGCAGGTTGCGCTACGCCCGAAAGATGCGAATCTCCATCACATCATCCCCGCGCTGTCGCAGGCGGGGGATGTCCACCCGCAGATCAGGGTCATAGCCTTCGGCCAGAGCTGGCAGGGTGACCTCCCAGAAGAGCGCCGCTTCGGGACCGAGGTCGTAATCGGCCCAGGCCTGGTCGAATGGGGTATCGCGGATGACGGCGGTGTACGTGCCATCCTCCGCCACTTCGTCGGCCATGTCCCAGATGTACCCGGCACAGAAGTCCATCTCGCGCACCAGGTTGGCAGGTGTGATGGCGATGCCGCGCTCCTGGTGGTCGGCGCGCATCAACTCGCCGCGCTCGCGGGACCAGACGGTCAGGAAATCACGCAGGACCTGTTGCGCCTCTTCCGGGCTGTGCCGCTGCTGCAACGGGCGGACCATGGTCAGGTAGCAGCCGCCGACGAGGCGGCTGGTGCGGCGCATAGCGTTGAGTGCGCCCTGCTCGGTGGTTTCCTGCTCGTAGGTCGCGGCCAGCTTGCGGCCCAGGGCAGTTGGTTCGCCCAGGTCGAGCTGGCGGGCGTTGGCCGGCATGATCCAGCGGAACGCGCAGTGGTCGTCACCCTTCATCATGTTGATCGGAATCACCACGTTGCCGTCCGGGTGGTATTTCGAGGCACACGCCTGGTGGAACTCGTCGCAATACACGTGACCCCAGCGGTGGAATCCCGCGCTCTTCCAGGCGAGGGAAGCCGGGCAGAAGTGAACATCGAAGGCGGAGTCGGACGGCGTGTAGGTCCCGGCGTCCATGTCATCGTGGATGACGTAGGTGCTGGCGTTGTCCCAGAAGCAGGTGATCGTCTCCATGTTGATCGGCTTGCCCATGGCGTGGTGCGCTTCGCGCATCTCCGTGCCCCGGAAGTGCCCGAACTGCCGCAGGTGATGGCGCACCGTCATCTCGCCGTACTGTCCGGAGGTCTCCAGCACCGAGTTGGTGAAGTGCATGTAGAGCCGTCCGAAGATGCCCAGCAGGGCGTTCAGCGAGGCGACCGCCTTGTCCATCTCGAACTCGGTTCGCGGCGCAGTTTCCACAACCATCGTTTGCTCCCTTCAGGCGCTCCTGGCAACGCGCTTCGAAACAACGTGCTCCCCTCTCCCGCGCGCCGGGAGAGGCGTTCGGGGTGAGGGCCATTCCCTACCGCTTCATGCGTGGATCGAGCGCATCGCGCAGGCCGTCACCGATGAAGTTGATGCAGAGGACGGTGATCAGAATCATGACGCCCGGGTAGAGCGTGATCCACGGCGCGTTGAAGAAGTAGCTCTGGGCGTTGTAGAGCATGTTGCCCCAACTCGGGTCGGGCGGCTGCACGCCGAGGCCCAGGTAGCTCACCGAGGCTTCTGTCAGGAGCGCGTTGCCAACGCCGAGCGTGGCCGCAACGACAATCGGCGCCAGCGTGTTCGGCAGGATGTGCCGCGCAATCACCTGTGGGCTGCGTGCCCCCATGGTGTGCGCCGCCTCCACGAACTCGCGCCGCTTCAGCGAGAGCACGTTGGCGCGGATGATGCGCGCCAGCTCCATCCAGCTCAGCAGGCCGATCACGATGATCATGGTCCGCACGCTGGGGCCGAGCGTCACGCTGAGCACAATCAGGAAGAAGAGCGCCGGGATGCTGAGAATCGCGTCGGTGACGCGCATGAGAACGGTGTCAACCCACCCGCCAAAATAGCCCGCCAGCGCGCCAAACGTGGTGCCCACGACGATGGCCACCGCCACCGCCAGGAAGCCGATCGAGAGCGAGATGCGGCTGGCGTAGATGAGGCGCGCGAAGATATCGCGGCCCACCTCGTCGGTGCCGAGCCAATGATCCGCGGAGGGCCGCTGCAGGATGTTGAGCGGGCTGGGATCGATGGCAAGTTCTCGCGGGATGAGCACCGGCGCCAGGATCGCCAGCAGCACCTCCAGCGTCAGGACGACCAGGGCGATCAGGCCTGCCTTGTGCTTGCAGAAGCGCCGCCAGGCCAGCCGCCAGATGCCTGGCTGTTCCGCCACGTTGCGGACAGACAGCCCGGAGACCGGCTCGGGCGACGGTGACCCAACTGCCAGGGCCGAGGCTGCGTCACTCATGAACTGAACCGGATGCGCGGATCGATGGCGGCGTAGGCGATGTCCGCCACCAGGTTGAAGACGACGACCAGGACCGAGACGGTCATCACCAGTCCCATCAGCACCGGGTAGTCGCCGCGATTGGCGTGGTCCACAAAGAGGCGGCCCATACCAGGCCAAGCAAAGACCTGCTCGGTGATCAGCGCGCCGGAAAAAATCAGCGGGATATTCATCGTAATCAACGTCACCAGGGGGATCAGGGCATTGCGGAACGCATGCCGCCAGGTGACCGTGCCTTCCGGCAGGCCCTTGGCGCGCGCAGTGCGAATGTAGTCGTCGTGCAGGACCTCGATCATGCTCGCGCGCAGATAGCGGATGTAGGCAGCCATCGAGACGATGGAGAGCACAATAGCGGGCATGGCCAGATGCTTGATCAACCCTAACAGGGATGGCCCTTCGACCAGGTCATACATGCCGCCAGCCGGCATGTACGGCAAGCCCCACTCCTTGAACTTCACCGCGAAAATCATGATGAACATCAGGCCGAGCCAGAAGGTCGGCAACGCGAAGGCCAGGAACGACGCGCCAGTAATGAGGTAGTCCAGCTTCGAATACTGCTTCAGCGCGGAAATGATGGCCAGTGGGATCGAGACGACGAGCGTCAGCACGAACACAGTTCCCATCAGGATCATCGTGTTGGGCAGCCGCTCCAGGATCATCTGGGTCACGGGCTGGTACGTGTAGAGCGAACTCCCCAGATCACCCCGGGCGACATCGCGCAGCCAGTAGCCATACTGCACGATCCTGGGCTGGTCCCAGCCGTGCTCCTTGATGATGCGCTCGCGGTCTGCCTGGGTGAGCGAAGAAGACTGCGCGTACATGGACATGGGGTCGCCGCTCATGCGAATGAGCATGAACGACATGACCGAAATGAGAAAGAGGAGCGGCACCGCCTGCAGGATACGCCGCACCACGTAGTGACCCACGCGGAATCACGCTTTCTGGCCGGGGTGAGCCGGTGGCCCACCCCAGCCCGTTGACCTAGCTGACCGACCAGTCCTCAACGTTCCAGACCAGCCCGGAAATGCTCCCGAATGGGCTGCTGTGGACACCCTTGACGTTGTCCGCGATGGAGTTGATGACCACGCGGTCGTACATGGGGATCATGGGAACTTCTTCGTGGATGATCACCTGCGCCTGCTTCAGCAGGTCGGTGCGCTTCGCCAGGTCCAACTCGGTGATCTGCGCGTCCAGCAGCGCGTCCAG
>DAOUDE010000057.1:0-11259 GCA_034431475.1 Thermomicrobiales bacterium | reverse complement strand
CGCCGGAGGGCGGCTTCTTTCTCTGGGCGACCCTGCCCGAGCCGTACAACACCGACGTCATGCTGCCGGGCGCTACCGACCGGGGCATCATCTTCCTGCCCAGCTCCTGGTTCTACCCGGATACCTCCTGGACGCGCTCCCTGCGTCTCAACTTCTCCGCGCACCCCGAAGAGCGCATCACCGACGCCATGCGCGCCCTCGGCGAGGCCATCATGGCGTACGAGTAGGTTGCCCTTGAGATTCTTCTCGTGCAATACGTGGAGATCCTTTTCAGGGTCTGAGCGCAAGCTTGCTGTCGTCCAACTAAAGGTGTCATCCTGAGCTCGTCGAAGGATCTCGTTCCCAACCGCCCTGGTTCAATGTCACCCCCAGCTGCAAACGTCGTCCACCCTGATGTGTCATCCTGAGCTTGTCGAAGGATCTCGTTCTCTGGTCGCGCAGGCGCAAGGGCACGGCGTACATTGGGCGCAGGCATCATTGTCTGGTGCATGCGAACGAGATCCTTCGACAAGCTCAGGATGACACCGGTAGTAGGCGGCGAAGGCGAGACAGTGTGGGTGCGAGGTGGCACTTCAGGTAAGCGCTCGACCATATCCGGGGAGAATAATCATGGCCGCCGACGAACTTACTCCCGAACAAGTAGCGACGATTGAATGGCGAATGGACCAGGCCTTCGCCAGGCGGCGTCGAGCCGACGCATCGCCTGATCCGTGGCGTGAGCCCGGCCCAGAACCAGATTCCGGTTCTACACGTGCAAAATCCCCCGCCGCGTGGCAATCGTCACCGCCTCAGTTCTGCTGGCCGCTCCCAGCTTCCCGAGCAGTGACCCGACGTGGAACTTGGCGGTGTGCTCGCTGATCCCGAGTTCGTGCGCGATGGACTTGTTGGGGTAGCCCTCGGCCACGAGGTGGAGTACCTCCAGTTCGCGCGCGGTCAGCAGGTCGCTGTCCGCGCTCACAGGGGTCTCTGCCTGGGCGCGGGTGCTGCCGGCAACGACCGGATCGAGCACGATGAGGCCGGCTGCCACCGCGCGCACGGCGGCGGCGAGGGGCGCGGCCTCGATCTCCATGGGCAGGTAGGCGACCGGAGCAGCGGCCAGGCCGGGGCCATCGGTGGCCGGGTCCGCGCCGATCAGGATCAGCGGCGTGGTGGGGAGCGCCCCGGCGAGACCGGCGGCGGTTTCCGGCTCGCCGAGGCTGTAGTCGATCACGATGGCGTCGGGCACGTCGCTGACGAGGGCGAAATCATCCAGCGCGACCGGTTGCAGGCCGGGGTCGGCCGCCAGCAGCGCGCCAAGCCCGGCGCGCAGCGCCGGCGCCGCCGCCACCACGGCGACTCGCAGCCGCGCTGGCGCGCCCTCGCTCATCCGCGCAGCGCCGGCACGAGCGTGAAGTGGCGCGGGTCGCCGCCGCGCAGCACTTCCAGCACAACGGCCTTGCCGGGCGTCAGTCGCAGGATCGCCGCCGGGGCGGATTCGGCGTCCTCGATCTCGCGGCCGCCGATGCTCGTCACCACATCACCCACGATCAGCCCGGCGCGGTCGGCCGGGGAGCCCTCGGCCACATCGGTGAGCAGGAACCCGGCCTGGCGGTCCGGGCGGCGCAGCGGCACCGTGATGCCGTGGACCCCCAGCCAGGCGTGAGGATCGCCCGGGTTTTCGCCGGCCACGAAGTGCTCGACCGTGGCGCTCGGTATCGAGAGCGAAAGGCGGCCATTGACCATCGTGTTGATGGCAATCACCTCGCCGCGCGCGTTCAGCAGCGGGCCGCCCGAGTTGCCGGGGCGCAGGGTAACGTCGGTTTGCAGCCAGTCGCCGGTGCGCGGCCCATCGGGCGTCGCCGACTGCCCCGAGGCGACGATGACGCCGACCGTGGGAGCACTGCGCAGGCCCGGCGGGTGGCCGATGGCGATGGCCAGCTCACCGGGGCGGACGGTGCTGCTGTCACCGAGGCGCGCGGCGGGCAGGCCAGTGGCCGCCACCTTGACGATCGCCAGATCGCGATCGGGGTGGCGCGCCGCCACGATCCCGGTCAACTTGCGGCCATCCTCCAGGATGACATCGACGCGCTCTCCGCCCAGCACGTGCCGGTTGGTGATGATGATGCCGTCGGAGCGCCAGATCACCCCCGCGCCGTGGCTCTGGCCCACGGTGAGCAGCACGAGCGAGGGCCGGGCCGCCGCCACCAGGTCGGCGACGGCGGCGGAGAGCATGCTGTTGACAGACGTAACGGGTGGAGCTTCAAGCACGGCACTCATCGTTTACTCGGCCTGGCGTCGTCGTTCGGCAATGGTGACCGGAATCTCCCGCAGTTCGCCACCACGCACCACCAGCACCGGCACCGAGATGCCAATGCGGTCGCTGGTCAGGCGGTCCTGCAACTGCTCGACGTGCTCGACCTGGTCACCGGCGACACCGAGCAGGATATCGCCCAGGATCAGGCCAGCGGCGTCGGCCGGGCCGCCCTGCTCCACCGACACGACCAGCAGCCCGTGCCGCTGGTTGGCGGTGTCCGCCAGCCCCTGGGGCAGGTGGACGGTCTGCGCTCCGATGCCAAGATAGCCGCGCCGCACGTGGCCGTGCTGCAACAGGGTCTGCACGGCGGTCGCGATGCTGCTCGCGGGCACGGTCAACTGGCCCGAATTGCCGAGCGTGGACGAATTGAGGCCGATCAGTGCGCCGCTCATGTCCACCAGCGGCCCGCCAGAGAAGCCGGGGAGCATGGCCACGTCTGCGCGGACGTACCGTTCCAGCGACGCGCCACCCCGGAAGCGCAGCGGGCCGCCAACCGAGGTGACCGCGCCCAGGGAGGCCATTACGCCGCTGGGGCCGGGGCGGCCCAGGGCCAGGGTGAGGTTCCCGACCCGTGGCTCCGCGCCGGGCGTGAGCGGCGTGAGGCCACCTTCGGCGAGGCGCAGCAGAGCCAGGTCCGAGGCGGGATCGCGCCCGACCAGCGTGGCGGCCACGCGGCGGCCATCGGGCAGGGCGGCCTCGATCTCTTCGTCGCGTTCCACGACGTGGTTCGCGGTAATCACGAGGCCGTCGGCGCTCCAGGCGATACCGCTGGCCGGGTGACGGCGGCGGGCATCGACGGTGACCACGGCTGCGCCAGCGCGCTCGACCGTGTTCGCCAGTTCGTCGGAAACAGAGGACAGAATGGATGCGGTCGCGAGAGATTCGCTCATGGGAAACACTCCTGGGGAACGAGGATCGCGGACACCCCGTTGTGGGGATGTGCGGTTAGCCTAGGGCGCGAGCCTGCCCGGCGACATCGCCCGGCAGGGCAAGCGGGGCCTAGCCGTTCGGGGAGGGGAGGCTGCCAGGCCGGAGGTCCACGCCTCATCTATCCATCCAGCCCTGATCTCCTCCGCTATCATGGTCGCCCTTTCCAGCCCTGATCATGGAGTGGACGCATCAGTCCGCGTTCACTTGAGGACGCACACATGCGTGCTCTCCCATCGGAATGGCTCGCAAGTAATTTGCCGGCGCCCCGCACCCGGCTCATCGGCCGGGAGGCCGAGATCGCCGCGGCCTGTGCCTTTCTGCTCGATGCCGCGGTGCCCCTCCTCACCCTCACCGGTCCCGGTGGGGTTGGCAAGACGCACCTCGCGCTGGTCATCGCGCAGGAAGTCCTGGATGCATTCGCCGATGGCGCTGTCTGGGTCGATCTTGCTCCGCTGTCCGATTTCAATGCGGTCCTGACCGCCGCCGCGATGGCCGTTGGCAGCGCCCGGCGTGACGGTGGGCAGCTCTTGGACGATCTGTCCACCACGCTGCAGTCACGGCAGTGTCTCCTGTTGCTCGACAACTGCGAACACGTGCTCGCCGAAACCGCAGCGATCGCGCGGACCCTCCTGAACCGGTGCCCGGCCCTGCAGGTGCTGGCAACCAGCCGCGCACCACTGCGTGTGCGGGGTGAGCAGGTGATGCGGATCTCCCCGCTGGCGGTAACAGAAGGCAATGCGCCATCACGTGATGAGGTCGCCACGTCCGCTGCCGGGCGTCTCTTCGTCGAACGTGCGATGGCTGTGCAGCCATCGTTTTCCTTGACGGTCGACAACGCCGGTGCGGTAGCGACGCTCTGCCGACGCCTGGACGGATTGCCGCTCGCGATCGAACTGGCGGCGGCGCGCGCCAATGTGCTTTCACCAGAGGCGCTCTTGCTATCCCTGTATGGGCCCGGGTCCGCGCTCGATCACGGTCTGCGTGACCTGCCGCCGCGGCAACAGACACTTGAAGCAACGCTTGCCTGGAGTTATGCCCTGCTCGACTCTGGCGCGCAGGCCCTCTTCCGGCGTCTGGCGGTCTTCCAGGGAGCTTTCACCCTGGATGCGGCACAGGCCGTGCGGTCAGGCGACCAGTCAATCCAGGACAGCCTCCCCAGTCTCACGACCCTCGTCGACCAGAACCTGGTCTCCCGGCTCGACGGCGACGGGATGCCGCGCTTCACGATGTTGGAGACGATCAGAGCCTTTGCGCGGGAGCGCCTGGAAGCAGCCGGGGAAGACGCCGCCGCGCAGGATGCCCACGCCGCCTTTATCCTCGGGCTGGTGGACCGATGCCACCCTTATCTCGCCTCCGCGCCGGAGCAGCCCGACTGGACGGCCACACGAATCGAAATCGGAGAGGCCAATGTCCGCGCCGCGCTGACCTGGCTCGTCGCGACGGGGCGAGCCGAGGCGTCACTCCATCTCGCTATTGCGCTTGCCGGCGCCTGGGAATCGCGGGTGACCCCGCATGAAGGTCGGGTCTGGCTTGAATGGGGCCTCGCCAATAGTCCGGAAACCGATTCCGTTGCCCGCGGCCATGCCTTGGCAGGACTCGCCCAGATGCATTGGCTGCAAGGGCAATATGCACAGGCAATGCGTCTGGCCGACGCCAGCCTGGCTATCGCCGAGCGCCTGGCAGACCCCGGCGTGGCTGCGGATGCGACCCACGTGGCGGGCAATATCGCCCTCAGCCAGCATGACTTTGTCCGGTCCAGGACGCTCATGACCGCAGCCGCACAGTCCTGGAAGCAGGCGGGACATCGGTATCTGGAGGGGCAGGCGCTTCAGGTCCTGGCCGGCGCCGAGCATGGCCTCGGCGATCACACCGCCGCGATGCAGCATGTGGCCGAAGCGCTCGCCATACTCCGGGCCGTCGGACAGGGACGGGAAACCGGAGCGCTCGCGCGGCTGGGCCGCATAGCCCGTGATCTGGGAGACGACCACGCCGCAGCGGCGGCCTATCGCGACATGCTCCCTTTCTGCCAGGCCAGCGGTAGCCGCTTTGGCCTGGCCCAGGCGTTCGCCGGCCTCGGCGAAATTGCCAGCCGGCTGGACCAGGCCGACATTGCCGCCGTCCTGATCGGGGTGATCGATGCGCTTGTGCGCGAGGCAGGCGCCGAGCGCATCCCGGCGGCTCAAGTGAACTTTGACCGGGCTCTGGCAGCTGCCGAGGCTGCCTTGGGCGCGGCCCGCTTCAGCGAACTGCGCGCGGCGGGCCAACGGCTGCGTTGGGAGGAAGCAATCACCCTCGCCGGGCTGGTGACGACCCATCCCTCCGGCGCAAGCGGGCTCCCGCCTGCCGGGGTGGCGAGCGCCACGAGTACACACACAGGCCGCCCCGCGCTCGCGGAGATGCTGCGGCCAGGTGTGGCCCTCTCGCTGGAGCTGGTCCTCACCAACCGCGAGCAAGACGTGCTGGCGTTGCTGTGCCAGCGGATGACTGACGGCGAGATCGCGTCGCAACTCTCGATCAGCCGCAAGACGGCCTCCAATCACGTGTCCAACATCCTCGCCAAACTCGGCGCAGCCAACCGGCGCGAGGCTGCCGCCATCGCGGCCCGCCACGGTTTGCGCTGATCCACGTCACAGGGAACCGGGGTAGGGAAAAATCAAGGAACTCCTCCTCATGACCTCACGCTGACCGGGGTCCAGGATGAGGCCGGCCCGCATGGAACTGGGCCGCCGTTGCCCCAGCCTGGAGGTTGG
This sequence comes from Thermomicrobiales bacterium, assembly GCA_034431475.1. Classification (GTDB taxonomy): domain Bacteria; phylum Chloroflexota; class Chloroflexia; order Thermomicrobiales; family UBA6265; genus JACCXM01. Next base: position 5,286 of record DAOUDE010000057.1, on the reverse strand, counting down.
CCATGTCGTCTCATGTGCATCCGCTCCGTTGCCGGCGCGCGCAGGCCCGCTCGCCAACCGTCTGCTCGTTCAGTCACCGAGAGACCGCCTATGGCGCCCGAACAGCCGATGTATCCGCGAAAGGAGCCACGACGATGCGACAGAAGCACACACGACCCCTTTTTCTCGTGGCCGTTCTGGGGCTCGGACTGGTCATTGCCGGTCTCAGCCGCGCTGCCCCAGCCGCTGGTCAGGATGATGGTGACGCTCGGATCAAGATCGCGAGTGCCATGAGCGCTGGCCCCACAGCCATCGCCAGGGACGCAACGATCCTGGATGGCATGCTCGATGACACGGGCAACTTCGTGGTCTTGCGCGAGGGCACCAATGGCTGGACATGCCTGCCTGATGCCCCTGGCACCCCGCATCTCGACCCGATGTGTCTCGACCAGACCTGGTTGGGCTGGCTCCGCGCGATCGTTGCACACAAGGCGCCGGACAAGCGGAGCCTGGGGCTCGCCTACATGTTGCAGGGCGGGAGCGATGCCAGCAACACCGATCCATTTGCCACCGAACCTGCGGCGGGTGACCAGTGGATCGCGTCATCCCCGCACGTCATGCTCCTCCAGCCGGATCCGCTCGACCAAAGCGTCTTCTCCACCGACCCGGATGCGGGAGGTCCCTGGATCATGTGGGCGGGAACGCCGTACGAGCACATCATGATGCCGGTGGCAGAAGGTGCCGGCGTCAGCGCAACCCCGGCGCCGTAGCGCCGTCGCGCCAACCTGACCAGTGGGCCAGCGCACCGGCTGGCCCACTGGTGTGCTTGTTCCAGAGACCATCTCCAGACGCAGGTCCGCGCGGGTGAGCCAGCGTTTTCCGCGTGCCTGATCGACTCCCTGATTGCACGCTCGTGAATAATCCGGGTTAGACTCCCCGGCAGACCTGACCGTGCGACGACGGAGTGGTATGACCAGCGCAACCTTGCAGCCGTCCCCCTACAGCATCGAGACCACCGGCTTGCTCAAGCGTTACGGCAAGGTGGTGGCGCTGGACAGCATCGACCTCACCGTGCCACGCGGCGCCATCGGGCTCCTCGGTCCGAACGGCGCCGGCAAATCGACCCTGCTCAAGATTCTGCTCGGGTTGACCCGGCCCACCGGCGGCTCGGCCAAAGTGCTGGGGCAGGATGTCGAGCGCGAGGGCACGGCCCTGCGCGCCCGCCTCGGCTACATGCCCGAGGTCGATGCCCTGCCGAGCAACGCCACGGCGGCGGACTTCGTGGCCCACATGGCCGAAATGAGCGGTCTGCCGCGGCGGGCCGCCCGCCAGCGCGCCAACGATGTCCTCTACCAGGTTGGCCTGGATGAAGAGCGCTACCGCCTGATCCAGGGGTTCTCGACCGGCATGAAGCAGCGCGTCAAGCTGGCGCAGGCGATCGCGCACGACCCGGAGCTGGTCTTCCTCGATGAGCCGACCAACGGCCTCGACCCCATGGGCCGGGACGACATGCTGCGCCTGATCGAGCGCATCAACCGCCAGCTCGGCATCAACGTCGTCCTCTCCTCGCACATCCTGGATGACGTGGAGCGCGTCTGCGACTACGTGGTGATGCTGGATCACGGCAAGGTGATGGCGGCGCAGCCTTTGCGCGTGCCGGAGGATACCGCCGCTGACCTGCATGTGCGCGTCGATGGCGAACCGGCAGCGTTCCTGGCCGCGCTGGAGCAACACGGCCTCCACGCCGTGCAGGCCGGCATCGAGTTCGGCAGCGACGAGTTCGTCATCCGCCGCGACGGCGACCAGACTGCCGATATCGTGCGCGATGCCGCCGTCAGCAGTGGCGTGCCGCTGCGCCTGCTGCGCCCGGCCACGCGCACGCTGGCCGATCTCTACATCGACTCCATCGAGGCGGAAGGCGCCGGGCCTCAGACGAGCCGTGGCCGCCGGGGAGCAGCCGCGTGAGCCTGAACACCCCCGCGTCCGCGACCCAGGGCAACTACGGCGAAATCTTCGACCGGGGCTACCTGCACTACGACGGCCCGCGCCTTGGCATCCCGGCCGCCATCTGGGCGCTGGCCCGCTACTCCATGGCGCGGGCCATTGGCATCCGCCGCCCGTGGACGGCCAAGATCATCCCGTTCCTCATCTACGCAGCGGTGCTGATCCCGGTGGCGCTGGCCATCGGCATCCGCGCCTTCGTGCCGGCCTCCAACTTCCTGACCTACGGCGAGTTTTTCGGGGCCATCTTCATCCTGGAGGGGATCTTCGTGGCCCTGATCGCGCCGGAAATGGTCTCCACTGACCGCCACGACAAGCTGCTGCCGCTCTATTTCTCGCGGCCTATCGGGCGCAACGCGTACGTGCTGGCCAAGCTGCTCGGCACCGGCCTGCTCACGCTCTCCGTCTCGCTGGTGCCCGTCGTGATCATGTGGATCGGCAATGTCCTGCTGGCCAGTGACCCGGCGCTGGCCTTCCGCGAGGGACTGGACGACCTCGGCAAGATCGTGGTGGCGGGCGTGCTCATCGCCTTCTACCTCGGGTCCATCGGCCTCATGATCTCCTCGTTCACTGGCCGCAAGAGCGTGGCCGTCGGCGTAATCGTGCTCGGGTTCGTCATCTCGGAATCACTCTCCCTCGCGCTGAGCGAGGCGCTGCGCGATCAGCCAGATCTCGAGCGCTGGATGTTCGTGCTCAGCCCGGCGCGCACCATCGTCTCCATGGTCAACGGGCTCTTTCCGCTGAACGACGGCGACATCGATTCCTTCGCGGTGCCCTTCTCGCAAGCCGCCGGGGTGATGGTGGCCGTAATGGTCATCTGCTCGCTCGTGATGTTCCTCTGGTACCAACGCCATGACTGACCGCCAGATGCACGAGGCATCGCCGCCGCTGCCTGGCCTGCCGCCGGGCGAGGACGCCATCATCACGCTGCGCAATGTCGCCAAGTGGTACGGCGATGTCGTGGCCGTCTCGGATGTCTCCTTCGGCATCGGGCGCGGCGTGACCGGGCTGCTGGGGCCGAACGGGGCCGGGAAATCGACAATCCTGAACATGCTGGCCGGGTTGCTGGCCCCGTCTGCCGGCACGATCCAGGTCATGAACCAGCCGGTGCGCGGCAACCCCGGCATCTACCGCCAGATCGGGATGGCCTCCGAGCACGAACAGCTCTACGGCAACCTGCGCGGGCGCGAGTTCGTGCACATGAACGCCATCCTGCAGAAGACGCCCAACCCCGATCAGGCGTCCGAGCGCGCCATCGCCGTCGTCGATATGGGGGATGTCGCCGACCGCAAGGTGGGCGGTTACTCCAAGGGGATGCGGCAGCGGATCAAGGTGGCCGCCGCACTGGTGCACGACCCGCAGGTGCTGCTGCTCGACGAGCCGCTGAACGGCACCGACCCGGTGCAGCGCGCCAGCCTGATCGCCCTCATGCGGCGGCTGGGCGACGAGGGCAAGACCGTCGTCGTCTCCTCCCACGTCCTCTCCGAAGTGGAACGCTTCGCGCGCAACGTGCTGGTGATCGTCAACGGCAAGCTGGCGGCTGCGGGCGACTACCGGGCCATCCGCGACCGCATGGACCAGCGCGACCACATCCTGCGCCTGCGCTGCGACGACCCGCGCCGCATGGCGGCGGCGCTGATTGCCGCGCCCACGGTACGGCAGGTGACCATCGTCGATGAAGACCGGCTGGTCGTGGAAACGAGCGACGCCCGCCTGTTCGGCGTGCTCGCGCCGCAGATCGCCCAGCGCGAGGGAATACACCTGCTGGAATTGCAGCCGGTCGATGAGTCGCTCGCGTCCGTTTTCTCCTACCTGGTGAACGCCACATGACCATGCTCTGGCGAGCGCTACCCGTCACCACGCTGACCCTGCGCCAGTTCACCGGCGGCCGCACCTGGCGGCTGGTGCTCTTCCTCAGTTGCATTCCGGCGCTCTTCGCGCTCATCTTCCTGCTGCGTCCGTGGGGGATGCCGGCGGCCCCGGTGCTGCGCGGCCTCTTCCGCGATCTCATCCTCCCGACGCTGTTGCCTATCGTCATCCTGCTCCCGGCGACCGCCGCCTTCGGCGAGGAACTGGAGGATGACACGCTGCCCTACCTGCTGATGAAGCCGATTAGCCGGGCGCGCATCGTGCTCGGCAAGTACCTGGCTACCATCCTGGTGACGATCACCTCGCTCTGGATCGGGCTGCTGCTGACCACGTTCATCATCAGCCGCGCCGAGCGCGTCACCGGCGTCTGGGAACAGCTCTGGCCGATGGCTGCCGCCGCTGCGGCGGGCGCGATGCTGCTGGGCGCGGTCTTCATCCTGGTCAGCCTGATCATTCCGCGCGCGTTGCTGGCGGGGATGCTCTACATCTTCGCCTGGGAGAGCCTGCTGGGCCGCTTCCTGCCCGGCGTGCGCGCCATCTCCAGCCGCGAATCGATGCAGCGCATCTACGAGGCCCTGATGGACAATGACCTCAACGCCGCCGGCCAGGCCTTCCTACCGATGGTGGTCGTCACCGTCATCGCGCTCGTGCTCGCCATCTGGCGGCTACGGACCATGCAGATCGACTGAGCGAGGCCGCCTTACCCTCACCCCCAGCCCTGCGCACAGGGAGAGGGGAGCATGGCGCGGTGGCCTACCCCCATCTCACCGCCCTCCTCCGGTGAGTCATCCTGACCTTCTCACCGCCCGCCTCCGGTGTCATCCTGAGCGAAGTCGAACGATCTCGTTCCCGGCCGCGCAAGTTCGCGGCGCCATCTACCGTCCCGTGGCATCCCGGCGCAGGGTGGATGACACATGAGCGTGTGCGGCAACCTCGGAACATGATTGGAAGCGAGCGAGATCCTTCGACTTCGCTCAGGATGACACCGGAGGTGGGCGGCGCGGGAGGGTGGTGACACGAGAGGCGTCGATCACGCGGGTAGCGGGATGACACGGGAAGCAGGTTGACGCCGAAAAGCGGATGACGCCGCGAACCAGGCCGGGCCGAGCGCAGGTCGCTCCAGGGCCGGGGCGGAGGAAACGCGCGTCCGTATACTGCGGCCCAGCCATGACCTCGCGGCCGGCGTGAAGGCGACGCCACGCGGCCCAGCAGGATGGCCTGCGCGCTGATTGACCGGCCGAAGGAACGCCACCATGCCGACCACGCCGCTCCCACCTACGCCCGTGCTCCTTGACGGCGGTATGGGCCGCGAGTTGCGCTTTCGCGGCGTCGAGATCCTGAACACGATCTGGTCGGCCAACGCGCTGCTCACCGCGCCAGAGGTCGTGCGCGCGGTCCACGCCGACTACATCGCCGCCGGGGCGCAGGTGATCACCA
>DAOUDE010000056.1:0-32644 GCA_034431475.1 Thermomicrobiales bacterium | reverse complement strand
TGGCGGCCCTGATGATCCCCGAGCAGGTCACCATCCTCCCGAACTACCTGACCCTGGCCGATGTCTTCGGCCAGAGCTGGATCAACACCTATCAGGGGATCGTGCTCCCCGGCGCAGCAACGGCGTTTGGCACGTTCCTCATGCGTCAGAGTTTCCTCAGCCTGCCCCGCGAGGTGCTGGACGCCGCGAAGGTCGATGGCTGCGGCCACCTGCGCCTGCTCTGGGACATCGTGCTGCCCCTCTCGCGTCCCGTGCTGGCCACCATGACGCTGATCTTCGTCGTCGACCGCTGGAACGATTATCTCTGGCCGCTCATCGTCACCAACTCGCAACTGATGCGGCCCCTGACCGTAGGACTCACGTCCCTCTTCGATCAGGAGGGGAATACGCGGTGGGGTACGGTGATGGCGGCCTCGATCTTCGTCATCGCTCCCCTGCTCGTCATCTTCGGCTGGGCGCAGCGCCACATCATCGAGGGCATTGCGGCTGGAGCGACCAAGGGATGAGCAGCAGGAGCCATGGCGAGCGACAGGAGGCAACACCGTACGGCGGCATCTGGCCGCACTATCACGGGAGGACACACATGAGTGGAGTGATTTCACGCCGCAACCTGCTGGGCGGCGCCGCCGGACTCGGGGCAGCGGTGGCCCGTTCCAGGATCAGCAAGCGCAGCACGGCCTTCGCCGCGCCCAACGTGATCCAGGACACCGGTTCCAAAGTGAAGGTGCTCTACTGGGGCTCGTACAGCGATGTCCTGGGCAAGGCCGAACAGGCTATGGTCAAGATGTTCAACGAGTCGCAGGACGACGTTGAGGTCGAGTACCAGTTCCAGGGCACCTACGAGGAGACCGCCCAGAAGCTGACCGCCGCGCTGCAGGCGAAGCAGGCGCCAGATGTTTCCGTGCTCTCTGACGTCTGGTGGTTCAAGTTCTACCTGAACAACACTCTCGCGCCGCTCACCGACCTGCTGGCCGCCAACAACATCGACACCAGCGACTACGTGGATTCCCTCTACAACGAAGGCGTGCGCAACGGCATCTCCTACTGGCTTCCGTTCGCCCGCTCCACGCCGCTCTTCTATTTCAACAAGGACATGTTCGCGGAGGTCGGGCTGGAGGCCGCCCCGGAGACGTGGGAAGAGCTGGTCGCCGTCGCGCCAGAGCTGGTGCAGAAGGACGGCGACACGGTCACCCGCTCCGCCTTTGCCCACCCGAACAGCGCCTCCTACGTGGCGTGGCTGTTCCAGCCTGTGGTCTGGCAATATGGCGGCGCCTACAGCGATGCCGACTTCAACATCTTGCTCAACCAGGAGAAGGCGGTCGAGGCCGGCAATTTCTACCGGTCCTCGGTGGTTGACGGCTGGGCCACGACGCCGGCCGACCCGGAGACGGACTTCGTCAATGGCCTGACGGCCTCGCTGATGGCCTCCACTGGTTCGCTGCGCGGCATTACCTCGGATGTCGGCGACTCGTTCGGGATTGGCACCGGGTTCCTGCCCAAGGCCGAAAACTTCGGCTGCTGCACGGGCGGCGCGGGCCTGGCGATCCTGGCTGGCTCCCCGGCCGAGAAGCAGGAGGCGGCGTTCAAGTACATCGCCTTCGCCACCTCGCCGGAGGGCACAGAGTTCTGGAGCCAGAACACCGGGTACATGCCGGTACGCAAGTCCGCCGTCGAGAGCGAGACGATGCAGCAGTTCTTCGCGGAGAACCCGAACTTCAAGACCGCAGTGGATCAACTGCCCATGACGCAGCCGCAGGACTCCGCGCGCGTCTTCATCCCGAACGGTGACCAGATCATCGGCAAGGGATTGGAGCGGATCATGGTGAACCGTGAAGAGGTGCAGCCGGTCTTCGATGAGGTGGCCGCCACGCTCACCGAAGAGGCCCAACCGGTGCTGGAGGCGCTGGCCGCCCTGCAGGGGTAGTCGCCGCTCGAGAACCTGTTCCCGTGCATGGGGCTGGCCAATGGCCAGCCCCATTGCGGTCCCCCGCGCACCTGCTACTCCACCGGCAACCAGCAAAAATGCGTATTTTTACTGATGTGCTTCCCCTGGTCCGAACCCAGACTGCAACCAACGAACGACATCGCGTTCGCAGACGGCCCTGGACCGGGAGTACTTCGATGGAACCGAAAGAAATCGACGCCCTCGCGCGCGCATTGCTCACCACCAATCTGGCGCCATCCCGGCGCGGTCTGCTTTCCGGACTGGCCGGTGGCGTCGCGGGCCTGACTGGCCTGGCCCTGCTGGACAACGCCGACGCCAAGAAGAAGAAGCACAAGAAGAAGTGCTCAAAGAAGAAGCGGAAGGCGGGCAAGTGCGGCGGTGGCGGCGGCGGAAACGGCCCGACGCCCTATGACGGCCCGGTCTTCACCGTCAGCGGGCGAAGCATCCTGGACACAGGTGGCGATCCCGTCGCCCTGCGTGGCGTCAACAAGATGTCGGTCTTCGACGACGACGATCCGCGGGGCAACAACTACTTCCCGCAAATCAAACTGTCCAAGTCCAACTCGGTGCGCATCGTGTGGGCCATCGAGGACGACAACGGCCCGACCAATGTCAATGATCTGGCGGCGCTGATCGCCAACTGCCAGGCCAACAAGATGCTGCCCATGATCGAACTGCACGACGCCACTGGCGACCTCTCGAAGCTGCCCCAACTGGCCAACTACTGGACCAGGAACGACGTGCTGCAGGTCATCTTCAATGCGGGTGGCAATCTGCTCATCAACATTGCCAACGAGTGCGGTGACGACACGGTCACTCCCAACCAGTGGGTCTCGGCCTACACCCCGGTCATCAAGAAGATGCGCGCCGCCGGTATTCGCACCCCGCTGGTGATCGACGCGCCAGATTTCGGCAAGAACCTCGAAGTGATCGTTGCTGGCGCTAACAATCTCCTGGCTGTCGATCCGAACCTCATCTTCTCGGTCCACCCGTATTGGCCGAAGAATGACGGCGGCGGTGCGTCGTTCATAGAAAGCCAGTTTGCGGCCGCCGTCAACGAGGGCTTCGCCCTGATTATTGGGGAATTCTCCCAGTGGGGCGCATTCAACGGGAATAACAGTATCTGTGTGGCGCCAGGCGGCGAATGCGATTACGACGCCATCATGACCAAGGCCAGCGCGAAGGGGTTTGGGTGGTACGCCTGGGAATGGGGACCGGGCAATGAGTTCGGGGACCCAAATTGCTCCAAGATGAATATGACCACCAACGGCACATTCGCCACGAAGACGGCGGGTTGGGCCACCGACGTCTTCAACCGCATCGCGGCCGAATCCAGCCCCATCATCGGCTAGCGCCCCGAACCCCGCCCCGGCGCCATGGCGCCGGGGCAGATTCACCGTGGATGGGAGACCATCAGCCGGGGCCAGATCGGGCTACAGCCTGCTGTAGCCCACCTGAGCGCCGCCCGGTGGCCCGAGGAAGGCTGTGGCTGCCGTGGACACACAAGAACACCGCATCGCGCCAGACCGGGACGCAGAGTCCCGGCCGGTTGACCGATCCACTCATCCAGAACGGGAGCTGGCCGCCTGGGTGCTGCCGGCCCTGATGGACTCGCTCGCCGGACCGCCGGCCACTGTGGCCGGCGAGTGCGCGCCGGCCGCGTGGCCGGGGCTGTGGCTGCGGCGCTGGTCCGCAACGCCGCCACCGGCAAGCACGAGGAGAAAATCCCCCTCGGCCTGAGCTCGGAAGTGAGCACCAGCGCCTGGATGCGGAATGCCGTGCTGATCGGGGGTTCACGCAAAAATGCGTATTTCTACTGATGCGTGGAACCCGTGCGAAGCGCAAGCTGACCCCATGCTCGGTGATGTCCGAGCAGGGACACAACGGAAGGCGGACCTGATCAGCGGGCCCTCCTCCCGGAGGAGCACGACCATGGATGGCTCACACTTTGATCGTCTGGTAGGCACGCTGGCGACACCCGGCTCACGGCGTCGTGCGCTCGGGGTACTCAGCCTCTCGGCACTGCTCGCCGGCGGCCTGCAGGCCACGGCCCCGGAGGCCGGGGCTCGCCGGCGGCGCAAGCACGGCAAGAAGGGCAAGAAAGGTCACAAGGGCGGTGGCGGCCCAGTGCTGCAACTGCGCGATATCTGCACCCCCGGCGAGTCGACCTGCGCCTCCGGGCTCCAGTGTGACAGCCCCACCACACGCCACACCTGCAGCAGCACGGTCGAGGGCATCGACGCCTGGTGCTGCGTGCCACCGGGCGGAAACTGCACCGAGTGTGACTGCTGCGGGGACAACTACTGCAATGGAGAGGGCGTCTGCGAGACCAACCCTGAGGGTAAATAGCGGCGCCTGGCCGGCTTGAGCAGATGCGCCGCCGGCCAGGATGCGTGCCGAAAAGCGAGGGGCAAGGAGAAACCTCCTTGCCCCTGGCCGTACCTGCGTTGTCGCCGTACCCCAACCACGAACCGGCTAGTCCCGGCTGGTGGCGGCTTTCCACATGGCGCGGAACTTGGCGGCCTGCCCGGCCGTGCGAATCATTGGTTTCACCGCCTCTTCGGTCATGAACTCGGTGGTGCCGCGCAGCCGCTTGGCCGTTTCCAGGAACTCCGAGAGGATCGGGATCAACTGGTCCTTGAGGACGACGATCAGGAAGACCAGCCCACCGGCGATGCCGGCCAGCACAATGGTGACCAGCAGCAACTGGAAGATCAGGAAGATGACGGCGATGTCACGCAGCCGCTCCAGCGGCGCCTGATCCGCGCCACCAAGCTGATACAGGCCATAGATGATGCCAACGACGATCAAGCCCAGGACGAGAACGATGAGGGCTGCCCACCATTTCCACCTGCCAGTATCGACGCCGTTTTCCTCCATGCCGGGGCCTATCTCCTGCACGCATCCCACCTTCCCACTGGCCACGCATCGTAGCATGGCGCAGCCGGGCGCCTTCCCTCGTTCGTCAGCCGGACAGCCTACGCCGCATCGTTGGTCGTGACCGCACGAATTGTGCCGCCACCAAGCACCTCATCCCCACGGTACAGCACCAGGGCTTGACCGGGCGAGGCGACCGGGCCTTCGCCCGCGAACTGCACCGTCAGCGTGCGGCTCGCCGGGACCCCCGGAATGATGGTGGCCGGGGTCTGTGCCCCCCGGTAGCGCACCATCGCCTCCGCCTCGAACGGGGTAGCCGGCCACACGCCGGAGGTAAGGCTGACGGCGTCCACCTCGATGCGCCGGGCAGCAGCCTCGCCGCGAGAGCCAACAACCACGCGGTTCGTGGCTGGCTCCAGCCGGATGACGTAGAGCGGGTCCTGGCGCGCAATCCCCAGCCCGCGCCGCTGCCCAACCGTGTGGTGAACCAGCCCCTTGTGCTCGCCGATGGCGACGCCGGCGGTGTCCACGACCTCGCCAGGCACCGTCACGTCGGGCCGCCGCTTCGCTACGAACTGGGCGTACGACTGATTGCCGACGAAGCAGATCTCCTGGCTCTCCGCCTTCTCCGCCACCGGGAGGTCGAAGGCACGGGCCAGGGCGCGCGTCTCCGTCTTGTGCAGGCCACCGAGCGGGAACTGGATGAAGCCCAGTTGCTCCTGCGTCAGCGTGTACAGCACGTAGCTCTGGTCCTTGCGCGGATCCACCGCCCGCAAGAGGCGGTGTGGCTCACCCACGGAGACGTTGCCCGGGAGCACGCGCGCGTAGTGGCCCGTGGCCAGGCAATCGGCGCCAATCATCTTCGCGCGCTCCACCAGGTGCCGAAACTTCACGTGCCGGTTGCACTCCAGGCAGGGGTTCGGCGTGCGCCCGGCGGCGTACTCATCCACAAAGCGCTGCACCACTGCCTCGCGGAACTCCCCTTCCATATTGATGGCGTAGAAGGGCACGCCAATGCGGGCACAAGTGGCGCGGGCATCATCCATGGCCGGTATCCCGCAGCATGGATTGGCGCGGTGGTCGGGATCGTCCGGGGAGAAGAGGCGCAAGTTGATGCCCACGACGCGGTAGCCACGCTCCCGCATCAGCAGGGCGGTGACCGCGCTATCGACCCCACCGCTCATGGCCACCACGCACGTTTTACCTGCGCCGTCACGCGGGCCAATGCGCTCCGGGGCAAGGAGCGGCGCGATCTCGGGCGTATCCAGCTCCGGCAGGGTGAGGGTGGGGAACTTCACGGGAAACAGGGCTCCAATGCGTAGACAGCATGAACGACGACGACCGGAATGCGGACCACACGCCAAACGCGACCGGCACGCCTCAACAGGCGCGCCGGTGCATCCGGGCAGGGGAATTGTAGTTGCGCGCTAGATCTTGTTGGCGCGAATCACGTAGCGATGGAGGTATTCGCCCGCCGCTGCATCGAAGTCGCCGCCGCACGTGATCAGGGTCAGCGATTCCTGGCCCGTGTCCCCGACGACCTGGTTCGCGATCACCTCTGGCGTCAACTCGGTCTGCACGTTGAAGAGTTGCGTCCACTCGACGGCGTACTCAACCTGCTCGCCGTCTTCGCCAATGACGCGCAGGATATCGCCCGGCTGCAGGCTGGGCACCGCCTGGAAGATGGCCGGTCCCACATCCCAGTAGTCCACGTGGCCAGCCATGACGACATTGCCGCCCTGCCCGACCTTGCCAAGCTGGGAGTACCAGGTCACCACCCACGGGCCGCTGGGATCGAGCATCACGCCGTCGACGATCGAGCCATTTTCGACGGGCGCGTCCAGCCCGATACTGTCGGCCTGCAACTCGACCGGCGTAAACCCGGCCGCCCGGGCCGGCGCCGACTCCTTGACCTTGCTGGCGCCCAGGATCACCGGACCCGGGCGACGGCCACCCGTGGTGGGGACATCCGACAGAACTTCCTGCGTTTGACCCTGCGAACTGTCATCCTGCGCCGAGACACCAGCCAGCGGCAGGAGCAATCCCAGGAGGAGCGCCAGGGTCACCAGGATCCCGAGGATACGGTAGGACCTGGCCGTGCGCGAACGCTGCTTCATAGTGCGCGATCGACCTCCGAATATGACACCATAGAACCGTCATCCGTCGCGCGGACGACGGGCGTGCGATCTGGGGGCGAGCCCGCCCATGATACAACGCGCTTCCGGCGTAAAAGGGGTCGGATGCCCCGTCGCCACGCGACGATTGCCCTCAATGGTACGGTACGATCACAGAACGACCGGCTGGAGCAACAAGGGGAAAGCAGCGTGGATCGCGAGGCCCTGCACGGCACACGGATGCTGGAGCGCGAAGCGCAACTGCCCACGGTGAAGACGAAGGAATCGATCCAGATGAACCTGGAGCATGGCCTGCCCTCGGCGGCCAGCATTCAGGATCGCACCATCCCGCTCTTCAATCGCACCGGGCTGCGCTTCCATCACGCCGGTACTTTTGCGGCCCGCCCCTACCTGCAGGACATGAATGAGCTGGGCGGGCAGGACGTGGCCATCGTCGGCGCCCCGTTCGATGGCGGCACCACGTACCGCTCCGGCACCCGCTTTGGCCCGCAGGCCATGCGCGCCATCTCCGCGCTGGGCACCGGCTACAACTTCGAGATGGGCGTCGATCTCTGGGAATCGCTCGATATCGTCGACGTCGGCGACATCTCGGTGATCCCGGCCAACATCGAAAAGACGTTCGACCAGATCGACAAGGCCATCGGGTACATCCACGAGCGAGCCGTCTTCCCGGTCGTCCTCGGCGGTGACCACTCCATCGGCTACCCGGATATCCGGGGCATTGCGCCGCAGATCGACGGCAATGTCGGCATCATCCACTTCGACCGCCACTCCGACCTCTCCGAATACAACCTCGACGAGCGAATGCACGGCACCCCGTTCTTCCACGCCACCAATATCCCGAACGCGCCCGCCACAAACCTGGTCCAGATCGGCATCGGCGGCTGGACCGGCAGCCGCGCGGGCGTCGGCATCGCGCGGGAGCGGCGCGCCTCCGTCATCACCATGACCGATGTGGACCGCTGGGGGCTGGAACGCGTCTGCGAACTGGCGCTGGAGATTGCCTGGAAGGACGCGAAAGCCGTCTTTCTCTCCTTCGATATCGACTGCGTCGATCCGGGATTCGCGCCCGGCACCGGCACGCCGGAGGCTGGTGGCTTCACCCCGCGCGAAGTGTTCCGCATGCTGGACATCATCGTGCGCGAAGGGCTGGTCGGCATGGAGGTGGTGGAAGTCGCTCCCCCCTACGACGTGGGCGATGTCACCTCCCTCCTCGGCGTGCGCGTGATCAACAACATCCTCGGTACGCTGGTGAACGAGGGCAAGCTGGGCACCCGCCCCGACAACACGGTCAAGAGCGACCCCAAGGTCAACGCGGAGCAGGCGGACGAGGGGAACGTGGGCGGTTAGACCTGGGGGAGCGCACAGCGATGCCAGCGACGCACGAGAGCGCCGTCACGCTGAAGCGCCGTGATCTGATCCGCGCTGCCCCGTTCGTCCTGCCTGCCCTGAAAACACGCCCGGCCAGCGCGGCGCAAGGCGCAGCGCCTGTGGCGGGCATGAACGTGATCCTCTTTCTCTCGGACCAGGAGCGCGCCATTCAGCACTTTCCCGAGGGGTGGGAGGCGGAGAACCTGCCTGGCGGTATGCGCCTGCGCGAGCACGGGCTCTCGTTCGAGCGCGCGTTCTGCAACAGTTGCATGTGCTCGCCCAGCCGCGCCACCCTCTTCACCGGCTACTTCCCGGCCCAGCACGGCGTCACCGATACGCTCTCCTTTGGCACCCGTTTCTCCGCCAGCGAGCGCGTGCTACCGCGCGACCTGCCGAACCTGGCCACGGTCTTCTCCGCCGCCGGGTACGAGGTGGCCTACAAGGGGAAGTGGCACCTCAGCAAGCCGCTGGCCGCGCCGGACGACCCCGAGGCCTGGACGCCCGAAGACCTGGAGGTGTACAGCTTCCAGCGCTGGAACCCGCCCGATGCCGGGGAGAACCGCGATGTCAGCCAGTTCGGCGGCGGCACCGCCGACAACGACGGCCGCATCATGACCGGCGACGGTCCGGTGGCGGATGGCCGGGAGGGCGTCCTCGCCTACCTGCGCGACGTCGCGGCCCGCCAGCAGCCGTTCCTGCTCGTGGTCTCCCTGGTCAACCCGCACGATGTCCTCGCGTACCCGCGGACCTGGGAGGACGGCGGCTACGCTGCCAGCGACTGGCTTGAGGGCGAGCTTGGCCTTCCGCCCACGGTGGATGAAGACCTGGCGAGCAAGCCCACCGCCCAGGGCCAGTTCGCGCGTTGGCTCAACATCGGGCTCGGCCCGCTGCGTGATGATGCCGCCCGCAAGAACTATGTCAACTTCTACGGCAACCTGATCAAGGCGACCGATGCCTGGCTGGTGGACCTGCTGGACACCCTGGACGAATTGAACCTGCGCGACGACACGCTGATCGTGCGCACTTCTGACCACGGCGAAATGGGGATGGCGCACGGCGGAGTGCGCCAGAAGTCGTTCAACGCCTACGAGGAATCGCTGCGCGTGCCGTTGATCTACAGCAACCCTCGCCTCTTCCCGGAGCCGCGCCAGAGCGACGCGCTGGTCTCGCACGTCGATCTGCTGCCGACCCTGGCCACCCTGATCGGCGCTCCTGGCGCGGCCCGCGCCGGCTGGCAGGGCGTGGACTACGCGACGTTGATCCTCGATGCGGACGCTGCGCCAGTGCAGGAGGAGGTCGTTTTCACCTACGACGACCTGCGCTGCGCCCAGAACATTGCGCAATTGGCGCTGCCGCCGAACCGCATCATTGCGCTGCGCGAGGAGCGGTACAAGCTGGCCCGCTACTACGACGGTGCGGGCATTGCGGCAGACCAGTGGGAGTTGTACGACCTGGAGACCGACCCGGACGAGCAGATTAACCTGGCCGCGCCGGGCTTCGTCCCCACTCCGGAGCAAGCCGCCAGCCGGGCGCGGCTGACCGCCCGGCTGGCGGACATTACCGCCACCCGCCTGCAGCCCCTCGCCGCGCCGTGAGCGCAGCGCCGCCAGCCGCGCCGCGCCACGTCCCATGGCTTGCGCCGCTGCTGGGCATCGCACTGCTGGTGCTCGCCATCGCGGGCGGCATCGGGTACGCCGCCAACTCGTTGCTGGCGGGCCTCTGCGGCAGCACCGAAATCTCCCGCCTGACTGCACCAGACGGCCGCCACGACGCCGTCCTCTTCGAACACAACTGCGGCGCCACCACGGATTTCGCCACCCACGTTTCCGTGCTACCTGCCAGCGCGCCGCTCGGGGACGATGCCGGGAACGCGTTCATGGCGGAAGCTGGAGACAGCGCCCCACGCGCGCCGTGGGGCGGACCCATGGTGGAGGTGACATGGCAGCCCGATGGCACGCTGATGATCCGCTACGACGCCCTGGCAGAGGTGTTCCATATTGCGAAGAGGGTGGAGGGTGTGCCGATTCGCGCTGAGGCGTTGCCGTGATCAGTCCGCAGTTCCCCACCCGCTGGGCGCGCCTGCTGCGCGACGTGGTGATCGCCGTTACGCTGCTCTTCGTGACGTGGCAGTGCTGGTAGCAGGGCCAGCGTTATGCCCCGGCCTTCCAGGCGGAGGCAGCGCAACAGCGCTGGCGGTGGGCGGCAGCGGTGGCCGGTGTGGTGGCGCTGGGGTGGATCGGGTGGGCCGGGTGGCGGTGGCGGTGGCGGTGGCGCGGAACCATACCCATTTGAACCCTGGCCTCCGCGCCCATAAGTTCACCGCATCGAGACCACGATTTTTCGTCGTCGCAGGCTGATCCCTTCGCGGTCACACTCCGCGACTGCATCAGCCGCGTGCGCAGATTCGCTGCCCGGACTGCGGTCAACCCGGAAGGCGGCGACAACGCTACTTATGCGTCTACTCTCTGACGCCATTACGCCGCCTTCATCATATCTGGAGTATGTCGATTCCGAAGCGAGAAATCGCTTCGAGGTGGAGCACATCTGGGCGAATAAACCAGACCGGCACCTTGATGAGTTCACGCACGCAGCTGACTTCGACGATGTTCGCAACCGCCTCGGCGGGTTGCTGCTCCTGCCAAAGCGTTCCATGCCAGCTATGGCGCGCACGAATACGAGGCGGAGCGCCAGCATTACGTCACCCACAATCTGCTAGCCCGCTCGCTCCACCCGCAAGCCTATGACCACAATCCTGGCTTTCGGCAATTCGTGAATCGCAGCGGCCTGCAGTTTCGTCCGCATCAGGAATTTCGGCGAGCAGACCTTGAGGAACGACAGGTGCTGTATCGGGAGATCGCCAAGCTCGCCTGGGATCCAAAGCGGCTTGAAACCGTCGAATAAGCACCTTCGTATACTTCACTCGGCACCTTTGGCACCAATCTTGCGAGTCCTTGTGGCACGAGGCTGTGCTGGCAGCCACGCACAAGGAGGTTCTCGTCATGATCGATCCGACCGCTGCCAGAAACGACCGCTTACGCGATACCGGCCGCTGGGGCTACACGGGGGACCTGGCCGATGATCAGCTCCCCGTCGAGTACGAAGATCGCGGCAACCGCTGGCTGATCTGGTTGGCCGTTCTCGCCCTGATCGTCATTGCCGCCGTCATGCTGATCGGGCCGAACCTGTAAGCGCGAGCCCGACGTCCCTGACCCCCAATTCCCCCGCACAAGAGGAGCACTCCGTCGCCCGGGCGCTCCTCTTGTGCTGTCTCTCGCCTCATCAGGAGCCCCGGCACCAATTGTGCAATCCCGGTAACACGGCCATCAGCCCTGGAACCGAGGAGGGAGTCCCACCATGACAGACCGAGGAGCGCCCAATCAGGCCGGCCGGCCAACCACCATCAGCCGCGATCCCATCGGCACGGACCCGATTGGCAACAACCCGCTCGAGCTCAAGAGCCCACCCCAGCGATCTGATGGAGCCAACGCCACGCCCGGCGGCTGGCTCAAGAATGCGACCGGGGTCTTCATCGCCGTGGTCGTGCTGCTCGTCATCTTCGCCATCGTCGTGCTCGTCCAGCGCGGCGTCATGTAATTTCCATAACCACTTTCGCGCGTGGTCTGCTATACTTTGGAGTGCAATGCGGCTCGTGCCTGTGGCACGGGCCGTTCCGTGTGCGGCGGATTCCTGCTCCGCGTTGAGTTTGGCACGCTCTTCACACCATCTCGCACCTGGCTACACGATTCCGCGTTCAGGAAGGATTTCGCACTGCCCATGGTTGCTACCGCGAATCGGCCGACACCATCGGATATCGCCATGACCACCGGACCCGCCAACCTGCGCAACGTGGCCATCATTGCCCACGTCGATCACGGCAAGACCACGCTGGTCGATGGCCTGCTCAAGCAATCCAATGTCTTCCGGGACCCCACGGCCGCCGGCAACCTGATCATGGATTCCAACGATCTGGAGCGCGAACGCGGCATCACGATCCTGGCCAAGAACACGGCGGTCCACTACGACGGCTTCAAGATCAACATCATCGACACCCCCGGCCACGCGGATTTCGGCGGCGAGGTGGAGCGCGTCCTGAACATGGCCGATGGCTGCCTGCTGCTCATCGACGCCGTGGAAGGGCCCATGCCGCAGACCCGCACCGTGCTGGCGCGGGCGCTGGAGCGCGGCTTGCGCCCGATTGTGGTGGTCAACAAGATTGATCGCCCGGCCTCCCGCATCGATGAGGCGATGGAGCGCCTGCAGGATCTCTTCCTGGAACTGGCGACAGACCCGGAGCAGCTCGAATTCCCGGTGCTCTTTGCCATCGCCCGCGAGGGGCGCGCCGGGTTCGAACCGGAGGTGGAGAAGCTTGCGCCCGACCTGCGCCCCCTCTTCGAAACGATTGTGCGTGAGGTTCCCGCGCCTGATGTCGATGTCGATGGCCCGGCCCAGATGCTGGTGGCCTCGCTGGACTACGACCCCCACCGGGGCCGCATCGCCATCGGGCGCATCCAGCGCGGCACCATCCACACCGGGGATACCCTGCTGCACCTGGGGACCGACGGTACGGAAACGCGGCAGAAGATCAGCGGCCTCGCCGTGTTCGACGGCCTGAAGCGGGTCGAGGTCCCGGAGGCGAGCGCGGGCGAGATCATCGCCCTCTCCGGCTTCGCGGACGCCCAGATCGGCGCCACCCTCACCGACCCCGATGCGCCCGAGGCGCTACCGGTGATCGACATCGAGGAGCCGACGCTGCGCCTCACTTTCGGCGTCAACACCTCGCCGTTCTCGGGGCGGGAGGGGCAGTACAGCACCTCTCGCCAGTTGAACGAGCGCCTGAACCGCGAACTGGAGACGAATCTCTCCCTGCGCGTGGAGCCGACCGAGCAGGCCGATGTCTTCGCCGTCTCCGGCCGGGGCGAGTTGCACCTCTCCGTGCTGATCGAGACGATGCGGCGCGAGGGCTACGAGTTCCAGGTCTCCCGCCCCGAGGTCATCACCAGGACCATCGACGGCGTGGTGCACGAGCCAGTGGAGCAGCTCGTGATCGACACTACCGAGGAGTACGTCGGCACGGTCAGCGACCTGGTGGGCAACCGCCGTGCTCGCCTCACCGACATGGTCAATGATGGCCGGGGCTCGGTGCGACTGGAGTACACCATTCCCACCCGGGGGCTGATCGGCTTGCGCAATGCGTTCCTCACCGCCACACGCGGCAACGGGGTCATGGCATCCCGCCTCATCGGCTACGAGCCGTGGCTGGGGCCTATCTCCAGCACCCGTTCCGGGCCGCTGGTGGCCTCCGAAGGCGGCACCGCGCTCAGCCACGGCCTGGCCAACGCGCAGGAGCGCGGCGTCACCTTCATCGAGCCGCAGACCCCGGTCTACGAGGGGATGATCGTGGGGCAGCACCCGCGCCAGGGCGACCTGCCGGTGAATGTCTGCCGCGCCAAGAAGCTGACGAACATGCGCGCCAGCACCAAGGACATCGCCATCGGCCTCACGCCGCCCACGGTCCTCTCGCTGGAGCAGGCGCTCGACTTCCTGGCGGACGACGAACTGCTGGAGGTCACCCCGCTCAACTGGCGGTTGCGCAAGCGGTACCTAACACAAGATGAGCGGGCGAAGGTCCGAAAGCGGGAGCAAGGTCGATCTGCCAGCGGGGATTCGGCTGCCCCTGCTCGTTAAGAGTATTGGGTTTCCAGATCCGGACTGAAACGCCGAGACCGCTGAGCGCGATGCGGCGCTCCGCGTACGTCAGCGCGTCGATGTTCGACGCGACAGACTGACACCACTCCGTCATGGTTCTCAACTGAGCGGCGTCAGCCTCCGCATCGGCAATCCGATGCTTCAGGTCGCCGCGCTCAGCCTCGATCGCCTTCTTCTGCCGTGAGAGATCATGGAGCTCTGCCATCAATGGTGCAGCGACGTCTTCGTCATCGATCGCCGCGACGCGCTTGGCAATACGACCTTGCTTGTCGGTGATCTGTGCCAGCATGCGTTCCAACGTCGATAGTTCTCGAACCAGGCTGCCGTCGTCGCGTGAGCGTGCCACCTCCTGGGCAATGGTGTCGGGATCTTTCAAGACCTTCGCGACCACATCCCAGACGACGGGGTCGATCATTTGGGCGAGGATCGTCGGGCGTGGGCAATTGTGCCGGGCGGCAGTTCCCCAGTCGCAGCGGTAGCTCGCTCCCCTCTTAGTATGTCGTGCGACGGTCAGCCGATTACCACAGTGGCCGCAGTAGATGAATCCTGCACGCAGAAGCGTCGCTTCCGGATCCTTGTTGTTACGAGTCGCTGCGGCTTGATTTGCATCGAGGCGTGCGAGGACGGCCTTGTGTGCGTCCTCGGTGATGATCGCCGGCGCCACTCCGGAGAGCGCTATGCGTTCCTCCGGCCTGCGCTTTGAGCGCTGGTGTGACCCGTTTGACAGTCGCACCTGGCGCGTCTGGTAGGCCGTGACCGTACCGGAATAAACGGTACGTCGTAGAAGATCACGTAAGACCGAAGGTGCCCACTGGGGCTTGCCCGATGGCGATGGAATACCGCGTCTTTGCAAGCGTACGACGATGCCACGCAGCGACACGCCTTCAAGCGCCCAATCAAACATCAATCTAACGATCGGTGCGGTCTCCGGGTCGAGGAGCAACTGGCTCTTGTCTGTATTCCACTGGTAGCCGTACGGGGGTCTCGCTCCGACGAGGGGTTTCCCGCTAGCGACGCGGGCGCGCATTCCTGCCTGAGTGCGCTCCACGATTTTCTCTCGCTCAAGGGCGGACGCAAACGCTCGCACGTTACGCAGAAGCGCACCTGTTTCCGATTGCTCGAAGTCCGTGGCTACGAAGGCAACTGCTGCGCCCGCGCTTTCGATACGGTCAATGATGATCGCGGTGTCGAGCTGTCCGCCGCGGCTCAAGCGGTCAAGGTCATAGCTCAGCACCAGGTCCCCACGTTCGAGACCTGCAATCAAGGCATCGAGTTGGGGTCGGTGGCGATCCTTGCCGCTCCACACCTCGTGCCGAATGTCGACCACACCCAAGCCTCGGTCTAGGCACCAACGGCGGCATGCAGACTCTTGCACTTCCAGCCCGTAGCCGTCTTCCTGACCGGTGCTGCTCACGCTACAGTAGATATGTACCCTTGCATCTTCAGCCATGAGACACTGTCCTCGGTGCGCGAAGTGCTCGAATCACCTCACGCGCTACGCCGCCTAGCTCGACCCTAGGCGGCGACTTTTTCCTCCAGATCCGCCACCGCCACCCGGAACTCATCGATCTCGCGCCAGTCCACCTCCAGCGCTTCAGCCAGCCGCCGCATCGTCAGCAG
The DNA here is from genome assembly GCA_034431475.1 of Thermomicrobiales bacterium. Lineage (GTDB taxonomy): Bacteria > Chloroflexota > Chloroflexia > Thermomicrobiales > UBA6265 > JACCXM01. Next base: position 16,990 of record DAOUDE010000056.1, on the reverse strand, counting down.
CCGCGGCATCTTCGCCCCGGCCTCGATCGAGACGATCGTCCGCACCGCCACGCCCGAACGCTGGGCTAATTCGGCCTGGCTCCACAGTTTTCGAATCCGCCATTCCCGCAACGTCGGCATGCTCACCTCCTGCTGAGTATCGGCACTTACTGGCAACAATAGTGCAACTTCTCCCATTTGCCAGCCCCGGTCCCGGACAAGGAAGAGAACATATGTTCTATTCTATGCGACGATGAGCTCGTTGGGAACAGGACCAGGTGAGGAGGAGTCATGCCGCGCGACACCGGTCGCGAGGACCGCATTCTGACGCTCGCGCGCGCGCTCTATGCCGAGAAGGATGCGCTCCCCCTCGATACGATTGACGGCGAGTTCTACTGGCGCATCTGCCAGGAACCGGTCGCGCGTCTCCTGGAGCACTATACCGAGCCGCTTCCGCCAGAGCTCGGGCCGCGGCCGGTCCCGCCAGCGGTTTTCTGGGAGCGCCTGCAGTGGCTACGCGCGCGTGAACAGGTCTGGGCCGCCTTCACCTACACCCATGCGGCCCTGCTGGAGCCGGTGCCGGATGCCGTCCTGCACTACCTGCGGCTCGGTGACCGGGTCCCGATGCGCCCACCGACGGTCTGGATGACCGAGGCGCACCCCCTGTTCCCCAACACGCTGGTCTATGTCCTTGAGGTGCATACCGGGGAGTGGACGGGCAGGGAGGTCACCAAGGTCCTGGAACGGGAAATGGCGAATGATCCATTCCTGGCAAGTTGGCAGGACATCGCCGCAGATACGGTCGTTGCGCGGTTTGGCGAAGAGGCCATCCTTTGCCAGATGACGGCGTTTCTGCACCGGGAGAAGCCACGACCTGGGGCTCGCTGGTCAGACTGGCGGCCGAAGGATTTCCCCTGCATTGACCTCGTCCTGCCACTCCCCGTGCCGGACGCCTCCCTGGTGGCCCAGTTCTACGACCTTCGGGTCCGCCACCAGCGGCGGTGGCACGAGCATCTGCCGGGAGGACGCGCAAGCAATCAACAGAAACATGTCGCGATCCGGACCTGGGCTATTGGTCTCCTGCAAGCGACCGGGCGGACCTTTCACCAGGCGCTGGACGCGGTGCTTGATCTGTGTGAGAAGGACGACCTGACCCAGTCCTGTCACGGGGATGATCGGCGCGTGCTGCTGCAGCGCGTGCCGGAAGCCCGGCCGTATGTGTTCTCCCGCCAGCCTGCCCCACCGCACCAAAGGCCCCCGCACCTCTCAACGTCATAACTAACTTGTCTCCACCGGCTGATTGCGCGTCACCCGTTTGCAACCTTTGGGACGCGTTCAAAGGTTGCAAACGGCTGGCGCTCGCTCAGGGGTTGCAAACCCTTTGCCGTCCGCCAAAGGTTGCAGACGAGCATGCGCATGACCTCTAGGCTCAGGACAGGCAATTCAGCCTGAGCTATGGAGGCAAGCCACCGTGGACCACGAGAGCATCCGGGGACAGGACCTGAAGATCCGGCGCATCCGGGCCGGGATTCGCCAGTACCGCATCGCCCAGGAGCTGGGGATCGCGCCCACCACCATGAATGACTGGGAGAACGAACGTAAGCCGATCCCGCCGCGGCAGTGTGCCCGCATCATCGCCGCGATCGAGCGGCTGTCGGGGTACGGCATGGCCGGGGTGTCCGATGACTCGGCCGCCTGACCCGCTGCCACTTGCCGCCCGTCGTGCCGCCTGGGAGCGGCTGTGGCAGATCCTGCTGGCTCCTCCCCATGGTGGCGCATCGTTGGTGAATGGTCAAAGCGATCACGCACCGCGCACGCAGCCAGTTGATCCCGCATGAGCATGGACACCACACCGGTCGAGTCCATTCTTGCCCGGCTCGAGAAGGTCGCCCGCAGCGGGAAAGGGTGGAAAGCCCGCTGTCCGGCGCATGAGGATCGCCACCCGAGCCTTTCCATTCATGTCGGGGACGATGACCGCGTCTTGCTCCACTGCCATGCCGGATGCCCCATTGACGCCATCCTGGCGGCCCTGGACCTGCGCGCCACTGACCTCTTTTCCCAGGCGACGCGTCGGGTGCGTTCCGGCGCGTCAGCCTCCGCATCGGCCTCACGGCCATCCCGCATCGTCGCGACCTATGACTACGTCGACGCCCAGGGCGTGCTGCGCTACCAGGCCGTGCGCAGGGAGCCGAAAGGTTTCTTCCAGCGCCGGCCGGATGGGCAGGGCGGCTGGATCAATAACCTGCATGGTATTGAGCGCGTCCTTTACCGACTGCCCCAGCTCCTGGCTGCTCCCGCAGGCAGTGCGGTCTGGCTCCCGGAGGGCGAGAAGGACGTTGACGCGCTGGTTGCCCTCGGACTCGTCGCGACCACCGCAGCGGAAGGGGCGAAGGCGCCGTGGCTGCCTGCGTACACCGAGGCGCTGCAGCCGTTCCACGTCGCCATCCTGGAAGACCAGGACGCTGCGGGACGGAAGCGTGCGCTGACCGTCGCTCGCGCGTTGATCGGCGACGTCCGCAGTGTGCGCATCATCCGCTTCCCGGACCTGCCGCCGAAGGGCGATGTCAGCGACTGGTTAGCGGCCGGGCACACCAGGGCGGACCTCATCGCCCGGGCACGCGACACGCCCATCCTCACGACGGAAGATCTCGACGACCTGGACGATGAGGCGGCGAATTCTTCATATCTTCATTTCTTCGATCACGAGCAAGACCCCGAAGAGGAGGGGGAAAGCCCTTTCCCTCCACCGCTCGCTCCAGTCCCATCATTTCCGGTCGAGGTCTTCCCACGGGTGCTTCGGCACTACGTGACCGAGAGTGCCGAGGCACTTGGGGTGCCCGTCGACATGGTGGCCGTGCCGCTGCTGGGCTTTGCCGCCGGCGTGCTGGGCAACTCAAGGGTTCTGCGGGTCAAGGAGGGCTGGATCACGCGGCCCATCCTCTGGCTGGCCGTCATCGGCGATCCCGGCAGCGGCAAGAGTCCGGCACTGGAGGCGGCGCAACACCCCGTCAACGAACTCCAGAAGGAGGCCTGGCAGCGCTTCCAGGATGCGCTGGGACAGTGGGAACAGGACGCGCTCGACGCCAAGGCCGCCAAGCAAGCGCCTCCGGAGAAACCGGTCCTCGAGCACTTCCTGACCACCGATGCCACGACCGAAGCGCTGGCGTTCCTGCTGGGATCCTCGCCCGGGGTGGTGCTGGTGCGGGATGAGCTGGTGGGCTGGGTCAAGAGCCACGATGCGTACCGCAAGGCCGGCGACCGGCAGCAGTGGCTCTCGCTGTGGGCAGGAACGGGCCTGAAGGTTGATCGCCGCAGCAGTGGCCCGGTCTATGTCCCCAAACCCACGGCGGTCGTCGTGGGCGGCATCCAGCCGGACCTGCTGCCCGACCTGGCCGAGGAAGCCCAGCGCCGGGATGGCTTTGTCGACCGGCTGCTGTGTACGTGGCCGGATGCCTTTCCCCAGCGGTGGAGTGAGGCGACCGTGCGGCAATCGACGACACGCGCGGCCGAGCATCTCTTTGCCCAGCTGCGACCCACGTTCCGGGCACAGGAACCGGCACTGCATGACCTGACCCGTGAGGCGAAGGAGACCTTTGCCGAATGGTTCGATATCAATGCGGAGCAGCGGGAAGCATCATCTGGTCTCGTGGCCGGGTGCTATGCGAAGTACCCGGGGCAGTGTGTGCGGCTGGCGCTAGTGCTGCACTGCCTGCGTGAACCAGAAGACCTCCAGGCACCGGTCGCCGAGGGAACGATGCTCGATGCCATTGCCGTGGTCGAGTACTTCCGCGGACATCTCGCCCGCGTCCTGCCGGCGTTTGGAGCTGCGGCACCCAGGACCGCGACGCGCGCAACAGAACCTCTGCCGGTTCGCGTGGCGCGCCTTCTCCAAGCTGCTGGCGGCGCGTGGCTGGCGCGCACGGAACTGCACCGGAGGTTGGGCGGCAAGGTCAGTGCCCAGGCGCTGACTGGTGCGCTTGCAGCACTGGTGCGTGCGGGACGGATTGAGCTGCGAAGCGTGCCGACCGGGTCGAAGCCGCGCGAGGAGTGGCGCTGGATTGCGGAGGACGCCCCGCAGGCAGACGAGACCGAGGCGCATGCTCGGGAGCCTCACGACCCACCGAATTCCGGTCGTGACACGAATCGAAGATATGAAGATATGAAGTATTCGGGGGAGGCATCGGGAGATTCTTCATATCTTCATGTCTTCGCAGACCGCGCAACGCGCGAATCGTGGCAGGAGACGGTGCTGTGAAGGCGGCCGAGGTGCTCCTGGAACTCCTGGAGCGCGATGTCGAGGTGACAGCTGCGGAGGGACAACTCCACCTCCGGCATGTTGAAGATGCCCTCTCAGCAGAGTTGGTGGCCCGCGTGCGGGAGCAGAAGTCCGAAATCCTTCACCTTCTGGCTGATCCGGACGAGCTACGGCTGGCGATGGTGATGGCAATGTTTGACGCGGAGTGCGTCGATGAGGACGTCTTCACCAAAGTGTCGCAACTGGACCTCTTCGTCGCGGAGGAGGAGCAATGAGCCGCTCGCTGTGGCGCTGCCGCAATCCCCAGTGCTCCGTGCCGCACGGGGCAGTGTTGGGACGCATTACGAGTGATGGCGGACTTGTCCTGGAGCGTTCAACAACTCAATTCTGTTGCTATCTAGATACGCGAAGAGTCACCGTTACCTGTCCAGAATGCTCTGCAGCCCGCGAATTTCGAGGAACGATGGTTAGCTCATCGCGGGCATATCCGAATGCAGGCGCTTCAAGCAGTTCGTGAGCAACAATTGCCGTCGTGCCTGAGACACTCATGTATCAGTGGACTGGACTCGAAGCCTTCAATACCCTTATCACACACTTTCAACTAGTTGGATTCAAATGACAGGGGCGTTGTCAAAATGGATGCGTCCTGGGACACCTCGACCATCACTGAAGGGTATCGTGCGCTTGATCACTTCGTGAATCGAGTCGAGGTCTGTCGTCGCCACCTCGCCTACCTGAACGATGAGCCCGCCACCGTCCATGTCACCTACCTTCACGGCGACGGAGGGAACGGCAAGTCTCTTCTTCTTGCCTACTTGCGGACTCAGCTCAACCGGCAGTTCGATCCAGAAGCATGGAATTACCTCGCTACTCTCTCCAGTGAAGAATGCGTTGCCCAAGCTGCCGTTGCAGAGGGTGCAACAACAGTGCCGTCGGCTCGGCTCGATCTCGAACAACTTCTCTGGGACGACTTTCGCGCTCTAACCAAAATCAGACGTGATCTCACCGGTACTGGACTTCGGTTTCCACTTTTTGACTTTGCGGTCGTCGTCTACCTGCATCAGTCGCATCAACTCTCGCCTGAGCGGATTCGAGAGATTTTTCCTGCGGAGGAGGTTGATTTCGCGCTTGAGTTGGCCCAACTTGCTCAGGAAGTACCTGGCGCCGGACTAGTCATGGGTTTCATTGGGATTGTCAATCGACGACTCGGGAACTGGTTTGAGCGATATCGTCTTCGACGAAACCTTGACGACTCAGTAGTTGCAGCGATTCTCAGAATGGACCACGAAACCGAACTCATACAAGACCTGCCTCGCCTCTTTGCAAAGGATCTGAGCGCCGCTCTTGGCGACGTCGCAGGTCCTAACGGGCTTACGATCTTTATTGATAACCATGGCGCCCTGCTGGCCCACGAACGCAACCTGCCCGAGGATCTCGTTTATCAACGGGACGAGTGGTTACGACGTCTGATTCTGTCTCTAGAGCCTCAAAGCAGGGTCATCGTAGTCCTTGCGGGGAGAGAACCACCTTCCTGGAGTAACGCGCCACGGCTCGCTATTCGTGATCTCAACGTGCAACGGGTCGGCAATCTTGAAGATTCGGATGCGATCACCTATCTCGAGATGGTCGGCATTTCGGATATCGCGCTTCAACAGCAACTTTGCAGTGATGCCCGCGTTGCTGACAACGAGATTCATCCGTTTTCGCTCGGTCTCAGCGCTGATCTTGTCATCGCTGCTTCTCGAGAGGGACGAAGGCTTACCGCAGTAGACCTTGCGCTCGGTCCTGCCGCGGGTGATCGTCGCAGGTTGGTAGTCAACCGGCTCCTTCGATATGTTGATGCAGGAACCCGGGATGCGGTGCTTGCGGTCGCGGCCAGTCGGTTCTTCGATGGGGAAATCTATCGCTTCCTAGGTGAGACTCTCGGATTTTCAACGAGCCCCTCTGCTTTTCGATCACTCGTCGGATTTTCTTTCGTTCAACGCGACGAGGTTGGACGCTATCGGATTCATGAGCTAGTCCGCAGATTCAGTTCGGAGATCACTGTCGACACAGCACGAGGCGCCCATGAGGCTCTCGCTCAGTACTATCAGCGTCGGTCACGAGCTGGTGCACCCGAAGACATTGCAGAGTTGATTTATCACATCACGTTTTGCGATTGGCGGGCTGGATTTGAGGCGTGGCACACAACGTTTCAGAGCGCATTCCAGGGAAGTCACTTCTCGCTTTGCGAAGCCCTACTTGGCGTTCAGCGCGAACTGCCTATTCCGGTGCCTGGAGCAAGAGGGTTACTGGTCACCGCTGAAGGGCAATACCTTCAACGTCTGTCGCGCCTCGATGAGGCTAAATCTCGTTTCCGCGAAGCAGCATCAGAATTTGACGCAGCCCTTAGTGATGAGCCTGATGATTCAGAAGCTTTGATCAATAAAGGCAATGTTCTCGTTCTGCTAAGTGAAATCGAGCTCGAACGAAGCAGGCGTGCGAGTGCAATGGAATTCTTGTATGACGCTGTAGCCGCCTTTGATGCTGCAATAGCCGCAGATCCATTCAATCCGAAACACGTAAGCAATAAAGCCAATGCCCTACGAACGATTGGCAAAGCAGAAATCGAATCCCGACATCTTTCCGAAGCTCTGTCGTCCTATCATGCTGCCGAGCAATGCGTCCTGCAGGCGCTCCAATCCATGCCTGACGAAGCACCAATGCATCAGAATCTCGGACTCGCTCTAACGGGGAGTGCAGATGTCCAAGTATTGCGTGGTCATTACGCAGATGCCGAGCAGAAATATCGCAGTGCGATTCGAGCTTTTAACGAAGCGATCGACTATGACCCAACTATTGCGTTGATCTACAACAATAAAGGTCATGCCTTGCACCATCTTGCCAAAACCTACGCACTGCGAGGTCGACGAATCAGCACGATTCTTTGTTATCGAGCAGCGATTACCGCAGTTAACAATGCGTTGCGGCTCGCTCCTGACTACCCACTTGGTCTCTACAACAAAGCACTCTTTTGTGAGGAACTGAGCCGGATTTTGATATCGCGATCAACTCGCAGGTCAATACGCCGGGCCTACACACTCTTGCATGCCGGACTTCGCGCAGCACGTCGTGTTGCTGCCTTGGCGCCAGATGACGTCCGCTATCCATCAGTGGAGCACCGTCTTGGACAGTTGCTAAATACGTTGGGACGTCAACAAGCACAAACGAGCGAAACGATCGATCACCTCTGACTTCTGCCGATGGATAGTAGGCACGGTTGATAAGTGACTAGATCAGTTCATCCCTTCTGCGTTTCACTTGTTCGGCATGAGAACGCATTGTCGCGATCTCTTCAGGTCTCGCTTGACGTGTCACGGCGCCATCTCGAACGAAAACCTGGCCTTGTTCGACACGATGGCCACCCTTCCCTTTATCGCCGATTGAGATCGCCACGGCGTAGGGCCGTTCAGCGGCATCCGGATTGATTTCGAGCTTTCCTACTTGGCCTCGGCGATATGCGACCCTTCCGTAGCGGACGGGCACGACCGGATGCGTGTGGCGCGCGATAATGGTTTGCAATCGGTCCTGCGTCAACGCTGCCAGTAGCTGGTCACGCTCCTCGCACTCGTGAGAAGCGCTCGGTTCGTAGAAGTCCCCATCATCCGTAAACCCGATGAGCAGTGCTCGGGTGCCTTTGCCGCGGGCATTCGCGAGCGCGATGACATCTTTCACGAGTTCCGCTTTTTGCGACGCTGTGTCGACGGCCAACTGCCGCTTAAAGTCGATGAGCGACGTTTCGCCTTCCTCAAGAATCGCGTCGATCTCCGCAGAGTCGGCAGTCAGTTGAGAACGCGTTTGCCACACAAGACTGCGATAAGTTGGACAATAGGTGATCCCGCCAATGTAGCTGCGATTCACGACGAAGCTCGCTCGAGCCAACTCGTTTCCGACTGCCACCAGGTGGTACTTGTCGCCTTCCCACCCTGGATGAGCCAGAATCTCAGAACCTTCCACGCATTCAAGCAGTCCGTGGTCCTCGAATTCCCTCGTGCCAAGGGTATTAAGGATGCGGACAAGTCCCGCCTGATCTAGATCGAGAGGTTGATTACAAATGCCGCTCCACAGTGGCGTCATGTCGTTTGCTAGGAGCCTACCTTGTGCTGACACTTTGAAGAAATCATTCGTGGCCAGCCGCTCTGGTTGTTCAATCAGGCCAAGCGACTGAAGCGTCGAAATGGCACCCATGGCGGCGACGTGGCGAGTGGAGGATCTGAAACCAGGCTGATCTGCGACCGTGTCACCGAAGACAACTTTGCCCAGATCCCAGGATGGGATCCCATAAGCGCGGTACTCTGATGAGTGAGTAGTGGCCTCCACAAGCTTCCGAAGCACCACGGTGCAAAACGTGACGTAGTCCATAGGTGCTCCAATTCTATGATCGAAACTCTGATGATCCTCGCAGTCGATAGCCTCGCAGACTAGCACCAACTCGAGGGCCATCGAAACACGGCCTCACTACCGACTCGAAAGTAGAAAGGGTGGTTAGGCTTGATCACTCAGCCTCGGAGCATCCAGGGGGAGAGATATGGGTGAACCACTTGATGGACCTAGGAACGCAAGTAGTACGGAGCTGTTCCGCTGGATAGCCTCGAATCTCGTTCATCACCGCCTGGGTGATCCTGACCGAATTCCCTATCACGAAGCAGGCCATGCGATTGTTGCGCATCACCATCGCTACACGGTGAAACGGGTAACGAGCTTGCCGGAAATGGAATGGGAGGAACTGAGCCTCACCCTTGGAAGGGCGACTTGTGATCTCCCTTGGCCCGATGCGGATGAGCCGTCGTGGCCCGTATTGTGGTTTCGTTGTCGCACAATAGCTACGGTGCAACTCGCTGGACTCGTCGCCGAACGCATGGTGCTCGGTCTTCCAACCGAGGGTGATGACGGCTGGCACGCCGACCTGGCGAGTGTTGAGAGTATCCTTGAAAGCGTTTATCCCACCGCCACCGCAGCAGATCGTGCCCGATATCGAGTAAGCGCTGAACGTCGTGCCGAAGCGATCTTGTCGCGCAATCGGAGGCCGCTCGATGCCTTGGCTCAGGCGATTAGAGGTACCCAGACAATTGAGGGCGAGGACTTAGCCGAACTCTTGCAACCAGTCTCCCGTCGACGTCGGCGACCTTCGGATCGAGCTTGGACTGCATCGGAGTGGGATCAGTCGATTCCCCTGATGCAGGGCGGTCAGAACGGAAACGTTGAATGATGGTTGTTTCGCCCCAATCCTCCTGATTTGACCTTGAGTTTGCTCAAGCCCGTCTAAGCTTTCATGTCTTCCTCCTGCTTTTGGTAAACTTCTCGTCAACAACCTGGTGGTGGACGTATGGGGCCGCCGGTGATGAGCAGCAATGCTCTCCCGGCGGCTCTTTTTGTTTCAGTCGAAGGAGCCAGCCATGCTAGATCAGAACGACACCAAGTCCCTCGGCGACCTCACACCGGATCCGCGCAACGCCCGTTCACACCCGGAGCGCAACCGCTCGCTCCTGGCCACCTCGCTGCAGGAAGTCGGCGCCGCACGCTCGATCGTCGTCGATGAGGATGGGGTCGTGCTGGCTGGCAATGCCACCGTGACCGCAGCTGCCCAGGCTGGCATCGATCGCGTCCGCATCATTGACACGGATGGTTCAGAACTCGTCGCCGTCCGCCGCAGCGGCCTCACTCCGGAGCAGAAACGCCGCCTCGCGCTCCTGGACAACCGCACCGCCGAACTCGCGGAGTGGGACACCGGGATCCTGGCATCACTGGCCGAGGACACCGATGTCTCGGACCTGTGGGAACCAGATGCGTTGCGTGAGCTGCTCGGTGAAGCGCCGGACGTGACCTTCCCGTCCTATGACGAGACGGCCGAGGAGAAGGTCGTCTACGTGGAGTGCCCCAGCTGTGGCCACTGCTTCCCCCGCTAACTATCTTGCTGGACTCGACGCTTGCTGGCAGGCAGCACTGGCTCCACGCTCAGCTGGTGCGCCGACAGTTGTCAGCCTCTTCGCGGGTGGCGGCGGCTCCTCCCTTGGCTACCAGATGGCGGGCTATCGGGAAGTCCTGGCGGTCGAGCGCGATCCCCATGCCGTCGCCACCCTCAAACGCAACTTTCCCGACATGCCCATCTTCGCCGGGGACATCACGGCGCTCCCTATAGAAGAGACGCTCTCCCTTGCCGGGCTCAATCGTGGCGAGCTGGACGTCCTGGACGGCTCACCACCCTGTCAGGGTTTCAGCACCGTGGGCAAGCGCCAGCTGCATGATGTGCGCAACGGGCTGTGGCAGGAGTACGTGCGGTTGCTCGATGGTCTCCATCCGCGGTGCTTCGTCCTGGAGAACGTACCCGGTCTGGTCCGCGGCAAGATGCGGCTCGTCTTCGCCGCGTGCTTCCGGGCGTTGCAGGCATGCGGCTACCAGGTTACGGCTCGAGTCCTGAATGCCGCCTACTTCGGCGTTCCCCAGGACCGGCACCGCCTCATCATGCTCGGCGCGCGCAATGACCTCGGGATCACGCCCACGCATCCCCGGGCAGGCACCTGGCCGATCCCGCTACAGGTGGCGCTCGATGCTGCGCAACTCGTCCGTCGGGACCGGGGCGATGATCTGGATGCCGTCGAGTGGGAGACGCCACCGCTCTCCGACCGCTACGGCCAGTTGTGGGATCGAGTGCCGATCGGTGGATCCGCAGCAGACGTGATCGGCACGGGCTTCTCCAGTTGTGTGAAGCCGGATCCGGCACGACCCTGCCGCACCCTCTTTACGTCCCAGACCGGACGCGGGTACGCGACGGTCGTCCATCCGACAGAAGCCCGTGCGCTCTCGGTGCTGGAGGCGCGGCTCATCTGCAGCTTCCCACCGGACTACCACCTCGAGGGCGCGTACCGTGAGCGCTGGGCACGCCTCGGCAACGCCGTCCCGCCGCTGCTCATGCGGGCCATTGCGCAGCACCTGCGCACGTCGGTGCTGGACGCTGACTTCGTGCAGCGAGCAGCCTGAGCGGGCAGGAAGCAGACATGGCCGGACAGGATCGGACACGCGAGCACCTCACCCCGAAGCAGAAGCGGGCCATCCGGGCACTGCTTGCGACGGGTGAGATCAAGGCGGCCGCGACGGAAGCCGACATCAGCCGGGACACGCTCTACCGCTGGCTGCGAGAGCCGCTCTTCCTGGGTGCGGTGCGGCAAGCCGAAGCGGAGGCCCTGGATGAGTTGTCGCGGCTGCTGGTGCGACTCGGCAGGACCGCTGTGGGCACCATTGCCCGCGCGATGAGCGATCCCGCCACGCCGGCAGCAACCAAGGTGCGAGCGGCAGATGTCGCGCTCTCCCGGCTCCTGCAGCTGCGGGAGCTGGCGCAACTCGAAGCGCGGGTGCAGGCGCTGGAGGCCGCCACGACCCGGCACGAGGAGCGACGCTCGTTGCCACTGTCGGACGACTACTTCCCTCCACCGTAGCGACCAGGAGTTCGGTGATGTTCTACGTGCGACTTACGCGACGCATTGATGCCCTGACCCAAGTAATCCCCTCTCCTATCCCTATACCAGACTGGGACATCCGGCGGTTGAGTGATGAAGAACTAGAAGCGCTCCTGCCCTTGGCTGCACGGCTCCAGCGCGAGGGACCTGCGGTCCGGTGGCGGCCGGATGAGGCACGGCGGCTGGAGCGTGCCTGGAACACTGCCAACGAACCGCGAGCAGGAGTCCCGGAATGCCACGCGTGAACCGCAAGCAGTTGCGAGAGCTTGAGCAGCGGATCGCGCCGAAGACGCCGCTGGCGCCGCTGGTGATGTGCTGTATCGAGGACTGGCCGGAGACAGCCCAGGCCGCGTGGGCCGAGGCGATACGGGTCGAGGACCTGCGGCGGCAGGAGGATCTGGTCGAGCAGTACGAGGGGATGCGGCCGGATCTGCACAGGCCGTGGGTGGGATTGATCCTGTTGCCGCCGCGCGTGGGGGACGGGATATGAAGGCGATCGGGCGGCGCATCCACGTGATCGAGGCGCGACGGCTGAGAACAGTAGATCAGGGGCCGCCGGTGGTGTTCCTGTCGCCGGATCGGTGGTCAGTCGAGGATCAGGCGATCTACGGGCGCCTGCGTGGCGAAGGGATAACGGACGCGTTCTGCGACTTTGTGGAACGCATGACCGGCAAGCGGTCAGGACCCAAAACGCTGCTGGTGACGTGGCGACTGCGGAAGGATGGGCCGCAATAGGCGGAGTAATCGTTTCTGCCCCACGCGCATGGCCGCCCTGGTGCCCAATGTCTGGCCCACGATGGCCTTGGAGATGCTGAGCGTAGACTGTACTTATTCGAATTCCCACCTCCCGGCTGAACTCCAGCCCAGGCGAATCCCGTACTCGGTACGGGTGACTGGTATGTGTTCTCTTCGATACAGTGCGCGCAGTCGAACGTCATGACGCCATAGCACGTCCAGGATTCGGCGCAGGCGAAGCCCGAGCTCTTCACGTGTCACGTCAATCACGTCACTCTGCCTCAGAAGTCCGGTGCCTGGAAATTCAGGGAGAGGGATTCAGCACGATGGACGCTCGATCTTTCGCCAATCTCCTTCGGGCAATGGCCACGCAGGATTCCCGGCGACGGCTCCTGGCACGCGGCACCTCGTTATCTGTTATGGGTGGACTTCTTGGCAGTCCCGACGTGAGTCTTACCTCGGGCAAGAAGAAGCCCAAGAAGAAAAAGCCCTGCCAGGCCGGCTTGCTGCCCTGCAAGGTCAAGAAGGGCAAGAAGAAAAGAACCCTATGCGTCGACGCGTCGACTGACCGTACGAACTGTGGCGGGTGCGGAGTGACCTGTGCTTCCGGCCAGTCGTGCGTGCAGGGCACGTGCCAGAACGCCACGACCTCCACCACGACCTCGACGACCACGCCTGCACCGTGCGCGGAGGGCACGACGCGATGCTATGGCACGTGCATTCCGAGTAGCGCGACCTGCTGTGTTCCGGATGGAGCCACGCTGCGTGCTGAGCTCAAGGCTGGCGGGCCGGAAACCATTACGCTCTGCCCAAACACCACATACGTGGGCCAGTTCTCAACGAATCGCGATGTCACTCTTGTTGGCGCTGGTGCCGACAGCACCGTGCTTGACGGCAACGCGGCAAGCTCCGTCGTTGCGGTTGGCGCCGGCGCAAACGTCGCATTGCGCAAGCTCCGCATCACCAACGGGCGTGGAAATCTGGGCGGCGGCATCTATAGCGTTGGGACGAAAGTAACGCTCGAAGAGGTCAAGGTCAGTGAGAACCGTTCCAGCTATGACGGAGCCGGCATTTGGGCATTCGGCAATCTGCTACTGATCAACAGCGACGTCACCGACAATGCCTGTGGCGGCGATTTCACTGTCGGCTATGGGGGCGGGATTCATGCGCAGGGAGGTGAGGTAATTCTGCGCCGGAGCCGGGTCCTTCGCAACAGCGCCATTAGTGGTGGCGGTATACGCACCAGAGCCGCTGTTGGGCCGGTTGGTGGACATGTCACGCTGGAAGATGGCAGCGAAGTGTCAAGCAATTCTGCTTCGTTCGGCGGCGGAGTCCAGCTCTACGAAGGTGGCTCACTGACGTTGAAGGCAGGTACCAGCGTCAAGAACAACTCGGCGAACCTCGGCGCCGGTATCGACAACATCAACGGCACGGTCGTCCTCCACGAAGATGCGGTGGTGTCGGACAATGAGGGCGTGAGTTTCGGAGGTGGCATCAATAACGAAGGTATCCTCACGTTGAAATCTGGCAGTCGAGTGGAATTCAACTCTGCGACTTACGGTGGAGGAATCTACACGAAGCACACGCTGACTCTGGAGACCGGCAGTTGCGTTTCGAATAACGCTGCTTCAGACCAGGGGGGAGGTATCGCCAATAGTGGGACGGCAGTGCTGGAGGCTGACAGCCAAGTGAGCGAGAACACAGGTGCGAATGGTGGTGGATTCTTCCATTCCGGAGGGACCGCAACGTTCAAGACGGGCAGTCGCGTTACCAACAACCGGGCATCCCAGGGTGGCGGCGTGTCAAGTCCGTACGGGCCGGTAACGCTGGATATCGATACCATCGTAACCGGCAACTTCTTGCTCGACGGAACAACCCCGAGTAATTGCGCGCCAGTAAACACGATCCCCAATTGCGTAGGCTAGTGAAGACTCACGTGATGGCAGAATCAATAGCGTTGGTTTGCAGGAGCGGGTGACGGGTAAGCGGCGAGGACCTAAGACGCTGCTGGTGACGTGGCGGCTGCGTGGTGACGGGCCGCAATGACGCCTGATCACCGGAGCAATACTGAGAGTCGTACAAGCAGAAATTGGATGAACAGCTACTCTAGACACCAACCCACCAGGTGTCAATCAGTGGAGAAAGAACTTAGGCATTGCTTGTCCACCACTGAGGGAACCGACAAATCTACCTATTCCGCTACTAGCAGATATCTCGTAACCACGACACCACATGACCGGCATTGCTTTCGTGATTCCTCTGTTTACGGGATGAGAAACTCACGGCTCCGATGCAGAGCCTGAAACGTCAGCTTGGTAAGGGGCTGGACAACTATTAGACCAAATGCCAACCACGTCACGATCGTAACAATACGGTCCAACGTGTGCCTGATTCGAGGCTTGGGTCTGGTTGCTGTCGCCGCAGTGAGGAATTGAGGAATCTGCAGGAGGGCAACCGCAAAGAGCACAACACAAAAGATTGCACGCACTTGGGATACGAGATTACCCGCCTGAAGCGCCCAAAGCGACACAGCCGGCGCAAGCACACAGCACGCAATGAGAGCGGTGAGCAACCTTCTGGCCCCCGAGAAGTCCCGTGATTCGGCCGGAGGAGTTAGGTCGGGTTCGACTGAATCTCGGACTGCTTGCTTTCGAGCAGCATCAAGGTCCTCTTGCGACAGGCCTTCACGGAGGAGGTTGTCAACGTACGGTCCCGGCGCCAAGAGCGTTATCCCTCTTGGAATTGACATCAGCTTCTGAGAATCTTATCGTCATGATCGACTGGACCAATCTGTCGAACCTTCTAGTCTAGGATTCATAATGAGCCTGTATGACCTCGTCGTGCGTCACGGTAACCTCGTCACCGATGCTATGGTCTTTCAGGCTGATCTCGGCATCGCCCACGGGAGCGTCGTGGCTATTGCACCCGAACTCTCGGGCACGGCCACCAACGATGTGGATGCGCGCGGGCTACACATTTTTCCCGGGGTGGTCGATCCGCATGTCCATTTTGACGAGCCGGGACGGACCGAGTGGGAGGGAATCGCCAGTGGTTCGGCGGCCTTTGCCGCTGGGGGCGGTACGACCTACTTCGACATGCCTCTGAATGCATATCCGCCGACCACCTCGGGAACCAACTTCGATGCGAAGCTGGCCGCTGCGCAGGCACGGTCACTGACTGACTTTGCGCTCTGGGGCGGCATTGTTCCCGGTAATCTGGACGACCTGGACGACCTTGCCTCGCGCGGGGTCGTGGGGTTCAAGGCCTTCATGTCGCGAACAGGGACCGACGATTTTTCGGCCAGCGATGACCTGACGCTCTATGAGGGGATGGCTCGGGCAGTTCGCCTGGGTCTTCCGGTCGCGGTCCACGCCGAGAACGACCAACTGACTGGCGCGCTTGCCGTAAGGGCGATCACGACTGGGCGCATCGGCATGCGGGACTATCTGGCCTCGCGCCCGGTGGTCGCTGAAATCGAGGCGATCGGGCGGGCAATCACCTTCGCGGAGCTGACGGGCTGTGCTCTGCACGTCGTCCATGTAAGTACTGGGCGAGGGGTCACACTGGTAGCTGAGGCAAAAGCGCGCGGCTGGATATCAGTTGCGAGACGTGCCCGCATTATCTGGTCTTTACGGATGAAGACGCCGCGCGGCTCGGCGCGGTTTCCAAATGCGCCCCGCCGCTACGACCCGTTGAAGAGCGTGAGGCTCTCTGGACGCACCTCCTGAACGGAACACTGCCGATCATGGCATCCGACCACTCCCCGGCGCCACCACAGATGCGAACAGGGGACGACTTTTTCGCTATCTGGGGAGGCATTGCCGGGTGCCAGTCGACGTTCTCTGCTATGTTGACCGTAGGGGCGGAGCGCGGATTACCGCTGCAAGCTCTCCCGACACTACTGGCCGGGAACACCGCGCGGCGCTTCAAGCTGTCGGGCAAGGGAAGTATCGCGGAGGGAGCCGACGCTGACCTTACACTGGTGGACCTGAGTTACGAGGCGCTGCTCACGGCCGACGATCTGTTGTACCGGCACAAGGGGAGTCCCTATGTCGGACGGCACTTGCGGGGGCGGATCATGCGCACGCTGGTACGCGGGAGGACGGTGGCGCGTGAAGGGCGCGTCGTTGACGCAGGCGGTGGACAGCTTGTGCGCCCGGGCCTCGGCGCGGCGATAGGGTCAGGTCCCATGGCCGCGCGCAATACTGAGGAGCCGGGATGATAACCAGGCTGACCGGGCGGTTCGTGATCGGATACGCCAGCGATGACCACGCGATCTATCCGGGCGGCGAGGTCGTCTACGATGGCGACACGATCACCTTCGTTGGTCATGGCTACCCCGGCCCCGTGGATGTCACGCACGACTACGGCGACGCGATTATCTCGCCCGGCTTCATCGACCTCGACGCGCTGGCCGATATCGACCACGCCATCCTCGACACCTGGCTGACGCCGGAGCGGCAACGGGGCCAGCAGTGGTCGGAGGCGTACTTTCACGCAGAGCGGCGGGAGACCTTTCCCTTCGACG
>DAOUDE010000055.1:0-37967 GCA_034431475.1 Thermomicrobiales bacterium | reverse complement strand
GCCGGGCGATTGCCGATATCGAGGGTCAGCACATTCGCGGTGCTACTCATCCCTGCTTGATCCTCGGGTCGAGGTAGGCGTAGAGCAGATCGACGCCGAGATTGATCAGCACGAACGCGGTGGCCAGGAAGAGCGTCGCCGCCTGTACCAGCGGGTAGTCGCGGTTGAAGATCGCCTGCAACAGCGTGTACCCCACCCCGTTCAGCCCGAAGATCACTTCGATGATCGCCGAGGCCCCCATCAGCGTGCCAAGCTGGAAGCCAACCACCGTGACCACCGGAATCAGCGCGTTGCGCAGCGCGTGGCGGGACACGACGACGCGGTTACGCAGCCCCTTGGCCCGCGCGGTGCGCACGAAATCCTGGCCCAGCACTTCCAGCATGGTGGTACGGGTCATCCGCATCTCGATGGCCATCAACTGGATGGCCAGCGCCAGCGCCGGCAGGATCATCTGCTGCAGATTGCCGAAGGGATCATCGAGCGGCGAGATGTAGCGCGTCTTCGGCACCCACCCGAACACTTTCGAGGTGAAGAGCAGCGCCAGGGTGGCGATCCAGAAGCTGGGCAGCGAGAGGCCGATCAGCCCGCCCACGCGCGCCGCGAAGTCGATGCCGGTATCGCGCCGCACCGCCGAGATCACCCCCAGCGGAATGGCCACCGCCGTCGCGATGAGCGTGGCCAGCAGCGCGAGCTCCACTGTGATCGGCAAGCTGGCCAGCAGCAACTCGCCCACCGGCTTCCCGGAGCGCATGGAGGTTCCCAGGTCGCCCCGGAACAGATTTCCCAGCCAGGTGAGGTACTGCATCGGCAGCGGTGCGGTCAGCCCCATCGCTTCCCGCAACTGCTCCCGCGCGCTGGACGAGACCGTCGGGTCAGAGCCGACGAGGATATCGACGATGTCGCCGGGCAGGAGGCGCAGCATCAGGAAGATCAGCAGGCTCATCCCGAGCAGCGTGGGTATCAGCAGCAGGATTCGGCTCAGCGTGTATTTCGCCAATATCGATCACTCCGGAGGAACCCTCACCCCAAACCCCTCTCCCTGTGCGCAGGGCGAGGGGCTCGTGGCAGCGGAGACTCGTGATGAGAGGCGAAGAGGTTGGCGGTTCGGCGCCATATCCCGACGCCCTACGGGCCGGCTGTCACCCCTCTCCCTGTGCGCAGGGAGAGGGGCTGGGGGTGAGGGTCCGTTTCTCGCTACCCCTCCGTCACGCAGGCCGTGCGCAGGCCCGGGTTGAAGTCGGTGTAGGAGACATACATCCCCTCGACCCGCCCGGCCACCGCCTGGTACTTGTACGGCTGCACGGTGTACAGGTTGGCCGCCTCTTCGAGGATGATCTCCTGGATGCGCTGGTAGGCGGCGTGCCGCGCCTCGACATCCGCCGTGGCCAGGGCCTCGTCGTACAGCGTGTCCAGTTCCTCGTTCTTCCAGCCATCGCCGAACCAGGCCTGGTTGAGGGTCGTGCCATTGCGGAAGTCGACGACGTAACCGCTGGGATCGCCACGCATGCCGCGCCCGGTCGAGGCCCACTGGAAGTTACCGTCACCGATGTTCGTGGCGAAGGTACCGATCTCCAATGGCTCCACCGTCACGTTGATGTTCAGCGGCTTCAGTTGCTCCCGCACGATCTCCGCGATCTGGGTGAACTCGCGCGGCGCGGCAATGGCCTGCAGCGTGACATCGAAGCCACCCTCGTGGCCGGCCTCCGCCATCAGCGCCTGGGCCTTGGCCAGGTCGGGCGTGTACGCCGCGACGAGTTGATCGTTCGAGAGCGGCCAGTCGCCGTAGCCGGGCGGAATGGCGCCGGTCAACTGGGCGTTGCCGCCGTAAACGTTGTCGATGATCATCTGCCGGTCAACCGCGAGACTGATCGCCTGGCGCACCTTCGCGTCGCGCCAGGGCACATCTTCCTTCGTGTTGAACTGGATCACGCGCGGCGCGGAGAAGAGCCCGGACAGCACCTCCAGCGTGTCGTCGTTCTCCAGGGTGCGTGCCACGTCCGCGCTCAGCGTTGCGCCATCGACCTCTCCCGAGCGCAGACCCGCCACGCGCGACTGCTCATCGGTCAGGATCTTGAGCGTGACATCCTTGATGCAGGGCGTGCCCGGCTTCCAGTAGTTCTCGTTGGCGGTGTAGGCCACGCGGTCGTTGGAGATGTACTCGATCAGCTTGTACGGGCCGGTGCCAACACCTTCACTCAGCAGGTTGATCTCGTCGGCGATCCCCTCGGGCACGATTGGCGTGTACCGGCTCCAGGCAATCACACCGGGCAAGGTGGGGTCGGGCTTCGACATCGTGATGGTCACGGTGTAGTCGTCGACCGCCTCGACGCTCGCGATGTTCGCCAGGAAGGCAACCTGGATTCCCGGAGCGGGCGGGTTGAGCGCGGTCTCAAACGAGTACTTGACGTCGGCCGCCGTCATCTCCTTGCCGTTGTGGAACAGGACGCCCGGGCGCAGCTTGAAGGTGTAGCTGGTCGCATCCTCCGCAGCCTCGTACGACTCGGCCAGCGCGGGCTGAATGGTCAGCTCCTGGTCCCACTCCAGCAGGGAGTCGTACATCAGCTCCTTGCCCCACATGTTGGAGCTGGAAACACCACCAAAGGGGATCAGGTTCCCCGGGTCGGCTTCCAGGGCCCAGGTGATGCTCCCGGTGGCCGCCATGGCCTCGGGCGTCCCATCCTGCGCGGCGGCCACCGAGGCCTCTGCGCCCAGGAGCGTATCGAGCGCCGCGGCGCCCAGACCCAGAGCCCCCGCGCGCAGCAGCAATTCGCGCCGCCCGATGCGGCCCCGCAGGACTCCGGTCAACAGTGCGCTGGCTTCGTCACGATGGGTCAACGAATCTCCTCCTGCCTTGGGGGAAATGAGCAACCGGCGCCCTTGCCAGTGCCCCGAACGCGCGTTGGGAGTCTCACCATGGCACAGGTCGCGTACGCTGTAAAGAGCCTGCGCAGGGTCATGCTTTGTCACAACGCGAACAAATGGCCCGTTCTGGTGCGGTGGATGATCGCGCGGGACGGTTTCACCTGGCCATTCCCCGTTGCGCAAGGCTGCCGTATGATCGCCCGCAGCGAGATCGGCCTCACAGAAACGGAGGATGGGCGTGGAAACCGAGTGGTACATCAGCCGGCTGGAAGCACGCGGACGCGGCGGCATGGTGGCGGCCAAAACGGCCTCGGCGGCGGCAGCCGGCACGGAGATCCTGCGCAAGGGCGGCAACGCGGTGGACGCTGCGGTGGCGACCGCGTTTGCCGCCAGTGTGGTGGAGCCGTGGATGAACGGCCTCGGCGGCGGCGGCTACCTGGTGGTCCACGCCCCGGGCGATGACCCCGCCGTAGTCGAGTACCCGATGATCGCGCCGGCCGGCGCGCGCCCGGAGATGTTCCCCCTGGTGGCCGGGGGTGGCGTCGATGACGGACTCTTTGGCTGGCCCACGGTGGTCGATAACGCGAATGTCTGGGGATACATGTCAGTGGCCGTGGCAGGCACGACTGCCGGGCTGGCCCTGGCGCTGGAGCGCTGGGGCACCATCTCCCTGGCGGAGGCGCTGGCACCCGCCATCCGCTACGCGGAGGAAGGCGTGCCCATCTACTGGCACACCTCCTGGATGATCGCGCGGGACCTGGCGACGCTGCGCCTTTTCCCCGAGACGGCCAGCATCTTCCTCGATGCCAACGGCTGCCCGCCAATCACCCAGGAGCAGCCAAACCCGAAGTTGATGTGCCAGCCAGATCTGGCGCGCACCCTGCGCGCGATCGCCAGCGACGGCCCGCGCGTGATGTACGAGGGCGCGATTGGGCAGGCAATTGCCGATGATCTGGCGGCGAACGGCGCACCTTTCACCCGGGACGACTTCGCCAACTACCAGGCGACGATCGTGCCGGCCCTCACGACGACCTACGGCGACGCGGAGGTGCACACCATCGGCGGTGGCACCGGCGGCACGACGCTGGTGGAGAGCCTGAACATTGCGTCCCAGTTCGGGCTACGCGACCTGGGCTACCACACCCCGGCGGCGCTGAACCGCATGGCGCAGGCGTTCCGCATCGCCTTTGCCGACCGCTTCGCCTGGCTGGGCGATACCACGCAGGTCGATGTCCCGGTCGAGGCGCTGACAGATCTCGCCTACGCCCGGGAGCGCGCCGCCGAGCAAGCGGTGGACCGCTTCGTGGAACTGCCAGCGGCGACCGCCGGGCGCGTGGGCATCTCCCACGGACTGGGCACGTCGGTGCCGGACTACGTGGGCAGCGCCCTTACGCCGGGGCAGATGACCGATGGCTCTACCACGCACCTGAGCGTGATGGATGGCGACGGCATGGCCGTATCCTGCACGCAGACGCTGCTCTCGCTGTGGGGCAGCCGGGTGACGGTCCCCGGCACGGGCGTGCTGATGAACAACGGCATGATGTGGTTCGACCCTGCGCCGAACCGGCCCAACTCGGTGGCGGGCGGCAAGACGCCGCTTTGCAACATGGCGCCGCTCACGCTCTCACGAGGCGGCAAACCCTTCGCCGCCATCGGCTCCAGCGGTGGCCGCCGCATCCTGAACTGCAACGCGCAACTGATCATGAACATGACGGACTGGCAGCTGGCGGCCCAGGCGGCCATCAACGCGCCGCGCATCGACTGCTCGACCGCCGAACTGCTGATGAGCTGGCGCTTCCCAGAGGCGACGGTCGAGGCCATGCGGGCGCTGGGGCACCGGGTGGGCGTACGCGACGAGCGGCGCTTCACCGGGGATTTCGCCTCCCCCGCCGTGGTGCGCCTCGGCGCCGACCGCATCTTCGATGGCGGCGCGGACCCCTTCTACGCGCCGGGCACGGCCATGAGCGTGCGCGGGGTGAATGACTGAGAGACGACTCCCAGGCTGGCATGGGCTTCCATGCCAGCCTGGTAAGCGCCTTCCCGGGATTGCCACCTGCCGTTGTTCCATGTAATGAAAGTCTTGTATAGTTTTACTTTCCCAACGGGTGGGCAATGTTAGCTGGCTTTCCTAACCAGTCGTTCCCGGAGGGGTCATGCTCCCGGATAGATTTACGGAGAGCGCCTCAGGTGTCCTGATAAGAGACCCGCGCGGGCACGTTGCGTTCGTGCCCAATCCGTTGCCAGACGCTATGGCCCTGGATCCAGGCTCGATCAAGCTCCTCGTCGAGGCCCAGGATGTTCTTGGAGAACTCCGAGGCGTCGGCCGTTTCCTACCTAACCCCCAACTCCTGATTCGTCCCTTTCTCCGCCAGGAAGCGGTTCTATCAAGCCGCATTGAAGGAACAACATCTGGTCTGCAGCAACTCATGCTGTTTGAGGCGGACCCAACGGCAGATGATGGGCGCTCCGATGTGCATGAAGTCGCGAATTACGTTCGAGCGCTCGATCTCGGCTTCGAACTGCTGGACAGCATGCCCATCTGTTTGCGCCTGATCTGCCAGGTACACGAGACGCTGATGAGCGGTGTTCGTGGCGAAGGCCGGCACCCCGGCGAGTTCAGGCAAGAGCCGGTCGTGATCGGGCACCGAGGTGCGACCCTGGAGACCGCTCGGTTCGTGCCTCCACCTGTGATGGAGATGAGGCAGGCACTCAACGATCTGGAACAATACATTGGTTACTATGATGGTCAGATTCCTCTCCTGGTCCATCTCGCGCTCGTTCACTATCAGTTCGACGCTATTCACCCATTCATGGATGGAAACGGGCGCATGGGCCGTCTGCTGATTGCGCTCCAGTTGCGTGAGCGAGAAGCATTGCCACAGCCGCTGCTCTACCTCAGCGGTTACTTCGAACGCCACCAGGACACCTATCGTGACTTGTTGCTACGCGTCAGCACGCACGGCGATTGGAAGGCCTGGATCGACTTTTTTCTGCAAGGTGTTCGTGAGCAGGCGGTCGATTCCCTGCAGCGCTCCCATCAATTGCTCGATCTGCAAGGTGAACTACGCGCGTGGGCCGACTCCGCATCGCACGCCCGAAGTTTGGGCGCCCTTGTTGAACTCGCGTTTGCCAAGCCAGCCCTCTCGATTGGGGATATCGAGAGCGCACTCAGGTTAACGCCGCCCGCCGCTCGCAGCCTGGCGAAACGCATGGAGGATGCTGGGTATCTACGAGAGATTACCGGGCGGGCGCGGAACCGGCGCTACGCCATTCCGCAGATGTTGGAGATTCTGTCGACCTCCTGATCCTGGCGCGCACCTACTCACCGATCCGGCATTCCAGGCACGATGGATGAGACGCCCGCATGTCTGTCTCATGGCATCATGCAGGTCACAGAGCCTAAGACGATCCAGCAAGGGAGCAGACCATGAGCGACGAGACCCTGGGGCCAGCACGCATCGCCTACGTCGGCAGCTACACGCGGCCGGCGGAAGGTGGCTCGGGGAACGGCACGGACGGCATCTCGGTCTACGCCGTTGATCCGGATAGCGGCGCGCTCACACTGAGCCAGGTGGTGCCCCAGGTGAACCCGTCCTGGGTGACGCTCGATCCCGAGCAGCGCTTCCTCTATGCCTCCATCGAGACGGACGAGTACGAGGGCGAGGCATCCGGCGGCATGGCCGCCTACGCGGTCGATCCCGAGACCGGCCACCTCACCTACATCAACGAGCAGAGCTCCGGCGGCAACTACCCCTGCCACCAGAGTGTCGATCCCAGCGGGCGCTTCCTCGTCACCGCCAACTACGGCGGCCCCTTTGTGGTCTTCCCGATCCGGGAGGATGGGGGGCTGGACCCGGTCGCATTCGTCTGGCAGAACGACGGTGATGGTCCGCACGCCAACCAGGAGATGTCCCACCCGCACTGCGCGCTCTTCACGCCGGATGGCCGCTTCCTGGCCACGGCCGACCTGGGGGTGGATGCGGTTCAGATCTTCCGCCTGGATAACGACGGCGCGCTGCACCTCGAGAGCATGGCGCTGCTGGCTGAAGGCGCGGGGCCACGCCACCTCGCCTTCTCGCCCGATGCCCGCGTGCTCTACGTGGTGAACGAGCTGAACGCGACCGTGACGGCCCTTGCCTACGACCCGGAGACCGGCGAACTGGAGGGCGAGATCCAGACGATCGCGATGGTGCCGGATGATTTCACCGACGCACGCAGCGCCGCCGAGATTGCCATGCACCCCTCGGGCCGCTTCCTGTACGCCTCCAACCGCGAGGACTCCCCCTCGGTCTCGCCGCTGGCCAGCAGCATCGTGACCTACGCCGTGGACGAAGAGACGGGCGAACTCTCGCTGCTGGGCCACACCTTCGAGGGGATCGACGTGCCGCGCGGCTTCGCCATCGACCCCACCGGGACCTGGCTGTACGTGGCCAGCCAGAACGGCCACGACTTGCGCCAGTACGTGATCGACGACCAGACCGGCGCGCTCACGCCAACCGGCGACGTGCGGCAAACGCCCTCACCGGTCAGCGTGGTGTTCATGGCGTAGCGCCGCCCAAGACCCCGCTGCCCGGCTGACACTCACCCCAACGGCCCACGATTACCTACCATAGTGTGCCACCATGCGCCCGCTCTGCTGTGTCATCCTGAACCCGCGGGCGCAGGATCCCGGGCCACCCGCGCACGCAGAGCAGCCCATCGCCCCCAGCCCGTCATGCTTCCCCCGCCCACTTTCAGGTGTCGTCTCGGGCACCCGCCCGGTTGCGCTTCCACCACCCACTCTCAGGTGTCATCCTGAGCTTGTCGAAGGATCTCGTTCCCAGCCACACGCGCAGAGCAGCACCGCCCACCCGCAGGTGTCATCCTGAGCGGAGTCGAAGGATCTCGTTCCCTGGCCGCGACGGCGCGAGGTTGCCGCCCACGCCCGGGTGCGGGCAGCGTTCCGCGCCGGTTGGGGGCAAGATCCCTCAACTGCGCTCGGGATGACACCTGGAGGTGAGCGCCACCTCACACCAACGCGGTCGGGGGCGCGAGGTCCCTCGACTTCGCTCGGGACGACACCTGTGTGGGGGTTGCCACCTCGTTCCGCGCCGGTCGGAGGCAAGGCCTTTGCGAATGGGCGCAAGGTGACAGGCAAGTGTGGACACCGTGCGTGCGTGCGCTTTGCCCCTCCAGTTGTTCCGGAGTTGACACGCTTTCGGCGCTCCGCTTGGCGGTGACATGGGGCGTGGTCCGCTGAAATAGGTTCAGTTCCGTGATGACACGGACTGGCTACCTGACCAGAGCCAGAACCCATCTGAACCCTATGCACGAAAGGACCACCCAGATGACCACGATCACCACTTCCACCCAGGCTTCCCGCGCTCGCCTTATCCTGCAGCCGCGCTCCCGCGTCGTCACCGGGCTGCGCGTCCTCCCCGCCGCCCTGGTGCTCCTGGGCGCGGTCAGCTTCGCCCCGGCCGCCGGCGCAACCGGCTGCCACGGCGGCCTGGTGGCCGTCAACGGCGGCAACGTCAGCAACTCCACCACCCTCGACCTGAGCGCCGACGGCGGGCTGGCCCTTTCCAGCGCCAACGGCGGCGACAACAACCTGGCGCTGGCCGGAAATAACGGCGTGGCCCTGGCCGGCAACGGCGGCATCGCCGATGCCAACGCCAACGGCGGCATGATCGACCTGGACAACATCAACTCCGGCAACAACCGGGGCAACACCATCGCCGTCAGCGGCGGGGGTGGTTGCGGCAGCCAGACGCTCGTCGACGGTGGCAATGTCCGCAACGAGACCACGATTGCCCTCAGCGCCGACGGCGGCGTGGCGCTGGCCACCGCCGATGGCGGCAACGGCAATGTCGCCCTGGCCGGCACCAATGGCGCGGCGGCGGCGGGCAACGGCGGCATTGCCCTGGCGAACGCGAATGGCGGCGCCATCAGCATTGGCAACGTGAACTCCGGCAACAACCGGGGCAACCTCATCCAGGTTCAGCGTAATGGCACCGGCTGGTTTGGCCAGGGCGCGGTGACCCGCATCTCCGGCGGCAATGTCCGCAACTCCACCTCGATCGTGCTCAGCGCGGATGGCGGCACGGCCCTCTCCAGCGCGAACGGCGGCAACGGCAACGTGGCGGTCGCGGGCACCAATGGCGCGGCGGCGGCCGGCAACGGCGGTATCGCGGCGGCCAACGCCAACGGCGGCGCGATCACGATTGGCAACATCAACTCTGGCAACAACCGGGGCAACCAGATCGCCGTGAGTGGCAACGGCAGCGGCGCGGTCGTGGTCGACGGCGGGAACGTCACGAACGACACCACGATTGCGATCAGCGCGGATGGCGGCACGGCCGCCGCGACGGCTGACGGTGGCGACAACAACGGGGCGGGCGCGGGCAACAACGGCTCCGCCAGCGCCGGCAATGGCGGCATCGCGAACGCCGAGGCCAATGGCGGCAGCGTCACCATCGGTAATGTCAACTCCGGCGGCAACCAGGGCAACCAGATCGCGGTCTCCGGGAACTCCGGCGGCACGACGGTTGTGGATGGCGGCAACGTCAGCAACACGACCACCATCGACATCAGCGCCGATGGCGGCACGGCAGTGGCCACGGCCGACGGCGGCGATGGCAACCTGGCCATCTCGGGTACCAACGGTGACGCGGCGGCGGGCAATGGCGGCATCGCCAACGCCGAGGCCAACGGCGGCTCCATCTCGCTGGGGAACGTCAACTCCGGCGACAACGAAGGCAACACGATCGTGATCGGCAACTAGGGCTCCCAGACCCCCGCACCGATCCGCTCCGTATCCCCACCACCCAGCAGCGGCGCACCGATTGGTGCGCCGCTGCTTCGTGTGTGACGAACGCGTGAAGACCCAGTGCGGCGACCCGCACATATGGATCACGGCACAGGAGATCCCACCATAGAGAGGCTCGCGCTCTATCGGACCTGCGAATTTCCCTGTGATTGGCGATGCCAGGTACGGCACGACCGTCCGACCGTCGACGCGCGGCCGGCAGAATTCCCTGGTGATTCTCGTACACAGTACGGGTGTACGCCGGCGGCTGCAGTTCCATGATGCCGGGGTGCCGACCCGGCACTCCGGCGCTCCTACCCATTGGGGTAGGCCCAAAATCATCCCGGCTGGGGACGCGGCGGATGTCATTAGAGCCTAGG
Organism: Thermomicrobiales bacterium; assembly: GCA_034431475.1. Taxonomy (GTDB): domain Bacteria; phylum Chloroflexota; class Chloroflexia; order Thermomicrobiales; family UBA6265; genus JACCXM01. The sequence goes on along the minus strand of DAOUDE010000055.1, from coordinate 27,938 downwards.
CTGGGCCTGAATTCCGGGCACGCTGCCGTGCTTCCGGACCACCGAGCTGACGGCTTCGATGAGGAGGCTGAACATGGCACGGATATTCATCGTCCTGTTGATCGTCCTGGCCGGCATGACCCTGGCGCCACCGACGACTGGCTCTGCCCAGCAGACCGGGGTCACCGCCGACATTCGCCAGGGGAACTGCGACGAGCCTGGCGACATTGTGGCCACGCTGGGCGCGGCAACGCTCCCATCAGGCGCGCCTGCTGGGAATGCGATGGCACTCCCCGCGGCTTCCTCCCTCAGCGCCGTCCCGCTCTCACTCCAGACGTTGGTCGCGAGCGATTACTCCATCGTTGTCCCCTTCCCGGCCGGGGAGGGCCTCGTGGCGTGCGGCGAAATCGGGGGAGCGTTCACCGAAGCTGGTGCCCTGATCGTCGGGATCAGCCCGCGCGGCGAGCTGGATATCTCGGGCATCGCCTACCTCAGTCAGAGCAACGATCCCGCGCAGGCCAACGTCTCGCTCTTCGTCTCCGGTGAGGATCTCGGCGTCTTCCTGTCCGCAACCTTCAGTGAACCAACAGTCGCCGAAGAGGATGCGGCGCGCTTCACGGCGGCTCTGGCCGACCGAAATCGTTCGCCGCACCTGGCCGGGCCATTCGCGGGCCAGATCACCCTGCAATCAGGTCTCCGCTCGGCAGCGCGCGCAGATGTCGCCGTCACGGATTTTTCGGCGGCCGTCTCCGTCACGAACCCGACCGAGCAGACCGAAACTCCCTGGAACATCGGCTTTGCGTTCCATGGGACCCCAGACGTGGCTCGCGTGATCACCGTCAGTTCCGACGGGGTCTGGTCGTACCAGGATCCATCGACCGGCACGGTGGGCGCGGGCCCCCTGGATACCTTTGAGGCCGCCCCCGGCGCAACGAACACCCTGGATCTGGTCGTCGAGGGAACCACGGCGTTGCTTGGCGTCAACGGAGAACTCGCGACCAGGATTGACCTCCCGCCGCCCACGGCCGCAGACGTTGTCCTGGTCTCCGGCGGCGCTCAGGAGGGCCCAATAATCACCTACGCCGGCTTCGAGGTCTGGGAAGGGCCGTTCCCGACCGCGCAGGCCGCTACACCGACGGTGGCAAGTGCCCAGGGCGACGCCGCGTTGTTTGCCGCCGCGCTCGCCGCGAGGGACGGCGAAGCTCCGCTCGCCGGACCTTTCCGGGACTCGCTCACACAGTCCATGGCCGGGCTCGGGGCGATACCCGCAGGTCTCGTTACCCTGGACTTCGCGGCCACGGTCACCTTCGTCAACCCCGCGCCACAGGCGGAGGCGCCCTGGGACGGAGGGTTGGCGTTCCACCTGGATTCCCAGGCAGGCACAGTCCAGGAAGTCTATTTCGACTCCAACGGGTTCTGGTACTACACGGACTTCCCGAATGGTATCCAGCAGTCGGGCATCGTGCCCGGCTTCGAGGCCGTCCCCGGTGGCACCAATACCCTCGACCTGATCGTCGTGGGCGACACGGCGCTGTTCGGCATGAACGGCGAGTTCCTGGCGAGACTCGAGCTTTCACCGCCAGTACCCTCCGACGTCATGGCCGCGACCGACTTCTACGTGGGGAACCTCGCCGAGGGACGGGAGATCGCCTTCACCGACTTTGCGGTCTGGGAAGCGCCAGACCTCGCGTCGCTGCCCGTGACGTCAACGACCGCAGCAGCCGGCTCACTCCGTCCAGCGATCTTCGCCACTTCAACCAGCGCCAGCCTCCGCAAGGCCTACACCAGCACAAGCTGGGAGAACGGATTCCTCGGCCTCGGGGCGTAGGCATGACCCGGCGGGATACCTTGAACCGCACGGTTCTGCATCTTTTCGGTGCCTGGCGCGCATGAGACGCCAGCATTCCTCCCATCAAGCGAAGGCAACCTACCATGGACACCAACCGCTTCGACTGCTGGTCAAGTTCCCTCGCCGGCCCCGAGCGCCACACCTTGCCAATGCCATCCTCGCACCTTGATGCGATCGCCCGGGCGATGGGCGCCGCCACATCGCGCCGCCGCGTACTGGGGGCGATGCTGGGCGCCCTCGTCGCCCCGCGGTTCTTCGCTTCCGGTGCTGTGGCGAAGCAGGAGGCAACCTGCCCTGGCCCCGATTGCCCCTGCCCGTGCACCGCCCCCCTGCCTTTTCCGCGCCTGGGGCGGTGGGCAGTTCGGGTTCCCGCTCGGCGTGGCGGTGTCATCCGATAGCACGGTCTACGTGGCGGACACGTACAACAACCGTATCCACGTCTTAAGCGCTAGCAGAGCGGTAGCCGGTTCTTGGGGGAGATTCGGAGCCAGTGAGGGGAAGGTCCGCCAGCTAAGCGGCGTGACCGTGGCGGCCAATGGCACGGTCTACGTCGTCGACCAGGGAAACCATATCCGGAGCAGGTCATGAAGAGTGCTATCCATGAACCAGGCGCCCCAGATGACATCGCGTTGTCGGGCAGAGATCGGTGGCCATTGGTGCGAGAAGCTGTTGTAGCCATCTTGCTTGCCCTCCTGCTCATACCCACGTTGGTCGCAACGGTGACAGGATTCGTGGCGCCCACGCCCTGGAGGGTCTCTGGTCCGAAGGAAGTCGCGCCCACGCTTGTCGGGGTCGTCTTTGCCTGGATCGCCTTACCGCTGGTAACTGGCCTCTGGCTACGGCGGTGGTGGTGGGGCGTGCTTTGCTTCGCCACCGTGCTTGCCGCGGCGTTTGCCTGGCAAGGGGGGCAACCCGTCTACACCTCGGACTTCCTCCTGGGACCGAGTGAACCGGCCATGGTTTCGGTCTTCCCGACGGCAGTCGGATCGGGGCTTCTGGCGGCTGCTGCCGGCACTGCGGGTGTGGCCAGGGGCCAGGGCAGGTTTTTCGCCGGGGTCCAGAACGTGAAGTCGTGGACGGCAGCCTGCCTGGTACCGGCGCCGGTATCCGTCTTCGTCGGGTTGACGCTGGGGTCAGGTACGACCGATACCACGCTTGGAGTCTTCAGCTACTTCATGCTCCTCGTCGCCTCCACGCTTGGGGCACTTGCGGCGGGCTATTGGCTTCGCCAATGGTGGTGGCCAGCCGTCTGCCTGATCGGGACCGGGGTAATGGCGTTCTGGAGCGGGGTTTTTTACTTTGGCTCGGCATACCGGTACGGCTTCGGTGGACTTGGCTTCCTCGTCGCTGGAGCCGCTCTGGCAGTGATCAGCGCGGTCTGCGCAGGCGTTGGCGTAGTCGTTCGCGGCCGGTTCGACAGCGCGGTTGCCACCCAGGCGCTCTCTGGAAAACTCGATGACGGGGATAGCCGGTTGGCATGACCACCATGCGTTCTGCCGCGACCTCGGCGGTTCGAGTGAGAGGACACGTGGTGCGGGAAGCGACTGCCTGAGAAGTCAGGAACGTTCTTCTCGGAATCGGGCCAACGGAAAACCGCCGATGCCCGGTGAAGGACGGCAGCGGTTGCCATGACGGTCGTCCCTGCCTGGCAGGGCGCGAAGCCAGATTAGATGCCGAACGTCAGCACCTTCTCCGGGTGAAACGTCACGGCATAGCGCTGCTCGCCCGGCTGGTCAAAGTCGCGCACGTTGGCGCTGTACTTGGCGTTGACCTTCGCGATCAGCATGCCGTCAGCATCTGGCTCAATCGTGGCGGCGCCCCGGATCTCCACCGTCTGGAACGGGTTCTGGGGATTCACGAACAGCAGGCTGGCGCCAGAGCTACGCATCAGGTTCTTCAGCTTCTGGCGCGACTCGCTGAGCGAGATCTTGACCAGGCCATCGTCATCGAGCAGGAACCAGGTAGCCGTCGTCTGTGGCGTCCCCTTGGGGCCGACTGTCGAGAGCGCCACCACCGGCGTGCTTGTAATCACCTCACGCTGTTCATCAGTCAATTCAGGCATGTACGTTGCTCACTCCGCGCCAGTCATTCCCCGGCACTCTTGTCATCACCGCGCCGGCTCCATCACACCTGCGCTATAGTTACTCTAGGGTACTTACATACGATTCACAAGCAGGCGCCTGAGGGTAACCAGAGTGCACCTGTGACCACGACCACCCAAACTTCTGCGCCTGAACACGAGTTCAATGTCTACGCTGCCGCCTGCCCGTCGCGCCAGGCGCTGGACCGCATTGCGGACCGCTGGACCTCGCTGATCATCGGGCAACTGGCTGAGCGGCCCCATCGTTTCGGGGAACTACGCCGTGCCATCAATGGCATCTCACAGAAAATGCTGACGCAGACCCTGCGCGGCCTGGAGCGCGACGGCCTGGTTTCACGCCGCGTGCTGCCCACCACGCCGGTGACCGTGGAGTACGCGCTGACCCCGCTCGGGGAAACCCTCATCGCGCCCATGGCCGCCATTCACGCCTGGGCCGAGGCCCATGTCCCGGAGATGCTGGCGGCGCGCCGGGCATACGACGCTTTGGACATGCCCTGAGCCCACCAGCATGTTGTGACGATCACCTCGATGCAGAGATTCCCGGAGAAATTGACAGACCGGACGCAGGGGTGCTACGAAGCGTAGCTCTCACTACGTGACTCTGGAGGCACTCATGGACCGTGAGGCATCGGGCTGGGAGCTTCATCCGTGGGTGGCGGAGGCTACGTCGCGTATCCGTTTCGGGATCGTCCATCCGCTGCTCGGTGTCGATCTGGAGTGGTCAACCCTGCTGGATCGGGTCCGGCAGGCCGAGGCGCTGGGATTTGATTCCTACTGGTTCAGCGATCACCCCATGCTCAATCCTGATTGCTGGATGCGCATTGCAGGTCTTGCCGCCACTACCCAGACGATTCGCCTCGGCACCATGGTTGATTGCATCTATTACCGGCATCCGGCGTTGCTGGCCCGCATGGTCGCCGACGTTGATCGCATGAGCGGAGGTCGTATTGTTCTTGGCCTGGGTATTGGCGACTTCGTGCCGGAATTCGACCAACTGGGCCTCCCGTTTCCGCCCACGCCAGCCCGGCAGAGCGCATTGGAAGAGGCCATCGAGATTCTGCGTGGCGTGTGGGGAACGACTCCCTTCACCCTGGACGGCGAGACCTTCCGCGTGCAAGGGGTCCGGATCGTGCCGCCGCCCGTACAACTGCCGCGGGTACCTTTCCTCATCGCTGGCGCTGGCGAGAAGGTGACCCTGCGACAAGTTGCGGCATTCGCAGATGCGTCCAATTTCGGGCCGAATCCGCATACCGGCAATGTGCTGGGCAGCGATGCTGTACGACGCAAATTCGCCGTCCTGGCTGACTATTGCACGCAAACAGGACGGCCGTTTTCCTCGGTACTACGCACGCACTGGTCGCCGCCGGTCGTGCTGGCGGAAACGGCTGCCGGTCTCCGAGACAAGGCGGCCGCCATTACCCCCGATGAGCATCATTTCTACGGCGAACACATGCTGATCGGTACGCCTGAAGACGCGATCACCCATTTCCAGCAACTTGTGGATGCAGGGTTGCAGTACTTCATCGTGCACACCCGCGCCGATCCAGAAACCGCGCAGATTCTCGCGAAACAGGTCGTACCGGCGCTTACCCTGGCTCGCCAGCCATGGACGACGTAGCGGCTGCGAAGGGCTGGTTCGCAATCGAGCGTCAACTGCATCCGGCGGGATCGGCTACGGTGTTGGCGTTCCCACGCTGCCCGGCAGGTTCGCAAACGGGGTGACCGGAATCCGGGTGGGCTCCGGCTGCCACGGCAACATGCCCTGCTGCCCGCCGAACCACACGCCGGCGATGACCACAATGGCCACCACCACGACAAGACCGATCACCACATTCCGCATTCGTCACTCCGTTACGAAGGAAGACGGCCTGCGAGCCTTGGGGAGTAAGGGAATAAGGAGCTACGAACGTCAGCTTTCCTTACTCCCTTATTCCCTAAGCGAAGCGTTTTCCCTGAAGCCCGCAGGCTGTCTTCCCTTATTAGGCGGCTGGCGCCGCCGTCATGTCAAACTCGAGGCGAACATGCTCATCCAGCGAGAGCACCACCGGCACACTCGGCGGGGTAATGCCGAAGTCTGGCATGTCGAAGGTCGTCGCCGCCTTCACCACCAGATTGTCGCCATCCTGGCTGGCTTCTGCTTCCCAGGCCACCACTTTGGTGGTATCGCGCAGGGTCAGATTGCCGATGAGGGTGACATCCTTCGTTTCACCGTCCGCCAGCGGGGCATCCAGCCCCTTGACGTCCAGCAGCACGAAGGTGGCCAGCGGGTACTTCTCCGCCTCCAGTGTGTTGTTGTACAGGTAGTTGTCGCGACGCGCCTGGTCACTCTGCAGCGTGCGCATATCGACATCAATGCGCGAGCAGGGCAGCGGCATCCCGGCGTCGTCGAAGCCGATGGCGCCGGCAATCGCCTGCGTCTTGCCGATGGCGGTGGTTGCGCCGACCTGCGCCAGCTCTTCCTGGGCCACGTAGCGCGCCTCGGACTGATCCGCGACGATGGTGTAGAGGGAGGCCGCATCAACGTCGGCGGGCAGCGATCCAATTTCTGACGTCGCGCAGGTTGGCAACCCGTCCGGCGCGGGATCCAGGACGCCCATCGCGGACGCCGCTGGGGTCGCGGTGGCCTGGGCATTGACGCTACCCACAGCCGATACCAGCAACCCGGCCGCCATCAGCGCGCCAGGCGCGGCCGCAAGCAGAGCACGACGGGAACGCAGCATTCGCATGAAACAGACTCCTTGCACGTGGTGCGATCGTTCAACCACCGCCATCCGGAGTAAAGGTGGCAGCGCCAATCAGGGTTCCCGGCTACGGCTGTTGCCAGCTCCCCGGCGGGACACCTCCAAGGTACACATTTGTTGCCAGCAAAACCTTGGCGTTTCCTCAAAAGTTTCTGGGAATGCGTTGTCACACGAGCACAGACGCGCCGCGCTATTGTTGCCGCTATTGCCCCTACGTATCATTCGTACTAGCAACAATTGCGTGTGCGGTAAAGGATGACCCAATGCCCATGCCCCCCACCTCGCGCGCTCCGGTGCTCCCGGATGCCCCACCGGCCCTGGCCGACGCGTTAGTGACAACGCTGGAGACGGTCATCCCGCACTATCACCGTGTGATGCGCCGCGCCATTACGCTCGTTGAAGGTGAGGAACGGCTGCTTTTCCCACAGTTGCGCTGTCTGCAGGTCCTGGCCCGCTCGCCCGGCCCTGCCTACGCCGCACAGTTGGCGCGCGCCCTGCTGGTGACGCCGCCCACCATGACCCGCACGATCGATACGCTGGTCGAGCGGGGCCTGATGGAGCGACAGCCCGAGCCGGCCAGCCGGCGGCAGATTGCCCTGGTGATCACGCCGGAAGGGCAGGCACTGGTCGACCGCTACGAGGCGGTGATTACCGCGCACCTGCACACGCTGATTGCGCCGCTGCCGCCCGACCGGCAGGAACGGCTGCTGCTGGCCCTGCAGGATCTCGGCGCGCTGTTGAACGACGACACCGGGGTGGAAGAGGACGCATGAGCACCGCAACCATGACCCGCACGGAGTGTACGGAAGGCCCGGAGGTGGCCGCGTCCCTCCAGGGGACTGGCAGCCCGCAGCCCGGGGCCGCCATCGAGGTGCGCGACCTGGTGCGCACCTTTGGCCAGTTCACCGCTGTGGATCACCTCAGCTTCACCGTGCCGCACGGCGAGATCTTTGGCTTCCTGGGCCCGAACGGCGCGGGCAAGAGTACGACGATCAAGATGCTCTGCACGCTGCTGCGCCCGACATCGGGTACGGCGGCGGTGAACGGCTTCGATGTCGCGCGGCAGCCGAACGAGGTGCGCGCCTCCATCGGCATCATCTTCCAGGATTACAGCCTGGACGAGCGCATCACCGCCGAGGAGAACCTGCGCTTCCACTGCATGATCTACCACGTGCCACGCGCCGAGCGGCAGCAACGCATTGCGCAGGTTCTGGAGATGGTGGACCTGGCAGACCGCGCCAACGACAAGGTTGGCACGTTCTCCGGCGGCATGAAGCGGCGGCTGGAGATCGCGCGCGGCCTGCTTCATCACCCCGCTGTCCTCTTCCTGGACGAGCCGACGGTGGGGCTGGACCCGCAGACCCGCGAGCGGCTCTGGGAACAGATTCACCTCCTGCGCAAGCAACAGGCCATGACGGTGTTCATGACCACGCACTACATGGACGAAGCCGAGCACTGCGACCGCATCGGCATCATCGACCACGCCAAACTGATCGCGCTCGATACTCCGCAGGAGCTGAAGGCGATGGTTGGGGGCGATGTCGTGCGGCTGGGCGTGGCGGAACCTGACCTGGCCGCCGCGCGCGAGTTCCTGCAGCAGGGGTACCAGATCACCGCGACGGTGGAGGGCCCGGTGCTGCGCTTCGAGGTGGCCCACGCCGACCGCTTTGTGCCGGTACTGCTGCAGGCCATGCCCATGCCGGTTACCCGCCTGGAGATCGCCAAGCCGACGCTGAACGATGTCTTCCTGCAGCTCACCGGCCACGCGATCCGCGACGAGGGCGCTGGCAGCACGGACAGGCTGCGCGCCCAGTTGCGGCGGCGCAGCGGAAAGGGCGCGTAGGTGGCAATGCTGGCTTCCACGCAGCATGGACGCCCGGTGGTGGCGCAACGGCTGATTGATTTCGAAACGATCCTGATGCTCTGTGAGCGGGACGTGGTGCGCTTCATCCGCGAGCGCGCGCAGTTGTACGGCTCGCTGGCGCGCACCGTCGTCTGGCTCTTCGTGCTCGGCGCGGGCCTTCGCGGCTCCATCACCATCCCGGGGGATACCTCCTACCTGGCGTATGTCTTTCCGGGCATGCTGGCCATGGCCGTCATCTTTGCGTCATTCCAGAGCGCCGTCAGCGTCATCTTCGACCGCGAGTTCGGCTTCCTGAAGGAAATCCTGGTCGCGCCCACGCCGCGCTCATCTATCGTGCTGGGCAAGGCGCTGGCTGGCGCAACCATCGCCACCATTCAGGGCGCCATCATCTTCCTCTTCGCGCCACTGGCAGGGATTCACCTCACGCCCTGGTCGATTGTGGCGTGCATCCTGGTCATGCTCCTCTCCGGCCTGGGCCTGACCGCCACCGGCCTCTGCTTCGCGGCGCGCATGACCTCGTTCGAAGGGTTTGGCACGGTCAACAACTTCATCATCCTGCCGCTCTACTTCGCCAGTGGCGCGCAGTTCCCGCTGGACCGCGCCCCGCAGTGGATGCAGACGCTGGCGCTGCTCAATCCGCTCGCCTACTCGGTCGATCTGCTGCGCGGCCTGTTGATCGGCATGTGGAGCTTCCCGCCCCTGGTGGACCTGGGCGTGCTGGTAGGGTTCGCCCTGGTGGCGCTGGCGGCCGCCACGTGGTCCTTCCGGCAGACGGAGTAGGAAGCGCCGGCAGGAACGGCACTCCATCCCCGCCGGCGCTCATGATCCTGGCTCACCAGCGGCGTGGTGGCCGCAGGTTCAGTTCTGCTGGACGCAGTAGAGCCGCCAGGAGAAATCACACGTATCTTCGTGGCTGGTTGTCCACTCGCCGTCGACTTCGTCGGTTTCGCCGACGCGAGCTTTCGTCATTCCAGAGGTCATCCAGTCATCGCACGTCTGGGAGGGATCCGTGAAATACGGCAGGCCATCCGTGCCCGTGTTTGTCCAGACTTCCCGATTGCTGCGAACAAGCTGACCAGTCTCAGACCGGTCAATCGGCACGGCGATGGTTCCGCTCACAAGCGCAGCCCAGTTTGCCGCAATCGGCAGACCATCCGTCCGCGTATAGCGGCCCGGGTTCTGGATGAAGCGGGTTGCCGGAGACTCCGTGGTGGACGAGAGCCACGCCAGGTAAGTTCCGCTCAGCCTGGCCTCTCCTGCCCGCTGTTGACAGATGGCATCGGCGCCCGCCAGGCCACCAAGATTGCCGTTGTGCAACGTGCTGGTTGCGAAGACCGTGCAGTCCCCACCCTGGCCGCACCCGACACATTGGTCATTGACGCAGGTCTCACCCGGTTGGCATGGCCCACAACCCGTACATTGCCCGTTGGAACACGTCTGGCCGGCGGGGCAGCCGCCGCAGCATTCCGCCTTGCTGATGCACTTGCCCTGGCAGCTCTGGAAACCCGGCTTGCACCGGCAGCGCCCCTTGCGGCACCTGGCCTTGCCGCAACAGCGCAACTTCTTGCGATGCTTGCCCTGCTTCTTCTTGCATCCCTGGCCGGGCTTGACGCACAACTCGGCCTGGACCTGGGCCCCGCCGGTTTCCGGCAAGGCCAGGGCGACAACCAGCAGAGCCCCGAGCGCGCTGGCGCCGCGCCGCGTGCCACGAAGGCCGAGGTGACGAGACAGGATGTCGAAGCGATTCGCATCCACTGAGCAGGACTCCTTTCTCCAGCCTGCGGGCCACGCCGGAAAGACGGAATCCACACACCGGTGTCGATTGGTTGTCTGTCACCCCTGCGCATTACATTGCCATGCATTGCAGCGCATAGCGAGAGGTTCACAAGGTGGCAACCCTGTATAGAGCACGAAACTTCGGTCCCTGTTTGTAGCTCTCCCTGACCTTACCGGCTCCCTGGAAGCGAGACAAGGGCCGATCAGGGGCACCCGCGAAGCACGATTGGATAACGCGCAGGATTCTTTCACTTCACGTTTATCTATTCAGAAATCGTGATTCAAGATGTGGCCGTTCGGCGGACGCTATCCCGCAGCCTGGCGGCTCCCGGCCGGGCCAGGCGCTGCCCGGCGGGTTGACTTCGGATCGGGTGTCCAGGGGGTGAGGCCCCACGGCTTGAAGACCGAGAGAATGACGGCGGTCGCCAGCATCAGGAAGGACACGACCGGCGGGAAAAGGAGCGTGGCCGGCAACTCCCCCAGCGATGCCCGGAGTTCGTCTGCACTCAGCCCCGTCGTCAACAGCGCGGGGATACCGGTCAACGTTGGCGCCAATGAGAAAACGACCAGCGCCATCATGACCAGCGCCAGGACGAGCTTGATCAGCACCCACCAGGAGCGCAGCAGGCCCCAGTGGGTGCCCCACCCCAGTAGGAGGCCGGTCAGCACCATGCCGGTGCTGAGCACCAGCACCGGACCCGGGAAGGCCACGGCCATGGCGCGGTAACTGCTGAACGCCACCTCGGCATCGGACGTGCGGAACGCGGTGGCTGCCAGCATCAGGAGGGCGATATCCAGCCCCATCCAGCCAACGCCGCACACGATGTGCAGCACCAGCACGGTCTTGCGCCAGGGCGGGGAGAGCCGGGTGGGGCGTATCACACGGTCAGTCATGAGGAACTCCATCCGCGCAGGCGACTGGAAGGGAGCAATGTTCCGCGTCGAGGGGCGGCAACTCCGGGAGGGGCTGGGCCACGTTCTGGCGCAACGTTGCCAGGAGTTGCCGCAGCGCCGCAACCTGGGCGTCATCCAGGCCGTCGTGCAACTGCCGGTCAAAGACCATCACCACCCGGCGCAGGCGGTGGAACAGTTCCTCGCCGGCGGGAGTCATCTCCACCACATGCACGCGGCGGTTGGCGGGGTCGCGCCGCCGCGTCAGCAGCCCGTCCGCTTCCATGCCGTTCAGGTGATGGGTAAGTGTGGCGCTCTCGATGCCGACCGCAGCCGCCAGTTGCCGTTGATTGGCCTCGGGCTGCTGCTTCAGCGCGATCAGGATCAGCCACATGGGGCGCGATCCCCCGGCGTCCTCCAGGGCCTGCTCGAAGGCGCGACCAACCTCGCGCGCGGTCCGCGCCAGTTCAACGCCAAGTGGGGTGGAGGTTGGTGGTCCGTTCATGGCCAGAGGATAGCACATTTCGTTCGATTACTCATCATTTGAAATCTAATTGTATTGCGCCTATACTGATGCGCCACACCGGGCTCGCCGCTTACCTGGCGCTCCACACCGGTGGCTCCTGGAGGCTTTCATGAAACTCAGCCTGACCATCACCAGCTTTCCCGAGCAGCCCCTGGCGCCGTTCCTCACCCAGATCGGCCGCGCCGCCGACGCGTCTGGCCTGGATACCGTCTGGGTGGCGGACCACCTGCTGCAAGCCGATCCGACGCACTCGCGGCAGGACCCGATCCTGGAGGCGTACACCACCCTGGGTTACCTGGCTGCGCAGACCTCGCGCGTGCACCTGGGCACGATGGTGACGGCGGTCACCTACCGGCCCGCCGCGCTGCTGCTGAAGGCAGTGACCACGCTCGACGTGCTCAGCGATGGCCGCGCCTGGCTGGGCCTCGGCGCGGGCTACCACCAGGGTGAAGCCGACGCGCTGGGCTTGCCGCTACCGCCTACACCGGAGCGGTTCGTGCGGCTGGAGGAAACCCTGCAGCTCGCCCTCCAGATGTGGCGCGACGACCCCACTCCCTTCCACGGCGAGGTTCTGCACCTGGAGCAGCCCATTGGCCACCCGCTCCCGGTGAGCCGCCCGCGTCCCCGCATCCTGATTGGTGGCGCCGGCGAACAGCGGACCCTGCCGCTAGTGGCCCGCTACGCCGACGCCTGCAACCTGTTCGACATTCCTGATGGCGGGGTCACCGTCCGCCGCAAGCTGGAGATCCTGCGCCGGAACTGTGAGGAGATCGGCCGTCCCTGGGAAGACATCGACAAGTCTATCGCGACCCGCCTGGGGCCAGACGAGAGCGTGGACACGCTGGTGGAACGCTGCCGTGCGTTCGGCGACCTGGGCCTCGACCACGTCGTGTTCCTGCACCCGGACACCTGGACGCCGGCGGACGTCGGCCGGCTGGGGGACGCTGCGGCGCAACTGGCCGCATGAGCACGCGCAACCTGCCCGAACGGAGAGTAGGCAAACCGCCGACCAGGATTCATACTATGTAAAGAGAGAACGAGTGCCCATTGTGGCCTCATGACCCACCGCTCTTTCAGGAGAATGCCTCAGAACCATATGCAGCATTATTCCCATGGTGGCCCGCCAGACCGCAATGGCCACCGCTTTTCCCCCTCCTCCGCTGCCGCAGGGCAACGCGGAGATGGCCGCTCCCGGTCCTTCGCCGGGAACGGCAATACGCCAGAAACTGAACCGGAATCGCCACGGAGGATGCGTTTGCCCCGCCGTGACGATGCGCACGCTGTCGCCCGCAACGTCCGCCAGACCTGGCAGAGCATTGTGCGCGTCATGGGGCTGGTCTGGGCGACCAGCCCGAAGCTGACCAGCACGCTGGGCATCGCCTCTATCTTCCAGAGCGTGCTGCCAGCCGCGCAGGTGTGGCTGGCTGGCCGTCTCATCGACGCGGTGGTCTCGGGCATCGAGGCCGGTGGCGATGCCGAGCACGTGCGCATCATCGTGATCATCGCGGTGGTGCAACTGGCGTTGCTGCTCGGCTCCAGCCTGCTGCAGACCCTGGCCAATATCAGCCAGCAACTGCTGCAGGAACAGTTGGCCATTCACGTCCAGTTGCAGATCATGCGGCACGCGGCCACGCTTGATCTCGTCGACTTCGAAAACGCCGAGTACTACGACCAGTTGCAGCAGGCCCAGCGCGAATCCGCGCGGCGGCCGGTGGATATGGTCTCCGGCGTCTTCGGCCTCGGGCGCTCGCTGATCACGTTCGCCACCATGGTTGCCCTGCTGGTCGGGCTCTCGCCGTGGATCGCGGTGGCGGCGCTCGTGTCACCGATACCCGCCTTCATCTCTGGTTCGCGCTACGGCTGGTGGGGCTTCCAGCAGATGCGCCGGCAGTCGCCGGTGCGCCGGGTGATGTCGTACCTGACGAACCTGCTGACCACGGACGAGTACGCCAAGGAGGTCAAGCTCTTCACCGCTGGCGATTACTTCATCGACCGCTACGAGCGCACGGCCGAGGGGTACTACGCCGAAACGCGCGACCTGCTGGTGAAGCGCTACCTGGCCGGGTTCGGCTGGGGTTCGCTGACCACCCTCGCCTCCTCCGGCACCTTCCTCTATGTGGCGCTGCTGGCGGTGCGTGGGCAGGTGACACTGGGCGCATTGACCGTCTTCACGCAGGCGGCGCAGCAAGTGCAGGGCGCGTTCCAGGGGATCCTGGGAGGCATCCAGGGCATCTACGAACATGGGCTCTACCTGACTACGCTCTACGATCTGCTGGAGCGGCAGCCGAAGATTCACGCGCCCGAGCACCCGGTCCCGGTACGGCGTCCCTTCCAGCAGGGGATCGAGTTCCGCCACGTCAGCTACCAGTATCCTGACCGGGATGTCCCCGCGCTGGACGACGTTTCCTTCACCATCGAGCCGGGGCAAACGGTGGCGCTGGTGGGGCGCAACGGCGCGGGCAAGTCGACCATCGTCAAGCTACTCGGCCGTCTCTACGACCCGGACGCGGGCCAGATTCTGATTGACGGCCACGATGTGCGGGAGTACGACCCGGAGGAGCTACGGCGCGAGTTCGGTGTGATGTTCCAGGACTTCGCGGCCTACCAGGTTTCAGCCGGTGAGAATATCGGGGTCGGCAACGTGGAGCACGCGACCGACGACGTGGCGATCGTCTCCGCCGCCGAGCGCGCGGGCGCGGACGACGTGGTGCGCAAGCTGCCGAACTCCTACGACACCACGCTCGGCAAGTGGTTCGAGGGCGGGCACCAGCTCTCGGGTGGCGAGTGGCAGAAGATCGCCCTGGCCAGGGCGTTCATGCGGGACGCACAGATCCTGATCCTGGACGAGCCGACGGCCGCCCTGGACGCGCAGGCGGAGCACGATCTCTTCGCCCGCATCAAGGACCTCACCCGGGGCAAGATGGCGCTCTACATCTCCCACCGCTTCAGCACGGTGCGCATGGCCGACCGCATCCTCTTCCTGGAGAACGGCCGCCTCGTTGAGCAGGGCACCCACGACGAACTGATGCTGCAGGGTGGCCGCTACGCGGACCTGTTCGACCTGCAGGCGGCGAGTTATCGGTAGCGCCGATCTCCCGCAGTCACTAACACGGAGGCTCCTGGTTTAACTCAATGCCGGGAGTCTTCGACATACAATGCCAGCATGGCTGATTATCTCGGGATCAAGGCGCTATTCTGGGATGCCTGGAATCGCGAGCATATCGGCAAACATGACGTCACTACCGAGGAAGCAGAGGAAGCCGTTTTCAGCGAAGCCGTGGTGACACCCACCTACAAGGATCGGTTTCAGATTATTGGTCCTACGTTATCGGGCCGAGTATTGTCGGTCATTGTGGGACAGGTTCCCGGCGAACCAGGCCGCTACTACGTCTTCAGCGCGCGGCCAGCCAGCCGCAAAGAAAGACGCAAGCTCCCGCATTGTCCAAGGATGGCCACCGATGAGCAAACTTCGACCAACAGTAGATCTGGGGTATCCGACTGAAGCGCGAGGAAAGATTCCGTCATTTGCGAACATCGAAGAAGAGGCCGAGTTCTGGGATACGCACGACTCCACCGACTATCTTGATGATGTCGATCCAATCAGGCTGACTCGTCAGTGGTCCGTGTGGCGGCTCCTGGTGTCGCTGAGTGAGCAAGAAATGCGGGCACTGGAAGCGTCAGCGACGAAAGAGGGCATCGATCCTTCAGCCCTTGCCCACCGCTGGATTTCCGAACGGCTGCGGCAAGAGAGGCCAGATCAGGTGCAGCACCCGCCAGAGATTGAACATGGCGCCGCAGATTAGCAACCCCAGGACCATCCGGCTCGAAACTGACACGTTGGCCAGGGTCTTCGACGAAACGCTGCTCTTTGTGGGCGACGAATACGCCCGCGCGGACCAGGAAGGGCGATAGCCCGGCCGCCCAGCACCACATTGCCGATCAGATTGCCGCCTGTCCCCCATCGACGACGAGGGCGCTGCCAACGCAATACGACGCGTCGTCCGACGCCAGCCACAGAATCGCCGCCGCGCACTCCTCAGCCGTGCCGACCCGGCCAACGGGAATCTGGTCACTCCAGTAGCGCAATTCCTCGGCGTCTTTCATGACCGGTTCGTTCATCGGCGTGTCGATGAACCCCGGCACGACCATGTTGACCCGGATCCCTTCCCGCGCGTAGTCAATCGCCATCACGCGCATCATGGCGAACACGCCACCCTTGCTCGCGCTGTAGGCCGGCTCATTGGTGGCCATCCCCAGGTACCCGCAATTGGAGCCGACGCAGACGACCGCGCCGCCTCCCCCTGCCAGGAGGTGCTTGATCCCGGCCTTGCAGGTCAGGAATTGCCCATCCAGGTTGTTCCGCAGCAGCCGATGCCAGACATCGAGCGAAAGCCGATCCACCCGGTCATCCTGGCCCAGCAATTCGATGCCGGCGTTGGAGACCACGATATCCAGCCCACCGAAGTGCGCCGCTGCCTGATCGACTGCGGCAGTAATCGACGCTTCATCCGTGCAGTCAGCGGGTACGACCAGCACAGCATCCGGCGTTCCGATTTCCGCCGCGACCTGCTGCAAGCGTTCCTGGCCGCGCGCGATCAGGGCAACCTTGCCCCCTTCCGCCACGAACCGCTTCGCGGTCGCGCGCCCAATACCGCTGCTCGCGCCAGTCACGACGGCGCGTTTGCCGGCAAACCGGCCAGGTGACAGGGTCATAGCTCGTCCTCGCGATCACACTGCGCTCCACCGGTTGTCGCACGCAGCGCGGCTACGGGTAGGTCTTATGAGGCACCGCGAAATCGAGCGCGTGGCCGCTGCCGGACTCGATGATGCACTTGAACGGCATCTCGGTATCGAGGAAGAACCACTCGATATCGTCGCCGATATGCCCCACGGCGGTCACGCCGATCCCATCCTCGGCGAATTGCGCCTTCACGCGCTCTGCTTCCTCTGGTGTATTGAACATCACCGCTATTGACGAAATTCCCTCGCCCTTCGTGTCCAGAAATTCCTGCCAGGGGTTCCCCGGTCCCAGCGGCTCGATCAACTCGAAATTGAGATCGCCGACCATCGTTTCCGCCCAGCGGACATTGAACCGCGCTGGCTTCCCCTGCCACTCGCAGTGGTGCATGATCGTCTGGTCATCAGCCTCGAAGATCTTCCATGGGCCCCAGCCAAAGGCCTTGTGGTAGGCGCGCATCTTCTCCTCGAGCCCGCGCACGGTCACCGAAACCTGTGTGATGGGGTACGTGATCCCGCTGGCTGGCGAAGGGCCGGGTTCTGCCCCAGGATGCGGGTAGACCTGGGCCGGCTTCACGAAATCGATGGCGTGGCCGCTGCCGGATTCGATGAGACAGCCAAATTGCGCTTCGGTGTCCAGGTAGTAGTACTCGATATGGTCGCCGATATCGGCCTTCATGCTGACATCGATGCCGAAGGTATCCTTGAACGCCTGCTTGACCGCGTCGCCATCCTCCCGCTCCAGGAACATGGTGGCAATCGAGGCGATCCCTTCCCCGCGCCGGTCCATGAACTCCGACCAGAGATTGGGTCCGTCCAGCGGCTGGAGCAACTCGAAGTTGAGTCCCCCAACATAGACTTCCGCGCCACGCAGGGAGTAATCAACATGCTCGCCCCGCAGTTCGGTGCGGTGGTGAACGGGCTTGACATGGTCGAAGACCTGCCACGGAGCCCAGCCAAAGGCGCGATAGTACTGGGCCATGGTCGCGTCCAGGTCGCGCACGGCCAGCGAAATCTGGGTAATCGGGTAGCGCAGGCCAGCCATTCCAACGGGAAGCTCAGCAGGTGCGTGACTCATTGGATCCTCCTCTCCTTCATTTCACTCCAACCACGGGACATCGTCACTGGCGAATATCCAGCACCCAGTCGTCCTTGCTCGGGGCAACGAACGTCATCTGGCCCTTTGTGCCGCTCACGGCGAACGCAGGCGACCAGTACCCGGTCCGGGGATCGAACCAGCGTGCTGAGGCACTTGGATCGGCTTCGAGCCGCAGATCGACGGCTGCAGCGCCGACCGGCAGGTAGACCACGGTCCAATCACCCGCCGGTGTCCGGGCCGCGGCAATGAAGGTCCGTGCATCCTGGTCACCAGGTTGAGTCGTCAGCAGCGCCTGGGCTGGCCGCAAGTTCCACCAGGGGCCCGAGGCAAAGTAGTGGCGCAGCAGCGTCATGCTCCGCACGCCCGGCGTATCCAGGACCGACCACCACGGCTCAAGGGTGTACTCAGGTTGATTGCGAATCGCGTCTCCCACGAGCTCGGGCGTGTCTGCCCAGGCCCACAGGCTGAAGTGCCCGTACGTGACGCCGGCTGGCGGCGTCACCAGCAAGCTCCAGTAGCTGGCTCGCCGCACCTCCGCTGCGGTGAAGCGCTCGCCGGTGCCGAATGAGGGGTGGTCCTCATAGTTCGGCTCAATGCTGATGATTGGCCGTGCTGGCTCCTCCTGCCAGGCACGCGTGTGTGGCCCTTCCGGCAGCCAGCGCACCAGCGCCTCGTCGGCCGAGTGGCCACTCTGGTACACCAGAAAGGTCAGCCACGCCTGATCACGAAACTCGTCCCCGACCCAGCAGCGCCCACGTGGGTGCATGGTGACCAGTGCCTCGGGCGGGACGCCATAGACCGCCTCCCCGATGGGATACCAGCGTTCCGCCCGTTGCCCGGAAAAATCGCCGTCACCCCCCAGCGTCCAGGCGACGTGATATGCGCCCCAGCGGGCCCGCAGCCAGCGGGCGAAGCGCACGAGTTGTTCCGCCGGCCAGGCCCAGCCGGGCTCATCCTCATAGAGGGACAGCACGACGATGGCGCTGGCCAGCAGGCCGTGATCGGCGATTGCCGCGACCTTGGGATCGAGTCGCTGGTAGAAGCGCGGGTTGACCCGGAAACCCCCTTGCTCGGTGTAGGCGGGCTCGCCCGCCGGATCACCGGCGAGCGCGCGCCAATGGGTGCTGAAAAACTGGATGACCGAGTATCCCTGCGCGCGCCGTGTCCCGAGATAGTCGTTCCAGTCGGCGTCGCTGGCGCGGATCAGGCCGTTCCAGGCGGTATCGCCCAGCCAGAGGAACGGTGTCCCATCGGCATGGGCCAACGAGTGGCCATCAGCCGCGATCCGGACCGGGCCATGCCGGTAGACGGGATTCGGCCCCACATAGGGCACACACTGGAATGATCCAGAACGGCCAGCCAACCCAGTAGCCGTGCCCGCTGCACCCACCGTGCGCCAGCTCCATTCGCCGACGTCGTCTGGCCGCACGCGCGCACGCCAGGTGCTGCCTCCGTCCCAGAACGCATCGACCGTCGTCCGCTGTCCGGACGGCGAGGTCAACTCGACGGCCAGATCGACATCCCAGAAGGGATCAGCCCAGGACTCCCCGCTCTCGAACGTCAGCTCATGCGCGGTCCAGCGCGGCACATCGGCCGTCATCATTGAGACACGCGCGGTAGCATGAGGCGCCTCGGCTGCCGGCACGCCAGGGGCGCCACCTAGACCGTCTCCAGGGTCAGCACGGCATCATCAGGAAAAGGCGGCGTGAGCGTGATCGCTCCGCCGGTGAGCAGCACCCCGCCCGGCAGCGAGCGGCCCGTTGACGGCTCGAACCATTCCGCGCGCACCTGCGGTCCTGCCAACTCGCTGCTCTCGATCGTGAGTGGCCGTGGCGCCGGGAGATACGCCACGGTCAGGCGGCCATCATCGGTCGAGGCCACTGTGACACGGTCGAGCCCCCGGGCTTCCCCCAGACCATCAATCCCGATCCGGCGCTTGAGGTCAGGCCGGAGATCGCCCCAGCGCAGTCCACGGAAGAAGGCCCCCCAGCGCGCCATCGCGATGGACCCCGGGAGATCGAGCGCGGCTTGCCACCCCTCTTCAAATGGCCAGATCGGGTTGTTCCCCATGCAGTGGCCATTGCCCCCGGTCAATACGGACCAGTACGCCTGCCGCCGAATCTGCAGGTGCGAGGCGTTGTGCTCGCCTTCATAGGTGGACTCTATCAGCCAGAACGGCCAGACCGGATCGCGCAGCCAGTCATCCTGCAGTTTGCGGTGCACGATGTCATACGTGTACGTCGGATTGAGATCGAGCCACTCATGGTCGGGAAACACATCGACCGGCGAGCATTCCGGCAGGACATGCGCCGTGAACAGGTTCTGGCCACCTGCCGCGCGGATGCCGAGCGCCAATTGCGTCAGCGCGGGCGCCGTCTCCCCTGGGTTGCGGTCACCACCGATCATCCAGATGATGTTCTCGAAGCGGCGAAAACGCTCCCCGAGATATTCACCCCAGGCGCGGCAGCCCTCGGGTCCGTTGGCCAGGACCTCGTCGTACCAGCCCTGTGGCCGCGACTCGTAGCCGGGAAAGAGACTGGGGTAGCCAAGATAGGCCGGCGCCAGCATCACCAGCATGCCCTCGTCCGCAGCGATCTGCAGCACGCGTTCGGCGTGCGCCATGTACGCCTCGTTCGGCGTGCGGAAGTCACCAGGCGTGGTAAACGGCTCATCCCCTGCCAGATTGCGCGGGGGATCCTGCGAGAAGCAGTATTCAATCAGGCTGACGATCAGCGTGTTGAAGCCCTTGCGCCGCCGATCTTCAATGTAGAAGCGCGCCTCATCCTCCGTGGTGTTGGCGATCAGCGACCACGCCGCGTCCCCCTGGATGAGCACGGCGTTCCCATCGGCGTCGAGGATGCGCCGGTGGTCCGCCGAGAGGCGCAGGGGCAGCCGTGCGGGCGGGGGCGGCGCGGGCAGCGCGTCTGGCTCGCCCCTGCCTGCATCGCCAGTTTCCAGATGGGTTGCGGCGCGTGTGACATCCTCGTGCTCGCTCATCAATCCTCACCCTGTTGCGCGACTCTCATTCCGGCAGCATCAAACAGTTGCACGCGGTGCGGCGGCAGCCGCAGGTGGACCCGTTCCCCTTCCCGCACCGGGGTATCGGCCGCCACCCGCACCATCATGGTGACGCCGCTATCAAGCGCCACCGCCAGGAAGGAATCGGCGCCGACCGCCTCGATCAACTCCACGCGGCCAGGCACGGCATCCACTGCATCCGCCGAGACCAACTCGACATGTTCCGGACGAATCCCCAGCGTGATCACGCCATCTCCCGCCGGCAGCGTCGTCAGGTGATCGAGGGGGATGGGGATCGGGCCGGCACAGCGGCGCTCGCCCTCGTGCGCCTCTATGCGGCCCGGCGCCATGTTCATCGGCGGGCTGCCCACAAAGGTTGCGACAAAGGTGTTGGCCGGCCGGCCGTAGACCTCGCCCGGCGTACCGACCTGCTGGATGAGGCCATCGCGCAGCACCACAATGCGATCGGCCATCGTCATGGCTTCGATCTGGTCGTGCGTGACATAGATGGTGGTGCGCCCGACCCGCTTGTGCAGTTTCAGCAGTTCGGAGCGCATCTGAACCCGCAACAGGGCGTCCAGGTTCGAGAGCGGCTCATCCATCAGGAAGGCAACGGGCTCGCGGATGATCGCCCGTCCCAACGCCACGCGCTGGCGCTGCCCGCCCGAGAGCTGATCGGGATACTTGCTGAGGTGGTCAGTCAACCCCACCAGTTCCGCCACCTGGCGCACCTGCTGCGCGACCACCGCCCTGGGCTGGCGGCGCATGGCAAGGGGAAAGCCAATGTTCGTCTCGACCGTCATGTGGGGATAGAGCGCGTAATTCTGGAAGACCATCGCGACATCGCGGTCCTTCGGCCGCAGATAATTCGCGAGTTGCCCGTTGATGTAGATCTCTCCGTCGCTGATGTCTTCCAGACCGGCGATCAGCTTGAGGAGCGTGCTCTTGCCACAGCCCGACGGCCCCAGCAGCACGAGAAACTCCCCGTTGGCGATGTCGAGGTCAACGTTCTGCAGGGCGATAAATTCGCCGTAACGCTTCCCAACCCCCAGCAACTCAATGGCGAAGGGCGCGGGCTCCAGGTTTGGATCAGGCATCGATTCGCTCACTGTTTCAGCGCCCCCGCGATCGACCGCGCCAGGAACTGCCGTTGCAACGCGAAGAAGAAGATGGCGATGGGAATGAGGGACATCACCGCGGCGGCTGACCAGAGCCCGAAATTGACCCCGCCCTTGGCCCGCAGGCTGGCGACGCCGACCGTGAGGACCAGCAGGTCGTCATCGGTGGCGGCCACCAACGGCCAGACAAAGCTCATGAATTGGTCGGTGAAGATAATGACGGCGAGCACCACCAGCCCCGGCTTGATCAAGGGCAGGATGATGCGCCAGTAGATACCGAACTCGCTCACACCTTCCAGCCGGGCCGCATTCTCGAGGTCTGACGGCAGTCCCAGGATGAACTGCCGCATCAGGAAGACCCCTAGCGGATTGGCGAGCGGCGGCAGGATCAGCGCCAGGTACGTGTTGGTGAGATTCAGGTTGTGCGCGATCGTCCAGAGCGGAATGAGCAACGCGGCAAACGGCACCATGAGCAGCATGATCATCAGGAAGAAGACGACGCGTTTGCCGGTGAACTCGAGCTTGGCCAGGGCGTAGCCTGCCAGCGAATCCAGGAAGAGCTTGACGACGGTCACCGTGGACGCGACAAAGAGCGTATTCAGCATCCAGCGCGGAAAGCCACTCTCAAAGAGCAGGCGCTGGTAGTTTCCCGTGTACGGCGGGATCTGGACCCAGACGGGCGGGTACTGGAACAGCGCACCCTGCTCCTTGAACGAGGCCGCGATGACGTAGAGGAACGGGGCGGCGCACGAGATGGCCGCCATGATCAGGACCAGGTGCGTCAACCAGCGGGTCCACATCGCCTGCCGGTTCGCCTGCGCCGCGTGCGCCAGTGCCGCCCGCTGCCGGGGGGCTGCTGCCATGCGCCGGGGAATCGCGTCCGGGGTGGCCATCTAGTCCTCTCCACGCCGGCCGCGCAGCAGGCGAAGCTGAATCACGGTCAGGACCAGGATTGCCAGCAGGAGGACGACGGAGATCGCAGCGCCATACCCCACCTTGTCGGTGGAGCCGAAAATGTAGGTCCAGATGCGGAAGACGATGGTCAACGTCGCCGTGCCAGGGCCGCCGCCAGTCAGGATCAGCGCCGTATCAAACACCTGCAGGCCGAAGATGGTGGCCACCACCACGGCGAACAGGATGACCCGCCGCAGCAGCGGCAACGTCAGCCGGAAGAAGCGCTGCCAGCCATTGGCTCCGTCCAGCTCAGCAGCCTGGTACAGCTCACGCGGCAACCCGATGATGGCCGCCAGGAAGAACACGGCCCAGAAGCCGGTGTTGCGCCAGACATCAAGCACGGCCAGTACCTGCAAGGCGGATTTGGGGCCGAGCCACACGACCGGATCGACCCCAACGAAGCGCAGGAGCGTATTGAAGAGGCCAAAATCCACATTCGTGAGAAAAATCCAGATCAGCCCTGCCACCACGCCCGGCACCAGGGCTGGAAAGTAAATGAGAAAGCGATAGGCAGCTCCGCCCCGCTGCACGCGGGCCAGCAGCAGGGCGATCCCCAGGGCGATAACCAACGTGGCAGGAATGGAGAGCAGCGTGAAGCGCAGGGTGTTCCGAATGGCGATCCCTGCGTCAACCTGTTGCGGCAGCCGGCGAAAGTTGTCGAGGCCGACGAACTCCGAGCCGGTCGTCAACCCGCCTTTCTGGGTACTCCACCAGAAGACGAGGATGACTGGCGCCACCAGGAAGACCACGAAGAAGATGAACATCGGGGCGAGGAACGCCCAGCCGGTCAGTTCGCGCCGGATGCGCCGGCGACGAGCAAACTGGCGGTGGGCTTCCTCGCTCAAGCGTTCGCGACGCGGCGGACTCGCCGGTGGCCGCGTCTCCTGCATTGCTGGCATTGAACTGGTCATGGGCCAGGTGGCGCCGCCGCGACGCTTACTGCCGCGATGATCTGCGGGAGCAGCTTCACCGCGGCAGCACGCCAGCGACTAGCCAAAGACTTCCTGGTTCACGATCTGCTCGACCGTGCTGACCGCTTCTTCGGCGCTGATTTCGCCGCTGTAGGATCGCGCAATCTGCGCTTCTGCCTGGCTCTCCACCGTTCCGAACTGGGCGAAGGGCTCCGGCCCAACGCTGAACTCCTGGAACTGGGAGAAGGAGGCGGCCAACTGCGGCGGGCTGTATTGCTCGTAGCCCTTCTCCGCGGCGTCGACGCGCGCAGGGTAGGTGCCGGACGACCCCGTCCAGAATGCCCCCTGTTCGCCATTTGTCCACCACTTGAGGACCTCCCAGGCAAGGTCCTTGTCCGGCGTCTTCGAACTCATGGCGTACAGGCCAATGTCATTAAAACTGGCCCGCGCCGCCTGGCCGGGAGGCCAGGGGAGCACCGCCCATTCGAAGGCCGGCGGTGTCGGCTTCCCCTTGAGGACAGCCGCAATGGTGAGGTCAGAGGAGTAGGTGGCCAGGCGGCCGGCACTGAAGGCATCGGGCGCCGTGTTGTAGTCAAACGTGCCCTGTGGCGGCGCAATCCCCTGGGTGAAGAAGTCGATGAGCCGCTGCGTTTCCGCCACGACCTCCGGGGTATTGATGGCGGGCGCGCTGAGGTCCTCGGTCAGGTAGCGCCCACCCGCCGAGCGCGCGCGCTGATACCACTCCCCGAAGCCGCCGAGCTGCATCCCCATGCCCAGGCCGTACGTTTCGGACCCCTTGGTCATCGCCGTCACGCATTCGACGAACGTATCCCAGTCCTCGACGAACGTCTCGTCGAATCCGGCCTCCTTGACCTTGTCCAAATTGACGAAGAGCGCATCTTCCACATGCCAGCAGATGGGCAGGCCCATCAGTTTCGGCCCGTAGGCTTCGATGCGGTCCCAGTAGAGATACTTCTCCTTCTCGTCCGCGAAGGCAGGATCGTTGATGCGAGCCGTAAGGTCTTCGAAGCCATTTTCCTGCTGGGCACGGGAGAGATAGCCACCCTCGCCGAAGTAGTAGATGTCGTGCGCACCATCGGCTAACGAGGCATCCACTTCCGTGGTGGCCGTCTCCCAACTGAAGAGCTTGAAGGAGAAGGTGACATTCGGGTAGAGCTCTTTGAATGCGGCGGCGATTGTTTCCTGGTGCTCGACTTCCTTGTCGGTCCAGGGACCAATCATGAAGCGCATCTCGCCGCTGACATCACTCTGCCGCGCCAGCGCCGTGCCCCCATTGGCCGCCAGCGCCAGCACCGAGCCAGCGACGGCCGGGGTCAAGCCCAGGGCCAGCAGCCGCGTGATGAACGCTCGCCGGGGCATTCGGCCCCCCATGAGTGCGTTTGCGAGGTCGTCAATCTGACGATTCACACCGTGGTCGCTGCTCATCAACGTCACCATCCTCTCTGATGTATGACTGGCTTTGCCCGTGCCGGCGCAACGCCCCACTGCGCTGCCTTGCGGCTCATGGATTGTAGAAGATCGTCCGCCGACTCTACATGAACTTTCCACGATGGTCAAGTTCTTGCACCAATTGTGGAGGCGATGCCAGTTTTGCCTTGCATGATCTTGCATCGTGTGCCAGAAATGGACGTTACGCCTACCGTCAGGCGGAATGCGCTGGTCGCATTCCGCCTTCGCGATATGAGAAAGCATGCAGGTGCGCGAGCGGCTTACCCCACGGCCGGACGATCAATCCACCGATCTCCTGATCGACGTAGCGACGCGCTATTACCTGCATGGGAGTAGCCAGGCCGAGATCGCGCGTGATCTCGGCCTCGACCCCTCGACCATCTCGCGCTACCTGAAGCGCGCGCGTGACGATGGCTTTGTCCGCATCGAAATCGTGGCGCCGCAACGCCAGAACCCGCAACTCGCGCGGCAGCTGGCGAACGTCCTCGGGCTCAGCCGGGTGATCGTCGCGGAACTGACGCAGGACCATGACCAGGCGGCAGCGCTGCCCGCGGTCGCGGACGCTGCCGCGCAGTTCACCGCCGATCAGCTCCGCCGCGGCACGCGGATCGGCATTGGCTGGGGCGAGACCCTGGCGGCGGTGGTGCAGCGGCTGGATGCCAGCGGTGTTGAGGGGCTGAACGTCTCCCAGCTTGCTGGTGGGTTAGCCGAAGGCAGACCAGGCATCCAGGGGCATGAACTGGTGCGGCATATTGCTGAACTGTTTCCCAACAGCCGCGCCACCTACCTGCACGCGCCGTCGATCGTCGACTCCCCGGCCATCCTCGATGCGTTCCTGGCTGACCGCTCGGTGCAAGCCGCGCTGGCCGTCGCCGCGCGCTCGGACATCGCCCTGGTCGGGATCGGTGATATGGATGCCCAGGCCACGCTCTTCCGGGCCAGCCATGTCCTGTCCGCCGATCGCGATGCCCTGCTCGCGCAAGGCGCGGTCGGCAGCATGAACGCCCGCTTCTACGATGCGCAGGGACAACCCGTGGGACACCTCGACCGGCGCACAGTCGCCATTTCCTGGGACGAGTTGCGCGCCGTGCCAACCGTCATTGCGGTTGCGGCCGGCCCGGCCAAGTGTGAGGCGATCCGTGGCGCTGCCCGCTCTGGCTGTGTCGACGTCCTGGTGACTGATGAACTGACGGCCCAGCGCCTGGTTTCCGGGGAGCCGCCGGCATGAGTCTCCTGGCGGCCACGCGTGATGCAGTGCTGCATACCTACGGCGGGGCGATCGGGCAGCGCGTGGAGACCCTGAGCACTCCGGCGCTCCTGCTCGATCTCCCGGCGGCCCGGCGCAACATCGCGCGCATGGCGACCGGCCTGGCGGCCATTTCACCCACGGTTCGGCTGCGCCCGCACGTGAAGACCCACAAGAGCCCTGACCTGGCGCGCCTCCAGGCCGAGGCCGGCGCGGCTGGCTTCTCCACCGCGACCGTCTGGGAAGCGGTTGTCCTGGCCGAGGCGGGGCTGGATGATCTCTTCGTGGTGAACACCGTAGAAGGCGCAGGCAAGATCGCCTGCCTGGCCGCACTGGCCCGGGAGCGCCGGGTTCTTGTGGCCGTCGACAACCTCGAGAACGCGCAGCGCCTCTCGCGCGCCTCAGTTGCCGCTGGTGCGACGCTGCAGGTCCTGGTCGAAATCGACACCGGC
The DNA here is from genome assembly GCA_034431475.1 of Thermomicrobiales bacterium. Classification (GTDB taxonomy): domain Bacteria; phylum Chloroflexota; class Chloroflexia; order Thermomicrobiales; family UBA6265; genus JACCXM01. The sequence goes on along the minus strand of DAOUDE010000055.1, from coordinate 1,206 downwards.
ATGCGGCGGTGTGGGCTGGCCGACCCCGAGGCGGCCGCGAGTCTCGCCGGGCTCGTCGCCGACCTTCCCGGCCTGATCTTCGCGGGAGTGACCGGGTACGAGGGCCATTGTTCGCTCGAGGATGATGTCACGCGGCGCAGCCTCAAGCAGCGCGAGGCCATGCAGGTCCTCCTGGCGGCGGTATCAGCCCTTGAGGCGCAAGGCGTCCCGTGCCCGATAGTCTCGGCGGGCGGCACACGCACCTGGTGGCTCACCGCGGCCACGCCCGGCATCACCGAGATCCAGGCCGGCACCTACCTGCTGATGGATCAGTTCCATTCCGGCATCGTGGGCGGCTTCGAACCCGCCCTGCGCATTCTCGCCACCGTCATCAGCCGCGCGGCGGACCGGCTGATTCTTGATGCCGGGAGCAAGGCGATGGCCGACGCCGATCAGGCGGCCGTGGCGGGGCTGGCCCTGCCGAACCTGGGCTGCGATGAGGAGCACGCCCGGTTCGGGCTCCTGCCCGACATCAACCTCGGCCCGGGGGATACCGTCCAGTTGCTGCCGGGGTATGCCCCCTCCACCATCAATCTCTACGATGCCTATCACGTCGTGGAAGATGGCAAGGTCGTCGACATCTGGCCCATCGTGCCTCGCGGTCCCGGTCACCACGGGCTCGTGGCGTACTAACATGCGGTGCGGCGGAGGCATCGTCCTGACCACGTCGATGGGTAATTGCCACCGCACTGCGAGGTTGAACATGGCACTGCAGATCAGCAATCCCCGGATCATCCGGCTGGTAACAGAGGTGAGTGAGCGCACCGGCGAGGATGCCGAGGCGGTCATTGAAACCGCGCTGCTGGAGCGGCTGGAACGGCTACCCCAGCCACCCAGGGCAGCAGACGAAGAGCACCTCGATGCGGCAAAAAAGGAGCGACGAGAGCGCGTGTACGCTCTGGTGCGCGACATGCAGCGTCGCTACAAGGCGTCCGGAGTCACACTGCCCGACCACGCCGATCTCCTGTATGACGAGGACGGGCTGCCGCGCACCGATGTCGATGGGAATGTTCGGCGAGCGAGCGCCTATGCCGCAGTCAGAGAACTTCAGGATGCGTTCCAGAAGTATCCCGAGGCGAAGATTGACCACGCTGAATTGCTCTACGGCGAGGATGGCTTGCCGAAGTGATCGTTGATTCGTCAGCCATCCTGGCGATCCTGCTCAAG
>DAOUDE010000054.1:0-29378 GCA_034431475.1 Thermomicrobiales bacterium | reverse complement strand
GTTGCGACGGGCGGTCGCCCGGCACGCGGCGTGCGCCCGGCTGCCGCCGCTCGCGGCCCGCACCCTGACCCTGGCTGGCGCGCCCGCTGGACCCGCGACCGCCGCGTGGCGTCGGCTGCGACGCCATGCCCTTGGCGGTAACGCGCACCAGCGCCTCATCACCCTCATCCGGCCCGGCGTCCGAGAGAATCTCGATATCGACTTGGGCCTCGTTGAGATTCAGTTGCTCCAGCGCCAGCCGCACCGCTTCTTCGACGGAATACGCCTGGATCTCGACGCTGGTCATCCTTCGCTGATCCATTGCTGCAACCCCGCGCGGAGAACAGACGCCTCACATCCTCGCCCGTCGCCCGCTGCGCCGTGCCTGAGGAGGGGACGTTGCCTCGTTGTTACCCGCTATTGCCGTCTGCTGGTTTCGCTTTCCGCTGCACAATCACCGCGCCGGAGGGTACCCCGCCGGAGCCGTTCTCGCCGTGACTTGCGCCATTGGTTCGTGCTGCGCTCGCTTTGGCGTTGCCGCCCTGCTTGCCTTTGCCCTTGCCTTTCGCGCCGCCCTTGTTCGCGGCCGGAACCACCTCGGCCTCAACCACCTGCTCGGCTGGCGCCTCCGCCGGTGGCGGCGCCGTCCGCTCCATGGCCTGCTTCTGCGCCTCGGCCATCTTGCGCTGCATCCAGCCCATCGGGCCGGGAGCGTACACCGGCTCCACATTGCTCAGCACGACGACATCATCGAGGTTGCGCGGTGGGCGGTAGCCCAGGCGCTTGTGCTCCGGCAGCTCCGGCAGGAACGGCGCCCACTTGTGGAAGCTGCCCCAGCCGGTAATGAACCACTGCTGCACCACGCTGTAAACGCTCTGCGTCGCCCAGTACAGGACCGGGCCGGAAGCGAAGCTCCACCCGAAGAAGACGACCGTCAGCGGCATGATGTTCATGACCGAGTTCATCATGGCCTGCTGCGGATCGGTGGACTTCTGCTGATCCTTCGGGCGCATCATTTGCGTCTGCACGAACTGGAAGAGACCGGCGGCAATTGGCAGAATCTTGAGCGGGTCAGGCACATCCAGGCTGGGCAGCCAGAGGAAACTCTGGTCCCAGTAGCCGGTGCCGGTGCTGGAGAGGTGCGTGATCGACTGATACAGGCCCAGGAAAATGGGAATCTGGATAATCATTGGCAGACACCCGGCCATGGGGTTGACCTGGTACTGCTGGTAGAGCGCCATCGTCTCCTGGGAGATGCGCTGGCGGTCGCTGCCGTGCTTCTTCTGCAACTCCTTGATTTTCGGCTGCAGGTCCTGCATCGCCTTGGACGACCGGATCGATTTCACCGTGAGCGGGAGCATGATCGTCTTGACGATGATGGTGAAGGCGATGATGGCGATACCAGCGCTGTGGAAGATGCTGGCCAGGCCATCCAGGGCCAGCACCAGCAGGTGCACATACTGGTCCCAGATGGGAAAGCTGACACCAAGCACCGCCAGGAGCGAGGGGAAAGAGGGGAAATCCATCGTCTGGTTTGTTACTCCTTATGCCTGTCGCCACGGACAGGAACGTGCGGTCTGGTATCGAGCAGCGCGCGGCGCAACGGAAAGGCTACGGAACAGGGTCATATCCACTGCCGCCAAAAGGATTGCAGCGCAAAACACGCCAGACTGCGAGGCGGCCACCTGCAAGGATACCGTACCGCGCGATTGCCTCATACCCATATTCCGAGCAGGTTGGGGTGAATCGGCAGGCGGGCGGCAAGGCGGGCGAGATGACGCGCCGGTAGAGGCCGATGAGCCAGAGCGCCAGCCACGCCAGCGGGCTGGGCGCGCCGGTGGGCCGCCACGGCGGCAGGCCATGCTCGTCGAACGGCGTGGGGGCGTGCGAGATGGCGTCATCGTGCGGCGGCGCTGCTTCGCCGGCCGGTTCCGGGCCATGCACAATGGCGCTCATGGCGCTGCGCCTTCCTGCGCTGCCTCGTCCCGGGGCAGCAGCCCAGCCCGCCCGAACATGACCGTGAGCAGATCGAGCGCCACCGTGCTGGAGGGCAGTTCCTCGACCGTGCCGCGCAGGATGATGACGCAATCGAAGCCGGTCGCCAGGCGGGGGTGCAGCGTGCGCAGGGCTTCCCGCGTTATCCGCTTCAGGCGGTTGCGCTGCACCGCGCCACCAACCTTCTTGCCGGCCACCACCGTGTAGCGGTTGGCATCGGGCGCAGCGGGGTTGCGCAGGTAGCGCAGCACGTAGGGGCCGTGCGTCACGGAGCGGCCGCGAGCACGGGCAACGCGGACATCACGTTCGCGGCGCAGCCGGAGGTCACGTTCCAAGGTGGAGACTCCGCTGACAGCAAACAGCCAATCCCGCCGGGGGCAGGGATTGGCTGCGGCTCGCGAGACGAAGAGCGCTACCTGTTCTGCGTGAACTTGCCCTCTTCGGCCACGGTCAGCGCATGCCGGCCCTTGAGGCGGCGGCGCGCCAGGACCTCGCGGCCACCACGGGTGGACATGCGGGCCCGGAAGCCGAACTTGCGGATACGCTTGATCCGCTTGGGCTGATACGTACGCTTCGTGGACATTTCCGATCACCCTTTCCAGGCGAGTACTTCTCAGGTGGCGCAAAACGGGCCTGGCTCCAGGTGGAGGAACGTGGCCAGTTCTGGTGCGCGGATCGCTCATGCACGCCTAACGCATGCACACACAAAAGCGTTCCGGCGCAACGGCCAACCTGCAGACCGCCCGGCGGAACCGAGCAAGTATAGGGGTATTGGGCGCAACGGGTCAATTCGGGCTCAGCGGACGCGTGAGGCATCCCGCCAGGTTGGCCACGGACAGGAAGCCAGATGCCGACGAGGGATCAGGGCTGTCGTGGGGTGAGCGCGTCGAGAGTGCAAGATGAGGAATCCGTCATGCAACGCCGTCGAGCATCGAGAAGGCGCGCCGGGCCCGCCGGAGGCTATCGACTTCCGGCTACACCCGTTCCGAAGCCCCGTAAACGGAGCTGACTCCGGAGTCATCATCAACACCCGAGCAAATAGGCTGCATGAAACGAGGGTTGCTTCAGGCCCATCGATGGGCCTTCGGGTCTATGAAGCCGGAGGTCGTTAGCCGCCGGCGGCAAAGTCGCGATGAACGAGGCAGCCGCCTGGTCTTGCCACCGTTTCACTTGAAGAGGATTCTCCCCCAGCTTCAGCCAATCCTTGGCCTCCGCTCACCTGATCCTCAGCTTTCTCCGGCATGATGCAAATGCCGATTCTGTTCGTGCGGAGACGACGCCCCGTCAGAGCGGCGTGCCATACTCGCGGCCACGCCCGCCCGTGGCGTTGCCACGTGTCCCGAGGAGGAATGACCATGCAGACGCGATGCACGACCTGCCCTCGTCCCACACGGCGTGGGCTCCTTGCCGGAACCCTGGTGGCCAGCGCCGGCCTGCTGCTGCCGCGCCCCATCCTCGCGCAGGAAGCGACCCCGCCGCCTGCCGGTGACGGGTTCAAGACGCAGACCCGCGAGGAGTTCCTGAAGGAAATCGTGGAGGAGATGGGCTACACCGAGGCCGCAACGCCCGGCGGCGCATTCATCGACTCCAACGTCAACGACATCCAGACGATGCACCCGCTGATCGCCGACGACGGCAGCTCGCTCGCCGCCGTGGGCCTGATCTACGAACAACTCGTGGGCGGCGATATCCGCACCGGCGGCCCCGGCCCCACCGGGCTGGCCGACTACTGGGAAGTGGCCGACGATCAGCGCACCTACACCTTCCACCTCAACCAGAACGCCAAGTGGCACGATGGTGTCCCGGTGACTGCCGACGACGTGCAGTTTTCGTTCGATGCGTTGGCGAACCCGGACCTCAGCTCTTCCTATATGCAGAGCTTCCTGGACTCCACCGAATCGTGGCGCGTTATCGATGAGCACACGTTCGAGGCAGTAGCGAAGGAGCCGCTCTTCACCTTCCTCTATGACCTGGTGACCTGGATCGTGCCGAAGCACATCTGGGAGAACGTGCCGGTCAAGGACTGGCGCACCGACGGCGGCGCCACCGGCCAGGACCCTGCTCGCGTCATTGGCTCCGGCTCCTGGAAGTTCGGGGAGTGGCGCCAGGGCGAGAGCATCACGTTCAACCGCAACGATGAGTACTACGGCAAGGTCCCCTACCTGGACAGCTACGTCATCCGCATCTGGCCGGATCAGACCGCCGTGGTCAACGGCCTGCTGAACAACGAGATGGACGCCGCGGCCCTGGAGCCGGCGGACGTGGAGACGGTCAAGAGCACCTCTGGCCTGGTGGTCGCCAACTACCCCACGCGCAGCTTCAGCTTCTACATGACCAACCTGGACCCGGATAAGACCCCGCTCTTCCAGGACGTGGAGGTGCGGCAGGCGCTGCTGCACGCGCTGGACCGCGACTCCATCGTGCACGATATCCTGCTTGACAACGCCCTGGTGGCGAACGGCACGCAGCCGGTCATCTCCTACGCCTATGCGCCGGAGCGCATGGACGTGAAGTACACGTACGATGTCGCGCGCGCGAAGGACCTGCTGGCGCAGGCCGGCTGGGCCGATAGCGACGGCGATGGGATCGTCGAGAAGGATGGCACGCCGCTCTCCTTCGAGATCATCTACCAGTCGGGGTCGCCGACCGTGGACCAGATCATCGCCTACTACCAGGACGCCTGGAAGGCCATTGGCGCGGAGGCCCGGCCGCGCGCCATGGAGTTCTCCGCGCTGGTCGAAGTCATCACCGGCGACCACAACTTCGAGGTCGCCCTGCTCGGCTTCTCCTGGGATGCCACCTTCATCCAGGACGCCATGTTTGGCTGCGCCAGCTACGAGGGCGGCTTCAACATGGTCAAGTACTGCAATGAGGAGGTGGACACCCTCAACGCGCAGGCCAAGCGCACCTTCCCGATCGAGGAGCGGCGCGAGCTGGTGATCCAGGCCACGAACCTGGTCAACAACGACCTGCCGGTGGCGGTCACGCACTTCAGCCGCGCCAATGTCGGCTACAGCGACCGCCTGCAGAACTTCAAGCCGAGCGCCTGGGGCGTGTCCATGGATTACGTCTGGATTCAGGAGTAATCGACCCCGCCACGCGTTCGCCTGAGCCGTGCTTCAATAGCCCCGACGCTGCGTGCCCACGTGTGGCGCTCAGCGCCGGGGCGAGGTCGCTGGGGCGCCCACAGCATGCGTGACGGCGGAGGCGGAGCATGGATCTGCTCAAGGAGTTCTTTGGCGCAACAGACGACGACGTGGCTGCGACGCAGGCAGCGCCTACAGGTGAAACAACCGGCCGGACCGAAGAGGAGCGGCAACAGGCGCGCGACGCCAAGCGAGAGGCCAGGCGGGCGGAACGCCAGGCGCGCAAGGCAGACCCCGCCACCGAGGCGAAGCGCGCCGAGTTCGCGGAGCGCTACAAGACCGGCCACCCCTCCGAAGGCTTCTCGGCGGAAGAGGCGATCGAGCACCTGCAGGAATTGCAGAAGCAACTGACGCCAGCCGAGTTTCGAAAGGCCATGGAAGAGACCCTGAACAACCTGCCGGTAGACCAGCGCGATGACTTCATTGCCCTCATGCGCGAGCAAAAAGCCAAGCAGGCCAGCAGCGCGGCCGCGGCGCAGGATCCCTTTGGCGGCCTGCTCGGAAGCCTCATGGGCGGCCAGGGCGCGGCCCAGGCGCCGAACCTGGGCGATGTGCTGAACGATCTGCGCCAGGGCGGCCTGAACGCGCCAGCGCCGGCCTCCGGCAAGCAACTGACCGAGCAGGATTTCATGCAGCTCATCAACAGCCCGCTCGGCAAGGCGGTGCTGGGTGGCCTGGCGACCTACGGCATGCAGCAGTTGCAGCAGCAGGACGTGGAGCGCAAGGCCCAGCGCGCCAAGAAGCCCACGAAGGGCGAAAGCTCCTAGAGGTCGCATCATGGCAGCAGGCAGCAGCGCGGAATGCGCTGCTGCCATTCTTGTAGACAGGGCACCATGCGGGAACTGAACAGCCGCGACGAACGCATTCTGCTCGTGGAGGACGAGGAACCGATCCGGGACCTGGTCCAGACCGCGCTGCGCTTCACGGGCTTTACCGTCGAATCCGCCGCCAGCGGCGCGGAAGGGCTGGCCATGGCCCGCAACAGCGCCTGGGACCTCCTGATCCTGGATGTCAACCTGCCGGAAATCGACGGCTTCACGCTCTGCCGCAAGCTGCGGGAGGCCGGCGACAACGTGCCGGTCATCTTCCTCACCGCTCGGGATGACCCGGCCGACCTGCGCGCCGGATTCACCGGCGGCGCGGATGACTACCTGACCAAGCCATTCAGCCTGGAAGAACTCGTGCTGCGCGCGGACGCCGTGCTGCGCCGGGGGAGCGGGCGATCTGCGGAACGGGCACGCATTACCGCCGGCGACATCGTCATCGATGATGACGCGCACCGCGTCTGGCGCGGCGACCGCGAGATCGAGCTTTCGCCGACGGAGTACCGGCTGCTACGCTACCTTATGGTGAATACGGGGCGCGTCCTGTCCCGGCCCCAGATCATCGAGCACGTCTGGGACTATGGCTACGCCATTGAACCGAACGGCGTGGAAACCTATATCAGCTACCTGCGCCGGAAACTCGATGACCGCGACGCGCGGTTGATTCACACGGTGCGGGGGGTCGGATACTCCCTGCGGGAACCAGATCCGGCGGCTAGCGGAGCCGAGTAATGCGCCTCAGCACCAGAATCGCCTTCGGTGCGGCCGTCATCATCGCCCTCACCATCCTGATCCTCGGCGTCACCATGGTTCGGGCCACCCGCACCACCCTCGTCGCCGAGATCGATGATCGGCTGCGCGATTCGCTGCACCGCGCGGAGGTGCTCCCCGGCCCCTGGGACGACGACGGCCACAGTGGGCGCAGCAATCGGCGCGACCGCTGGGACGATGACATGACGCCCGTCACCGGCAACAGTGACATTGCCCAGCCAGCGTTGCCGACCCCACCAGCGCCACCAGATGAGGACGACGCCTGGCTGGCCAAGCTGCCGAATATCGGCGGCAGCAATGTCGCGGTCTTCATCTTCGGGCCGAACGGGCGGCAGGTCGTCAGCCGGCCCTCCGGGTATTCCGACGCGCCGGATGCCCCACCGGCCCTCCCCCCGATTCCCGGGCCGCAAGCCAGCGCCATGGAAGGCAAGATCGTCACCCTTCCCTCCGTTGATGGCTCGCTGCAGTACCGCGTGCTGCTCCAGGATGGCCCGCGCAACGCGACCTTCGTCACCGCAGCCTCGCTGCGGCCGGTTGACAGCGCCGTGACCATGCTGGTGCGTACCCTGGCCCTGGCCGGGGCGGCGGCATTGGCGGGCGCCTCGCTGCTGACCTGGGCCGTGATCCGGCACGACCTGAAGCCGGTTGACCGCATGGTGGAAACGGCGGCGGCCATTGCCGAAGGCGATCTCAGCCGCCGCATCCCGGACGCGGACCCGGATACAGAACTGGGCCGACTGGGCGCGGCCCTGAACAATATGCTGACCCAGATCGAGGATGGCATCCGCCAGCGCGACGCCGCCGAGGCGCGCCTGCGCCGCTTCGTGGCGGACGCCGCGCACGAGCTGCGCACGCCGCTCACCTCCCTGCGCGGCTACGCCGAGCTCTACCGGCAGGGCGCCCTCCCCACTCCGGAGGCCGTCAGCACGGCCATGGGGCGGATCGAGTCTGAGGGTGCGCGCATGGCGCGCCTCGTCGATGACCTGCTGCTGCTGGCCCGTACGGACCAGGGGCGGGCGCTGGAGAAGGAGCCAGTTGATCTCGTGCGCCTGGCGCGAGAGGCGACTGCGGATTTCGCCGCCGCCGACCCCGACCGCACCCTGGAGCGCGATTTCACCGGTTCAGCCATCGTGGTGGGCGATCCCATTCGCCTGCGCCAGGTCATCGACAACCTGCTGACGAATGTGCGCATCCATACCCCCGCGAACGCCCCGGTGCGGGTGAGCGTTCACCGCAACGGGGAGTGGGCCGAAGTGACGGTCGCCGACTCCGGACCCGGCATTCCCCTGGAAGATCAGGCCCGCATCTTCGAGCGCTTCTGGCGGGGCGACCCCTCGCGCGGCCGCAGCGCGGGGGGTGGTTCAGGCCTGGGCCTGAGTATCGTCGACTCCCTGGTCCGCGCACACGGCGGCGAGATTGCCGTCCGGAGCACGCCCGGCGAAGGCTCCGCCTTCACCTTGCGCCTCCCGCTGGCCAACGTTGAAGTCGAGGCGCTCGCCGCCTGACGGCGTGTTCCCGCCATCTGACCATGCGTCATCCAATGTGCCGGGTCACCTCCAGATTCGCGGATGCCGAACCGGGTTGACACGCCCCGGCTCGTGAAACTGCGCCCGCGCGTGACACGAAGGCCGCAGGGGAGAACAGCCTGCCCAGTCAACGCTCGCTGGGAGCCAGAGCATCGCTGGCGGAAACCGTGCCCGGCGCGCTCGTGACCACTGCGAGAACGTTCGCGCCAGGTGGGGCAACGCCGGCGAGCGTGTTGGAGGGCACGGCGAACGGCAGCGCCGACGTCTCGTCGCCGGTTGTGGCCGCGCTGATTGCGCCAGATGCGGCGCCGACGCCTTGGGCGCCAACAGCCCAGTACCGCCGCGTTGACGCGCGCGTGCTCATCAACGTCATCACTGGCGACGCCGACCGCATTGGCCACACAGTCACGACCGTGCCGACCGGCCGCGCGAGATCCCGGATGTCTCGCCTCCGCTGGCGGGCACAGGTTGGATCGTGGCCAATGGCCGCTGCGTCACCGCCAGCCATCACCGAAACGGCGTTGCCCCCATCAACGGTGCGCATTACGTCCGGCAGCGTGCAGGTGACGATGGGTGAATCGGTCACAGCGGGCGAGCAGATTGCGCGGGTCGGCGACAGCGAGGTAGAGGGTGAGGGGTTGCCGGCGCAAAAACACGCGGCGAAGGCGCCTGACGCCGAACCCCGTGTGAGACACGGCCTGGAGGGGCCAAACGCCGGTCAGGCCACCCGCTGCTGCGCGTCCAGCAGCCGCTCCAGGTAGTCCTGCAACTGCCGTACGTCCTGCTCCGGCCAGTCCGCGGTCAGGTCCGCAAACACCCTCTCCTGCCAGGCGTGGGCCGCGTGCAACAACGCCTCGCCAGCAGGCGAGACGCGCAGGACGCGTTCGCGGGCGTCGCGCCGGGCGGTGGCCTTGCGCAGATAGCCGCGCTGCACCGCCTGCGCGATGAAACGGCTGGCGCCGGATTGATCGATGCCCAACTCGTTGGCGACGGCGTTCACGGTCGCCGCATCGCCCTGGCTGAGCGCTGCTACCGCCTCCGTCACCATCACATCCCGCGCGTGTTCCAGTTCCACCGCCTGGCCAGCGCCGGTCCAGCGCCGGGACCAGAAGCGCACCAGCCGGAAGAGCGCCTGGCCGGGGCCAACGTTGGTAGCAGGCGGCTCCGCCATCATGTTGTCTCCGCCAGGGCCACATAGAGCGTGGCAAAGGTGAGCGCCTGCTCCAGGTCGGGGAAGCGCAAGGCGGCAGAGACGCGCCCCCCGCGCACGCGAAACATCGTGGCCACGCGTACCGGGTCCGGCGCGTCGGGCCACGTCGCATCTTGCTCGACCACGACGATGCCTTCGGTTACCGGGCGCCAGTTCACCGGTTGCAGGCGGACGCCTGAGCGGGTGACCCATTCCATGAACGCGTCGGCGGATATCGCGCCGCCCCCTTTCGGGCCGGTAACGACGACCAGGTCGCTGACCGTGTCCCGCAAGCGATCCAAATTCGCCGAATTCACTGCATCGTGCCAGTTCAGAATGATCGATTCGTGCATCGCATATGCTCCTGGCGTAATTATATGCGCATTGCATGCATATTGCCTCGAAGCCTGACATTTGCGCGTGAAGCGCCCCGCCTGCTACGCGAGAGAGGAGTAGGTGATGGGCGCACGTTGTTGTGTCCGCGCCAAGCCGGCAAATCCCCATACAAGAAACCAGTACATTCCGGCTTGCCGGGGTACCGCAGCCCGCCATACTGGGCGACAGATGTTCCCAAACCTGTCGTTGCGACCGGGAGCGGCTATTCCCGGCAGCGTGCGTTGCGGAGAGCTGATGGACGATCTGCATTTTGATGCGCTCACGCGGGGCCTGGCGGCCCCGGACACGCGGCGGCGAGTGCTGAGCGGGCTAGCTGCCCTGCCAGTGCTCGGCGGGCTGTTCGGCATCCTGGACGCGGACGATGCCCAAGCAGGCGGCGGGCGCCGCAAGCGGCGCAAGAAGCGGCACAAGCACGGCAAAGGGCGGCGGCGCACCAATAGCCGGGGCAAGCACAAGCCCAAGCCGCCGTCAGTGTGCGTGCCAGATTGCACCGGCAAGTCCTGTGGCGATGCCGATGGGTGCGGCGGGACATGCACCAATGGCTGCGCGGCGGGATTGGTCTGCGCCGATGGGCGCTGCATCGCCGCGCCGGGCACCTGCGCCGCCGGCGCCGGCGCCTGCGGCACTTCGGGCGTATTCGTTGCGTGTAACGCGCCGGCTCGCTGTCAGTGCCAGGTCACAACCGAAGGGCAGACGGCCTGCCTTAGGTCGCTCGGGCTGCCAGGCGCCGGTGGCAGTTGTGGCGGGTGCGGAGATAGCGCCGAGTGTGGCGCGCTCTTCCCGGATGTGCCGGGCGTGGTGTGCGTCGCCGGTCCACACTGTTGCGGCGGCGCCAGCCGCGGCTTCTGCATGGCGCCGTGTGACGCCATTTTCTCGTAGCGGAACCTGAAAATCGCGAAACTGTCATACAAAACCCCAGCCCGGCGAGCCGGGCTGGGGTTATTGCGCATCGACCATGCAGCCGCTACCGGGGTGGGCCAGCCACAATCCGGGCCCGCAGCGTCTCGGCGGTTTCGCCCTGCCAGCGTGATTCGATCCACCAGGTGGCCCCCGCCTCGGCGAAGGGCGCCACCTGGGCGCGGGCGGCGGCTGCGTCATCGGCGGGGGAGACGCCCTCAGTGATGATGTCGAACGGCCCGGCGTCGGCCGGGCGCTGCGCCTGGGCGGCCTCGGCAATGGCGCGCACGCGCTCCGGCGTGGCGTGCGAGATGATGCCCTGGTCCTCGGCGTACTGCGGAATGATGCCGTCGTAACGGAACGCGCGGGCGACACTCTTCGGGCGCGGCCACACGGCTACCGCCCAGATTGGGATACGCGGCTGCTGATAGCTACCGGGCTGCTGGTGCATCTCGCTGATCTGGAAGTGCTTCCCATCGAACGCGAACGGCTCGCCGCTCCAGGCGCGGGTGAGAATCTCCAGGCTCTCGTCCAGGATCTCCGCGCGCGTGCGCAGGTCGGTGACCTCGCCGACGTTGCGGTACCCCTGGTCGTCCAGCACGCCCAGCCCGACTGGCAGCACCAGCCGACCGTGCGAGAGGTGATCGAGCGTGGCGGTCTCCTTCGCCAGCTTCCACGGCCGCCTGCGGGAGGGCGGCGTGATGATCGTGCCCAGCCGCACCCGCTCGGTGGCGGTCGCGAAGGCCGCCATCGTCACCCAGGGGTCGTAGATGGGCGAGTAGCCGCTCATGGCGATGGCGTCCCAGTAGAAGACGCCATCCCAGCCATTGACCTCCGCTTCAGCGGCCAGGGCGATCATGTCGTCGAGTGTGCCTGCGGTGAGAATGATGCCGTACTTCATGCGGTCATTGTCTCGCACACACCAGGCCAGGCCAATCGTCCATTTGGATGATTTCCGTCACTCGGAAAAGGTGCTCACCGATTTCGTGTGTCGCAAAGGCTCTATGATCTGGCGTTCTCGCACTTGCCGATGTGGGCAGGATTGGACTCACGACACGCGTCTCTCATGAGAATCAGGAGGCGCGATCGCCTCACTCTCTGGACGTGCGGAGTAACAACGGAGGTCCGAGTCACGATGCGCACGCAGTCACTCCCCGGCGAGAACCTCGTCTCCTCAGCAGACGGCATTCCTCTTTGGACGGTTGCCGAAGGCGAGGGGCCGCAGACTATCCTGCTCTCAAATGGCGGAGCAGGCTGCCCGGACTACCTCGCCCCGCTCGCCGCGTTGCTCGCGGGAGAGGATCGCCGCATCGTGCGCTGGGAGCAACGCGGCGTTGGGCGCTCTGGTGGTGCTCCAGAGGGACCATTCACCGTAGCCGGATGCCTCACCGATATGGAAGCGATCCGCGAGCACTACAAGTGCCAGCGCTGGGTTGTGGCTGGCCATTCCTGGGGCGCGGATCTGTCGCTAATCTACGCATTGACCCATCCGCACCGCTGCCTTGGCCTCATCTGCGTCGCAGGCGGCCGGCTCACCAATGATCGCGAGTGGTACGCCGCGTACGCCCGCGGCGTGGAGGAAGGCCGGGAGGCGCCGCTGATGACTGATCCGCCAACGAATATGGCCGCTAACCGCCAGCTCAGTGCTGACTTCAAGCGCACTATCCAACGTCCCACCCTTTTTCGCGAGGTCGCCGCGCTCCAGACGCCAGCGCTCTTCCTGTATGGAGCGGAGGACATTCGACCATCATGGGCCGTCGCACAGGTTGCGGCGTTGTTGCCGGATGCCCGGTTCGACCTGATACCGCACGCTGACCACTATCTGTACCTGACGCATCCCGAGCACGTGCAGTCCCGGGCCGACGCGTTCCTGTCGTCCCTCCCCTGAACCACGTGAGATTGGCGTTCGCAGCCTATTGCCCAAGCTCCAGGCAACTACACCCAGGTGAAGAGGTTTTGGGGTGCGCGCAGACGCCCCCCCCAAAAGGGACCTCGCTACCAGCGGATGAAATCCTGGACCGGGTTCGTGTGGAAATCACGCCGCGCAGCGAGCGGCCACGCGCGCCACTCGTCGACCAGCTCCACGAGGCGGGTGACCGCCGTCTCGAAGATGATCTCCCCCTTCTCGGCCGTGGCCGGGCGCGCGTCGCCGTGCACACCATGGTCGGTCCAGCGCGACCAGTAGTCGTTGAAGCGCACGTAGGGCGTGGTGCTGTCCGAGGAGACGTAGGCGCCCATCACGTCGTCGCCCTGCTTGGCCTTGTCCATCTGCACCCGCTCCGGCGCGATGTGCAGGTAGAGTGAGGTCTCGAACTCGTCCGCGTGGGCGATGACTGGTGATTCCATGATCTCGCGGAAGCGCTCCACGGCCACGTTGATGTAGTGGCAGGAGGCGCAGAGCGAGCCAGTCTCCAGCGTCGTGCGGCGGGCGATGATGTCGATTAGCGGCTGGTTGGAGCCGTGGCCGTTGATGATGAGAATCTTCTCGAATCCGTGGTAAGCCACGCTCTTGGTCACGTTCAGGCAGAAGGCGATGAACACCTCCGGCTCGATGTGAATGGTGCCGGGGAAATCGATGTGGTGCCGGTTCAGCCCGTACGGGATGGGCGGCAGCACCAGCGCCGCGCCGTTCGAGCGCTTCGCCACCTCCTGGCTGATCGAGTCGGCCAGCAGCAGGTCGACATCGATCGGCAGGTGGTGCCCGTGCTGTTCCGTGGAGGCGGTCGGCAAAATCACCACCGGCTGCCGCGCAATCGCCTCGTTCATCTCCGGCCAGGTCAGCCGGTTGTAGCGGTACTCGAATTCCTCAGCCACGGTCCGTCCCCTTCCCTGCGTGCGAAACCCACCGCGCGCATCTTCACCGCGCGCGTCTTCCACGGCAAGGGGCAGCAATGCCTGAACAGATCAGGTGTCCCCGCCCCGGAGCCGGGGCTGTCGAGTTCCAGCAGGCGCGCAATGTCGTCGTGGCTGTTCGGGAAGTGTCGCGTCGCACGCCCGCGTTCACCGCGTCCCGGCTCGCGGTTTCGTGCAGGAGGACGCGCCTCCCAGGAGGTGAAGTGCCCAGGGTTCACAGAAATCAGGTCGGGGCGAAGGTCTGGCGGCGCAGCCAGCAGGTTACTGACCCGCTCGGCTGTCACGCCTTGCGGAATGACGTGCTCAGGCACTGGGCGGCTGGAAAGCAAACCGCAAAGATCGGCGGGAGTAACCACGACGGCGTTTGCACCCGTACCTCCGTGAACGGCATGTGGGCGCGGAGGCCGCAGGGAATCCCCAGCCAGTCATTGAGAACCTACCGGCGCCATGGGACCCAGTCGATCCACAACTGCCCGGCCCCAATCTCGGCCGGGAACTCCTGGGCGAATCGCTGCGTTAGTAGCTGCGCGCCACGTTCGCTGCTGACGAGATAGCCAACATCGCCCCCGAGCAACCTGGTGATCCCAAGGTAGGTGTGTGCCTGGCCGACGATATGGAGCTCACGCGTCGGGTCCCACATCTGGCCCATGTTGCCGTATTTGGCCTCAAGAATGCTCCGGCTGCCTCGATTGTAGCGGTCAGCGAGCACGATCTTCTGATTACCATTGGCGTAGGTGATCCGAAAGACAGCTTCATTGCGGGTTCCGGTGGCATTGACCTGATAACGGGCCCAGTCGGCCTCACGCTCCAGCAGCGGCGTCGTGCCCAGGTACTGAACCCTGCGAATCTGGGATGCGGCCCGCCGCTGGGCGGCGAACAACCGGGCTAACGAGCGAGCGCTGCCTTTGCCGCCCCCTGTTGACAGGGCAAACCAGAATGGCGTCAACAGTAGGGATTTCCCCCAGGGCAGCGCTGCATGCCAGAGCCCGGGGATGGCACGCAGGAGACCGGGAAGACTGGTCGCGAGGCCTGCGGCGCCTTCAGCCAGGCCACCCCAGAAGGCGCCCTCCTCGAACCCCGCCTGGGGGTCGTCGGCAAAGACGGTGCCCGTCACACCCCCGAGAACGCCGCCGATCGAGGAGTACCCGAGGGTTGCCGAGACGGCCCGGTTCATTGCGGCATCCTGTTCCGGGGTCGTGGCGCCTGCGTAGGACGCGCCCAGCTCGACGGCGCTGGCGCTCGTTGCGGCCACGCCGGCGGCGATTGCCAGTGCCGTCGCGCCGGCAGCCCAGCCAACCGGATTCCACCACATCAGGACCGCTATGCCGCCGGCAAGGCTCATCGCGCCGACAGCCAGTCCGGTGCCGCCGCGATTCCAGAAACTGCGTTCCGAGGGCACGGTGGGGATTGTTTCGATCCTGCCGGCGTCGCCCCGCTCCCATCGCGGCGAAGGCGCATACTCGGGCCGTTCCCACGCTCCCCAGCGAAGCATTTGCTCCGGCGCGGAAGCGTCCGACATCCAGGGCATGGTGACGAGATCGCTGCCCGGAACGGTAAGCGGTGTCACGTCGACGTTGAAGTACGGCCCGCTGTCCACCTGGTCGAGCTCCGGTCGCGGCTGTTCCGGCGCCAAGCCTGTGGCGTCTCCGGGCAACGGTTTGCGAACGGTCGGGCGACGCGGACGCGGTGGACGCGGCGGTGGCGGCGTGACCCGCCGAATCTGATTCTCCTGTCCAGAGCTGGTGTTGGGCCGCTGCGACGACAAATACCTCTCGAACCAGTCGCCACTGGTAGGCTGCTCCGGCGGGGTCCCGAAGACAAACACCTCGTCAATCGGTGCGCGCACCGGGGCTGGGACGGAATCCCCCCGATCCAGGACCTCGAGTGTTCGATACTCTGCGCCTTGCGACGCCGTCGAGTCGTAGGTGTCGCCCCGGCGGGTGCTACTGCTGCGAGAGGGATTTGCATACCCCCCGGTGAAGTCGAGGTAGTCGCCGCGGTCGACATCGCCCGCGGAGTCCGTACCCCAATCGACCTCAGGGATGCCAGTGCCCGGTGAGCTGTACAGCATGCCCAGGTACTGACCTACGGGACCAGTCCCGGCGAATGCCTGGCTGACCATCCAGCCGGCCATCGGGGAGAAGCCCTGATTGACTGGCGCGCTGCCCTGCGTTGAGGAGCCTTCACTCCCGCCGCCACTGAAGACCGCGTCGAGCCAACTGAAGGGATCCACGGCAGCTCCGTTCGTCGGGGGCGATCCGCGATCAGACGGTAGTGACCTCTACGGTCGTGCTCTCGAAATCGAAGTTGTAGTTCAACGGCAGGATCAGACCACCGGTGGCAGTGCGATTCCCACACCGAATGAGCAAATCCCACTGCTCGGACACCGAGTCGTGACCCCGCACCGCCACGACCTCTCCAGACACCGAAGTCTGAGCGGCTCCGGCCGCCTCGAACAATGTGGTGCTGACTTTCAACGTATCCCCGATGCGCAGCATGCCTCGATACTTCACCGTGCCCACCAGGTAGACCATCTCATCGGATTCCACGCGCAACACCGGTTCTCCGGCTCGCACGTAGTCCCCTTGCCCGTGGAACACGCCCGTGACAATCCCGTCGAAAGGCGAGAAGAGAAACGTGTCGATGTACGCGGACTGCAACTTCTGGATGCTGCGGTCGATTGCGCCGACCTCGTTGGGGAAGGTCGTATCCTCGAACCGGCACATTTCTGCCATGCGCCAGGCGTTCAGGAACTCCTGCCGGACCGCTGCCCGTGACTGGAGGTATCTCATGTCGGCCTCTGCCGATGGAAACCGGAACTCATACCCCCAGGCGTCAGTGGTGGATGTCCCCTTGAAGTAAATGTCTCCATCGCCTGTGTACTGCGTGGCATCGTTCGTGTTCCTGGTGCGTGCAAACAGGATGATCTTTTCATACCACTCATGCTTTTTGTACGATCCAGTCAGCCCGGTGTGGATTTGGGTAATCTTGGATTCGATCGCCCGTAACAGCTTGTACCGCACGGCCGAATCGTCGCGGTCGTCGTCGTAGTAGACCCGTCGCACCTGGCGCAGCACTTCAGGAGAATACGACGTCAGGTAGGCGTTCTGACGCATCATCACCGTTCGGTCCAGATCGGCGGCTTCCGGTGCGCTCCGGAGCTGGGACAGGAGCGTGACCCAGGGTTCCTGGCCGTTGGCGTTTTGCAGATAATTGAGGATACGTCCGGAGTCAAATTCCAGCTTGCTACTGTCACCTTCAATCGTCTGGCCCAGTATCCCGTAAAGCACTTCGACATCGAACCCTGATACCCGGTTGCCCAGCAGGTTCTGTGATTGCCTGCTGATCAGGCCATCAGTAGGAAACGAAAGGTCGACAGACACGGTCGGGCGCACCCGCAGGTTCACCGATTTCCCTGTGGCCATTGACCATCCTTCCGCTTAACCGGGGGAGAGGATCGCGCACGCCAATGTGGTGTCGGTGGCGCAGGTGGCCGTCACGCCGCGAAGACCGGTGAGCACCAGGGTCCAGCACTGGCCGGGTTGAAGCGTTCCCAGGGTGGTGGAGGTTCCCTGTGGTGATTCTGAGGCGATGTCGACGCTATCGCCGAACGCGTCGTTGTTCACCACCAGCACGAGCGGCACTGACAGCGCCACGCCGAGATCGTTCGATCCCCAGACGTACACCTTGCCCCGGACGCGGACGACGTAGTGGAACACCTGAGCCGCACTTTCACGTTCGAGACGCGTGTGACGCTTGCCGGCAGTTCGCATGAATGCTCAATGAAGAGCCAGAGTATACCATTTTCTGATCACAGGTGGGTTTGTCTGCTGGCGCACGGCAAGCAACAAGGTGACGCGCGTTCGCAAGGTTCCCGGGCGGGAATGCCTGGGCCGCCTCGTTCCCGGAGACCTGACGCACACGAATTCCCCAGATGGCTTGTATGTCTACGCACAGCATAGAGCGCGGCTTCGATGACGACGTGGTCAGGCATTGGCGGCCTTTCGCCCCGGTCCAAACGCCGAGGCCAGGGCAATGAGCGCCGCGCCCAGTACCACGATGCCGGCGACGACGAGGGAGAAACGAAAGTCGCCGCCGGGGCCAGCCAGCGATGCGGCCAGCAATGGCCCTGCCACCTGGCCCAGGCCAAAGATGACCGTGAGCAGGGCGATGGTGCGCGCCGCCTGCTGCGGCGGCGCCAGGGCCTGCGCCTCCGCGACCGTGAGCGCCCCGAAGGCGATGAAGTTGGCCCCAAAGAGCAGCGTTGCGGCGACGGCCGCTGCGGGCTGCGCGATGAGTCCGGGCAGCAGCAGGCTGAGCGCCAGGAGCAGGTAGGAGCACCCGAGCGTGATCATGCGCCCGATCCTTGCGGCCACGCGCGTCCAGATCGGCGTGGAAGGCAAGGCCGCCAACCCGACCAGGATCCACGCGCCCGCGCCGAGCCCTTCCAGCCCCGGCACGGCGCTGACGATAGCAACAATGAAGGTGCCAGCCACGATATAGCCGACGCCGCCCAGGAAATAGGACACCGCCAGCAGGAGCATCGGCCGGGAGATTGCGCGCGGCGCACGTTCCGGCTGCGACTGGGTGGCTGTGGCGAGGGTTTCCTGGGGGAGCCAGCGCAGGCAGGGCGCCACCAGCAGCACGCCCAGCAACGCGGCCCCCAGCCACTCCGCGCGCCACACCTGCCATCCGATCACGCGCTGCACCAGCAGGATCATGGAGCCGGACAAGGCAATACCCAGCCCCACCCCGCCGAAGAAGAACCCGACCAGTTCCGGCCGCCGCTGCTGCACGAACCAGCCGATTACGGCCGCCGAGGCAAAGACGAACACCCCGGCGCTGGCCAGCCCCGCGACAAAGCGCAGCGCCAGCCAGATTGGCATGGAGGTCGTCGCGGCCATGGCCGCCGTCACGGCGATGACGAGCAGCAGGCCACCGTGCATCACCTGCCGCCGCCAGCGCAGCACCGCCGGCGTGGCAGCGGCCAGCGCGCCCAGCAGGTACCCCAGGTAGTTCGCCGAGGCCAGCGTCCCGAGATCGGTGGCGGAGAGGCCAAAGGCGTCGCGCATGGCCGGCAGGATGGGGGTAAACGCGAAGCGCCCGATCCCCATGACGACGGCCATGGTCAGCATGCCGGCCAGCACCACCTGGCGTACCTGGGCCGGGGTCGCCCGCCGGGTGGTCATACCTCCATCACGTTACCAGGCAAGTTCAGGCGTCCGGTAGAGCACCTTTCCGCCCACGGCGATCTCGACATCCAGCAGATACGGTCTGGCAGCCTCCAGGTCTGGTGTCAGCCCGAGCCCGGGCGCATCGGGCACATTGACCTGGCCATTGGCGTCCGGCAGGATGTGCTCCTGCGTCATGTCCCACGCCAGCGACTTCAGTTCCACCGGGTACTCGCAGATGGAGCCGGCCGGGTGCCCGGCGAAGGGCTGCAGCGAGGCACTGAGCGCCAGGTGCGAGGTAAAGGTGTGATTCACGTAGGTCACGCCGCGCTCCAGGGCGTAGTCCGCCACCCGCCGCGAGGGGGAGATGCCGCCGATGCGCCCGGCGTCGATCTGCACGAAGCCGAGCCCGCCCTGGTCGATCATCTGGCGCGCCATATCTTCGTTGTGGGAGCCTTCGCCGCCGGCAATGCGTACGCTGCCGCTCTGCTGCGCCAGCGAGTGGTAGGCGCCGAGCGCGCCGGAAACGAACGGCTCCTCCAGCCACGTCGCGTTTACCGCCTGCAGCGCGGGCAGCCGTGCCTCGGCCGCCGCCAGATCGTGGCCCCAGAAAGTGCCGGCGTCTACGAGCACGATGCCATCCGGGCCCAGGCCATCCCGCGCGGCCTCGACCTGCTCGCGGTCGTCGTCCACGCTCCCCTTGCCGTACGGCCCCCAACCGAACTTGGCCGCCAGGTACCCCTTCTCGCGGATGCCGCGCGCCTTCTCCAGCGTATCCTGCGCTGTGTCCCCGAAGAGTACGCTGGCGTAGGGCTGGCGCGGCTGGGCGCGCTCGTACCCCAGCAGCTTGTAGACCGGCTCCTCGTAGCGGCGGCCCAGCAGGTCCCACATGGCGATGTCGATGCCGGAGAGCGTGTGGTTCGCCTGCAGCACGTCCTGGCTTTCGGCCCGCACCAGGTCCCCGATGCGGTCAATATCCTCCGCGCTGTCCAGGTTCTGCCCCAGCACCGACGCGATGACCGGCTTGCAGGCGCTGTGGGACATGGGGCAGATGAGGCTCGCGATGGAGACGAGCGGCGCGGCCTCGCACTCGCCCCAGCCCACATGCGGCCCGGCCTGCAGGCGCACCAGGAGCAGATCCTGGCTGCCATCACCGATATCGAGCACCTCCGGCATGGAGAGGTAGTAGAAATCCACGGCGTCGATGCGCATGTCCCTGTGTTCTCCCCTTCTGGTCAGTCAACACCACAGCATCTTTCCAACCAGATACCCTAGCAGGTACGGAGCGCATCGGCAGCCAGCCCCGGGTTCAGCGCGCCTGCGCGCTGGCAGCCGGCCGCTGCATCACGCGCAGACGAACGCCGTGCCACTACCCTGCCGGGGCATCCTCACAGCTCACCGAGGGATTCCAGTCGGCGAACATACCGTGGGGGTTGTCCTGGCCAACCCAGACATGCAACTCGAAGAAGGGAGGATCGCCGTAGCGATTCGGCGCACCCGTGAAGTTGAGGAGCTGCCCCATGAGTTCCGGTGATCCCTCATGTGTGGCCGCCCAATCCTCCGCGATCACGTAGTACTCCACCCCCACAAACTTCATGTCGCCGTCCTGCGGGGCATAGATCAGGATTTCTGGCTGAGCCGCATCCAATTCGTCGTCGATCAGATCGACGTTGACGTAGTGCATACCCATCGCTCCCTCTTGCGGGCCACTGACGCAGCCCTGCATATGGACATAGCCGGCGGCTTCGGCTGACGCCGGGTCCGGGAAGGAGGCGGTGGCCTGCCGCGCGGCCTCCACGAGGGTCGTTGGCATTGGGGTGGACTCCTGCGCGGCGCCCGGCGCGGCTCCGCTGAGGAGGGTCAGTCCTGTGCCAAGGGCGAGCAGTGATGCGCTGAGACATGCGGTTCGACGAAACATGACTTCTCATCCTTTCCGTGCACGTCATTGCTACGGCTGGGCGTGAGCGAAATAGGGAACGCACGCCCCCGCGCGCTCCCAGCGTGCGGGCACAGCGGCGCCCTGCCAAGCGCGCGATGTACCCAGAAACCTACTCATTTCCGGGGTGCGCCTGGGTGACATGGAGTGGTTGCGCTCCGATCCGGATACCCTATGGAGCAACACAATCATGCGCCTTTGGCAGTTTGACCGGATCAGGAGCTGAACGATGACGATGCCCACGGCCTCAACCCTGGAAGAGCGGATCGCGGCGCTGGAGGTCGCGCCGGGCACGGTGGCGGTTGTCTGGCTGGGCCAGGGTGGCTACCTGTTCAAGTCGCCGGGGGGCGTCACGCTGATGCTCGATCCGTATCTCTCCGACTTTGCCGAGCCCGCCTGGGGCGTGCAGCGCGCCATCCCGCCTGTCATCGAGCCCGCCTGCTTCACGCCGGATGTGCTGCTGGTCACGCACTGGCACGAGGATCACCTCGACATGCCGACGGTGCGCCACTACGCGCAGCAGCCGGAGGTCATCTTCGCCGGGCCGGAATCATGCGTGGTGCGCGCCCAGATCTGGGGGTGGCCCGCCGAGCGCACCGTCATCCTGGAGCAGGGCGATACGCACACCTTCGGCGATGTCACCGTCACCGCCACCTTCGCCCGCCACGACGAGCCCGCGGCGCTCACCCCTGATGCCGTTGGTTTCCTGCTGGAGACTGGCGGCCTGCGCCTGTGGAACGTGGCGGACAGCGAGTACGACGCCCGGTTGCGCGCAATGGCGGGCCGCGAGATTGACGTGGCCTTTGTCCCGATCAACGGCGGCGGCGGCAACATGAACGCGCACGAGGCCGCGCTGCTGATGTGGCACGTTGCGCCGCGCGTGGCTATCCCGATGCACTACGGCATGTGGCCCGCCGCGCAGTACGGCCCGACCGCCACCCTGGCTCCGGAACTGTTCCGGGGCACCCTCGCGCGGCTCGGCGGCAGCAGCGAGGTACAGGTGCTGCGCGAGGGCGAGATCGTCACGTTCGCGGCTGAGCAGTGCGCCTAGCAGCGAACTGCCGTGCCCGACGCCAAAGACATCGCGAGCGTGGATGGCCGGTAGACTTGGGAGTCAGGAGCGTCGTTCGCGTGATCACGAGCAATGCAAACTGGCGCTGCGATCCGCGGAGTTCGCGATCACGAGTGCCTTGCGCCAACCTACCCCGCCTGCTGACCCGCCGCCGGTTACGGCACTGCCCGCCGCACCGCGCGAGACACTGGATGCCATTCGCATGGCCTACACGTTTGTGGATGCTTCCGATGAGCGGGTAGCACTGGGCATCCTATCGGAACGTCCTGACATCGCATCGGTGCTGCTCGAAGCCTTGCCACAGGTTGCGGCAATCTTTGGTGAAGACGCCCCTGTCGTACTGATGACCATCGACGAGCATAACCGTGAGCCACTTCGCCTCAGCGCCTGTGTTCAGACAACGGAGCCTGTGCCAGCAGCGCAGGAGAAGCTCATCGCGCTGTACCGGGCCTGGTGGCACGGCGTCTCCGGCGAGATCGATGAAGCGCTCTCCTTCGGCCTCACCTGGCCGCGCGTGTTGTGAGCTTTGCCTGGGGCGAATTCGCCGATCTCGCGGTCTGGTTGATTGCTCAGCGGGACGATGAAGCAAGCCTGCGCACGGCCATCAACAGGGCCCATTACGCGGCGTATCACGCAGCTTCCAGGTTCGTGCGGGCTCACGCGCGTTGCCCACCCGATCAGCATCTCACCCATGATCGCGTCTGGAGGCTCGTGCGAGATTCGGGACACATCCATAGCGCGGACATCGCCAAACTCGGATTCGCGCTGCGCAATGCCCGAGTCCGGGCAGATGACGGCAATCCGTATCGTGAGAATCTCCCGCGAGAAGCGACCGACGCCATAGCCAAGGCTGCGGCCATCGCTACCCAACTCCAGGCCATGGAGCCGTCCGATCATGCCTGTTTCCTGCCACCCATCACATCTCCCGCCCGCGCGGCATCATCCGCGCGAACGTGCGTGGAGCGGGAAAGGGTGCGTGGGTGCAGTGGGTCGTCCTGGGGGTTGCGACAGCCACGCTGGCAGCGATCGTGGCGCGGCCCCGGGGGATCGGGGAGGCGTGACCGGCGGCCGTGGGCGGCGCCATGCAGCTGCTCGGCGCGGTGACGTTGGCCGAGGCTGGCGAGGCGCTGCACCAGACGGCGGATGTCCTGCTCTTCCTGCTCGGGATGATGGTCCTCACCTGGCTCGCCGAGCGGGCAGGCGTGTTCGAGTGGCTGGCGGAATCGATGGCACGTCTGGCGCGGCTCCGGCCCGTAGCTCTACGGGCTGGTGTTCCTGCTGGCGGCGGTTGTCACCGCGTGGCTCTCGCTCGATGTCACCGTGCTGATCCTGACGCCAATCATCTACGCGCTCTCGCAGTGACGCCGCCTGGATGCCATTCCTTTCGTCTTCGCCTGCACGTTCGTCGCCGATACCGGCTCCGCTGATCCTGCCGATCAGCAATCTCATGAACCTGCTCGTCTAGAGCCGCTTCCAGATCGATTTCCTGGCCTTCGCGGCCACCATGTGGTTCCCGAACCTGGTCGCGGTCACGACCAATCTGCTCGTCTTCTTCTGGATCTTCAAGGGGCAGATTCCACGCCGCTTCACCCGGCGCAGCAGGTACGTCACCCCAACAGGCTGGTGGTTTCACGCCGCAGCCGCCACGCTCACGGTGACGCTGGTGGCGCTCCTCTGCTCCGGGTTGGCCCGTTTGCCGCTGGCCTGGGCCGCGCTGGGCGGCGCGGCGCTGCTGCCGGAGGTGAGCCAAGCCAACTGTGGCCCCTCTTCATCTGCGTGATCGGCATGTTCCTGGTGGTGCGTGGCTTCGAGGAAACATGGCTCGCAACGCTGCGCGTCACCCTGCCGCAGGAGCCGCTGCCCGCCCTGCTGCTGGCGGTGGCCGGGGCCACACTTGGCAGGAAGATCGTCAACAACGTGCCCATGACGCTGCTTGCGCTGCCCTTCATCGCGCGCACGCAGGATCACCTGCGGGAGGTCATGGCCTAGGGCACGTTGGTGGGCGCGAACATCGGCCCCACGCTCACCACCTACGGCTCACTGGCGACCATGCACTGGCTGACGCTCATCCGCAAGCGCGGCATCTACGTGTCCACCACCATGTACATGCGGGTCGCGCTCTTCACCACGCCCATCGTGCTGGTTACGACGACCCTCGCACTCTGGCTGGTACTGCGGTAGACGGCGTCAGATGAGCGATATTCCTCATGCCCGGTGCTACTCGTCATCCTCTGCTGCAACAAAGGTGTACGTCATCTCGGGGAAGACGACATTGACCTCCAGCCTCCCTCCCAGGGCTTCGGCATAGCTCCTGAGCGTGGAGAGGTAGACGTCTTCCTCGTGTTCGATGCGGGAGATGTTGGCTTGCGAAACACCCAGCGTCTCGGCAACCTCGCGCTGGGTCAGGCCCTGGCTTTGTCGCAGTTCCGCAAGCGCGAGAGAATCTTCCATGGCGCGCTTGATGGCGTGAATCCTCTCACGCTCCACAGGATCCGACTCAAGGGGACCCAGCAGCCTGGAAATCGGATGATGATTGCTCATGGCAAGAGCCCCTCTCTTCGCAGCGTTTCAAGATGCTCGTCATACAACGCATCCGCGGCAGGAACAGCCTCTTCGTACCAGGTATTCCACCGATGTGTCTTGTCTCCACCGAGGAGGAGAATTGCCATTCGCCTCGGATCGAAGGCAAAAAGCACACGCAACTGGCCACCCCGTGGTCGCAATTCCTTCATGTTTGAATGCCGCGAAGTGGCTATCGTATCGGCGTAGGGTCTCCCTAACCCTGGCCCTTGCTCTTCCAGAAAGCGCACCGCCGCTGCAACGCGACGCTGGTCTGCGAGAGCAAGCCCCAGAAACCACTCGCCGAACTGGTCCGTGTACTCGACCTCCCAAGCCATCGGCGCAAGGTTATAATGCTTGCATTATATTTTCAACGGTCACGATGCTCGATCCTTCTATGCGATGATCCCGCGCGTTGCCATCCGTAGCCGATCATCAGGAGTTGAATGATGTCCGCCGATTCCCGCTTTGCCGCCGTCATGGAGGCCGCGGCCGCATCCCGGGAGGCGTGTCATGTGCCGGGCATGGCCATTGGCATCGTGGCTGACGGTGAAGCCCTGACCGAGGGGCTGGGCGTAACCGATCCCCGCGCGCCGCTCGGCGTGGATGCCGACACGCTCTTCCAGATCGGTTCCATCTCCAAGACCTTCGCCGCTACCCTGGCCGCCCTGCTGGCACAGCGGGGAACGCTGGACCTGGACGCCCCGCTCACGGAGTACCTGCCGGATTTCCAGGTGGCGGACGCCGACGCCACGAAGCGCGCCACGCCGCGTCACCTCCTTTCGCACAACGCCGGGTGGCTCGGTGACCATTTCGAGATGGACAACCCCTCGCTGGAGCTGGCGGTAGCGCGCATGCGCTGGATGCCGCAGCTCTACCCCCTGGGCGACCTGTGGTCCTACAACAACGCCGCGTTTTATGTCGCCGGGCGGCTGTTGGAGATCGTGGGGGGCAAGCCGTACGCCGCGCAGATCAAGCAGGAGTTCCTCGATCCGCTGGGCATGACGGACACCGGCTACCGCCTGACCGACCTACTGACGGCCAAGGTCGCCATGGGCTTCAGCGCCGTCTACAAGCCAGAGGACGACGCCAAACCAGGGCGCTGGTACGGCGTCGGCGCGATGGACCCGGTCGGCGGCCTCTCCTCCACTGTCAATAATCTGCTGCGCTGGGCGCGCTTCATGATCGACGGCAAGGATGACGCCGGAAACGAGATCCTGAGCAGCGATACCCGCGCGGAACTGCGGGACCTGCGCACCCCCGGCGCCGTGGATGCCTTCAGCGGCCTCTCCTGGTTCACGAAGGATGTTGGTGGCGTGCGGCTCATGCACCACGGCGGCAGCATGATCTACCAGGAATCGCTGCTGGTGATCGCGCCGGAGCGCAACTTCGCCTTCGTGGCGCTCACGAACAGCGAGCGCGGCGGGGAGTCAATCATTCCGGTCCAGAAAGTCGCGCTGCGCGAGTTCCTCGGGATCGCCGAGCCCGAGTTGGCCACGGTTGACGGCACGGCCGATCTCCTCGCGCCCTACGCCGGGGAATACCTGGCGGCGCTCAGTGCCTACGATCTCACGCTGGAGGGCGACACCCTGCACCTGAAAGCTCGGCCCGAGGCTGGCTCGCTCGCCGAGGTCAGGAGCCCGGAGCCGCCACCGACGCGCCTCGCCCTGACCGAGCGCAAGGACATCCTGAAGGCGCTGGATGTGCCCTACACCGGCTCGCTCGCCGAGTTCCTGCACGACGACCAGGGGGAGATTGTCTGGCTGCGCATCGGAGGGCGCGTTCACCGCAAACAGTAAATTGCCTCAGGCCGGCTCAGGGCACGCTCAATCGAAGATGGCCGCCAGCGTGTCGATCTCGGCCTCCGTCATGGCTGCTTCATCGAACCAGTGCGCCCAGAGCGCCTGCAGGTCCTGCCCGGAAACGGCTTCGAAGGCGGCGCGGAGCTGATCCGGCGTCATCTCCTTCCAGCCGTACTGGCGGGAGATCTGGCGGAGCGTGGCGTCGAAGGCGTCATCCCCAATGGCCTCCCGCAGCGCGAGAAAGCCCAACGTGCCCTTGCCGTAGAGCGAGGCGTAGCGGATGGAGGCATCCTGGTCATCGCTGGCCGGCAGATTCACGATGGTGTCACCATCGCGCAGCAGACGGCGAGCGGGTTCGATGGCCCACGCATTCAGCTCGCCGCGCGCCGCCTCCGGGCCAACTGCGTCGTCGATGTAAAGGAGCGCCGAAACCGTGGCCAGCGCCTCGGGGATGTAGCCGTACTCATTGGAATCCCCGCCGACCAGGATACCCCACCACAGGTGGGAGATCTCATGCGCGATCACCGCAGCGAGGCCGTCATCGTTGCGCTCGCCGTACCCCTCCAGCAGCGTCGGGCCATCCAGAAAGAGCAGGCCGCTCCAGGCAATCCCCAGCGCGCCGGATGGGTTGACCTGCACCAGTTCCAGCTCCCGCAGGGGGTACGCGCCCCAGCGGGCCTGATAGTTGCGCAGCACATCCGCCGCGATCTCCAGCGTTCGCGCGGCAATCGCCGGGTCGAGGTCCGGCGCGGTCCAGAGCGTGATCTGCGTGCCATCGACATCCTGTCGCAGCGGCGTCACCTGCTCGGCAGCCACCAGCACGAAATCTCGCGCCGGCCCGGCGATGGTGCGCCGCGTCGTGAGGCCGTTCGCCGTGGCCGTCTCGACAGTGATGCCTGACGACGCCACGAGCAGGTGCTGCGGGGCGGTCAGGGTAACGTCGTAGAACGCGCCGGGCGCGTACGTCGGGTCCCCGAATGATGTCACCGGCGGCAATGCCCAGCCGTCCTGCGGCTCGAACACGGCCAGCAGCGGGTGCCAGTCAGCCAGCACCCACAGCCCAGCCCGGGTGTCGTGGGTGAAGATGCCGTAGGAGCCGTTGGAATCCGCCGGAACGGTCGCCGCGAAGTGCATGGCAATCCGGGCGTACTCGCCGCCGGCGACCGGCGTGGGCAGCGGCACGCGCAGGGCTGTGTCATCTAGCGCCAGCTCGGGCGTCACCGGCGCGCCATCGACGGTCACGCCGCTGACGGTCATCTCACCTTCGCCGTAGTAACTGGCGTTGGGAAAGAGGCGGAACCAGACCTCATCGAGCGGTTGCGTCGCAGGATTCCGCCAGGTCACGGTCATCTCGCCGCCAATCGTGCTCTGCGCGGGGTCCAGGGTAGCCGCAATTTCCACGACACTCAGGCTCCGCAGCGCCTGCTCGGCTCCCGGCAGGAGCGCAACCGGCACATCCGCGAGCAGCGGCGAGGTGGGCGTAGCGACGGGGGTGGCCTGGGGGTTCCGCGCCCCCAGCCCCTCGCCCCGCGCGCGGGGCGAGGGGAACACGGCGCCGGATGAGGCCATGACCAGGCAAACCAGCATCAACAGCAAAGCGCGGCGGAGCACCCCACGCAGCATGGCTGGCTGGCAGCCGCACGGGATCGATCGGGAGGTCAGGGTGTTCATGGCGACAGTGTAGGGGCTTTCGGTGATGGGCCATTGGCCGTAGACTGCCAGGTCATGACTTCCCCTCCCGGCGCAGCAACTGCCGAAACCGACCTCGATGCCGGGCAACCCGGCTGGAGCAGAACGCTCTACGCGGTCTGGTTCGGCGAAATTCTGGCGCTGGTCGGCTTCTCGTCACGCGTACCCTTTCTGCCCTTCTTCCTGGGCGACCTCGGCGTCACCGATGTCGCGGGGCAAACGCTCTGGTCTGGCGCGATCAACGCCGCCGGGGCCGCCGCACTGGCGATCACCTCGCCCCTCTGGGGCATCCTGGCCGACCGCTATGGCCGGAAACCGATGCTCATGCGCGGGCTCTTTGGCGGCGCGATCTGCGTAACCCTGATGGGCTTTGCCACCGCCCCGTGGCAATTGCTGGCGCTCCGCGTTTTCGAGGGCTCCATGACCGGCACGGTGGCCGCCGCCGCGGCGCTGGTGGCGACCAGCGCGCCCCGGCGCCGCATGGGCTACGCCCTGGGCATGGTGCAGACGGCGGTCTTCGCCGGCGCCGCTGGCGGCCCGCTGCTGGGGGGCATCATCTACGACTGGGTGGGGGCGCGCGTGGCGTTCTGGGTGGCAGGCGGCATGCTCTTTGCCGGTGGCGTCGTGGTGGCGCTCTTCGCGCGGGAGCACTTCACCCGCGTTGCCCGCGAGCCGCTCGAGGCGCGCGAGGGACGCTGGCAGCGGCTGCGCGCATCCAGCGCGTTTCTCGTCTCCGCCGCCATGCTGACCCTCTTCGCGGCGATCTTCGTCGTGCGCATGATCGCTATGGCCATGCAGCCCATCATCCCGCTCTTCGTGGAACAACTCAGCCCGGACAGCGCGGATGTCGCGACCG
The DNA here is from genome assembly GCA_034431475.1 of Thermomicrobiales bacterium. Lineage (GTDB taxonomy): Bacteria > Chloroflexota > Chloroflexia > Thermomicrobiales > UBA6265 > JACCXM01. The sequence goes on along the minus strand of DAOUDE010000054.1, from coordinate 717 downwards.
TCGCCGGCATCGTGCTCGGCGCGGCGGGCTTCACCAGCGCCCTGGCAGCCGCCTACTTTGGACGGCTGGGGGATCGCATCGGTCACCGTCGGGTGCTGGGGGCTGCGCTGGTCATGAGCGGCCTGCTCTACCTGCCGATGGCGTTCGTCAGCAGCCCGTGGCACCTCGCCATGCTACAGGGGCTGCTCGGCGTGGCGGCGGGTGGGCTGATCCCCTCGGCCAACGCGCTGGTAACGCACCTCACCCCGCACGACCGCCGGGGCGCCATCTTCGGCATCACCGCCGCGCTCTCCGGCCTGGGCGGCTTCGTGGGGCCGCTGCTCGGCGCGGTCCTGGCCACCGCCATCAGCTTCCGGGCCACGTTCATCGCCGCCGGCATCCTGATGCTGGCGATCTCTCTCCTGGTCATCTGGAGCTTGAGCGTGGAACAAGCGCAGGAGGGGCGGGCCACGCCAGAACTGGAGCCGGGGTAGGAAATGTGGTCACTCGACATGCCTCCTCAGGGCAGCGACTGCCCCAGGTTGTCGGGCGATCTGCAACGGCCACCTCATCCTGGCCCGGCCGCAGCGTCTGCGCTGGCCGCAGGCTCCGGGGCGGCAGGCAGGCGCAGGGTGAAGGTCGCGCCCTGGCCGGGGGTGCTGGCCACCCGCACCGCACCCTCCATCTGCCCCGCCAGCCGCTGCGCGATCGCGAGGCCCAGCCCCGCGCCGCCGTGCC
>DAOUDE010000053.1:0-50500 GCA_034431475.1 Thermomicrobiales bacterium | reverse complement strand
CGCCGCCACGTCGTTCCACACGCTCGCCCCGGTCGCCCGCGCCCACGTTCGGAAGTGCGCGGTCACCAGGTCGGAGCTGCGCGGGGTGTACTGGTTGTATTTGCTGTCGTTCGGGTTCACCCAATCGCCCAGCATGGGCAGCCGGCTCTGGGGTCCGATGGTGGAAGTCAGGATGCCGGCCAGTGTGCGCTCGAACTCCGCCCGGAAGTCGATGGCGCCGCTGCTGCCCCACTGCGCATCGGCCAGCAGCAACCCATAGGCCAGGTCGGCGTCGCCATCAAAGGCGCTGTCATTCCCTTCGCCGCCGGGCACGCGCCAGTCCATCAGCCGGTTGTCGATGTCGCTGGGGTGCGCCCGGGCGAAGCGCCATAGCCCCTCGCAGATGCGCTGCGCCTCGGGATCATGCCCCGCCATGGTAGCCGCGATCATCAGGCCGTAGCCCTGGCCCTCGGAGACCGTAACTCCCCGCTTGTCACCACTGCGGCCAAACGCCACACGGTACTGCTGGTTGCCGTCGCTGCCGGTGAGCGCGATCAGGTAGCGTGACTTCCAGCGGTCGTAGAACGTGCGGATTGCGTCATCCAGTTGTGCCTGCGACCAACGGCTGGGCCGCACCTCGCCGTACGTCCGATGCTGCGGGAAGGGCCGGCGCGCCGCCAACTCCGGCCCCGGAGTGGTGCCGGGCCCACCCTTGCCGCCCTTCTTGCGCTTGCGCCGGTGCTTCTTCTTCCTGCGCTTCCGCGCCTCAGCGCCATCGCTGGCCAGCAGGCTCGCTGCGCCGAGCGCCAGCAGATTGCGCCGGGTGACCTGGCCAATGCTGTCCCAGCGCTCATCGCGCGGCATGGGCTGCCCCCTGCGCCAGTGCTGCCAGGTCGAGGTGCGCGAACTCGCCGATGCTGCCCAGCACGATGTCCGGCTCCGGGCCGCCTTCGATGAGCGCGGCAGCGTACTTGCCCTGGCGCACAAAGATGGTCGTCACCTGGTCACCCAGCGTGCATTTCACCGCCTGCAGGATGTCCGGCTTGTCCTCAACCAGGAGGTAGTGATCCGCCGGGTAGGCGGCCACCAGTTCCCGCAGGTGCTCCAGCTTGTGGCGGAAGATGATCACTGCCCCGGCCACTTCCTGGTAGAGGCCCGTGCGCCAGATCTTGTGCGGTTGGAAGACCTCATCCCCCTCGGAGAGGATAGCTACCTGCCCAGCCTTGCAGGCATGTCGCACCGCTTCGAGCGCACCTGGGTAGAGGTAGTCGCCGTAGGGGAATCCCATCAGCAGTTCGGCGAAGGTGAAGCGTCGCTCGTGCCGTTGCTCGGGCGTCAGCGTGGGGTCATTGGCGGCCGCAGCGTCGAGCGCCTCCAGCACCAGCGGCAGGCTGACCAGGCCCAGGTCTTTGCGTACCTGCTCGTAGATGGCGTCGAAGCGCTGCGCGCCGTCGGGCCCCAGGTGCGCCGCAAACTGCGCCCACAAATCGTGCTTGGCGCGCTCGTTCTCCAGCAGCGTGTTGTCGACATCGAAGAAGGTCGTGATCCGCTGCGCCATGCCCGCCTCCACTATCCGGCCCTCTCCCACGCTACCCGGGAACGATGATGTTCTTCATCACGCCGCCGGAGAGGGAGGATTCCATCGCCTCGGCGAAGCGGCTGATCGGGTACGCCTCTGCCACCAGCGGCGCCACGCGCAGCGAGCCATCGGCGATGGCGGCGATCGTCTTCGGATAGCAGTATGGCCCCAGGTGGCTACCGTGGATGTTCAGTTCCTTGGTGTCGCCAATGATCGTCCAGTTGATCGTGGCGGGCTCATTGAAGACGCTGAACTCGACGTAGGTGCCCAGCTTGCGGATCAGTTGCAGCCCCATCTCCACCGCCGCTGGGTTTCCCGTTGCTTCGATGTAGACATCCGCCCCGTAGCCGTCCGTCAGTTCGCGCACGCGGGCAACGGCGTCCTCATTGGAGACATCGATGGCGACATCCGCCCCGAACTCGCGCGCCAAATCCAGCCGATACTGGCGCCCATCAACCGCGATCACCTGCCCTGCACCCTGCATCTTTGCAATCTGCACCATGCAGAGGCCGATGTTACCGACCCCGGCGATGACGACGGTGTCACCCTCCTTGATCTCGCCCCGGTCCACCGCATGCCACGCGCACGTGGCGGGCTCGATGTAGGCGGCTTCGCCAATGCTGAGGGATTCGGGCACCTTGTGTACGCGGGACTTGGCGGGATAGAGCGAGTACTTGGCCATCCCGCCAAGCAAGTACGACTTGAACCCAAAAATTGGATGATCCTGGCACATCCAGTACTGGCCGTTGCGGCAGAAGCGGCACTCACCGCAGGGGATGATCTGCTCGGCAATGACGCGATCGCCCACCTCCACGCCGTGCAGATCGCCGGCGCCCTCTCCCAGCGCCACCACGTGCCCGGCAAATTCGTGCCCGGCCACCGCTGGTGGCTCGCAGTACCCGCCGGAGTTGTTCTTGCCCCAGAAAAGTTCGCCACCCAGCCAGCACTTCATGTCGGAGGCGCAGATTCCGCAGGCATCGACCTCGATCAGGATCTCGCCGGGGCCGGGCTGCGGCACCGGAATTTCTTCCAGGCGGTAATCACGCGGCCCGTGGGCCCGAATCACCTGCATCGTGGCGTCAATTGCCATGGCCGGCGCCTTTCGTCGTGATCGCGCAAATCGTCGTTTTCCGCACCATACCAGCCGCGTGAGGCGCTTGCAGCTAGGCCGTGGCGGCCAGCACGCGCTCGATGTCGGCGAACGTGGTGCGCGGGTTCAGCAGCACCAGCCGCGCCGCCGGCTCGCCCCGGAAGCGGGTCGGCATCACGAACGCCGCACCCGTTGCCAGCAGATCGGCCGCCCAGCGGTCATAGGCGTCGCTGTCCCAGCCGTGCCGCCGAAACACGATGGCCGACAGGTCAGGCTCCACTACCAGCTCGAGGTGGGGGCTCGCCGTGATTGCCGCCACGGTTTGCGCGGTCAGTGCAAAGGTGGCTTCGATGGCGGCGGCGTAGGCATCGGCGCCGTGGGCGGCCAGCGAGAACCAGAAGGGCAGGCCACGCGCGCGCCGGCTGAGCTGGACAGCGTAGTCCGCCGGGTTCCACTCGTTGCGCGCGTTCAGCGCGTCGAGGTAGGAGGCCGACTGGCTGTGCGCCGCGCGTGCCTGGGCGGGGTCGCGGTAGACGAGCGCACAGGCGTCGTATCCGGCAAACAGCCACTTGTGCGGATCAACAATGAAGCTGTCCGATTGCTCGATGCCCGTGAACAACGCTCGCCGTTGGGGCGACGCCAGCGCGCCGAGTCCATAGGCTCCATCGATGTGCAGCCACAGCCCATGTTCCCGGCAGACCTCGGCCACGTCGACGAGGTCGTCAATCACCCCCAGGTTCGTGGCGCCGGCCGAGGCAACGACGGCGAAGAGCCCGTCGTGCCCACCATCCGCGATGGCCTGCCGCAATTCCCTGGCCGTCAGGCGGTACTCCGCGCTGACTGGCACATCGAGCACGTCGATATCAAGGACCCGCGCTGCCTGGTTGATGGAGGAATGGGCTTCGGCGGACGCCGCGACCTGCCAGCGCGCGGGCCGTTGCCCTTTCCGCCGGCGCAGCGCGCTCGTCCGCGCCGTGTGCAGCGCCGAGAGGTTGCCCAGCGTCCCGCCCTGCACAAAGGTGCCGCCGGCTCCTGCCGGGTATCCGGCAAGGTCTGCCAACCAGCGCAGCGCCTGGTTCTCGGCGTAGGTCGCGCCGGAAGCTTCCAGCCAACTCCCGGCGTAAATCGCCAGGCCGCTGACCAGCATGTCAAAGAAGATCGCCGCCTCGGTCGGCGCGTGCGGGATGAACGCCAGGTAGCCGGGGTGATCGACCGCCACATTGGCTGGCTGCAGGTGCTCCTGCCAGAGGCGCAGTGCTGCCTCCACGCCCAGCCCGGCAGCGGTCACCGTCTGCCCCACGCGGGCGTCGAGTTCTTCTGGGCTGCGTGTCTCCCCGAGTGGCCACGGATCCTGTTGCTGCCGTTGGAGCACGGCAGCCATGACATGCCCCGCCAATTCCGCCATTTCCTGGGTCAGTCGGTGCATGGCCGTGGGATCAATGGCAGGTTCGGCCTCCGCGAGCGCTTCGTGTCGACTGTCGTTCGGCACCGTGGCCTCCACCTTAGCGGCGTCTCCATCTTCATCGGTTGCGAGAGCATAGACCGGACGTCAACCGTCGTATCCTGATGCCAAGGTAAAGTCACGCGACTCGGATCCCGTACGCAGGCACGTAGTGCGATAGGAAGATGGCTGTCGTGGAGTACATCGCTGGCCTGACCACCAAGGGACGCGTCACCATCCCGAAAGCAATGCGGGATGGCCTTGGCTGGCATCCTTCGGACAAGAATCACTTCATTCTTGAAGATGACGTCGTCAGGCTCGTGAAGGTCTCTCCAACTCTGGGCGACGCAATGAGCGATGTGAAAGACGCCGAAGCTGCTGATCCGGACATCCGCCGCCTCGAGCCGTAGGCACCTTTCCTACAGCAGCGCGTGCCCGCTCAGCGTCAGCTTGCGCACACTGATGCCATCATCCTCAACGCGCAGGCTGCGCCGCTCCGCCGGGAGATGCACCCCGTCCACCTCAACGTAGCGATCCACGTACTCGTCGGTGCGGGTCAGCCGGCCGTTCTCCGTGTCCCAGAAGGCGACCGTGAAGACGGCTGGCAGCGTGCGGCCGTCAGCAGTATCCGTGTGCGCGTGGATGTTGATGGAGAAGCGCGCCGGCCCCAGCTGCCGGTTGGCCTGGACAATGCGCCCATCCCGCAGCCGGTAGGACGAGTTGAACGGGTCGTCATGCACGCGGATCAGGTCGCCGAGCGGGCGCCCGCCGCTCGCTTCCAGGGTCAGCGTCCACCGGCCATCGGACTCGGCGTACGGCGTTGGCCAGCGGTGACCCGCCATCGAACCCAGTTCCTGTCGCAACCAGCCCAGCGTCTCCTCGTCCGCATCGAGCTCGATGTCGATCTCGCGCGGTGAGCGCAGGACGACGCGGCCCGTTTGCGCCACATCATCCCGCTCCACCAGGACGTCAGCGGAAAATCCGGCAAAGTCCGCCGGGAAGCGGTAGCCGCCATCATGCGCGGCCTGCAGCACCGCGTGCGCCTGCGGTTGATTCATCGCCAGTTTGGTGGCGGTCATGGGGCCCGTCCTCAACGGTGCTTACCTTCTTCCATGCCTGCGACCTACCCTTTCGTCGCGCCAGCCGTGAGGCCGGAGACGTAGTTATCCACCAGGAAGGCGTACGCGACGGCCACGGGCACAGAGCCCAGGATGCCAGCCGCCATCAGCGCGCCCCAGAAGTAGACATCCGCCTTGATCAGGTCACTGACCACGCCGACCGGCACCGTCTTCATGTCGCCGGAGCCCATCAGCACGAGGGCGTAGAGGAACTCGTTCCAGCTCAGCGTGAAGCAGAAGATAGCGGCCGAGAGCACCCCTGGGATCGCCAGCGGCAGCACGATCTGGGTCATGGCCCGCAGCCGGGTCGCGCCATCCACCAGCGCCGCGTCCTCCAGTTCCTTCGAGATGGTGCGGAAGTACCCCATCAGCAACCAGGACGCGAACGGGATCAGGAAGGTCGGGTAGACCAGGATGAGTGACCAGTAAGTGTTGTACAGCTTGAACCCGGCCACGATCTGCGAGAGCGGGATGAAGAGCAGCGTCGGCGGCACCAGGTAGAGCAGGAAGATGGCGATACCAATGGTGTTGCCGCCCCGGAACTGGAAGCGCCCCAGCGCGTACCCGATCAGGATGCTGCACGCCAGTGAGAGCAGCGTCGCGCCCACCGTCACCACCATCGTGTTCCAGATCCAGCGCGGAAACTCCGTCTCCGTCAGCAGATAGCGATAGTTGCTCAGGGTCACGCTGGTCAGGGCAAACGGATTGCGCCGCGTATCGAGCAGGAGTTGATCCGGCTTGAGCGACACGATCAGCATCCAGGCGAAGGGAAAGAGCAGGAAGATGCCGTAGAGCAGGAGCGGAAGCCACAGCTTGAGCAGGCGCTGCGTCAGGACATTGCTGCCAACCACGAAACGCCTCCTCTAATCGTCTTTGCGGATTTCGCGGAGCAGAATCGCGGCGAAGAGCGCCAGGAATGGCAGCATCGAGAGCGCGATGGCCGCCGCCTGCCCCAGGGCCGAGAAGCCCATCGTCTGATACGCGTACGTGCCGAACACGTGCGTCGAACTGGCCGGACCACCCTTGGTCAACACGTAGATCAACTGGAAGTCCGAGAACGTGAAGATGATCGAGAAGAGCGTGGTGATGAGAATGATGTTGCGGATGGTAGGCAGCGTCACCGCCACAAAGCGCTGCCACGCGTTCGCGCCGTCCAGCGCGGCAGCTTCGTGCAACTCTGGCGCGACTGCCTGCAGCCCGGCCAGGATAGAGATGGCGAAAAAGGGCAGACCGCGCCAGACGTTGGCAACACAGACCGCCGCGATGGCGTTCCAGCGGTCGCCCAGGAAGTTGATATTGTTATGGATCAGTCCCCAGTCCTTCAGGACCCAGGAGATCGGGCTGAGCACGCTGTCAAAGAGCATCAGCCAGGCCAGGCTGCTGATGGCTGTCGGCACGATCCACGGCAACAGGAGCCCGGCGCGCACGAAGCGGCTGAAGCGAAAGGTCTGATTGAGGACCAGCGCCAGGCCCAACCCCAGCACAAGTTTGAACGGTACGGTAACGAAGCTGTAGATGAGCGTGTTGGCCACCGTGCGGTGGAAGACGGGGTCATCCAGCAGGAGTTGGTAGTTCTCCAGCCCGATGAAACTGAAGTCCGCGAAGCCGACCATCTTGTCGGTCAGCGAGAGATAGATCCCCAGAAAGAACGGGTAGCCCATGAACAGGAGCAGGATCAGCAGCCCCGGAATCATGAACAGGTAGGCAAGCGGGGCTTCCCGGTCCCAGAAGCGCGCCCTGGCTCGTCTTGCCGTTTGTTGCCCGGGATCGGGCTCGGCTTGAGCAGTGATGACGCTCATCAGCGACTCCCACGCGCCCACAGACAGGCACGACGTGAACGTGAACGCCGGCTCCACCAGGAGCCGGCGTCTGCAAAGCTGATGGGCCTAACCGAAGATACGGCGCAGTTGCGCTTCCGCCTGGCCCACGGCGCCCGCCGCATCGCCTGACTGGATCGCCTGCGCAAAGGTATTGACCACCACGTAGCGCGCGGAGGATTCGGCGGCCTTCTGGTTCGCCGGGCCAGCGAAGCCCCGGTTGCGGCTGTAGTCGGAGACCTCCGGGTACGGCGCCAGCGCCGGGTTCCCGGTGTACATCTCGTCATCCGCGTAGCCCGGGGCCATCGGAATGATGTACCCGCCCTGCGCCTCCAGCCACGGCAGGAAGATGTCCGGGCTGAAGAAGTAGTCCAGGAATTCCACGGCCGCGTCCGCATTCGCGGAGTAGTTCATGGCCGCGTAGGAGCGGCTGCCCAGCACGTTGAAGCGGCCAGACGGCCCTTCCGGGTACCCGGCGTGCCAGATGTCATCCGGATCCACCTGCACCTCGTAGTCCAGGGTGGATTCGCCTTTCTTGGCCGCGACTGCCGCCAGGTAGATGCTGCTGCCATTGAGGGTCATCGAAATCTGGTCCGAAAGGAAGGCACGGTTGTTGGCGCCGTCGTCCCACGAAAGGCCTGTCTCGTCGAACGCATCCTTCCAGGTCTGCGTGAAGGCCTGCAGGGCATCCACGAACTCCGGCGTGTTGATGGCCGGGGTCGTGCCGTCTTCTTGCACCTCCATGCCGCCGTAGGACCACATGTAGGGGTAGGCGAAGCTCGGCGGGTCGCCCAGGCTCTGGCCGAGCGCCTGGCCAATCGGCTTGCCCATCTCCTTCAAGGTCTTGCCGAGGGCGAAGAGCTCTTCCCAGGTCTTGGGGAAGTTGTTCTTGGGATCTTCGATACCCGCCTCTTCCAGGAGGCTGATCCGGTAGGCAAACGCTGAGCTGGAGGAGCCGTGCGGGATGCTGTACCACTCGCCGTCAACCGACGCAGTCTTGATCACCCACTCGTAGAAGCCGCCGTACTGGTCACTGACCTTCTGGGCCAGGTCCTGCACCGGCACCATCTTCTCCTGGTAGAGATACGGCCAGATGTCCCACATCTCGATGATGTCCGGGCCGGAGCCGCCCTCCACTGCCGCCGCGATGCGGGGCTGCAGGTCTGGCCAGCCGATGTAGTCGGTCGTGATGGTGACGCCATTCTGACCTGCCCAATCCTCGGCGACCTGGGTGAAGAAGGTCTGGCCTGCCGGCACGAAGTAGGTCGCGGCCAGGGTGTTCATGGTCCGCTCCTGGATGAACACCGCCGCTTTGGGTGCGGCCTTGGCGTGGCCTGTCGCGGCCAGCACACCACCCAGAGCGCCCGCCGAGATTCCCAGGGCCGAGGCGCGACGCACCACACTGCGGCGGGAGAGGCGCATCTTCATCGCCTCGTCGATCAGTTGATTGGTACGGGAATCCGTCACGTCGTCCTCCTCATCGAGCCACGAGCACGCGCGGCCAGCCCACGGGTGTGAGCAACCGGCAAGGCGCCCCGGCAACGGCGTCCGGGGCAGCGATCTCAGACTAAACGGGAGGCCAGCGTTCGTCAATGCCGGGAATTGGCCCGGCGCTACCCGGACGCGCAACACCCTGTGCAGGTTGCACAGGGTGCACGCAAAACAGAACTCGTGGGTCGCTCACCGCCGGACGCTACGGTGTCGGGAGTGTGCTGACCAGGGCGGTGATGCAGGCCAAATAGGGCTCCGGCTCACACCGTCCCATGAACCCACAGCATTCGCCCAGCTGTACCTGGCACACGGCGGGATTCACCGCCCGACTGCACAGATCGGCCGCGGAGGTCATACACGGATCAAACTGGCGTCCGCAGGTTTCAGCGACGGCGCGTTTGACCTTGCGGCCGCACCGGTCGTTCCCCTTCCGCTTATTCCGGTTCCTCTTGCCCTCGGCTTCAGGGGGCAGCGCCAGGGGCAACCCGGCGAGAGAGAGCAAGGCCAGCCCCAGGGTGTGGCGGCGAGTTGCCGCTAGTCGTTGGGTGGAAAAAGGCATGTCATGTACTCCGCAAAGTTGCAGGCCCCCAACCGTGCACAGCACGCTGTGACTGCCGCGCGGCACGGTTCGGGCTGGGCCTCATCGTCACAGCGGGGCAGGAAATAGGCAACGCACTGATCGCCGATCTGCGCGCACGTGGTTTCCGCCGTCCGCTGCAACTTGTCGTCGCAGCGATGTTTCATCCTGGCTTTGCGCCGGTTCTTCTTACCCTCGGCGGCCGGCACGTGCCGCGTTCCGAGCCAGGCCGCCAGCCCCACGGCAAGGGAGTGACGGCGCGTCGTTACGGCTGGAGCTGTGCTGCCACGCATGTCGCATACCCACTGAAATCGCAATCGTCGAGCGGGGCGCAGCACAGGTCAGCCGTAGCCTGGCATTGCGCGGGATTCGGCGCGGCCGCGCAGAACGGCCCAAAGAACGCCGAGCATGCATCGACCTGCGCGCCGCACGCCTTGTCGACTTTCTGCTTGCATTTCTTGCCACAGGACTTCTTCTTCCTGGCCGCCGCCCTGGGCCCTTGCGTCAACCCCAGCAGTGCCGCCGCTGATCCCAGCGCCAGCGTTCCCCGGCGCGTTGCCGCCGCTGCGGCCAGGCGATCGATCTCCAGGCTCATTGGGTACCTCCTCTCGAGACCTGTTCGAGGAACGAGAACGTCCGGAGCGCGCAGATCTGGGTGGTCAAGCCGGCCAGCCTGACCATGTGCCGCCCGCCCCACCAGATGGCCTTCACGGCATGGGCCGCCAGGCTGGAGCGGGCCTTGCTTACCCTGCTCAGGCACATGCGGGCGCCTGGCGCCGGCCCATCGCGCCGGTTCGCGTGCAGCCACTCCTGACGCACGGCGTCATGACTCTGTCTCTCGCGTTCGCTCCATCCTGGAACCATGGGTGTCCTCCGGGTGCATTGCTCGGGTACTGAGGACGTTGGCCTCTCCCTGAGGCCATCACCAGCGTGCCAGCCAGGGCGCGGCAAGGCCATGCAACAGACTCGCAAAGCACTCGCAAACCCGCGTTTCCCGCCGCAATTGCCGGAGACCGGGCGGCCCAAGGCTCACTAGGAATGGCCGCTTGGGCGGACCAGATGGAAATCAGATGGTCTGGGGATTTGGCGAAACTCCAGCGATGGGCTGCACGCACGGTGAGCGCGCTTCAACCCCTTCCAGAGCGCCATGGCATCTTTCCAGTTTTCGTCGCCTCATCTTGAGATCAGGCTGGCCGAATCAGGCCAGCGCGTTGCGCCGCGCTGTCTCCCGGAGGAACGTCGCGCTGCCCTTGGGCATGCGCTGCCGGGTAACGACGCCAGCGTTGACCAGCCCAAACCAATCGCCGTAACCGTTCACCGAGTCCAAGTTATCCCTCGCGCTCTATTGGCGGTCGCCCTGAGCGGGCACATCCTCGCCCCTCGCTCGCTGGAGCTGTTGCTGGAAAGCGCACAGGAACTCGATGCGGACGGCTTCGTGGGCGTTTCCATCCAGGGAATGACACGTGTCGCCAGGTTCGGACGCCGAGTTTGCTACTCCGGACTGCGGCCACTCTTCAGTTCCCGCTGCATGACCCTTCGCCATCATGCCCCTGGCTGACATCGCCGCCCTCGCTTCACACCTCATCACCCGCGGTGACTGGCATGACGGCAAGAAGTCCGTATTTGTACGGATGCCTCCTTGGGCACTGGTCGCTATCGTCGGCGCAGGACTCACGGCATACGGATCGGAGGGAAACGATGGAGTCTGATCGCTTCGATTGGCTGACCGCACACCTGGCCCAGGGCCTGACGCGGCGACGGGGACTGGGGCTGCTGGTCGCTATCGGCGCCGCTCCAGCACTCTCGCAGGAGATTGAGGCTGGCAAGCACAAGAAGGGCAAGCACAAGAAGGGCAAGAAGAACAAGAACAAGGGTGGAGGCGGCACCGCAGGCTGCACGCCACAGGCCGTGGCCCAGACGTGCGCCGGACGGTGTGGCACCTTCTCCGACAACTGCGGAAACGGAGTGGCCTGCACGTGCCCCCAGGGGCAGTGCTGTCGCGGCGACGGCACTTGTGGGGCCTGCCTGGTGTTCGTGACCAGTACGCGTCCCCAGGGCGACTTTGGTGGCCTTAGTGGCGCCGATGGCCTTTGCCAAGGTCACGCAACAGGCGCCGGTCTATCGGGAACGTACCTGGCCTGGCTCTCTGACAGTACGGGCGCCTCGCCAAGTACGCGCTTCACGAAGGCCACCGTGCCCTACACGCTGGTCGATGGCACGGTGATCGCCGACAACTGGAGCGACCTGACCAGTGGAACGCTCAATCATGCGATCAACATGACCGAAGACGGCGGCAACATTACGACGACGTCTGCGAAGGTCTGGACTCACACCAGCGCCGATGGAACGACTTCCACTGAAATCCCCCCGGAGTGGTGCTGTCATAACTGGAGGAGCACTTCGGATGTGGGCACCCTTGGGAACGCGTCGTTAGCAAGCTCGAGCTGGAGCAGTGACTACTATCAATCGTGCAGCGAAAAAGCAAGGCTCTACTGCTTCCAGCAGCCGTAACGCCCTGGGAGGGGGCGTCCCCATGCTCCCTCCCATCTCTCACGTTTGCCGCGCGTGCACCCGCGGGGTTATCTCCAGATTGCGAGTGCGGCCACGCATGACCCCCGCAAAGGGGCCCCTCGCAGGCAATCTCGTGGCAGGGCTGGGCAGGTCCCTATCGCCTCTGCGCCAGCCATGTTGAGGAACGCCACCAGGCGCCTCAGCATGTCGCTGGCGGCCGCGAGATCGGGGCACGATGGCAGGCGCTGCACGGCCGACACGAGACCCCAAAGCAGACCGCCCCGCATGATCATAGAGACTACCAACTTGATCCCCTGGCGGGGCGTCAAGGGTTCACCCTGGGGGCGTGGCCACAGCGCCGCGACGCCGGCAACACCGGCAGCCTATGGCGCCAGCCACATGAGGAATTCCCGTCAGCGCTCGCAATCCGCCGTGCTAGGATGAAAAGACGGTGATGCCGCTTCGCGATCCGCTGGTGAGGACACCCGGTGACGACCAGCCACGAACCCGACACCACTGCCGCGCTGCGCGCCTTCGGCCAGTTGCTCCGCCGGCTGCGTCATGCCGCCGATCTCACGCAGGAACAGCTCGCCGAGCGGGCGATGGTCAGCCCACGCTCGATCAGCGAGCTGGAACGCGGCTCCACCCACTGGCCGCGCGTCGACACCATCACCCTGCTGGCGGACGGCCTGGCGCTGAACGGCCCGGAGCGGGCGGCGTTCGTGGGGCTGGCCCGGGGGCGCTACGCGCCGGACGCGGCAGCGCCGCCGGTGGTCCGGCCGCGGATACCGACCCCACCGACGCCGATCATCGGGCGGGATGATCCGCGCGAGGCTGGGCTCGCCTTGCTGCGTGATCCGCGGGTGCGGCTGCTGACCCTGGTTGGCCCTGGCGGGGTCGGCAAGACGCGCCTGGCGCTGGACCTGGCCCAGCACGCGGCGTCCGCCTTTCCCGACGGCGTGCAGTTCGTGGACCTGGCCCCACTGCGCGATCCCGAGTTTCTCCATGACGCCATCGCACAGGCGCTGGACCTCGTCGTGGACCCCGCGCTGCCGCTTGAGCGCGCCCTGGTCCACTCCCTCCAGCCGCGCGCCATGCTGCTGCTCCTGGACAACTTCGAGCAAATCGCGCCGGCGGCCTCCCTGGTGGCACGCCTGCTCAGCGAGTGCCCCGGCCTGCGCGTACTCGTCACCAGCCGTCTCCCGCTGCGGGTGCGGGCAGAGCACGTGTTCCCCGTCGAGCCGCTCACCCTGCCTGACCCCGGGAGCGAGACCTCGCCGCTGGACTTGGCCGCCTCCCCCGCGGTCGCGCTCTTCGTCGATCGCGCGGCCGCCGCCAGCCCCGGCTTCACGCTTACACCACGGAACGCCAGGGCCATCGCGGGCATCACGCAACGCCTGGATGGCCTGCCGCTCGCCATCGAGCTCGCGGCCAACCGCATCAAGGTGCTCTCACCCACGGATCTGCTGGAACGGCTGGACGCCCGCCTGCCGCTCCTGACGCGCGGCGCGCACGACCTCCCGGAGCGGCAGCAGGCCCTGCGCTCCACGCTCGCCTGGAGTTACGATCTGCTGGACCCTGAGGCGCAGCGGGTGTTCTGCCACCTTTCGGTCTTTGCCGGCGGCTGCACGCTCGATGCCGTCGAGTGGATCGGACGGGCGCTGCTCGGTGACGCAGCCCGGCGCTCCCACCCGGCCACCTATGTGCTCGATCTCCTGACCGACCTCGTGGAGAAGTCCCTGATTCGCACGCAGCCAGACCTGGGTGACGCCGTGCGGTTCGGCATGCTGGAGACGATCCGCGAATACGGCGGCGAACAATTGCTGGCGGCTGGTGAAGCCGAGACCGCGCGCCGGTCACACCTAGCCTGGTGCCTGCACCTCGCCGAGAAAGCGGACCCGCTCCTCCTGAGCGCGGAACAGGAGCACTGGCAGGCCCGGCTGCGCATCGAGCACGACAACCTGCGCGCGGCACTGGGCGGCGCGCTGGCGCACGGCGACATCGAGCCGGCGCTGCGCCTGTGCGCCGCGCTCTACCGCTTCTGGGCCAACGATGGGCGCTACGAAGAGGGACGCCAGTGGCTGGAGCGCGTCATCGAGCGCGCCCCTCCGGTGGCCTCGGTTCCCCGGGGGCACGCCCTGATCGGCCTCGGCGTCATGCTCTTCTTCCAGGGTGACTACCAGGCGGCCGCCGCTACCTGGGAACACGCGTTACGCGTCTTTCATGACGTGAGCGACGTGCGTGGGACGGCCTACGCCCACGGCAACCTCGGCCTGGTGGCCGATGCCACGGGCGACTACCCGCGCGCGCTCGCGGAGTACGAGGCGGCCCTGGAGCTGTTCCGGCAGCTCGACGACCGCACCTACATCTCCTTCATGACTCACAACTCCGGCCTGATCGCCTACTTCCAGGGTGACTACCAGCGCGCCCGCGCGCTCTTCACGGAATCCCTGAGCATGGTTGAGGACGAGAACAGCCGCGCCCTCACCCTCGGCAACCTCAGCCTGGTCGCCCTCGCGGAGGGGCGCCTCGACCAGGCGCTGGCGCTGCAGCGCGATGCCTTCGCCAACTGGCGCCACGTCACTAATCTCCCCTGGTTGCCCCGTGGGCTGGAGCACTTCGCGCTCATTGCCATCGCCTCGGGCGACCCGGCGCATGGCGCTCGCCTCTTTGGCGCTGCCGCCACCGAACGAGCCAGGATCGGCGGCAGCCAGCCAGACAACGACCGCGCCATCAACGAGCGCGCCATTGCCCAGGCCCAGGCCGCGCTGGGAGAAGACGCGTTCTCGCGCCTGTGGGCGGACGGAGAAACCCTGTCGCTGCCAGATGCGGTCGCTCTTGCCCTGCGGTAGGATCGTGCGCAGTCCGTCCGCCGCGATCACCCGGAGCGCCATCACGCATGTCCGAGCCAGTTACGCCCCTGCTTACCGGCTTCGACTCCCCCGAGGGCCCCTGCTTCGACACCGCAGGCAACCTCTACTTCGTGAACTGGCTCAGCAGCTCGGTCATGCGGCGCACGCCGGACGGCGAGGTCAGCGAGTTCTTCAACACCGGGGGCATCCCGGCCGGTCTCGCCTTCCACGCCGATGGCTCGCTGTACGTCGCGGACGAAGGCGATGACATCCACGGCATCCTGCGCATCGCCGAGGGCCAGGGTGAGATCGTCGTCAACACGTACCAGGGCCAGCCCCTGAACGGCGCGAACGATCTCGTCTTCGATAGGAAGGGTGTTCTCTACTTCTCCGACCCCTGGCGCTCCTCGGCGACCAACCCGGTGGGCGGCTTCTACCGCCTCCTCCCGGATGGCACGCTAGAGCAGATCGACACCGGTCTCCAGTTCCCGAACGGCGTGGCTCTCAGCCCGGCCGGAGACGCCGTGTACCTGGCCGAAACGATTCCCAACCGCATCCTGCGCTATGCCATTGGCCCAGACGGCGGACTCGGCCCGCGCGAGCACTGGGCAGACATGCCGCTGGTGAGCTTTCCCGGAGACGCGGCCGATGACCTGCCGACCGGTGGCCCGGATGGCATGGCCTTTGACGAAGCAGGCAACCTGTACGTGGCCTACTACGGCGGCGGGCGCGTCGTGATCTTCGCGCCGGATGGCTCGCCAACCGGGGAAATCCTGCTGCCGGGCGCGAACGTCACGAACATTGCCTTCGGAGGCCCCGACCGGCGAACGGCGGTCATCACGGATGTCGCGACAGCCTCGGTCTACACCGCCCAGGTCGCTACGCCAGGGCTTCGCCTCTTCTCCGGCGTGTAGCCGCCAGCGCCGACCGTTCTCCACTCCGCCGCTCCCACCCCTGCGGGTAGGGGCAACTACCCCTGCGCCGAGTGTCACGAACATGAGCGTGGCATATGCTCTGCGTGAGACACCTGCAGTCGGCAAGATCTCGGCAGGAGGATGGCATGAGCCGGCGCACATCGTTCGTCATCACGCGAGAGCAGACGTGGGCGATCACCGCCGCGAGCATCGTACTCTTCATCGTCCTGAACTGGTTGTTTGCTGACGGCCTCTTCAGCATGCCGCTCTGGAACGCTGAGGACTGGGCGTCGTCGTCCCTCCTCACGTACATCATGATCGCCGTGATCATCGCGGCCGGGTGGTATCAGGCGAAGTCGCTCCCGGCGGACGGCATCACCATGCGCCTGGGCGGCGGCGAGGTCACCCCCGGCCAGGTGGAAGACCCATTGATCTGGCGGCTGCTGATGGGGAACGTCTTTGTGGCCCTGCTCTGGCTGCCGGTGCGGTTCTTTGTCGGGCGCGAATGGCTGAGCGCGGGCCTGCACAAGGTTGGTGACCCTGGCTGGATGGATGGTGGCGCATCGTTGCAGGGATTCTGGGAGCGCGCGGTCGCGATCCCCGATACGGGCCGCGCCCCGATCACCTATGACTGGTTCCGCCAGTTCCTGCAGTACATGCTCGATCACCAGTGGTACACCTGGTTCGCGAAGCTGGTGGCCGTTGGCGAAGTGCTCATCGGGCTCGGGCTCATCGTCGGCGCCCTGGTCGGCATCGCCGCCTTCTTCGGCACGCTGATGAACTTCAGCTTCATGCTGGCGGGCACCACCTCGACGAACCCCGTCCTGTTCGGCCTCGCGGTCTTCCTGGTCCTGGCCTGGAAGGTGGCTGGCTACTGGGGCCTCGACCGCTACCTGCTGCCGGCCCTCGGCACCCCGTGGCAAGAGGCCGGTGTCGCTACAACGCCGGAAGCCGTTATGCCGGGCGGGCTCTCAACCGGCAGAAGGTAACCCCCAACTTCGGGCATCACTCCGCCACAGCACACCCGGGCTTCGGCCTGGGTGTGCTGTTTGTGCGCTTCACCGCGTGGAGCGCCTCCCCGACCTGGCGCAGCTCCCGGAGGCGCCAGCCCCCGTCGATCATCCCAGGCGGTTGTCGCTTCCAGAGATGTCTGCGCGTCCCGGCTCATTGCTCCTGCCGTGATACCTCGCCACGTCTGCTGGATAAAGCCGGGCGCTTGGCACGCGCGGCCTGAGTATGCCCTTTACCGCTTTCCCCTCCTGCCGCATACTGCCGCTCTCGGGTGTTTCATCAGGTTCGCGTGAAACCCGGTTGCCGCATCGGACGCGGCGAAGACTGGCCGCCCCGGTGGCGGAGACGCAAGGACGCATCGTGAGCGCACCGATCCTCGACGTTCGGGACCTGCGGGTCCACTACGAAACGCCGCGCGGCGCGGTGACCGCGGTCAACGGCGTCAGCTTCTCCCTCCGAGAAGGTGAACGGCTCGGCCTGGTGGGCGAATCCGGCTCTGGCAAGTCCACCATGGCCCTGGCGCTCATGCGCCTGATCCGGCCGCCAGGACGCATTGTCGGCGGGGACATCATCCTCGAAGGGGACAACCTCGCCACCTACTCAGATGAAGCTATGCGCGAGGTGCGCCTGGCCCGCATCGCCATGGTGGCGCAGGGCGCCATGAACTCCCTGAACCCCGTGCTCAAGGTCAAGAAGCAGATTGCCGATGGCCTCGCCGATCACGGGGTCAAGCTGAGCGGCAAGGCGCTGGATGACCGCATCCGGGATCTCCTGGAGAGCGTGGGCCTGCGCCGCGACGTGGCGGACATGTATCCCCACGAGCTCAGCGGCGGCATGAAGCAACGCGTCTGCATCGCCATCGCCATCAGCCTGCGCCCGAAGCTGATCATCGCCGACGAGCCGACCAGCGCCCTGGATGTGGTGGTGCAGCGCCAGGTGATGGATACCCTGCTCCAGGTGCAGGAAGACCTCGGCGCGTCCATCATCCTGATCGGGCACGACATGGGCCTGATGGCGCAAGTGGTGGACCGCGTTGGCATCATGTACGCCGGCAACCTGGCCGAGGTCTCCGCCGTGCGGCCCCTCTTCCGCGCGCCGCTCCACCCCTACAGCCAGTTGCTCATTGCCAGCCTGCCGACACTGGAAGTGAAGGGTGCCTTCCAGGGTATTCCCGGCCTGCCGCCCTCCCTGCTGCACCGCCCGCAGGGATGTTCGTTCCGCGCGCGCTGCCCGCAGGCGATGGAGCGCTGCGCCACCATCGAACCCGTGTTGCGCGAGGTCGAGGAAGACCGCCGCGTCTCGTGTCACCTCTACTAGCCCCAGGGAGTCCTCATGCCCCCATTGCTGGAAGCGCGCAACGTCTCCAAGGTGTTCGGCGGCGGCCGGTTCAGCCGGTCGCCCGGCATGGTCGCCCTGGACGACTTCTCGTTCAGCATCAACGATGATCCGCCCAGCATCACCGCCGTGGTGGGCGAAAGCGGCTCCGGCAAGACCACGCTGGCCCGCCTACTGCTGGGCCTGACTGCCCCCACCAGCGGTGAGGTGCTCTACCGGGGCAAGGACCTCACCAAACTTGGCGGCGCGGAACGCAAGCAGTTCCTGCGGGATGTGCAGGTGATCTTCCAGGACCCCTACGAGGTCTACAACCCCTTCTACAAGGTGGATCATGTCCTCAGCACGCCGATCGAAAAGTTCAAGCTGGCCTCCTCGAAGCAACAGGCCCGCGCCTTGATGGAAGAGACCCTGAATGCGGTTGGCCTGCGCCCCGAGGAAACGCTGGGGCGGCATCCGCATCAGCTCAGTGGTGGGCAGCGGCAGCGCGTCATGGTGGCGCGGTCACTGCTGCTGCAGCCGCGCCTGATCATCGCGGACGAGCCGGTCTCGATGGTGGACGCCTCCCTCCGCGCCACCATCCTGGAGAGCCTGCGCCAGATGCATGTGCGCTACGGCATCTCGATCCTGTACATCACGCACGACCTGACGACGGCGTACCAGGTGAGCGACAACATCCTGGTCATGTACCGGGGCGAAGTGGCCGAGGCCGGCAGCGTGGAGCCGGTAGTGAAGCGGCCCGCACACCCCTACACCCAACTCCTGATCCAGTCGATTCCGCAGGCAGACCCGGATCACCCCTGGACGCACCACGAGCTCCCGGCCGATCCCGCCCGCCCGGTGGTGACCTCGGCCCAGAGTTGCAAGTTCGTGAACCGCTGCCCGCATGCCATGGAGATTTGCCGCACCCAGAGCCCGCCGCTGTACCGCACCGAAGAGCACCGTGCGGCCGCCTGCTTCCTGTACCAGGACGCTCCGCAACTCGCCAGCGCCGAACTGGACGCGGTGCTCGTGCAACCGGAGCGCGTGCCGGCGGGGGTGTAGGTGGCGAGTGCCCCCGGTGACGCCCCGGGAGGGGCGCCAGAACCCGGCGTCGCCTCCCGGATGCCCTACCCCACCGGCCCGCGCCAGTTCCCTCGCGCCGCCTGCGTCCGCTCGCGGTAGAACGCGAATCCCGCATCGTAGAGCGAGGCATATGCCGGGCGCGGCGCAACCACGCCCTCCGGGTGCGTCCAGGCTGCCTCATCCACCGGGATACCGGCGGCGTGCATGGCCGCCAACGCCGCGCCGCGCGCGCCGGGCTCTGGCTGGCGTCCCAGCAACAGAGGCCGCTGCAAGACATCCGCGAGGATCTGCCGCCACCCGGCCGAGCGCACCCCGCCCCCACCCAGGAAGACACGGCCCGCAGGTCCCAGCCCGGCGGCCTCCAGGCAATCGCGCACGGCGTAGGCGATCCCCTCGCAAACGGCGCGCACCAGGTCTTCCCGGGTGGACTCCAGGCTGAGCCCAATCACCTGCCCCCGCGCATAGGGATCGACAAACGGCGCGCGCTCCCCGGCGGGCGCCAGGTAGGGGAGCATCACCACGCCGCCTGCGCCCGGCGCGGTCTGGGCCAGTGCCGCGTCCAGGTCTTCCCTGCGGAGGCCCGTGATGCCCAGGATCCACTCCAGCGAGGGTGTGCCGACCATGGCGGGCATCACGCGCACCCAGCGATCCGGGTCGTGCGTGCAGAGCAGCATGCCCGCCGGATCGCCATCGGTGCCGGGGTCATCCACCAGCACCGCGCAACCCAGCGTGGTGCCCAGGATGACGAGGCTATCGCCCAGCTCCGTCACACCGGCCCCGAGCATGGTGGCGGCCAGGTCAAAGGGACCGGCGTGGATCGGGGTACCAGCCGGGAGGCCGGTCACGGCCGCGCCCTGGCCGGTCAGCGGGCGCAACGGGGCGGGCGTGGGATCGACAGGCGGCAGGAGATGACGCCATGCCTCCACGCCGTAGAGCGTCAAGGCCTCCTCGTGGTACGCCCGCAGCCGGGGGTGGAAGAAGGGGAGCGAGGCATCCGAGACATCCGTGGCACGCACGCCGGTCAGCCGCTGCAAGATCGCATCCTTGCAGTACCCGGCCGTAGCCGCCGCCGCCAGCGATGCCGGCTCATGGTGCTGCAGGTAGGCCAGCAACGGCGCGGCGGCGCCCGGAAAGAGCACACTGCCGCAGGAGCGGAACCCCTGATCGGCGACGCCATTTCGCAACCACTCCGCCAGCACCCCGGCGGCGCGGGCATCGGACCACAGAATCGGCGGACGCACGGCGCGGCCTTCAGCATCGAGCAGCCAGAGGCCGTCCCCCTGCGCGGTGATGCCGACCAGGCGTGGCTTCTCGCCCGCGCTGACCTCCCGCACCACGTCGCCCACCGCGGCAATGACCTCCTCCAGGTCCTGCTCCGCGTATCCTGGCGCGGGCGTCAGCGTGCGCGTGGGCCGCGCGGCCACGCGCAGCACCTCGCCGGTGTCGGCGAACGCTACGGCCTTGACAACCGATGTCCCGGCGTCGACCCCGATGATCACGGCCGCCTACTCGCCCGCGATGGCGGCGGGGTTGGCGACATGGGCCAGCTTTTCGCCGCGCACGTAGCGCGCGACCTCGTCTGCCGCAATGCGGCAGGCCCGCTCGGCGGTCTCCCGGCTCGCCCCGGCCAGGTGCGGCGAGAGCACCAGGTTGGGCGCGCTGAAGAGGCAGGAATCAGGCGAAGGTGGCTCGGGGTCGTAGACATCGAGCGCGGCGGCGCGCAACTTGCCGCTCTGCAGCGCATCGCACAGCGCCTCGGTATCGAGCAGGCCGCCGCGCGCCGCGTTGATCAGCACCGCGCCATCGGGCAGCGCGGCGATGGCGTCGGCATCGATCAGGTGGTGCGTCTCCGGCGTCAGGCGAGCGTGCAGGCTGAGAATCTCGGCGCGCGCCAGCACGTCATCCATCGGCAGGAGCGTCGCGCCGGCATCTTCGACGGCCTCGGGGGACACGTACGGGTCCGCGACCAGCACCTCCGCACCGAACGCACGCAGCACCTTCGCCACGCGGCTGCCGACCGCCCCGAACCCGATCAGGCCGGCGGTCTTGCCCTCGATCTCGATCCCGGCCACATCGTACGCGTAGAGATCACCGCGCCACGTGCCATTCAGCAGGTCGCGGTGGCCTTCGGAAATATGGCGCATCGTGGCGAGCAGCAGGCCGATGGTGTACTCGGCGGTGGCGGCCGCGTTGCGAGCCGGGGAGTAGCAGACGGGGATGCCCTGCTCCGTCGCGGCATCCAGGTTCACGTTCACCGGGCCGCCCCGGCACACCACGATCAACCGCAGATCGGGCGCGTTCTTGATGACGTGGCGCGTCAGGGCTGCCATCTCCGTGACGACGACCTCCTGCCCGGCCAGCGCGGTGATCAACTGCTCCTCCGTGCCCGCCGCTTCCCTGACTTCCGCCACTGGCCCGAACGGGTCGCTCGGCCACTCGAAGGAGATTTCCGAAAAATCGAGCTGGTCCCCCAGGTTCTCGACCAGTGCGTCGCGCAGGAGATCGTTGCGCACGAACATGTCCCCCGCCAGCAACGTGCGCACACGCGGCTGCGGCGAATCGTCGGGTGCTTCCACGGTAGCGCTCCTTATCCGCGGCGGGCCACGCCGCCTGCTGATCCTCTGCTTGGGACAATAGCGCATGCGGAAACATTCTGCGCAGACCGGACCATCGCGCCTGGGTCATAGACATGGCATAGTCACGCCAGACAGGTGACGTGGCGAAAGGCGAGGGTTCATGACGGAACAGGCCCCGGGGTTCGAGGCCGTGATCTTCGATATGGATGGCGTTCTGGTGGAGTCGGAGCACCTCTGGGAGGAGAACTGGGTCCGCTACTCCGCGCTGCACGACTACACGTGGCTCGCGACAGACACCGCCATGGTGCAGGGCATGAGCGTGCCGGAGTGGGCGCGGTACCTGGCCGGGCGCATCGGCAGCAACGACCCGGACCATATTATGGAAGACATTGTCGCCAACATGATCGCCTCCCTGCACGGCGGTCGGGTGGAACTGCTCCCCGGTTCCTACGAGTTGGTGATGACCGCCGCTGCGCGCGTGCCGATTGCGGTCGCCTCGTCGGCCTCGTACCGCTTCATCGAGGCGGTACTGGAGGCGACGGGGTTGCGCCCCAGCTTTGGCGCCGTGGTCAGCAGCGAGCAGGTGCCGCGCGGCAAGCCCGCGCCCGATGTGTACGAAGAAGCGGCCCGCCGCATCGGCGTTGATCCCCGGCGGGCGATCGCCATCGAGGATTCCAGCAACGGCCTGCGCGCCGCCGCCGCCGCCGGCATGCATGTGATTGCCCTGCCGAACCAGACCTACCCGCCCAAGCCCGACGCGCTCGCGCTCTGTGCGAAGATCGCCACATCAGCCGACGATGTGCGGGAGTACCTGGTGCAGCACCTGCCCCCGCCGCGCTAGATCGAGCCAGCACCCAGCACGCCGGCAGGCGAACCTGCCGGGTAGAAGGAGCATGCAATGCAGCGGTTGCTCAATGAGGCCTCACAGTTCCGGGAAGAGATGATCGGCGGCTACACCGCCGCCTACGCCCGCTATCTGCGCCGCGTTCCGGGCGCCAGCGGGGTGATGGCCAATAGCGCGCCCGCGCCGGGCAAGGTCGGCGTGGTGGTGGGGGGCGGCTCCGGGCACTACCCTGCCTTCTACGGGCTGGTGGGCCACGGCCTCGCCTCCGGCGCGGCCATCGGCGATATCTTCACCTCCCCCCCTGGCGAGCAGTGCTACCGCGTCGCGAAAGCGGTCGACGGCGGCGCGGGCGTGCTCTTCACCTTCGGCAACTACAGCGGCGATGTCATGAACTTTGGCATGGCCGAAGCCCGCCTGCGCGCCGACGGCATCGATGCTCGCACCGTGCTCGTCACCGACGATGTGCTCTCCGCGCCGCCGGAAGAGACCGACCGGCGGCGCGGCATCGCGGGCGGCTTCTACGTTTTCAAGACGGCCGGGGCGTCCGCCGCGAGGGGCGACGGCATCGCCGATGTCGAAGCCCTGACCCGCCACGCCAACTCGCGCGTGCGCACCGCCGGGGTGGGGTTCGCCGGGTGCACGGTGCCAGGGCAGACGGACCCCCTGTTCACCGTCGCCAGCGGCAAGATGGAGGTGGGGCTCGGTATCCACGGCGAACCGGGGGTGCGCATCGGCGACCAGGTCCCGGCCCGCGAGCTGGCCGCAATGCTGGTCGACACGCTGCTGGCTGAGGCGCCAGCGGGCGCGGGCAGCCAGGTCGCGGTCCTGGTGAATGGCCTCGGCGGCACCAAGTACGAGGAATTGTTCGTCCTCTACAACGATGTCGCCGCGCACCTCGACCGCCAGGGCCTGCAGCCATACAACCCGCTCATCGGCGAGTTCGTGACAGCGCTGGACATGACCGGGCTCTCCCTCTCGCTCTACTGGCTGGACGATGACCTGCGCACCCTGCTGGATGCCACCGCCGCCTCCCCCGCCTTCACCAGCATCGGACCCGACGCGGCGGCAGCGACCGCGGCGGCCGGCACCGCACCGGAGATCGCCGCCAGCTCCGCCGCGGACATCGCAACCGCCGCCGATGATGCCGCGCCCGGTGGCGCTCCCGGTGCGCAGGCCCGCGCGGCCCTGCGCCAGGCGCTGGCGGTCATGGAATCGACCGAGCAGGAGCTTGGCCGGCTCGATGCCGCCGCCGGCGACGGCGATCACGGCGCGGGCATGGTGCGCGGGTTTCGCGCCGCCGTGGATGCCATCGCCGGCGATACCGGCACGGCCCGCCGTTCCTTCACCCAGGCCGGGATCGGGTTCCAGAATGCAGCCGGTGGCGCATCCGGCGCGCTGGTCGGTGGCTGGCTGATCGCTCTCGGTGGTGCGTTGCCAGCAGACGACGACGCCGTGGATGCCGCCACCATGGCGCGCGCGCTTGCCGTCGCCACCGAGACGCTGCAACGCATGGGCGGGGCCCAGGCTGGCGACAAGACAATGCTGGACACGCTGCTGCCATTCACCAGGGCGCTGAACACCGCCGCGCAGGGGAACGCCTCATTGTCTGCCGCGTGGGCCGCCGCGATGCCCGCAGCCGCCGCCGGGATGCTCTCAACGGTAGACATGATCAGCCGCCGGGGCCGTGCCTCCCGCCTGGGCGAGCGCTCGCGGGGCACGCAGGATGCAGGGGCCACCTCCATCTACTATGTCCTGCAGGCGTTTGGCGACGCGTTCAATGCCTGAGGTAACACAGGTTCGAGGACACCGACATGGCGAGTACAACGGATCAGGTGACGATCGCGCTCGGAGCGGATAACGCCGGCGCCGAGCTGAAGAATGCGCTCAAGGCCCAGTTACAGGCCGATCCCCGCGTGCGGGAGGTGATCGACTACGGGGTGCCGGACACGCAGGACACCACCGCCTACCCCCACGTGGGGCTGGACGTGGCGCAGGCAGTGGCGCGCGGTGAGGCGCGGCGCGGCCTGCTGGTGTGCGGGACCGGCATCGGCATGGCCATCACCGCCAACAAGGTGCCGGGCATCCGCGCCACCGTCGCCCACGACTCCTACTCCGTGGAGCGCTCGGTGCTCTCCAACGACTGCCAGGTACTCACGCTCGGCGCACGCGTTGTCGGCCCGGAACTGGCCAAGCGCCTGGTCAACGAGTGGCTCGGCTACCAGTTCGACCCCGCCTCCGCCTCCGCCGAGAAGGTGGCCGTGATCACGGAGTACGAGGAGCGCGAGGGGAACTGACGCGTCGGGACCCCGAAGCCGTCGCAAAGGGGGACCGTTGTGAGCGGCAATTCCCCGAGCAATTGCGATGGCAGTCCCGTCGCAGGCTGCAAGGGAAAGCTCCGCTGGCGGGTGGGGCTGCACCATGCTGCAGACCCACCCGCCACCACGGTGACGCCGGGATAGCTCTGCGTCTCAGCCAGGTTCTTCTACTCCCGAATACGCAGCTCGTGTGCCTTCTGGCAGGTAACTGGTATTGGCCCAGACGACTGGCCTCACACGGGCCGCTGGCGCCTCCCCTGTAGCACAAGCCATGTTCCCGGGTTCCCGCCGTTCAGCCTGGCACTCGTTCTGCTCTTACAGCCACGCCCCGGGATGAAGAGTCGCCGCGCGGCGGGATCACCTGTTCAACAGGACCGTGCGGAACCGTGCTGTGCGCTGCATGGAGCATTTCAAGACGATGGCAATTGACGCTGTTGACAATATCGAAGTCACCGCCCGAGAGGCGCTCGGGCTCACGGAACTGCGACCCGGCCAGCGTGACGCCATCGCGTCTGTCGTGGCAGGGCGGGATACGCTGGTCGTAATGCCGACCGGCGCCGGCAAGTCCGCCATCTACCAGACGGCGGGCGTTCTCCTGCGAGGGCTCACCGTAGTGGTCTCGCCCCTGATCGCCCTGCAGCAGGACCAGGTTGCGGCCCTGGCCGAAGGAAACGCCGGGCGGGCCGCACTGCTGAACTCGACGCTCACGCGCGCCGGACACGCGGACATTCTGCGTGAGCTCACCCATGGCCACATTCAGTTCCTGTTCCTCGCGCCAGAGCAGTTGGCGAACGACGACACCCTCGCGCACCTGCAAGCGGCCAACCCGGCGCTCATCGTCATCGATGAGGCGCACTGCATCAGCGCCTGGGGACACGACTTCCGCCCGGAGTACCTGCGCCTTGGGGGGATGATCGCGCAGCTTGGCCACCCACCGGTCCTCGCGCTCACCGCGACCGCCTCGCCACCCGTGCGGAAAGAGATCGTTGAGCGCCTTGGCATGCGCGAGGCAAGCATCATGGTGCAGGGTTTCGACCGGCCGAACATTCACCTCGCGGTCGAGGGGTTCTCGGATGCCGACGAGAAGCAGGCGGCGCTCATCGAGCGGGTCATTACCGCGCCAAAACCCGGGATCGTCTACGCGGCCACGCGCAAGCACACCGAGGAGCTGGCGGCCTCACTCAGCGCCAGACAGGTCACGGCTGTCGCCTACCACGCCGGAATGCCCGCCGGCGCCCGTGAGTGCACCCAGGAGGCGTTCATGACCGGGGCAGCCGAGGTCATCGTCGCCACCACGGCGTTCGGCATGGGCGTCGACAAGCCCGATGTGCGGTTCGTCTATCACCTCGATATCAGCGCGTCGCTCGATGCCTACTACCAGGAGATTGGGCGCGCCGGGCGGGACGGAGACCCGGCCGAAGCCGTGCTGTTCTCCTACCCGGATGATCTCAACCTGCAGCGCTTTCTTGCCGGCAGCGGGCATGTGGATGCTGACCAGATCGCCCAGGTCGTCGCGGAGGTACACCGGGCACGTGAGCCACTGACCATCGAGGAGATCAGCGACAAGCTCGATCTCTCACCCATGAAGGTCACCGCCGCCATCCACAGCCTGGAGGACAAGGGTGTCGTCGCCCTGCGCCCGAACGGAGAGATCACGCCGACAGCCTCGCTGACGCCGGGCGAGGTCACGGAGGGCGCGGCGGAGGCACAGGAGCATCGGCGCGCGTTCGAACGCTCACGGCTCGAGATGATGCGCGGGTATGCCGACATGCGTGATTGCCGGCGAGATTACCTGCTCTCCTACTTTGGAGAAACCCTGCCTGCCCCGTGCCAGAACTGCGACAACTGCGATGCGGGACTCGTCGTTGCCAACGCCACGCGGGAGCACCCGTTCCCGCTCCAGAGCCTGGTGGAGCACAGGGAGTGGGGTCCGGGCCGCGTCCTGCGTTACGCGGGCGAGACCATCCTGGTGCTCTTCGATACGGTCGGCTACCGCACACTGGCCCTCGAACTTGTGCTCAGCAAGGACTTGCTGATGACAGCGGCGTAAACGCGCGGACAGGGCCACCCCAAGACGCGCCCAGGCGAAGCGACGCAATCTGCAAAGCATCGGGAGTGATCTGCCGCGCTGCATCTTCCCAGAATCCGCATATCACCATATATTGCAGAAATGTGGCGAAAAATGTGTCCAAGGTCTTGCCAAGGGGGCGTTTGACCGCTAGGATCAGAGCAGATCGGCGCGAAGCTTCACAGGAGCTTTGCCATTGCGGGCCAGACAGCGCAGGACTGACCGGCCCTAGCCCCTGGGAAGGCAGGTTGTTTCACATGATTGCCGCTCACCCCGAAACGGAGCGTGCGCCTCGCGTCAGCCAGGTTGTCGCGGAAGCCCTGGTGCGCCGCCAGGGCCCCCTGCGGGTCGCCGCCCGTGCGACTCGCCTCGGGTGCTCGCCGACTCTGACCCGCACCCTCGTGGCAGCGTGCAGCGCCACCGCGCTCGACACTGCCGGCGTCGGCGCACGCCGCGAGGACTAGGGCGCTGCGAGTCCGCACTCGCGCTGTCGAGTAGCTCAACACCCGCCACCATGGCGTCCGGGGTGTTTACTCCGGACGCCATGGTTGTATATGAATCCCTCACCAGGAACGTGCCATCTCTTGACACACTTTTGTGCGCCACGTAGTGTGGTTGCGGCACGTGTCCAAGAGAAATGGTTCTCCGGAAAAGCTCGATGGCCAGAAGCTCCGCGCCGGTGCGGAGCGCATCGACGGCGCGTGCCGCTGCAAGAGCCACGGAGGTGCGCCACGATGAGCATCCGTCTCCAATCGCACTCGTCTCAGCTCAGCCGTCGTCGTCTGGTCCAGGGCGCTGCTGCCAGCGCCGCGTTCGTGGGGCTGGGCGGCCGCTGCCTGCCCGCCCTGGCGCAGGACGCCACCCCGGCCGCCGGCAGCTGCGCCGAGCCGTTCGATGCTGGCCTGCTTTCTACGGTCAAGATGGTGACAGACGGCTCGCCCATCACCGTCGCCATCGTGCCCAAGGGCGTTCACCCGTTCTTTGAGGATTGCCGCATTGGCGCGGAAGAGGAAGCCAAGGCCCTTGGCGTCAATTTCGAGTGGCAGGCGCCGCAGCAGTTCGACGCTGCCCTGCAGGTCAAGATGATCGAAGACCTCATCACCAAAGGGGTCAACGCGATCGTCATCTCCCCGAACGAACCGACCTCCGTGGTCGATGTCATCAACAATGGCCTGAACCAGGGCATCTTGATGTTGACCTTTGACTCCGATTCCCCTGACAGCAACCGCGTCGAATACATCGGGACCAACAACAAGACCGCTGGCATGCTCCAGGGCGAAACGTTGCGTGACGCTCTCGGCGGGTCCGGCAAGATCGGCATCATTACGGGCGGCCTGGGCGCGCTCAACCTGAATGAGCGAATCGAGGGGCTGCGCGAGACGATCGGCCCCGACATCGAGGTCGTGGAAGTCGTCGCCACCGACGAGGACCTGCAGAAGGGCCTCGGCGTGAGCGAGGCGTTGCTGCGCACGCATCCGGACCTCAACGGCGTCGCCTGCATGAGCGCGACCGGCGGGCCCACCCTGGCGCAGGTGATGCAGGGTCCGGAGTTCGCGGACCGGAAACTCACCATCGTCGCCTTCGATGACCTCAAGGAAGTGCTGGACGCTATCGACGCGGGGATCATCTACGCAACGATGGTCCAGCGCCCCGTACAAATGGGCAAACTCTCCATCAGCGAATCCTTCAAGATGCTGACGGAAGGCTATGTTCCCGAGTGCGCTCTGCTGGACACCGGCGTGACGGTGGTAACCAAGGACAACATCACGTCGTACGAGAAATAGCTACCTCGGCCCCGTGCGCACACCGGTGTGCGCACGGGGCAATCCCCTACCCGGCAGGGCCCCACCAGACGCCTTGCCGGTGCGTGCCCGAAAGCGATGCCCATGCCCACTCCGGTCCTGGAAGCGATAGGTGTTTCCAAGCGATTCCCGGGCGTGCACGCCCTGGACGACGTCTCGATCGAGATTCTGCCGGGTGAGGTGCATGCGGTCATCGGGGAAAACGGCGCGGGCAAATCCACCTTGATGAAGATCCTGGCCGGGGCACAGCCGCCAGACAGCGGCGTCATGAAGATCGATGGCCAGCAGGTCAGCATTTCCGGGCCACGTGCCGCGCAGGACCTCGGGATCAGCATCATCTACCAGGAACTGAGCCTGGTCGGGGCGCTGAGCGTCGGGGAAAACATCTTCCTGGGGGATCTCCCTACCCGCTCTGGCAACTGGCAGGTGGACTGGCCGGCGGTTTGGCAGCAATCCAGCGAGTTGTTGCAACGCGTGGGCCTGCATGTTCGTCCGCAGACGCTGGCGCGGGACCTGGGAACCGGGCAGCGCCAGATGGTCGAGATCGCGCGGGCGCTCCACCGCAAGGTGCGCGTGCTCATTCTTGACGAGCCCACAAGCTCCCTCTCGGAACGGGAGACCGCGCGCCTCTTCGAAATCGTCGAACTCCTGCGCAGCCAGGGCGTGGGAATCGTCTATATCTCGCACCGCCTCACCGAAATCTTCCGGATCGCCGACCGCGTCACGGTGCTGCGAGATGGCAAGCTGGTGGGCACGGTGCAGGTTGCCGACGCGACGGAGGAGGACCTGGTGCGCATGATGGTGGGGCGCGATCTGTCCCGCCTGTTCACCCAGGCACGCGAGACCGATGCCCCGGTGCGCCTGGAGGTACGCAACCTCTCGCGGCGGGGCGTGCTGCACGACATCTCGTTTCACGTGCGCGGAGGCGAGATCGTCGGGCTCGCGGGCCTGGTTGGCGCGGGGCGCACGGAGCTGGCGCGCTGCCTCTTCGGGGCAGATCTCATCAGCAGCGGCCAGATTCTGCTGGAGGGCAAACCCGTCTCCATCCGGACCCCGGGGGACGCCGTTGACCAGGGCATCGCCCTGGTGCCGGAAGACCGCAAGCTGCAAGCCCTGGTCCCCGTGATGGGGATCCGCGAAAACGTCACGCTCCCGGTCCTGGATCGCCTCGGCTCCGCCTTCTTCCCCTCACGCAGCCAGGAGCGGGAAATGGTCGGCGGCTACATCGAGAACCTTCGCATCCGCACTCCGCACATGGAACAGCGCGTCTCCGCACTCTCGGGTGGCAACCAGCAGAAGGTCGTCATCGCCCGCTGGCTGGCCACCCGGCCCAAGGTGTTGATCCTGGATGAGCCGACGCGCGGCATCGATGTTGGGGCCAAGGCGGAGGTACATGCGTTGATCGCGCGCCTGGCGGAGTCGGGCGTGGCAATTCTGCTCATCTCGTCGGAACTGCCAGAAATCCTGGGCATGAGTCACCGCGTGCTGGTCATGCATGAGGGGCGGCTGGTGGCGGACATCCCGCGCAGCGAGGCCACTGAGGAATCGATCATGGCGGCCGCAACGGGTCAGACTACCCGCCAGGCGCGGGCTCAGGCATTGGCCTGAACGTCCGCAGGAACATAGCGACGTGAGAGAGCGGCTGGAGACGGGAAGATGGTGAACGATAGCCAGGCGGCGGCCGGGGGACCTGCGCCCGAGGTGGATGCGCCCGCCAGTCGCTGGGCTGGCCTGCGCGCCGCCAGCTCCGGGGTGAAGGAGCTGAACATCCTGCTGGCCCTGGTCCTCCTGTGCGCGTTGCTGGCGTTTCTCTCCCCCGTCTTCTTCACCTGGAACAATCTGCTCGGCGTGGCGCGCGCCTTCTCCCTGACCGCCATCGCCGCTATTGGGCAGACCATGGTGATCATCACTGGCGGTATCGACTTGTCGGCCGGGTCGATCATCGGGCTCGCCAGCCTCTCCACCGGCATGCTGCTGGTCAACGGCTGGCCGTCACCGCTGGCTATTCTGGCCGGCCTGACGATCGGCACCGCGTTCGGGGCCTGCAACGGGCTACTCATCACGCGTGTGGGCCTGCCGCCGTTCATCGCCACGCTCGGCACGCTCAGCATTGGACGCGGTCTGATCTACGTCGTCACCCAGGGGTACCCGGTTACCGCCCCGCGTGACGAGTTGCTGCTCCAAATCGGCCAGGGCTACGTGGGGCAGATCCCCATGCCGGTCATCATCATGGTGGTGGTCACCATCCTGGCCACCCTGTTCCTCGGCAAGACCACGCTGGGGCGCTATATCTACGCCGTCGGCGGCAACGAAGAGGCGGCGCGGCTGGCAGGCATCAACGTCAACAACGTCAAGATGTTCGTCTACACCACCAGCGGCTTTCTGGCCTCTGTCTCCGGCATCATCCTGCTCTCCCGCCTCGTTTCCGCGCAGCCCACCGCTGGCCTGGGCCAGGAACTGCCGGTGATCGCGGCCTCCATCATCGGTGGCACCAGCCTGATCGGAGGCGAAGGCACGGCCCTCGGCGCAGTGCTGGGCGCGGCGATCGTGGGCGTGCTGGAAAATGGCATCGTGCTGCTGGGCATCAATACCTATGCGCAGCAGGTGGTGACCGGCGCGGCCATTATCCTGGCGGTGGCGCTGGATATCTGGCAGAAGCGGCGGCGTCAGCGCACCGGTTGACGGTCGTCGGGAAGGCAGCCGTGCATTGACGCCCGGTCAGCGCCAATGCTATGATCGGCTGTCCTTTCGCCCCGGCGTGGGACGTCATTTCTGTGCCTGCGCTGGCAGCGGTGCTGACCGATTCGGGCGCCTGGCATCGCGTGTCGTCATTTGCACGCACCATTGAATGAGTGTTTGCCGTGGGCCGCATATGGGCAGGCGCCACGGGCAGCAAGAGGAGCAATTCCGCGTGGTCAAGCTTCGCCTCCGGCGGATGGGCGCCAAGAAGCGCCCCAGCTATCGCATCGTTGCGGCCGACAGCCGCTCCCCGCGTGATGGTGACTTCATCGAGACGGTCGGGTTCTACGATCCGCTGACCGAGCCTTCGACGGTGCGGGTGGATATCGAGCGCGCTCGTCACTGGCTCTCCGTGGGAGCGCAACCGACCGAGACCGTGCGTTCGCTCTTGAACCGCGCCGGTGTCTATGGCGAAGCCGAAGTGGCTGTTGCGGCGGCCGAGTAGCGGCGGCGCTCAGTTACGATCAGACGACGCGGAGACAGAGAGGCGGCCCTGACCGGTCGCCTCTCAGCGCATGTATTCGCCGCGCAGCCACACGAGGAGCAATCCGCATGGACAACGTCAATGTCGATGTCAGTGACGACGTGGTGGCCGACGAGTACGAGGATATGCTGCCGGCCGAGGAGGAGTTCTCCGCCGCCTATCCTGTGGATTCGGACGCCGCGGAGCGTCTGCGCGGGCTGATCGTCTACCTGGCCACCAACCTGGTCGACGATCCCGGCACCGTGGAAGTGGAAGCCCGGCAGCGCGGCGGCAGTGTCTTTGTCAGCCTGCGCGTACCGGAGGAAGAACTCGGCAAGGTCATTGGCCGGGGCGGGCGCATTGCCCGCGCCATGCGCACGGCGCTGATGATCTCGGGTTCCCGGAGCAACGTACGTGCCTCCCTCGACATCGAAGACTGAGTCATCGCGGCGGCCCCAGCAGCTCCGCCTGACCCCACCACCGGCCCCGCCGGATGTCGCGGGGCCGATCGTCCCGGTTCCCGATCTCGCGGCGAGCGGCCCCAACGATTCCCCGCCGGTCGCCCAGCGCCCCCGGCGGCCGGCTGTGCGGCGTGCGCCACGTGCACCACGCACGCCGCCGCGCCTCGCGGATACGGCCGGGCCTGATCCGGCCACGCCGCTCTCACGAGCCCGCCTGGTGGTCGGCGCCATCCTCGCTCCTCACGGGCTACGCGGCGAGTTCAAGTTGCGGCTGCAAACCGACGATCCCGAGCACCTGCTGACCCTGAAGCGCCTTTACCTGGGTGATGAGACCGCGCCGCGCACGGTCCTGAGTGCGCGGATGCACCAGGGCAACGCGCTCTTGCGCCTGCAGGGCATCTCCTCCCCGGAGACGGTCGAGCGCCTGCGCGGGACCGCGCTCTCCATCCGCGCGTCTGACGCGCGCCCGCTCGCCCCGAACGAGTACTTCCTGTTCCAGATCATCGGGCTGGAGGTCTTCACCGAAGCGGGCGAACGCCTCGGCAAGGTGACGGACCTGATGGAGACCGGGGCCAACGACGTGCTGGTGGTCACCCCGGACGAGGGCGCGGATATCCTGTTGCCCAGCCACCCGGACGTCGTCCTGAGCATGGACCCTGCCGCGGGCAAGGTGGTCGTGCGGCCCCTGAGCTACTACGGGGAGTAGCTCCCGCTTCCTCGAACGCCCACGCTCATCGGTACCCCAGAGCCCTCATGGGCCTGCCCTACCCCGTCACCGGCTCCGGGCGTCTACCTGACGATGACCCGTTCGGCTGTTCCAATTCACGCTCCCAGCACTGGCAGCGCTATCGAAAGGGAATGGAGGCGGTTGCCCCTATTCCCCACCCAGCCGTGCCAATAGCCGCAGCACCAGGTCTGCGGAGCGGCGGCCGACCTCGGCCGCCGGGAGGACCTCACCCTGGTCCACCAGGTCAGAGACCTTGTGGAACTCGTTGTTGGAGACATCCTTCACGGTCATGAACGGCACGCTGTGGCGCACGCAGATGTGCGCGATGGCGGCGGCCTCCATGTCCTCGCAGAGGGTGCCGTGGCGGGCGACCAGTTCATCGATGCGGCCGTGATGCTGCGTCCAGATATCGGCGGAGCCCACCCGGCCCACATGTACCTGGGGTGCGCGCTCCACGAAGCCCTCCGGCAGGTTCAGCCCCTTCGGCCAGGGGTCGGGCTGCCAGCCTTCGGCGGCGGCAATTGTCTCCTCGATCA
Source organism: Thermomicrobiales bacterium (assembly GCA_034431475.1). Taxonomy (GTDB): domain Bacteria; phylum Chloroflexota; class Chloroflexia; order Thermomicrobiales; family UBA6265; genus JACCXM01. The sequence goes on along the minus strand of DAOUDE010000053.1, from coordinate 17,192 downwards.
GGGCCGGGTCGGAGACAAGTTCTGTGAGCGCTACCTCTTCGCCCTGAAACTGGTATTCCAGGCCGGGGAAGTACGTCTTGCCGCTCGCCAGGATATGCATGGCGCCGTGGTTCACCGCGCCGCTGCCAATGACGACATCGCCGGGCAGGATATCGCGCCGGTGCGCACCGACACAGCCAAAGTTGATGACGGCGCGCGGGGCGTAGGAAGCGATGAGGTGTTCCGTACCCGCCGCCGCATTCACCATGCCGATGCCGCAGCGCAGCGCGATCAGCGGCACATCGCCTGCCAGCTCGAAGCGGTCAAGCCAGGGCCCGTGCCGTTCCTCACGCACGGGTGTCGTGTGGTTGAGCAGGTGCTGCAGTTCAGAGGCCATTGCCACCACCACACCGATGGGCGCGGGCTCACGTTCAGTCAAGGCATTGTTCTCCAACATTCGTGCGCTAGCGGAGCAGCGAGAGCGCGATGCTGGCGCCCAGGATGATCAAGACAATCAGGGAAAGCAGGGCGTACCGGCGGTCACCCAACCGCAGGAACCCGATCGCTACCGCAATCACCGTTACTACCGGCGTGGCCATGAACCAGAGGATCGCCAGGTCGATGATCCCCGAGGCCTTGCCCGCGAGCACTGCGCCGGGGATATCCCCCATGGGGTCCGCCACGCGGCCGATCGGCTCGCCGGTGCCGATGGCCATCAACACGCCCAACATCAGCAACACCGCGCCGATGCGGAAACCCCAGACGAAGATACTGCGCGAGAGGTCGTAGAGCGGCGACAGAAGTTCGGTGCGCCGCATCAACTCGGCTGTTTCCTGCTCGATAGTCGCCTGATCGCTCATGACTGCCCTGGAACCTCGATACCGACCGCTCGTAGCAGCAGGGAAACGCCCAGGTACAACAGGATTACCGCGAAAATGACCGCCAGGCGCTGCGCGCGGACACGCCGCGTCAGCCGGGAGCCAACCTGCCCGCCCAGGAACACCCCAACAATTGCTGGCACCACCAGCGCGGGGTCGATCTTGCCGCGTGAGTAATAGACGAACGCCGTCGCGACCGAGGTGATGCCGACCATGAAGGAGGACGTACCGACAGCAGCCTTGACTGGCACGTGCATCAGCAGGCTCATGGTGGGCACCATCACCACGCCGCCCCCAACGCCCAGCATGCCGGAAATGACGCCTGCCCCCGCCCCGACGCCCATCCCCGCCGCCGGGCGGATGGGGATGTAGCCCACGTCCCGGCCGATGGCCGGATCCCGAAAGGCCGCGCCGAGATCGAGCGCATCGGTTGCGCCGGCAATCGGGGCGCTGACCGCGCGGTCCCGCCGAACCACCATGGAGACTGCGGAGTAGACCAGCACCGCCCCGAAGACGCCGTAGATCACGCGCGGATCGGCAGCCACGCTGTAGAGCGCGCCCGCGATGGCCCCGAGCGCCATCGACACCTGAAGCAGCATGGCCAGCCGCAGGTTGGTGAAGCGGCTCTTGAGGTGATTCGTCGAGCCGACCACGGAATTGGTGACCACGACGATGGCGCTCGCGCCAACGGCCAGCTTGGGATCCACCCCGAAAAAGAGCGTGAGGATCGGCACCAGAAAGACGCCGCCGCCCAGCCCCAGCATGGAGCCCAGGATGGCCGCTACCGCTGCCACCGCTCCTATTTCCACTGCGTAGACGATATCCACCCGCGCCTCCCCACAGGGCTTATAGCACACCTCTCGCCCGAATTGACGGGGCTTTTCCGCGGGTGCCACACTCCGGGTGTGGCCGCTGTGCCGCGCAATACAAGAGCGTTCAAGCGGTGGAACATCCAAACCACTGGAGAAGCCGGTGCAATTCCGGCGCTGTCCCGCAACTGTGACGCCACCCGTGGCGAAGCCAGACCGCCAGTCCACCGCGTCCAACGCCCTTCGCGAGAAAGGGAAGGACACTTATGTCGAAACGCTGGAGTCTTCGTGCCAACCTGTGCGCGCTGCTGCTGGTCGCGCTCGTCTGCCTCAGCCTGCTGCCCGGCTCCGTTGCGGCGCGGCAGGCCACGCCTGCCGCCTCACCCGCTGCCCAGCCGGCAGACCCGCTGACGGCAGCCACCGCCTGGCTCCTCGCGCAGCAGGACGCCTCCGGCGGCTTCCCCGGGTACTCCGGTGACCTGGACGCCGGGGTCACGACCGACGCCGTGATGGCGCTCGCCGCCGCCGCCGACACCGACCCCGCTGCCGGCGCAGCAATCGACAAGGCGGTGGCGTACCTGGCGGCCAACGGCGAGGCGTATGCCCAGGCCGGGGCCGGCCAGGCGGCCAAGCTGGCGCTCGCGGCGGTTGCGGGTGGGCGCGACCCTCGCACATTCGTGGGCAGCGATCTCTTCAAGGTCATGCAGGAGCCGCCGACAACCTCGGTCCAGAACCCGATCGCCGGCATCTGGGGCGATAGTCTCTACGCGCACGCGCTGGTGATCCTGGCCTTCTCAGCCGTGGGCGAGCTGCCGCCAGACTCGGCGCTGGACCCCCTGCGCGCCACGCAGGGCGCGGATGGCGGCTGGGCTTTCGATGGCAGCACCGAAGCGGGCGCGGCGGATTCCAACACCACCTCGATGGTCATCCAGGCGTTGGTGGCAGCCGGGTACGGCGAGTCGGAACTGGTGCCCCCCGCCCTTGCGTTCCTGGAAACGTTGCGTTTGCCGGACGGCAGCGGCTACGCCTATGGCCCCGGCGATCCCCTGACTGCCGACAGCAACTCCACCGCGCTGGTGGCGCAGGCGCTGATCGCGGCAGGCGAAGATGCGAGCGACGCGCTGACAGCCCTCGCCGCGTATCAGTTGCCTGATGGCTCGCTGCGCTACATGGCGACCGAAACCGACCCGAACCTCCTGGCCACCGTGCAGGGGATACCAGCGCTGGCCCGCAAGGCATTGCCGGTCGCGACAGGCTGCCCGACAGACGCGGCAGCCAGCGCAACCTGCGTGCCGCTCGCCGCCTAGCGCGCGATGCCCGCGTTCCGCGAGTTCCTCCGCATCTGGCTCCTGATCTCGCTGGCCACGCTGCTGGCGAGGTTGTTCCTCAACCCTGCTCCCGCGCAGGCGGAGGATGCGTGGAACCACGCCGGACTCATCGTGCGCGATGGCGACGGCCGCATCACCTATGCCTGGGTGCCCTTCCCGGAGCACGAGATCGACGGCATCGCGCTCCTGCAGCGAAGCGGGATCCCGGTAGTGACGGTCGGGTTCGGCGCGCTCGGCGAAGGCGTTTGCGCCATCGGCGGACAGGGCTGCGCCGTGGACGAGTGCCGGCGCACGGTCTGCCAGGCATCGGGCGCGAACGCTCCCTACTGGCAGCTCTTCCGGCAGGACCCGGCCGACCCGGCAAGCTGGCGATGGCTGGCGCTCGGCGGCAGCGCCACCCGCGTCCATGATGGCGACATCCTCGGCTGGAGCTGGACCGGTGATGACCCGCACCTTCCCGCCGTCACGCCCGCGCAACTGGCGCAATTGGCCGGGGCCGGTGATGGCACAGGGAGCGTTGCCAGCTTCCGCACCTCCTTCCCCGAGGGTGTCGGACCCGCGACAACCGTCACCCCGCCTACGGTGCAGGAACGAGCCGCCGCCCTGGCGATGCTCGCCGCCATCGGCCTGGCTGGCCACGCGCTCGCGCGGCGAGCGGTGCGGGCGCGTGGCCAGCACCCACCCCTCGCCGGGGAGGATGCGATGCCAGAGCCGGAACCGACCCGCTCGCTCGATCCGCGCGCCTGGCTGCTCTGGGCGGCCGCCGCGGTCATCCCGCCGCTGCTGGGGCGGAACCCCTGGCCCATCACCGCCACGCTGCTGGCCGTCATCAGCGTCTGGGCGGTGTGGAGTCCTGGCGCGGCGGGCCGCCGCTGGCGGCCGCTGCTGCGGCTGGCGATCGTGTTTGGCGTGGTCAGCGTCATCTTCAACGTGCTGACCGTGCGGGCCGGGGACGTGGTCATCGGCCACCTCCCCGATTCCTGGCCGATCATCGGTGGCGCTCTCACGCTGAATGCACTCGTTTTCGGCCTGCTGGGGGCGCTGGCCATCTTCACACTGGTCACCGTCAGCGCCACGCTCGGCGTGGTCCTCGACTGGACCCTGGCCATCCGCCTGCTGCCCGACCGCATGGCGCCCCTGGCGGTCGCTGGTTCCGTAGCCTGGGCGTATCTGCCGCAGACCACGCTGGCCCTTGGCGAAATCCGGGATGCCCAGGCGGCGCGCGGCTTCCGCCCGCGTGGGGCCCGCGACGTACTGCCGCTCCTGATGCCGCTGCTGGGTGGCGGGCTCGAGCGGGCCATGATCACCGCGGAGGCCCTGGAAGCCCGCGCGTTCGGTGCGCCGCTTACCGGGGAGGCGCAAACCGGCACGTGGCGGCTGGCTTCCCTGCTGCTCGGGCTCACCGCCATCACCACGGGGGCGTATGTCCTGATTCTCGGCGCACTCCCTGCCGGTGCGGCACTGCTGGCCGCCGGGGCGCTAGGGCTTGTCGTCAGTGTGGCGCATCGCCGCGCGCACCGGGTCGCGCAGCGCACTCGCTACCGGGAGCCCGTCTGGGAGCAGGCGGAGTGGGCCGTTGCCGCTGCCTCCCTGATTGTCCTGGCCGCCCAGGTCGTGTTGCTGGTGCGCGCTCCCGGTGCGTTCCGCTACGAGCCCTACCCGCACATCGACGTCCCCGCCGTCAATCTGCCGCTGCTGGCGCTCCTCGCGCTTCTGCTGACCCCCGCTGCGGTGCGGCCGTGATACAGCGCTTACCCCAGGCAGCCTTCCCGTACACGCACGTGGAGCGAGTGGCACCACCGCAAACGAAGCTGGCCGCTGCCGGAGTTGATCAGCTGAGCTCGCTCTGCAACCGAAGCGTCACGACTTGCCATCCCCTGCTGTGGGTCGTCCTGCGTCCTGCAGTTATGGGCAGGCGTCGGGAATTCCGGGCCGCGGCCAATCCCTCGTGTCTCGAGCGCAGTCGAGAGACCTCGGTTCCCAGGAAACCGCAACCCGCTGTCACCGTGGCCAAGACCAGCGCGTGGGCACGACGAGGTCTCTCGACTGCGCTCGAGACACGACGAAGAGTGGCGCATCGCCATGGAAGACGTTCGAGCTGCAACGCAGTACCGAGTCCGCGGGACCTCGTCCCACATCGACAACGTTCGAGCACCCGCCCGCCCTCCCTTGTCATCCTGAGCCCGCAGGCGAAGGATCCCGGCCCAGTCTCGCTCCCGCAAAGAACCACCCGCTCAGCCTGTTACCCTCCTACGGCCCACTTCAGGTGTCATCTCAAGCGAAGTCGAGAGATCTCGGCGTCACCGGCCGCGCGGGTGCGAGGCGACCGAGACGCTGGCGTGCAGGCATCGGCGGGTAGCGGCTGGTCAGGCCGAGATCTCTCGACTTCGCTCGAGATGACACGCGAGTGGGCGCGCAAGACACATACGGGCTGGGTGCGGAACAGGAGAACGAGGTCCTTCGCCTGCGGGCTCAGGAGGACAAGGGAGGGCGATCTCAGGATCACAGGCGAGATGGGTGTGCCCGGCCCATGACAACGTCACCGCTCGTCACCTTCACCAATGTCGCGTACGCCTACCCGGAACACGCTGCTCCCTCCCTGCGCGTCCCGGAGTGGCAGATCGCGCCCGGGGAGTTCATCACGCTCACCGGGCCATCGGGGAGCGGCAAATCGACCCTGCTGCGCTGCCTGAACGGGCTGACGCCGCACTTTTCCGGCGGGGAGTTTGGCGGGGTCGTGCTGGTGGATGGCCAGGACACGCGGTATCACACGCCGCGTGAGCTGGCGCGCACCACCGGCTTCGTGTTCCAGGATCCGGAGGCGCAGATCGTCTCGGCGCGGGTGGCCGACGAACTCGCCTTTGGCATGGAGCAACTGGGCGTGCCGCCGCTGATCATGCGCAAGCGCGTGGAAGAGGTGCTCGACCTGCTGGGCATCGCGGCGCTGCGCCACCGCGACATCAGCACCCTCTCTGGCGGCGAGCGGCAGCGGGTGGCCGTGGCCTCCGCGCTGGCCCTGCAGCCCGCCATCCTGGCGCTGGATGAACCCACCAGCCAGCTCGATCCCTGGGGCGCGGAGGAGGTCATCGCCGCGCTGGCCCGGCTGAATGAGGACCTCGGCCTGACCATCATCCTCGCCGAACACCGACTCGACCGCGTCGTCAGCCAGAGTGACCGCCTGACGCTCCTCGCGCCCGGCGGGGCCATCGCCCAGGATGGCTCGCCGCGTGAGGTGCTGGCCAGCGTCGACCCGGCCTCCCTGCCGCCGCTGCTGGCGCTGGGCCGCGCCCGGCGCTGGGAACCACTGCCCCTGACGATCAAGGAGGGCCGGGCAAGGGTGCGGAACGAGGCCGCCGCCGGGATCATCCCGCCCCCTCCCCTCCCCGATGCGCCGCGCCCGGGCGGCACGCCCATCCTCCGCCTGGCAGGAGTCAGCTCGGGCTGGGATCAGCGGCGTGTGTTGCGCGATATCACCCTCGACCTCTATCCGGGCGAGGTCCTGGCCCTGATGGGGCGCAACGGCTCCGGGAAGTCCACGTTGCTCCGGGTGATCAGCGGTCTGCACCGGCCAACGGGCGGCCAGGTGCTGCTGCGCGGCCAGGACACCAGCCGCCTGCACCCCGCCGATATCGCGCAGACGGTCGGCTACTTGCCGCAGAACCCATCGTCGCTCTTCTTCGCCGAGACCGTGGCGGACGAACTTGCCTTTACCCTCAAGCATCAATCGGGTCCCACCCGCGATCCGCATGAGGTGCTGGCCACGCTGGGTCTGGCTCATGCCGCCGGCCGCCACCCGCGCGATCTCAGCGGCGGCGAGCGCGAGCGCGCCGCGCTGGCAGCGGTGCTGGTTGGTGCGCCACAGGCGCTGTTGCTGGACGAACCAACGCGCGGCATGGACGCGGCCCGGCGGCGGCAACTGGTTGCCCTGTTGCGCCAGTTGCAGGGCGAGGGCGTCGCGATGGTCCTCGCCACCCACGACGTGGAGCTGGTCGCCGAGGTGGCAGGCCGCGTGGCGCTGCTGGGGGATGGCCGGATTGTGGCGGAAGGTACGCCGCGTGAGGTGCTGTCCGGCTCCCTCGCCTTCACGACCGCCGTAAACAAGCTCTACGGCGGCACGCTACTCACCCCGGAGGATGTGCTGGGCAGCGGACGTACCGTCTGAACTGCGCGACGACGAATGCTGTCAGCACCAACGAGTCAGAGCAGTGCTCCGCCAGCTCTCAGCGTGAAGGATCGCCCAGAGAACGAGCTGCTTCGCCCGCGGGCCCAGCATGACAGGGAGTCTGGAACTGCGGCCGCGTTTGGGTGGTCTCCAAAGCAGGCGACCACCCGGCAGCATCCCGCTACCCGTTGCCGACTGCCGCGCCCTGCAGGAATGCCGCGCACGTGCGCAGGGCGTGGTCGCGGCCGAAGCTCCCGGCCTTGGTCGCCACCGGCAGGTCTGGCAGTTCGCCGCCACTCAGGCGACCCCACGGCTGTCCGGCGTAGATTTCGCCGCCAAGGCCGATACCCCTGGCGTGAAGCGCCCCGCAAACGGCGGCGGCCACATCACCGCCGGTCAGCACCATGCCCCCCACGTGCTCCCGCACCCGGGGATGGGACGCCACTTCCGCCAGCCGCGCCGCGACCGTCCGCTCGGCGCTGGCCGAGGGATTGAGCCCTGCGGTGGTGACCGCCGTGGTGCGGCCCGAGGCGAGGGAGGCGGCAACGGTCTCCAGCGTCCCGGCCAACGCGCAGTCCGGATCATCGATGACTTCCTGGGGGAGCTGGATGACCGGCACACCATCGTCTGAAAGCACCTGCAGTTGACGCATGGTGGCGGCATGCTTGCTGCCAGCCACGATCAGGATCGGCTTCACGGCATGCGGGGGTAGATGCTCGCGCCCGCCCGGGGGGAGTGCCAACGCCAGGCGCCGGGCGAACCCGGCCGCGCCGCACAGCACCTGCAGGCTGGAGTTCGCGGCGGCCCAGGCCAGCACGTCCAGGTCGTCATCGGTTTCCGCGTCCGCCACCAGGATGCCGTCCTCATCGGCCCGCAGCCACTCGCAAACAGCGTCCGGGTGCTGACGCACCAGGCCCAGCGGCAGGTGTATCACCGGCAGGTCCCGGTCGTTGGCGAAGATGTCGAGCAACGACGTGGGCGCACTCTGGCCGCCAAACGCGCTGGCCTGGAGCGGGAGGCCGTTGATGAACTGCCTGCCCCCGCGTGTGGTGCGCCCTTCTGCCGGCAAGGCGGGCGCCACCAGGGCCCGCCGCGTGCCGAGCGCGCTCATCGCGGCCAGGAGTTCCTCACACGGGTGGCCGCGCAGGGCGGAATCGACCTTCTTGTAGAGCCAACGTGGCGGCGCGTTCGCCGCCATGCTCAGGATGGCGCGGTACACGGCATCCGCCGCTTCCACATCGGTCAGGTCCCGGCTCTCCGTGCTCAACGCCAGCACATCGACGTCACCCGGGGCAACCGTGGTGAAGGGGATCACCGTCCGCCACCCGGCATCGGCAAAGCAGGCGCTGGTATCTGCCGCGCCCGTGAGATCATCCGCAACGATGGCGAGCATGGTCATGAGGTCAGGCCTGCGGCTTTCGCGCGAACCATCTGCACGGCCACGTCGATGGCCGCCAGCATGCTCGATTCGCTGGCGATTCCCTGCCCGGCGATATCGAACGCCGTCCCATGATCGACCGAGGTGCGTATTACGGGAAGTCCGTAACTCACATTCACACCCGAATCAAACGCCAGCAGCTTCATCGGGATATGGCCCTGGTCGTGATACTGCGCGACCACGATGTCGTAATGCCCCTTCGTGGCGCGCAGGAAGACCGTGTCCGGCGGCTGCGGATCGCTGACGTTCAGGCCACGGGCACGGGCCGCGGCGATGGCCGGCACGATGCTCTCTGCCTCCTGGCTGCCGAAGATGCCGCCCTCGCTGGCATGCGGGTTCAGCCCGGCAACGGCGATCCGTGGCTCCGCGATGCCTAGAGCACGGCAGGCGTCGTACGCCAACTGGATCACCTCTTCTACACGCTGCGGGGTGACCCGGGCAATCGCTTCCGAGAGCGCCACATGGGTGCTGACGTGGACGACCCGCAGTCCCGGCCCAATCAGCAACATGCTCACGCGCGGGGCGCTGGTGCGCTCGGTCAGCAACTCCGTATGCCCGGCGTAGGTGTAGCCTGCCATGTGCATGGCCGCCTTGTTCAGCGGCGCGGTGACGATTGCGTCGACCTCCCCGGCCATGGCCAGGTCGCAGGCGCGAAACACGTAGTCCACGGCCGCGCGCCCGGCCACCGCGGACTCCTCGCCGACCGCGAACGTCGCCGGATCGGCGTTCTCCAGATCGAGGACCGCGATCGTGCCGGGGCGGTAGGTGGCCTCTCGCACGTCCGCAACGGCCTCGATCCTCAGGGGGAGATCGAGTGCGGCCACGGTGCGTTCCAGCACGCGGCGGTCTCCGATCACCAGGGGATCGGCCTGGGCGTACACCTCATCGTGCATGAGGGCCTTCAGCACGACTTCCGGGCCAATACCCGCGGGATCACCCAGCGTGATCGCCAGCCGAGGACGCTCTGTTCCCGCCATTCATCAGCCTCCGCGCACCTTGTTGCCTCTTGCCTGATGGTACGGCATGGGCGGCTCACCCGCTTGCCCTGGCTGTCGTGCTTGCAGGGGCTCTGCGTGTGCGGAGCGCGAGAAGATGCTCATGCAATGATGCGCGGCAGCCCACCCGCGCGTGTCGTCTGGCGCTCCGCCGCAGGGCGGCGCTCGCTGGCCTCCGGGGTCCGAGTCCGCCGCCCTGCCCCGCGTGTCGTCCTGAGCGCAGTCGAAGGACCCCGTCATCAGCCGCCACGTCAAAGGGGCCATCCACCCTGATGTGTCATCTGAGCCCGCAGGCGCAGGATCTCGTGCTCATTCCTTTCTTGCTGCCACCGGACCCCGCATCAGCCGCCCACCCTCACGTGTCATCTCGAGCGCCGTCGAGAGATTTCGGTATCGCCGGTCGCGTGGGTGCGAGGTGACCGTCATGGATCGGGTGCAGGACGCGTCAAAGGGCGGTAGCGCAGGCCGAGATTTCTCGACTTCGCTCGAAATGACACGCGGGAGTGGCGGTGGAGCGGGACCGGCTGGGCCGGAGCGCTTTGCCGGGTCGAGGCCGGGCCGAGATCCTTCGCCTGCGGGCTCAGGATGACACCATTGATGTGGCGGCTGGTGACGGGGCGAGAGCGGTTTCCCGCTCTCGCCCCGGAGTGCACCTGGGTGGACTTACGCGGCTGGCGTGGCCTCTGCGCCGCCCTCAACCGGGAAAACGGTGTCCTGCAGCGTGGCCTCGATGTCGTTGACGTTGTCCGGGGTGACCAGGATCGTCGGGACTTCCGTCTCCTTCTCGACCTCTTCCCCACGCAGGAACTTCAGGCCCACTTCCATCGAAATGCGCCCCATCAGCACCGGCTGCTGCATGGCGGCCGCCACCAGCTTGCCCTGCTTGATCAGCTCCACGCTCTCGGGGCTGCCGTCGAAGGAGGCGAACACGATGTCCTCGGCGCGGCCCGATTCCTCGATGGCCGTCAGCGCACCGAGCGCCGCCTCGTCGTGCTGGGTGAAGAAGCCGCACGCCTCCGGGTTCGCGCTCAGCATGTCGCTGGCCTGTGCCTGCGCCTCCTGCCGCGTGTAATCCTCGCTCTGCAGGAACTGCACAATCTTGCTGCCCGCCTCTTCCACGGCGCGGGTGATGCCCTTGGTGCGGTTCTGGCCGTTGAGGCGCGCCTGCGAGATGGTGATCATCAGCACATCACCGCCCTCGCACCCCTTCTCCTTCATCTTCTCCATCATCACCTTGCCGGCGTCGTACGCGCCCTGCTCGTTGGTGGAGATCACGAAGGAGACGTACTCACCCTCATCCGTGCCGATGTCCGCGATCACCACCGGCACGCCTGCATCCTTGGCCGCCTCCAGCACCGTCGGCGCGGAGGAGCTGTCGGTCGGGGAGAGAATGATCAGGTTGACACCGGCGGTGATGGCATCCTGGGCATTCTGCAACTGCGTGCCCGCGTCATTGCGGGAGTCGTAGTCGGTCACAGTGATGGTCGCGCCGGTCTCGGCGGAGTCCTTTGCAGCCTGCTGCTTGATGCCGTCCGAGAGGTACTTCCAGAAGGGCACATTCAGGCCCGGCGTGAGGTACGCGACCTGGTAGGTCTCATCCTGCGCCATCGCGGTGGGGAGCAGCGAGCTGAGAGCAGGGACCGCCAGGCCGGCGGCGGCCGCGCCGCGCAGCGCGCCACGGCGGGAAAGACGGCCGCTCAACAGGCGGTCAACCGGGGTTTCGGCCATGGTGTATCTCCTGTGACACTGCCAGCAACGTGCCGACTCTCCCTCGAGAGTCATCCGGGCGACATCGCCGGGCTTCGTCCACAACCCATATCGTGCCACAACGCGCGGCACATTGTGTGACGCTAGCTGCGGCGAGACATGCGCTCCACGAGCACCGAGAGGATGATGACGACGCCAACCGCCGTGCCCTGCCAGAAGGCATTGACGCGCAGCAGGTTCAGGCCGTTGTTCAGGAACCCGATCAGGAAGACCCCGATCAGGGTGCCGTACAGGCTCCCCTTGCCGCCGAAGAGGCTGGTGCCGCCGATCACGACGGCGGCGATGGTGCGCAGCTCCAGGCCGGTGCCGGTATCCGGGTCGATCGCACCGAGCTTGCCCGAGAGAATGATGGCCGCGATGGCGCACAGGACCCCCGTAATGGCGTAGGGCAGCATCTTGTAGACGCGCACATTCACGCCTGCCAGCCGGGCGGCCTCTTCGTTGCTGCCGATGGCGTAGATGAAGCGCCCCGGCTTGGTGCGCGACAGGAAGATCTGGCCGAGAACGAAGAGCACGATGAAGGTGATCAGGTAGAGCGGTACGCCCAGGATTTCGCCACGCCCCCAGAACCGGTACGCATCCGGCAGGCCGGTAATCGACTTCGCATCCGAGATGACGTAGGTGAGCGAGTTCGTGATGGAGAGCATGCCGAGGGTGACGATGAAGGGCGCCAGCCGCCCGTAGGCAATGATCAGCCCGTTGACCGTGCCCGCCAGCAGGCCAATGAGCAGCGTGGCGATGATGCCAAGTGCCACCTGCTCTCCGCCGTTGGCGGTCATCAACAGGCCGCCGGCCATCGCCGATACCGCCGCGATACCGCCCACGGAGAGATCGATGCCGCCGGTGAGGATGACAAACGTCTGGCCGATGGCGATGATCCCCATGGCCGTCACCTGCCAGAGGACATTGCGCAGGTTCCCCGCCGTCAGGAAGTTTGGCGCAATCAGCGTCAGGATGATGCACAGGAGCGCCAGCGCGCCCAGCATGGCCAGTTCAACGCGGTAGTCATCCAGAAATCGGCGCCCGCGTTCGCCACGCTGCGTTGGCAGCGGATTCGTACTCGGGGTCACTGGCACGGCCTTGGCCATCGCGGCGGTCTCCATCGTGCTGCTGGCGTCATGGCCAGAGTTATCAAGTCAGCTATGCCATCGTACCGTGCCAGGCGCCTGATGTTCAGGCACATCGTGGCGACCTCAGGCATTCTGGCCCGTGAGGTCCCGGTCCTCCATCTGCCAGGCGTGATCCATCGTGTGAAAGGCGCTGTGCCGGATCAGGAAACGCAGCGGCCAGGTCCGTGCGGGCTTGCCCGCGGCGTGGTACGCGCGAATCGCCGCCAGGTAGGCGTCGCGGTGCTCACGCAGATACGCGTCGTCGGGCATGGCCTCGGTCACGCCGGGCAGGCCCAGCTTCTTGCCCCAGTCCAGCTCGGTCGCCACCGTGTGCCAGACAAGGTGATCGCGGTCCCACCCGCCACCGCGCGGCCCCTTTCGCAGTTCCGCCGAGACGCGCGCCCGCGCGGCATCGAAGAAGTCCCAGCAGGCCTGAAGGAGCGAGAGTTCGCGTTCCAGGTCCGCCTCCGTCATCACCTGGCGGTCAAACTCCGAGCAGGCGAAGGAGATGCCCCAGAAATCGGTGGAGCCAGTTCCGGGGAATCGTTCGACGACGTGCAGGGACTGGCTGGCCGCGAACTCCGCCTCCAGCCCGGCCAACCGCGCAACCGGGGCGTAGCGCGGCAGGTAGGTGTGCAACCGCTCCAGCGCGGCCTCCTCCGTCTTGTCCCCGCGCGAGAGCCCTGGCCACGCGGGAGCCACCGCGACGACCCGCTTCCCCTTCTTCCCCAGCTCCAGCACCACCTGCATCGGGCTCGCCGCCTGGCCTGCGGCCTGCGCTGGCATCAGTTCGCCGCCCCGGCCAACTCCCCCACCGCGTAGGAGAGGATCGCTTCCTCGGTGGCTTCGGCGTGCGGCAGCTCGGCCACGATGGCCCCGTTGCGCATCACCAGCACCCGATCCGCGAGCGCCAGGATTTCCGGCAGTTCCGAGGAGACCAGCAGTACCGCCTTGCCCCGCGCGGCGAAGCCGTCGATCAGCCGGTAGAGCTCGAACTTGGTGCCGATGTCAATGCCGCGCGTCGGCTCATCGAGGATCAGCAGGTCGGGGTCCAACGCGAGCCACTTGGCAATCACGACCTTCTGCTGGTTGCCGCCGGAGAGGCTGCTCACGCTCTGCCAGAGGCGGGGCGCCTTGATCTGCAGGTCATCCCGCATGCGGTTGACCAGCACCCGGGCACGGCTGGGCTGCAGCCAGAAGCCGCCGTTGGCCGCCAGGTCCGCCAGTTCGACGTTGTCTTCTATTGGAAGGTCGATCAGCAGGCCCTGCCGTTTGCGGTCCTCCGGCACCATGGCCGCGCTCTGCGCGATGGCCTGTTCCGGCGAGCGCACCAGGCCCACCGTACCATTCAGCGTCACCTGGCCGTGGGCCGCGCGGTCGGCACCGAAGACGGCGCGCACCAGCTCCGTGCGCCCGGCCCCCACCAGCCCGGCGATCCCCACGATCTCGCCCCGGCGCACAGTGAACGTGGCTGGTGCGCCACCGCGCGCCAGGGCCAGCCCCTGCACGTCAAGCACCGTGTCGCCCGGGAGTTGCCGCTGCCGAATGGTGAAGAGATCGCCCAGATCGCGGCCGACCATGGCCCGAATGATCTCCGCCTGGTTCGTTTCCGCTGTCACGAACGCGCCGGAGAGTTCGCCATCCCGGTAGACCGTGATGCGATCCGCCAGCGCGAACACCTCCTCCAGGCGGTGCGTGACGATCAGGAACGCGGTGCCGCGCGCCTGCAACCGGCGCACCAGCGAGAACAGCACATCGACCTCGTGCGGGCTGAGCGAGGCGGTCGGTTCGTCCAGGATGACCAGTCGCGCGTCCAGTGAGAGCGCGCGCAGGATCTCCACCATTTGCTGCTCGGCGATAGTGAGATCGCTGACCTTCCGGGTGGGGTCCAGCGGGAAATCCCAGCCGAGCCGGGCGGCCAGATCCAGTGTGCCCTGGTTGACGGCGGCGCGATTCAGCCACCAGCCGCCGCGATACGCCGAGCGGTGCGCCAGGAAGACGTTCTCTGCTACGGAGAGATCCGGCACCAGGCTGAGTTCCTGGAGCACGATGGCAATGCCCGCCGCGGTGGCATCCCGCGTGTCGCGAAAGTGCACTTCCTGGCCGGCCCACTCGATGACGCCGCTGTCTGGCCGCTCCACGCCGGCGATGATCTTCGCCATCGTCGACTTGCCGGCCCCGTTCTCGCCCATCAGGGCCACCACTTCACCCGGGTGGACTTCCAGGCTGACGCGCTTCAGGGCGTCGATACCGCCGTAGTGCTTGCTGATATCCCACGCGTGCAACAGGGGGTCGGTCATCGATCGCTCCGCTGGTTGACAACTTCGGGAACGATGATCGCATGTTGCCCGTTCTGGTGCCGAGCGGTACCCTCCGCGCAGGTATGGAGCACGGACACCCGGGCGCAACGAGACGGAACCATGATTTGCCGCTTCTGCAATAGCGCGCTCGCTGCCGGCACCCTGGTGTGCACCCAGTGTGGCGCGCCACAGCCCGCGCAGGCGCCGCAGGCGCCCCGGCCGCGCCGCCGCCAGATGGAGTTCCGGGTCTCCTGGGGGGAACCTACGGTCGACCTCAGCGCTCCCCCGGCCGCGCCGCTCGTGCCCCACCAGGCGCCCCCGCCGTACGCTGTGCCCGCCGCCTTTGTGGCCCGACCGCCCTGGCCGCAGCAGCCGTACTGGATTCCCGCTCCACCCATGCGCAGCTTCCGCTGGCGGGCGTTCCTCGCCCTCATCCTCTATTTCCCCTTCTTCCTGCCGGGCCTGATTGCCAACATCATCTGGTGGAACCAGGCGCGCAACCTGCAGGCCGCCACGGGCATCGCGCCGCGCGGCAAGGGCTGCCTGACCGTGATGCTGGTGTGCGCCGTGATAATGATGCTGCTCTCGGTGGGAGTCGCCGGGGTTTTCTAGGGCAGAGCACGCGTCGTTTCGGCACAGTGACGGCGCCACGGGACACCGAGGCCGGAACACCGGCGCGGGGAGCGCGGAGCGAATGACAGGGGTCCTGATCTTCCTGGTGATTGCCCTGGTCATCGTGCTTGGCTCGTTGGCCGGGTTGGCGCTTGTCCGGCATTTCGTGCCGCCGTCGCGGCTGGCCGGGCACACCGACGTGGCCGGGTACATCTACGCGGTTATTGGCGTGCTGTACGCCGTCATCCTGGCCCAGGTCGTGGTGGCCGCCTGGGGCGAGTACCAGGACGCGCGCACCGCCGCCGCCAACGAAGCCAACGCGGTGCTCAATCTGCAACGGCTCTCGCAGGAGTGGCCCGCGGCCGACCACGAGGCCGTGCGCGCCGGGCTCCTGGAGTACGCCACGCACGTGGTGACCGTCGAGTGGCCGGAACTGGCGCAGGGCGAACTGACGGCCGCGATCAACCCCTCGCCCACGGATCGCCTCTGGAGCCTCTACGACGAAATCGGCATCTCCCCGTCTGGGGGCACGCCCACGTTCGCGGCCTCCCTCGATCAACTCGACGCGCTGGACGAAGCGCGGCGCACCCGCTTCCTGCTGGCGGCGTTCGGCCTGCCGCAGGTCATGAGCGCCACGCTGCTCATTGGCGGCATCGTGACGGTCGGCTTCTCCTACTTCTTCGCGGTCGAAAATCGCTGGGTACACGTGCTGCTTACTGGCAGCCTGGCGGTGATGGTAGCGCTCCTGCTGCTGCTGGAATACCAGTTGGAGACGCCCTTCGAGGGCATCGACGCCATCGAGCCGACCGCCATGCAGGTGGTGCTCAAGGAACTGGAGCGCTGATGAGCCCGGAGATTGTCTACCTGACGACCGCGCCGAACGAGCCGATTGCCGGGTTGTGGCAATCGATCCTGGAGGACGCGGGGATTCCCGTCCTGGTGCAGCCGCTGGGCGCGGGGTTTGGCGCGTGGGGCTCGGCCTCGACCTTTGCGCACCGCCTCTCGGTGCGGGCCGATGATCTCGCTCGCGCGCAGGAGCTGCTGGCAGCCGAAACAGACGCCGCGTGGGACGAGGAGTAGGTTTCCACCGCGCTACGCCAGGCGGCGCAGCATGACGCGCAGCCGAATCTCCTCCGGGGTCTCCACCACCGCTTCCACGTTCCCGGCTCGTTCCAGCACGGCAATGGGGACGCTTAAATCCCTCGGGAAGAGATAGCCCCAGGCCACAAGCCCCTCGCGGTCCCGTTTCAGGACACCATCCAACACGACCGCCTCAACTGGACCGTGCACCGCGATCTGCTCGAACAGGTCGTCCAGCAGGTCCCCGAAGAGCGCCGCAATGGTCTCTCCCTCGCCTCTCAGCGGCGCCACCGGTCCAGGCTCTGGCGCTCCCAGCACGTCCTCATCCAGCATCAGGGCCAGCGCACCGTCCAGCCCGGCTTGCAAGGCCTCAGGCCGGTCGTGTCCCCAGGCTTCCAGGATGGCGGTCTGATCCGGGGTCCAGGGAGCGAGCGCAAAGCCTGCCGTGGTCATGCGAAACACCTCATTTTCGTTGGCCTCCCTGAAACGATGAGGGTCCTTGCCGCTCCACCCGGGTGGACCAATCGTTCCACGTGGAACCCCCGCCCGGGGCAAAAGTACCCCTGCACGGACACCCCGGAAAGACATCATGCTATCCTCTTCAGGTTCCCCGGCGTCCCGCACCGCCAGCCTTCCCGCACCGCGAAACGGATGCCGTCAACGGTGCGTTTCAGGGTGCGGAAAGGAGCGTCGGATCGCCGGATGGAACTCTCGATACCGTGGACCAATGCGCAG